>CAJXVU010000010.1 GCA_913062555.1 uncultured Bacteroidota bacterium
AGAGTGGTCGAATGCACTAGTCTTGAAAACTAGCGAGGGTCACACCTCCGGGGGTTCGAATCCCTCCTTCTCCGCAAAAGGAAAACCAGAACGAAAGTTCTGGTTTTTTTGTTTTCAACAGCGTCAAGAGCCTGCTCTTGCGAAGCGTTTGAAAACAAAAAAACCAACACACCACGTGTGTTATGGTTTTCTATGATTGCATCGGATAACAAAAAAGGATGCACGCAGTGAATCCTTAAACATCTATGCACACTTTCACTGTTCTACTCTGCTGGATTGAGACGTAGTGAATCCCAAACTACATACAATAGCGTCAAGAGCTTCCTCGTGTAAAGCGATTGGAAACAAAAAAACAAATACACGAAGTGGATTGTGGTTTTCTATGATTGTATTGGACACAAAGGATGCACATAGTGAATCCCTCCTTCTCCACAAAAAAACATAACACATGCTACCAACAGTTATAATTAGAAACTATTCCGTTGGATTTACAAGAATTTCATTTAATTTTAATGCATTGAATATCATAGAGATATAGACAATGGTCTTTAGCCTCATGCTAGACATTCTTAAATTAAACCAATTAAAATGAAAAAAATATACTTAACACTTGTCCTATTTCAATGTATTCTATTTTCTGGATTTTCACAAGAGATTACTGGTGATTGGCATGGTCTAGCTGAATTCCCTAGTTCTACCATACGTATTGATATTCATGTTGTGGCTCTAGAAACTGGCTACTCGGCAACTTTAGATAGCCCTGACCAAGAGATTTTCAATATCCCAACAGATACACTAATTATTTCTAAGGGTGTTATTGAATTCAAATTAGGGAGTAACACCTACAAAGGGCTAATTTCTAGCAAGCTTCAAACCATTGATGGCGTATGGAAGTCTGGAAGTACCTCGATAAATGTAAGTTTTAGCAGAGATTCGATTCCGCCACCAGAAGGCAGTATTGTGACCTTAAAAAAAGAGTATGCTAAAAAGGAAGAACTGATTGAAATGAGAGATGGTATCAATCTATTTACATCAATCTATTCGCCTAGAGACAAATCAAAGAACTACCCGATATTATTAGTGAGAACGCCTTACAATAGTGAGCCAAATGAAGAACGCTATTCGGGAAGGCTAGGTAATTTAACACATTTATTAAATGAAAAATATATCATCGTTTTTCAAGACGTTCGAGGACGTTATATGAGTGAAGGAAAATTCGAAGATGTCCGTCCTTTTATTCCAAATAAAAAGAAAAATGAAATTGATGAAAACAGTGATACCTATGATACTATTGATTGGTTAATAAATAACATAGATAACAATAATGGATCGGCAGGTATTTTCGGTATTTCTTATCCAGGGTTTTATTCAACAATGGCTTTGCCAAATGCCCATCCTGCAATTAAAGCGGTATCACCTCAAGCCCCCGTGACTAATTGGTTTATGGGAGATGATTGGCATCATAATGGTGCATTTTTACTTATGGACGCATTTTCATTTTACTCTACAATTGGACGTCCAAGACCAGAACCAACTCGAATTGGTCCTTCTTCATTTGAATTCAAAAATAGTGACAACTACGATTTCTATAAAGATCTTGGCCCTTTAAAGAATGTTCGAAAAAATTTCTTTGGGGATAGCATTCAATTTTGGTCAGACCTTATGGAACATCCTAATTATGACGATTTCTGGAAAGAACGCAATGTTCTTCCACACCTTAAAAAAGTTAAGCCTGCTGTGCTTGTTGTTGGAGGTTGGTTTGATGCCGAAGATCTTTTTGGACCATTAAATACGTATAAGGCCATTGAAAATCAAAACCCCAATGCTGAAAACCGTTTGGTTATGGGACCATGGTATCACGGGCAATGGGCTAGTGGAAATGGCGAAAAACTTGGAAATATTCACTTCGATAGTAATACATCAACTCATTTCAAAGATTTGGAATTGCAGTTTTTTAATTATTATTTAAAGAATAAAGGAGAAATGAAACTTCCGGAAGCTTCTATTTTTATCACCGGATCCAATGAATGGAAAGGATTTGAATCTTGGCCACCAAAGAATGTTGAATACAAGGATTTGTACCTTCAGTGTGATGAAAAACTTTCATTCACTAATCCTACAGTTGAAGCTTGTTTTGATGAGTATATAGTCGATCCGAATAAACCAGTGCCTTATACTGAAGATGTTCATCTTGACAGAACAAGAGAATACTTAACCGATGATCAACGATTTGCTAGTCGTAGACCGGATGTTATGGTATACCAAACTGAAATTTTAGAGGAAGACATTACTGTTGTGGGACCTTTAAAAGTAAGTTTTTTTGTGAGCACATCGGGAACAGATGCGGATTATGTGGTTAAGATGATTGACGTTTTCCCTGACGAATTAAAAGATTATCCGACGAATGATATGAATGTTCCAATGGGAGGCTATCAAATGTTGGTAAGAGGCGAAGTAATGCGAGGAAAATTTAGAAATAGTTTTGAAAATCCCGAGCCATTTACACCTAATGAATTAACTGAAGTATCATTTGAAATTCCTGATACGGCACATAAATTCAAAAAAGGACACAGAATTATGATCCAAGTTCAAAATTCTTGGTTTCCTTTAGTTGATATTAATCCGCAATCGTTTGTAAATATTTATGAAGCCGATGAAAAAGATTTTATCAAAGCTACACATCGAATTTATCATGATACCAACCGACCTTCTAAAATATCAATTAGTGTTTTAAAAAATTAATAAGAACGCATAGAAATTAACACTAAAATAAAGGCCTGAGCTAATCAATGATAAAATTCTTTAGAAAAATACGCTACGATCTTATGGGAAAAAATAAAACGGGTAAGTATTTTAAATATGCCATTGGAGAGATTCTTCTTGTTGTTATCGGAATATTAGTTGCAATTCAATTGAACGAATGGCGAAATGAAAGTAATAACCGAAATCAGAAACAAGATATATTGAATGCGTTGAAACTAGAATTCGTATCTAATCTCCAACAATTAGATACCGTATTTTATTTCTTGAATAAAGTACCAAAAGCATATTTCCTGGCTAACAAAATGATGAAAACGCCACAAAATGGATATTCTGACAAAGACTATGGCGACCTGATTGTAAATTTAAGTTGGACATACACTTTCAATCCAAGTAATGGTGCACTCCGATCTGCTATATCGTCTAGCGAAATTCATTTAATTGAAAATAAACGCTTGATAGAGATTTTGTTTAGTTGGGAAGATGTGATAAAAGATTCTGAAGAGGAAGGGCTAACGCTCCGAAAATTTCAATACGAGTCTCAGTCTTACAAAGGGAAATTCATTAGTTCAATACACGAGTGGGAACCTATGCTGTCAGAAATGGCACCTCCTATTAAAATCTCCGACTATAAACGACTTCTACAAGATGAAGCTTTTGAGAATTATAGCATCCTCTCTTATGCATATGCCGAAGAATACATGACCGAATTAAAGAACATAAAAAAGCAAAATTCGGAAATCCTTTTATTGATTGAACAGGAGTTAATTAAATAACGAAAGTACAACAGTAGGTATACTGCGTTATATATAATCTAGAAACTCAACTGTAAGACTAAAATTTGAAGAAGTTATTAGAACACAACAATGATAAATAATAATAATAATAATAATAATAATAATAACCAAAACGAACAGGCTGAAGACCGGCCTAGATCAATGCGCTTGTTTTTAAAATGCTTATTCCCTTCCGCCATGGGATTTGTGCTGTTTCTTGTTCCTATAAACATAGGGGGAGAAAATAATATACCGCTGGCTTATTTCGCTAAAAAGGCGGTGGATGTATTGGGATATTCAGCCAACTGGATTCTGCTCGCTGTCGTCATGATCTCTGTCATTGTTCCAATGCTGCTGATGCATCGTGCAAACTCTGAAGGCCTCCCAAAATGGTTGGTGCCCCTCATCAATGTGGGTAGGATAACGATTGTCATTCGGGCAATAGCGGTGCTGTTCATTGTCTCTGTTTTGTTCAAGATTGGTCCAGAATGGCTTTGGGGCGAATTTACCGGCGGACTTGTTATTAATGTCCTGTTAGTAAAGCTTCTGTTTATTTTATTTTTTGCGTCCATTTTTTTACCGCTGCTCACAGAATACGGATTGATGGATTTTGTTGGAACTTTGCTTCACAAACCATTTCGAAAAGCCTTCAGACTACCGGGACGAGCCGCCATCGATAGTATGACCTCAGTTTTGGGCTCTTCATCGGTGGGTATTATTCTATCCAATCGGCAGTATGAGATTGGAAACTATACCCGGCGAGAAGCAACCATCATAGCGACCTGTTTCTCACCAGTATCTGTTCCTTTCAGCTTAGTAGTTGCGGAACTCCTAAACATTGACGATATTTTCCTGGCTTACTATATCAGTGCCGTTGTGATCATCATCATTCTAGCGCTTGTACTTTCACGGATTCCTCCATTGTCTAGATTCGAGGATACTTTCATCGATGGTGAAGATAAACGTCCAACTCAGGCTACCAAAGGCAGTTTGACCCAGCGTGCCACGACTGCAGCCCTGGAACGCGCTAAGATTGGACCTGGTATAAACCGCTATGCCACATTAGGTCTTCGCGATTTGTCGAACTTATGGTTCAATATCATACCTGCGGTTGTTGTTTTCGCAACGGTTGCAATGATTTTTGTCGAACATACTTCCTTATTTGAGTGGCTAGCCCTACCCTTTGTTCCTCTGATGGAACTTGCGAATATGCAAGACCCGACCCTGACTGCAAAGGCCATTATTGCTGGCTTTGCAGATCCGTTCTTTCCACCTTTGATTGGGAAAGGTATTGAAAGCGAGGTCACTCGATGCGTTATTGCCATAATGTCTGTAGTTCAAATCATCTTCTTAACGGAAACCGGTGTGGTACTCATGAAAACGAAACTGCGCATCAGAGTCTGGCATCTGGCGGTTATTTTCCTATTGAGAACGATACTGGCCTTTCCTCTGGCAGTACTGGCTGCACATTTGATCGTGTAACGATTTCCAACAACAAGAATAACACCCCTAGTAGTACGGCTATTTGCATATGTCTCTAGGAATGAAAGAAAAGTAGATACACAGAAACAGATTTTGATAGCTTAATAAAATACCATGGTAACAACGTGTATAAAAATTGCTATTTTTGGCCTATACCAATCCTTAGCTCGATTAAAAAAACCAGAAAAATGAAAGCAGTTGTATTATTACTCCTTCTGATCCCTATGACCATTTTTAGCCAAAACTCAGAACTTTCAATGTTCGACAATCTTGTAGATAAAAAATGGAAAGCAGAAGGGACTTGGGAAAATGGAACTATTTTTAAACAAGAAATTGAAATTAACTATTCTCTTGACCGAATGATAGTCTTAACCAATTCTAAAGGATTTATTGACAAAGAACAAATAAAATTTGGTTTAAGAAATCACGGAATTAGAATGTTTGACAAAAAATCAGACTCCGTAAAATTTTGGGAATTTGACATCTTTGGTGAACTAACTGAGGGAGTTGTATTATCTATAGAAAAGAATATAATATATCAATATGCTTATGGGAATTCATTTTTAACTGAAATGTGGGAATATGTAAATGACTCCACTTATAATTTTAAAATAGGGAGTTACGAAAATGGCGTTTGGAAAAAATTGTACTTAACAACCCAATTTATTGAAATAACCGCTGATGGAAATTAGAAAATACAAAATTTAAAAATGCGGGGCTGTGTTAATCCTAAAATATAGTGTAATTTTAAACGCTAAGTTTCATACATATACCGGTACAAATAATAGGGAGGCGCTTACAACCCCAAAAATCAAAATTTATAACTAACTATTAAATCAATAAAAACACAAATGACATCTTACTCTATAAGTGAAATTAATGACATTTTAAAAGGCGAATTAGTAGGTGATACCAGCCAAAAAATTGAAGGTCCTGAGGAATTAAAAAAGGCAAATAGTAATCAAATCACATTTATTGGAAGCAATAAATATTTGAAATTTTGGGCAGATTCAAAAGCCTGTGCTGCTCTAGTAAATAATAATTTAGATATTGAACCTGGTGACAATCGTGCGTTTATTAAAGTAAAAAATGTGGACTTGGCGATGGCGAAATTGTTGGAGCTTTTCAATCCACCACCACCTGTGTTTGATACGGATATACATCCAACTGCTGTGATCCATGAAACAGCAAAAATTGGTAATGGTTGTAAGATTGGACCAAATTGTTTTGTAGGTAAAGATGTTGAATTAGGAAGCGGTGTAATTCTATACCCAAATGTTTGTGTGTTTGATGAAACCATTATCGGGGACAACACCGTTGTTTGGTCTGGGACTATTATTCGTGAACGCTGCATTATTGGTAGCCATTGTATTTTTCATACCAATGTAAGTATTGGAGCTGATGGATTTGGATATAGACCAAGTGATGATGGCAGACAATTGGTTAAGATCCCACAAATAGGGAATGTCATCATTGGGCATTATGTTGAAATTGGAGCCAATTCATGTGTTGATAGAGCAAAATTCAGCTCCACTATTGTTGGTGATGGTTGCAAAATTGATAACCTAGTTCAAATAGCACATAACAGTATTATGGGACGCTCATGTATTATGGCGGGACATAGCGGACTTGCGGGTTCTGTGACTTTAGGTGATGGTGTTATTATTGGTGGAAGTGCCTCTATTAAAGACCACACAACAATACATTCTGGTGCTACCGTTGGTGCTGGTTCTGGAGTTATGAATGATGTAGAAGCTGGAAAAACTGTTTTGGGATACCCTGCTCAAGATGCCAGAGATATGTTAAAACAATGGGTCATGGTAAAAAGGTTTATAAAAAGTCAATAGAGATCAAGAAATAAGCGTGGACTCACTATTCAATTCCCACATTCTCGACAAAAGGAAACCCATAACTCACGTTATGGGTTTTTTGTTTTCTAAAAACAAATAATAATTGTTTTCATTCCTAGTATTAGATTACTCTTTGGGAGGGCTAATTCTCTAACATCTGAGCACTAAAGTAAGCTGTTTCTTGAGTGATCATGCCTTCGTCATTAAAGTCGTGAATAAAGAATAATGGCACCACCAATTTTTTATCATCAGCTTTTCTAATTAATCTAACATTCCACCATGACTGTACAACCTTAGAATTTCTTATCTCATAATGCAAATAATCAGGATATCCTCTAATATCAATACTTGTGATTGTAAAATTTTCTTTAAACTTTACGTCCTGTGCTTTTGATTCTTCCAGCGTTAAAGACTGTCCTGCTGGCATATGAATATTTCTAAATCTAACATTATCTGCATAAAAACTATATGCTACTTCCATATCATTATTTGCATAAGCATGAACCATTCTTCTCACCTTATTAATATACTCATGATGATTATAAAGGGTTCCATTTTCTCTCTCAACAAAACTCTGCCCGTTTTCAATCCAAGGCCGATCATTATCATAAGTAAACATCAGTCTAATTTTATTCTCCTTATTTAATTTGAACATTCTATGTATGGGCATATCCAATTTAACACCAGTTACCTTATGTACCCCTTTAAAATGATCCCATGTTTGTACCCAAAGACCCTCATCACCATCATCATCATCTTTATATTGCAGTGCATCCGGATAAGCTCCAGGAGATCTCTCTAAACTTACATAAGCAATGTTTTTCTTAAACCAAGCGGCGGCTCCTAAAAACCAAGATCTATCTCTACCCTTTGCATCTGGATTAGTACTGTTACCGCTAAAAGACCTGAAATCGGCTGCAAGATAAGACCCTGCCTTGGTTGAATCTCCTTCAACAAATAGCGCTTGCATCATGTTTTCAACAGCATTAATTGCTGGATGTTCTTTGTAAATTGTTCCGTTTTTTTCCTTTTGAGAATACGTGATGATTGTAAACATCATCATCAAAAAAATAATTACATTTTTTTTCATTTTAATTGATTTTGGTTGATTAAATATTTGGACAACATGTCCTATCTGATTCTCAGATGTATTCAATTTTCGATAAAATGAAATGTGGCAAGAGATTGATTCGAGGAAGTAAATCGTGTAGGAATATCTCTTTATAATTTGTCTAAATATACAAAAAATAATTCAACTTACTCGAAAACCGGCTTTAAAACCAGCCTTAATTGCCTGAAAATCAGACTTATTTATGATCGTCTCTTTTGAGAAACTATAAAACTTCAATGCCGTGTTTTTTTTTGAAAAAGTAGGCTAAAACATTTAAGCGAGGAATTGGTCAACAAATATTTCTATTCATAAGCCTAAAGATTATGAATAGAAATAGATTGCCAATGAATAGTCTAATAATTTATTGCCTTAAGCGCGCTGCTCTATCCAAAAAGCCTTTTCCTATGAGTGGTCTCATAACATGCACTCCGTTCTTGATAATTTCTATGGTGCTTTCTAGACCTAGACCTTGTAAAAGTTGATGGCTTTTTTTTGCAGAACGCATCCAATAAGAATCTCTATCTCCTACAACAAACTGCACCTTCACTCCTTTTAATTGCTTTAGTTTTTCTTTATTGCCATTATTTGGGTTTCCAGCCACGCCTGTTATACCTTCAAAATAACTTGGTATTTTCATAACCAAATCAAAAATACTCGCACTGTTAGCACTAAAACAAACGGTATGAAATTTACTGCCTTCTACATTATAGTTTGCTTTTAAATGTTCCAATAGTGCAATAATCTCTCCTGTTCTATTTGTCGCACTATAAATTCTGTAGCCAATAAGTATCCAGCCTTGAGTATCTTTGACGCCCTGCCAATAAAAACTTTCATCTTTGATTGATTTAGCGTCCGAAGGTCCAATGATGACTGGATATTCTTTAGTCGCATCATAATTTAAAGGCAATTGAATAGTATAGTTAAAAGCCTTACCCTTGTATTCGAAACTATCAAGCTTCTGTTGTCCCAAAAATGGCAATGTGTAAAGAAAAACTACTGCTACTAACAATAGCACCGAGTTATTTGAAAATTTCATAATAATTAATGTTTTAGTTTTTATAACTTTAGATTAGACAAAAGTATAACCCCTTTAAAAAACCAAAAACATATTTGTGATTGATCGTTTGATATGTGATATCTGGTTAACCAAAAATTTGAAAATCACAGAGAATTACGAATGAACGTTTAGAAACAGACATTTAGTGCATAAAACAGGCAAATTTTAATTCAGAAGAATGTTGACACCAAGCTGAAAACAACTCAACTTAAAAATGAAGAAAACTTTATATGATTTAACCAAAGACGAATGGAATACTCTTTGCCATATTGAATGAGTTGAACATAATCCTGAATAAAAAAACACTTAAAATCATATCTTAACTTTTAAAGATATTATGTACTTTAGTTCATTATATTATTCGAGTTGACAACTTTAAAAAAAAATAAACAATGTTAAGTTATAAGCCTTTAGTTTTTTCTTCAATATTATTTTTATACACTTTTTATATTAGTGCTCAAGAGGTAGTTAACCCTTACAACCCTGAGCCAAAGATGGAGCTGTTGAAAGAAAAACTAGGTAAAGAACCAACAAAAATGCATTTTTTGGTGTTTGGCGATTCAAAAGGGTCTAAATATTTTCCAGATGTCTTAAGGCGAGCAGATAGTTTACATCCTGATTTTTGCTTAACAACTGCCGATTTGGTAAATAGTGGCGCTGGGGAAAAAGGCCTGCTAAACTATAAACTATTAGATGAAAAAGGAGGCTGGTTTATGCGTAAATATCCGATGTGGCCAACAGTAGGGAATCATGAAGAAGATGGTGGAGACGACGGCATTGAGAATTTTAAAAATTTTTACGGAATACAAAAAGCCATGTATAGTTTCGAATATGGTAATGCCAAATTCATTGCTTTGCCTTGGCCCAAAATAAATGAGGATCGAGAAAAACTTAGATGGTTAAAAAAGGAATTGAGAAAAGCTAAAGGAAAGCATATATTCATTTTTAAACACCGTCCACATTATACCGTTGGCATAAAATCTTATGATGATGTAGAAGGCGCAGCATCTAAAACCACGAAATTGTACGACAGGTTCAAAGTAACCGCAGTTTTTAGCGGGCATGACCATCTTTATTATAGAACCAAACGGAATGATACCAATCACATAATTTCGGCTGGTGCTGGGGCATATATTTATCCTCTGAATCGAGAAAAAGATGCGATTAAAGGCGATGCGTATTATGGAAGACGTACCAAAGAAGATATCAATAACGGCATGGCCCCTTTTAAATTTCATGCTGCCGATGGCACAATTACCGATATTCCTACTGCTATGTATTATGTGCTTTCTGTAAAAATTGATGGTGATAAAGTATCGATTGAAATGATTGACGAAAAAACTGGTAAAGTCTGGGATAAAGCAGTTATCAAGTGATATAATAAATCTATTATATTTTAATTCCTCATTTGTTCTACAATATCATTTTTATACTTTTGTTCGTTTGAAATTATCTTGAAAAAATCAGAAATATATGCTATAGCCTTTTCATATTCTGATTCATTTTCAAATTCATTTTCGAAGCTCTTAACAATTGAGAGTATGAGATTTTCCTTTTCAATATACTCCTGTCTAACTTGGTTCATTACACCCATATTTCTTTCCACGCCTCTAAATTTTCTTTCTGTCATAGATTTCATCCCTAAAGGTGGTGTCCCATAACTAGGGTTTACAAGTCCAGATATATCAAAATCATAAGCTAAAGGGTAAATAATTTTATCGACATATAAAAGTTTTGCATTGTGCTGCTCACGAATTGAAAAATCAACATTGCCAATCATATATTGAAAAAATGCGTTTTGAACACAGACGATATCTTCTTGTGCAAGAGGATTTATAGCTCTTTCAGTGATTTTGCCATTATGCCTTTTGGCAACCCTTTTATCATCTTCTATCAATATACCTTTAATCTGATGTTCCCTTACTTTTTTGCCCCTTATTTCTGATAATGAAATATCAACCAATCTGGTTTTAAAATGGTATGGAGAAATCACTTCATATAACTTATAAGCGATATACTCTTTTATGACATTATCATTATTGTCTTTTGCGGTTGAACAAGGCACAACAAGTTTTAATTTTTTATTACCTTCAAATAAAGTACCCTCAGATTTAGATTTTTTAATTTTTATTTTAACAGGAACATAATAACAAATTTCTCGTCTAGATTTTCCTCTCGCTCTTATTTCAATCTTTAACTCCTTCCATTGCTTATTAACATCTTCATAAGAAAGTTTTGTTTTTATATAAGTGCTATCATTCGTGTTTTTCTTTAATTCTTTATTAGAGTAACTTAACTTGAGAGGAAGAATAGATTGTTCTTTAAAAAGAGGAGACACGCTCTCTGTAGCCACCGAATCTATTGAATTCTGAGCAACCAAAAAAGGCATTAAGGTTAAATGAAAGATGAGGAGAACATATATTATTTGCTTATTCATAATATTGGTTCTATATTAACAAATATAGTATTTTTTAAATAAGTTATAATGCATAAATATTTTTCAATAATTAATTTCAGAACTTTAATTGCTGTTATAATTTCAATTATAACACCTATTATTGCTTATTACTATAATATCAATTACAATATTGATTTAACTCTTATTAGTATTGCTATTGTATTTCCATTAGTCTTTACAATTAGAAGCTCATTCAGGCGAAGAGAAAAAGCATTAGAGCATTTGAGCCAGTTTAGAGGTGCTATTAAAACAATAGATTATCTTTTCGCAACTACTAAAGGCTTATCCGATGAAAAGAAAAATGAAATATCTCAAATTTTATTGGAAATTAATGAAAAAGTAATTGCGCATTTAAAAGACAGCGATTTTGACACGACAGATCTTGATGCTTCAATACATAAAGTATCTCTATTTATTTTAGAGAATAATGAGGTCTGGCCTAAAAGTTTAAAGGATAGAGTTATTCGTTTTATGTATGATTTACATGAAGCAATCGATAATTTACATGCCATACATACGCATAGAACACCTATTAGCTTGAAAGCGTATTGTTTGATATTTATTTATATTTTCCCTCTTATTTACACCCCTACTATTATAGGCAAGATAGGTGTTGATACTACAATTTGGATTACTTATTTTGTTGTTATTTTAAGTGAATTTATATTGATTTCCCTTTATAATATTCAGGATCATATGGAGTATCCTTTTGATCAAGATGGTTTGGATGATATAGATTTGGATATTTTTAAAATGAATAGATAATTATTATTTTATTTTCTTCTGATTTAGGAAGAGGTATAAGTCACTACACGAAAATATATTCGGATTCAATCCTTTACAAAATACATTAGAACAAAATTCGCCAATGAAAAGTTTGAAGGGATGTCTCTAGAAATTGATGCAATTACTAAATTCTTTGAAAAGGAATAAAAAGATAACTAATGCTTACAAAACCGCTACACAGTATAACCAAATCCCTAGCCACAAGCTAAACATTATTCAAATGAACGAAATCAGAAAGTTTATTGAAAACATCACTCCAATGAATGATTCTGATTGGAAATTCTTTTCTTCAAAATTGCAAGAAGTAAAGTATCAGAAACATGCCATTCTATTGAAAAGTGGTGAGGTAGAGGACCATTTATATTTTATAAAAAAAGGAATGGTTAGACTTTATATCCCGAGGGAAGAATCCGACTTAACTTTTGGTTTTCTATTCGAAAATGAATTCGTGACAGCTTATGATTCATTTTTAACACAAATGCCTTCCGAATACCAAATTGAAACCTTATTAGAAACCACTGTATTGAAAATTTCTCATAAAAATTTGCAAGAAGTTTATGAAAGAACAAATAGCGGAAATATTATCGGACGAAAAATGGCTGAAAACATGTTTTTGATAAAATCGAAAAGAGAACTTTCCTTATTGAGTAAAACAGCAGAAGAACGATATTTGGACTTATTCTCTGAGAGACCAAAATTATTACAACAAATCCCATTAAAATATATTGCCTCTTATATTGGGGTAACTCCTCAAGCCTTGAGCAGAATTAGAAAACGTATTACTTAACTTGGGTTCATTGTTTTTACTTTATTCTTTTCTGACCTTTGAAATTCAATAATTTAAGAAAATATGAAACCATTAATTGTGCTTTTATTAAGTTTTTCAATCTCTATTTTTGTAATTAAAATTATAAAAAAAGAATATGATTTCGCATTATCAGCAAGAATTGCAATGTCGATAATGCTTGTATTCACAGCGATTGGTCACTTTGCCTTTACAAAAGGTATGTCAATGATGGTTCCCAAAATTATCCCTTTTAAAGAAAGTTTTGTTTATATAACAGGAATCTTTGAAATTTTACTAGCCATAGGTTTACTTATTCCTAAATTAAAAGAAATATCTGGATGGACTCTTATAATTTTTCTTTTACTAATGCTTCCTGCAAATATTTATGCCGCAATAAATAATGTTAATTACCAAAAAGGAACATTTGATGGAAATGGCATACTCTATTTGTGGTTTAGAATCCCATTACAAATCCTGTTTATTATTTGGACATATATTAGTGCAATCCGCATTTAATATTATAAATATAAGCCTTGCACAAAACTGCCTTTAACTCATGCAGTTGAATTCCTTATCGAAAACTCCAAACTGCAAATAATTGGTTCGCCCCTATTCGCTATATTAGTACCAACCTAACAACCCATACACTAACGGTTGTGTTCAATTAAAAATCATAAAAGCTATGAAGAAATGTTTATCGGTGTCAATCATTGTATTATTATTTAATTTGAATGGCTTTAGTCAATCAGTCAACAATAAAGCATTTAATGATTTTACTAACCACTCAGAATTCCCATCTTTTAATGAAGAAATTATTTTCAATATAAAAGGAGACTCTGTTGCTGGCTATGCCTTTATTGCAAATGGAGAAGGGTCTAAAGAGACCGTAATAATGCTACACGGATTACCCGGAAATGACAACCAATTTGACATCGCTCAATCTTTAAGAAGAACAGGTAGAAATGTGATTCACTTCAATTATAGAGGCGCATGGGGAAGCCAAGGAGATTTTTTATATTCTCATAGCCTTGAAGAAGTCGATGAGGTCATAAAATACTTATCAAATTCTGAAAATTCCAAAAGATTAAAAATAGACACGAATGCTTTCGTATTGCTAGGACGTAGTTATGGTGGTGGACTCGCATTAATTCAAGGAAGTAAAAATGAAAGGGTAAAAAAAATCATAGCCATTTCGTCTATGAATGCAGGCTCTCGTTTTAATCCAATTCAAGCCTTAAGTGAACTTTCAGGATGGAAAAATTATTTAAACAGACAAGTTATGCTAAAGGTAAACGCTCATATCTTCTTACAAGAGATGTTGGATAATAAAGAAAAGTATAACGTGGTGACTTATAAAAACCAATTGAAGCATAAGAAAGTATTGCTTATTGAGGGGTCTAAAAATAATCACAGCTGGATTAGTTTACTGGAAAATATTGACCTGAAAATGTTTGAATCTGATCATAATTTCATCAGCAATCGAATTGAATTAACAACCGTTTTAATAGAGTGGTTAAACAAAAACTAATCATAACAATATGTAGAAATCACAAACCTTTCTGCAATTTAAAAAACGTTGAGATTATTAATAAATATAACTCCTAATATATCTCTAAGAATTGCAACCTTTTATTCACGTATATAATTGACAGACAATGAAGAAGAAAATGTACAACCAAATATTTAGAGAAATATCTTTACTTAGAATGGTATGAAAAATGGAACTATGAATATTTATCTAAAAATGCTTTAGTTATCGTTCAGGCTATTTGTCTTAGTAAAATTCATCGGGATTTTTCTCAGGTTGGTTTTCTTTTACTAATTTAGTCCTATTCAACACAACTAACCACACAAGAACGCGTTATATGCAAATTAAAAAGCAATATTTATTAATCTTTAAAACTTAAAATTATGAGCACAATTAGATTAGGTGATGAGGCCCCAAACTTTACGGCACAATCTACAGAAGGTGAAATAAACTTTCATAACTGGCTTGGAGATAGTTGGGGGATTTTATTTTCACATCCAGCAGATTATACTCCCGTTTGTACTACCGAACTTGGGACAGTAGCTAAATATAAAACTGAGTTCGACAAGAGAAATGTAAAAGTAGCTGCATTAAGTGTGGATGGATTGACATCTCATAACGGTTGGATTAATGATATTAATGAAACACAAAATACAGTGGTCAACTTTCCTATTATAGCAGATGAGGATAAAAAAGTAGCGCTGTTATATGATATGATTCATCCAAATGCTGATAGCAAATTAACTGTGAGATCAGTATTTGTTATTGGTGCAGATAAAAAGGTGAAATTAACTATTACCTATCCGGCGTCAACAGGTAGAAATTTTGATGAATTATTAAGAGTAATCGATTCATTACAATTAACCGCTTATCATAAAGTAGCAACACCTGCCAATTGGAATAATGGAGATGACTGTGTTATTGTACCCTCGGTTTCTAATGAGGATATTCCAAATTTGTTTCCAAAAGGACATATTGAAGTTAAACCATATTTAAGGTTGACTCCTCAGCCAAATCTCAACTAAAATTAGCATCTAATACCTAAAAAAATAATTGCTGGTGCAAGCCTACTTATGAAATTCCACGTGGATTTACTACCTGCCCTGCGGTAGGCAGATTCGGTATGTATTTGCTAACTTAGATATTTAAACAAAGTAACTAATCTATTACAAACCGTTGTCTGCCATTAAAGTTGAACTCAATAATGACAAGTACGTTATATCAACAAAATAAATATTCAATAGGATATAAAAATTACTTTAAATAATGAAAACAGCATCTCTATTAAAAGAACTTATTTATAATGATACCAAAGTCTCTATTAAAGTATTGATGGAAACAGAATCCTCAAAGGAAATCAGAATTTTGTTCAAAAAAGGACAACTAATGAAAGAGCATAAAGCAGGTTTTCCAATTACAGTTGCAATTCATCAAGGAATTATCGCTTTTGGAGTTAATGGGGAGAAAATGATTTTAAAAACAGGGGATTTAATTAGCTTAGATGCAAATGTTCCTCACGATTTATTAGCTGAGGCAGATAGTATTGTAAGACTAACTTTATCAAAATTTGACAAGATTGAAAGAGTGAAAAAGGTAATTGCATAGAACACAAGGAGTTACAGTATTGTATAACATTAAAGAAAACTAAACATACATAAAAACATCATCAATCTAGCTTGTAGTTTGTGACGTATACCACTCATTTACAAGTGTTTAATATAATTTATTTATAGTCTTGAAATCAGCCAATTAGCTCTTAATTTTATCCTTTTTTGAGATAATTTCATTCCGCTTTTTTCATAAGTAACAGATTATATTGCTCTGCTTTCACCAAGAATAATTATGCTGAATTTTTTAATGCCTCTCTGTGAATATTCTATTGTAATTTTATCTCCAGATTTCTATTGTAATTTTATCTCCAGATTTCAATCTAAAAAAAATGAACTGGTCGACTGGAGTTATAATTGCAACATAAAAGGACTAGTCATAACATCTCGCAAAATTTTTGCTTACATTTAAACTAATAAACATTTAAAATAAAATATCATGTCAAAAGGAAAAGACTCAAAGAAGAACGTTAAAAAAGAGCCCGCTAAAACTGCTAAAGAAAAAAAAGCAGAAAAGCGACTAAAGAAAGCTAAATAAGGTTACTGGTATTCTGAAAATATTAAGCACTACAATGGGTATAAAAAATTGCAGTTTTCAAAACGTATTTTTTCGATACCCATTGTTTTGGCATCAACTTATAAAAAGACCGGATACAAATAATGTTTCCTTCCGGAATTTATGACTGAAATTTGGATTTTAACTTGAACAAATCTATAAATACAAAAGGTTTGATCAATAGATGCAGTCAAGTTTTTGAAGGATTGACTGACGGTAATGAAACAATTATGAATAATTTAAAATGAAAACAAAAAAAGAACTTAAAGAAGAATACAAGCTACGGAAAATCCCAATGGGAGTTTTTAAAATTAAAAACATTAAGAATAATAAAGTTCTGATTGACAACAGTATTGATATGGAGTCAAAATGGAATAGGCATAAAATGGAACTTAAATTTGGAAACCATAGGAATAGAAACTTTCAAAAAGATTGGAATGAGTATGGAGAGGACAATTTTATTTTTAACGTATTATCTGAATTAAAAGAAAGTGAAGAGGAAAATATCAATTACAATAAAGAATTAAAAACGCTTCAAGATATGGTAATTGAAGATCTGAATTTTGAAAGCATCTATTAGTACAAAGCAAGTTCTAAAAAAGTATTTGGAACATAGTAAATAAAACTTTAAATCGTTCACGAGATTATACTACCCTTTGTGAAGAACAACAAAAATGGAAGCTATATCGAGCAAATACAAGGTCAAAGGTCAAATTGAAAATAATAAGTGCACTTTAGACTACTAATCTACAAACAAAGAAAAGTGCCATGTTCATGATAAGAAGTGTTATATAAAATAATACTTGTCTGTTTTTTTTAGCAAAAACTTAACATTAAGTTTTTAAGATTTTCATAATTTTACGACAAAATTGAGAACTATTCCCTAAAAGTTAGGGAATAGTTTTTTGTTTTTTACAAACTGAAAATTAAATTATTACAATCATATTATGAATATTAAATTCAATTACTTATTTTCAATTATAATCATTAGTATATTTTTATCATGCACAAATGATTCCATTGATTCTGAACCTGAATACGTCGAAATTCCTGACTCTCAATTTGAAGCCAAATTAATTAGTCTTGGTATAGATAGCGATGGTGTTATCAATCAAAGAATATTAAAATCGGATGCTACTAGCATTGATTTTTTAAATTTATCAAATGAATCTTCACTTGACGAGATTTATGATTTGACAGGCATAGAAAGCTTTGTTAATTTAAAAAAATTGGATGCCTCTGGAAATAGACTGTCTGAAATAAATTTGAGTAAAAATATTTTATTGGATACTTTAAATTTAATTAATAACACTCTAACTACAATTGACTTAAGTAACAATTCAAATTTATCAGAGCTAAATTTATTGGCAAATGAGCTAACATCCATTTCTGGCTTGTCAGCGGCTACAAATTTAAAATGGTTGAATTTATCATTGAACTACTTTGAAAACTATACTATTGAAAACCCAAGTTTAGTAAATATCTTAATGAGTCATAATGATTTGGAGTCATTTGACACTAGTGTGGCGGTGAATTTAGAAACCATTTATATCCCAACAAATAAAATTACCGAATTAGATCTTTCTAATAATCCTTTGTTAGAGGCAATGGATGTTGGTGATAACAAATTAACTCAAATCAATTTTGGAGAAAAAGAGAGCCTCTTTTATCTCTCTTGTTTTAGTAATTTCTTGACAGAATTGGATGTAAGTAATTATGAGGCTTTGTCGTATTTAAGCGCAAATAGAAATCCAGATTTGTTATGTATAAATATCAATAATGGTCAATATATAGCAACACTTAAATTATCAGATTACCAACAGGTCAATCAAAATTGTAATTAATTGTTACACTGTTATTTATAGGCATCAAAATCTCACGAAAAGCCCCACTCTAAGATTGAATATTTAGCTGATGAAACATTAAGAATTTATTCAGTAAAATAATAAGGTATTACAACAATGAATAACAGTAATAGCGGTCGAAGTATTAACTTTAGCCGCTATTTGTATTTAGTTTATTATCTTGCTATTTGAAGAATAGCAGTGATTTAGTCAATACTGCTATTATACTTACCTTTAAAATATTGTTTATGGACCCTGCACTTAAAACGATGATTGAAAACATGCCAGAAAAAACAGGTAAATCATTAGATGGGTGGAAAAAAATATTGAAAACAAAAGCTTTCGAAAAACATTCAGAAGGCGTCAAATATCTTAAATCTGAACATAGTGTCACCCACGGATATGCAAATACAATTGTAACGCTATCAAAGGAAGATAATTCTACATCAGTAGATCTTGTGGAAACTCAATACAAGGGAAAAGAAGATTTAATTCCTATTTTACGAAGAATTTATCAAGTATATTAAATCTACTAGGTCCTGATGTTAGCATAAATCCAAAAAAAGGAAGTGTCAGCATTATACGAAAACGGCAATTTGTTTTAATTAAACCCGCGACCAAAACGAGAATCGACTTAGGCTTTAAATTAAAAGACACATCAATTACTAATAGGCTTGAAAACTCTGGGCCATTTGGAACTATGTGTACTCATAAAGTAAGAATATCAGACGCTGCAGAAATCGATGGTGAATTGAAAGGTTGGATTTCAAAGAAAGAGTTAACTTCATATATTACCTAATAGCTTAGCTAAACATCTTCTAGGAAGTGCAGTCAATCTAAGTTAGATTCAGTTATTAGTGAAACATAATTCTACCAAACAATTTAACTATACTCACATAACCGTAAATTCCTTTATGGGCATAAAAGTTTTATTATCTTAGGCCTCATATAATAGATCCTAGTAACTATATTCATAGATTATTCTCAATTACATAAAAAATGAAAATCAAAATAAACCTCTTTTCCATAATTGGATTACTAGTATTCTCCAATACGTTCTCTCAACAAATACAATTAGATTCGCTTGATTTGCAAATTCATCAAGTTATTGAAGACTTTGAAATACCTGGACTTTCAATAGGTATAGTTAGGAATGATTCTATAATATTTTCCAAAGGATATGGAAATTTAAAAATACATAATGAAAGAAAAGTTGATGTAAATACAATTTTTGGTATAGGCTCAATTTCTAAGTCATTTACAGCTTTAACCTTGGGGATTTTGGTAGATGAAGGCAAAATTGATTGGGATGATAGAGTTAAAAAGTACCTGCCCTATTTTGAATTATACGCGCCTTATGTAACTGACAATTTTACGATTAGAGATTTACTCACCCATAGAAGTGGCTTGAAAGATGTTAGTGGCGGAACACTTTGGTATCACTCAGATTATTCAAGAGAAGAAATAATAAAACGACTCAAATATTTGGAACCTGTATCTACTTATAGAGAAAAACCGGCTTACCAAAATGTGATGTATGTTGTTGCCTCAGAAATTGTAAAAACAGTGGTGGGAACATCATGGGATGAGTTCCTTAGAACTAGAGTATTTGATGAATTAAAAATGACTAACAGTACCTCATTATCAACTGAAAGAGAAGCTAACAGCAACCTCGCACAACCTCATATTTGGAATGAAGATTACGAAAAATCGGCTATAATTCAAGAAAAAGGAGATAATCTTGCTCCGGGAGGGTTTATCTATTCCTCAGCAATTGAAATGTCAAATTATATGAGATTAATGTTGAATAATGGCGTATTTGAAAATGATACAATCGTTAGTCCTGCAGTAATTGGGGAAATTTTTAAACCTCAAATTATTTATCCTATAGGAAGTCCTTTCAATAATGAATTTTCATCCTATGGATTCGGTTGGTGGCTTACACCTGTAAATGGACATAAGGTAATTGAACATAGTGGTGGGATTGACGGCATGGCTGCACAACTCATAATGGTAAAGGACATGAACTTAGGGTTTGTGATACTTACAAATGCATCAAAAGAGCCCGCAACATATGTTTTGAGAGCATTGCTGTTAAAAGAGATTCTTAAAGATGAAGATAATATCCCTGATGATTTTTATTCTAGAGTGAAAGAATGGAGAGAAAACCGAATAAAAGAGAAAAAAGAATCTTCCAAAAACCTTTTAAAACCAGAGAACACAAAACCTTCATTAGCAATTAGCGCATATTCTGGAAAATATACTGATAAGATGTATGGCAACATATTAATAAATAAATCCAATGAAGGCGAATTAGAGATTTCATTTTCTCATACTAAAGTATTCAGAGGAAAATTGAAACATTGGCATTTTGACACCTTTAAAATAGACTGGTATGACCTTCGTGTTCCTGATGGGTTTTTAACTTTCAATTTTAATTCAAAAAGAGAAATATTAGGATTCTCCATCGATCAAGAAAATTTGCTTGACGTTGATTTCGGAGAACTGAATATTTTAAAAAATAAAAACTAAGTATAATCACGCATATAAAACAGAGTAAGCTACTATAGCTGTGAATCTAACCACACTTCATGAAACGTCGATCATTCTTTAAAAAAAACTCCAACAGCACTGATGGGACTTGGATTTACGACAAGTTATATTGCAAATACAACCAATAAGAAAATAAAAAGACCTGTTAAGGTTTGTGCTACAATAGACCAGCAAAAAGTGTTTTTTTATGCCGAAGTAATTAAGGAGTCGATAAAGGTAGTTCATATTTCCAATACACATTTGTTCAAAGATGATGACAGAGGGATTCCTTATCAAGAGTATAGTAATCCAATGGCAAAGGCTTATAATCAAACAACTCATTTCCAAACACGAATTAAAACGAATCCAGAGGAAGGCTTTGAACAAGCTCTAGCATTTGCAAAAGAAGTAAATGCTGATGTGATTACATTGATTGGTGATATTTTTAGTTTTCCATCTGAAGCGGCAATAGCGTGGGTGTAATCAAAATTGAAGAACACGGGTATTCCATACATTTATACAGCAGGAAATCACGATTGGCATTATGAAGGGATGGAAGGAACTCTAGAGTCTTTACGTAATACCTGGATTGAAAAGCGGTTACTGCCCCTGTACCAAGGCAATCACCCCTTCAAAACTTTAAAGGGGTGCTGTCAAATTTATTTTTTAGCTTCAATTTTTGCTACCATCTCTTTTGCATAACTATTCTCTGAGTCAAGAACTACTGCTTTTTTATAAGCCCTTAATGCTTTTAAATTATTACCACTAATATAATAGACATGTCCCAAACTATCCCATATATTACTATCCGTAGGAAATAATTCGATGTTCAACTCTGCAATTATTATGGCTTCATCATGTCTATTATTTCTCAAATTTATTCCGCTTAATCTATTCAAATAAAATGGCTTGTCTAATTTATCACCAAATTTATTTTTTATACTAGAAGCTAATTCATTGGCTGCCCCCTTATAGTTATAAGTAAAGTTTAAAAGTGTGCTTACAAAATCTACTTCAACGGCTTTGGGAATATAGGTTTCATCAAAAAACATTTTATCAACCCACCAAGCCATTCCTCCTATTTTTCCTGTAAATGAAGGAGTAGCATATAGTATCGCTACATCTTCTTCTGGTAGCCATCTAAAATCGTAAAAGAAAGTGGCGTTGCTTCCATCATGAGCAACCATATTTGTTCCCCGTGGTGTTTTAAAAATGACCCAGCCATAAGCATAATAACTTGTTTCCCCTTCGAACTCGAGAATATATGGAGTGGTTAACTTTTTGGTAGCTGATTTAGACAAGATTTTATTTGACCGCAAGGCTAAATACCATTTAAACATATCTTCTTGGGTCGAGTTAATACCACCATTTCCTATTATAACTCTAGATACTTTACCATCTTTTTGGTAACGAGCTATCATACTTCCTGTATTTATTACATTATAGCTATATCCATTAGCTAGCGTACAGTTTTCCCATTTTGGCAACAAATAACCAGTATAATTCATTCCTGCAGGTTGGAATAAATACTCATTTAAAAAAGACTCATAAGATTGACCAGAAACCAATTCAATAATTCTTGCCAAAATACTGTACCCCGCATTGGAGTAATCGTGTTTAGAACCAGGTTCATGTAATAGTTTTGTCGCAAACAATTGTTTAAAATAATCATCAACTGGAATTTGATCAAAGTCGGTTTCACCAATATCCCGAGTTATTCCAGCCGCGTGAATTAATAATTGATGAATAGTGATGTTTTGTTTGTCATGAGGTAAATTTTTGAAATAGCTACTCAATACATCTTCCACTTTCAGTTTCCCTTGTTCTTCCAACTTTAAAATTGCCGTGGCAGTAAATTGTTTAGATACAGAACCAATGTCAAAAACTGTTTTGGTGGTATTTTTAATATTCTTTTCTTTATCGGCCATTCCAAAAGCTTCATTGTAAAGGATCTTATCTCCTCTAGCTATTAACATAGCCCCAGTTAGACCGTTTTTCTCGCTTTCATGCAGATACGCTGAAATTCTATCGATGGCTTGCTTGTCCTTATCTTGTTGTGCAGTTAACATAGATGTGCCTATTGTTAAATAAGCAAGTATGATTGTGAGTGCTACATTTTTCATTTTACTATATATTTTAAATTATGCCACAAAGAAACAAGTCATTAGCCTTTTTAAATTAACAAAGTTATATACCACCTCTTTTTGGGTACTAAACCTCATAAAAATGGGATGTCCTATTTTTATAGACTTTCATAACATATTTTAGCCTTTAGCCATCAAAAAATTAAATCCTAATAAGAACGTAATCAAGTATTGATAGTATTCATTTTTTTTATACTTTTAATACTACTAATTCTAAAAATTTTCAGATATGAAGTATCAAGAATACACAATTCCATTAAAAGTTGCAGAAGCATGGACAAAAGAATGGCGTTCAAGGGAATCTCAACAAAACCCTAATCAAAAGTGCAATGCTTTTTTAATCCACGCAGAGGTTTTAGAAGCTGTGCTCGCCGAAATTCAAAATCAACCTGATAAGAAAATGGTTCGCGCTTATTTAGGAATAGATTCAGCTACAAAAGAAGAAAAGCTAATGATAGTAGGGACAACTCCTGAAACTCAAGAAGACGGCAGCGTTATTTATAGAGACCTTATTAATGGTACTGTTGATGGTACTGAACTTGGTGAAGGAGGTAGTGGTATTTGGGATTTCTCAAAACCTTGTCCACCAGAATGTGACCCAAATAGCCCTTTAAATTAATGGACGGATTCTTAGACTTAATTAGGGATATAACTATTTATTTTTCAATATTTTATCCCTTACTATATATTAAAAGCTTTGTTAGCAATAATAAAGCTTTTAAAATTTTCACTATTTATTTAGTAGTCATTGCTATTATTCAATTCTCACTAGTTTTAATTGTCAAAATGAAGCTTGGAAGCAATATTTTCCTGTCTCATTTTTACTTTACAACACAGTTCGTCTTACTATCACTTTTCTATGCCGAATTATTAAAGTTTAAATGGATTATAATTGTCATGACATTAGTTTTAATTGGAGTTGCCTATCAATTCATTGATGATCCTAGCTTATTTTATAGATATAATCCTAGTGGTTTTACAGTAACACAGTTACTCATTGTTATTTACGCTT
This sequence comes from uncultured Bacteroidota bacterium, assembly GCA_913062555.1. GTDB lineage: Bacteria > Bacteroidota > Bacteroidia > Flavobacteriales > Flavobacteriaceae > CAJXVU01. The sequence goes on from CAJXVU010000010.1 coordinate 24,291, forward strand.
TATTATACTTTTATAAGTCTCTATCCAAAAAGAATGAATTTCTAATTGTGAATATTGGTATATTCTTTTATTTATTATCAAGCGCTTTAATTTTTGCATCTGGAAATTTAATATTTGATGTTAGCATCTCAGAATCTGTATCAGCTACATTAGGAGATATCAATATTGTTCTATATTTAGCTTTTCAATTTCTTATATTCGTTGAATGGTGGAAGAATTATTCAATACCGAAAATCAAATCGTAAATATCGTCCTAATCGCTATTTCATTGCTACTAGTAATGGGGATTGCTATTGTTTTATTTTTCTATTTTTCACGAAATCGAATCAAGAAGGTTCAATTAGATAAAGCCAATTTGGAAATTTCTCATCAAAAAGAAATATTCAGATCTACTATAATTACGCAAGAAAAGGAACGTCAACGTATTGCTCAAGATTTACACGATGCTATAAGTTCAAAACTTAATATCGTATCATTAAACGCCAATCTGCTTTCTAAAAATGACATTACTTTAGAAGAAGCAAATAATATTGGGGCTAATATTTTAAAAGTTACAAACACCGTTTTAGAAAGCTCTCGAAAAATTGCTCATGAACTTTTGCCTCCAACACTTCAAAAATTTGGTTTAGAGGCCGCAATAGAAGAACTCTATGAGGAATTATTTGATACTCGAACATTTAAAATTAATTATTCAGTTAATTACACACAAAACTTTTTAGCGTCGAATCTTGAATTACATCTCTTTAGAATTGTACAGGAATTACTGAGTAATTCAATAAAATATGCAGAAGCGACAATCATTTCTTTTGCCTTAGAAACAAAAAAAAACTCATTATATTTACAATACAATGACAATGGTAAAGGAATGGATCTTGAAAATAGTCATAAAAAGAAAGGGCTCGGTATGATAGGCATTGAAAATAGAGTCGTCATTCTTAATGGAAAAATGAATATAGACACAAGTCCCAATAATGGAATCACAGTAACTATAGAACTAAATAAATGAGTTTAAAAATTAACGTTGCTATTGTTGATGACGAAGAGTTATTTCGTGTTGGTATATCTTATATTCTAACGAAAGACGAAAAAATAAATATTGTTTTTGATGCCTCCAATGGCGAAGAACTCTTAGAATACCTTGCTGAAACTAAAGCATTACCAGATGTTATTATTATGGATATAAAAATGCCTAAATTAAACGGCGTTGAAGCTACCAAAATAATAAGCAAGACCTATCCTAAAGTTAGTATCATAGCCCTTTCCACCTATAATACCAAACCCTTTATAAGAAATATGCTTGACGTAGGAGCTGCGGCATATCTTGTAAAGAACTCTAGTCCTAGTGAGGTCATTCATACCATAAAACAAGTCTATTTTAATGGGTTTTATTATGATAATAAGGTTTTAAAAATCATAAATAATCGTTTCGCATTAAATAACAAGGCTTCAAAAAAATCGATATTTGATGAAAAATTTCTTACCGCTCGTGAAAAGGAAATTCTTGAATTAATTTGTCTTCAATTCACCACTGCCCAAATTGGGGAAAAACTTTGTATTAGTCCGCGTACTATTGAAGTACACCGTAAAAATTTACTTGTAAAAGCGGGTGTTAAAAACAGTACTGGCTTGGTTATATTTGCAATAACTAATAGCCTAGTCCCTCCTCTTTTTTAAATGAATGTTTAGATTGGTAGCTCTGTTTAATCATAATGATTTAATCCCATCATATAATAGCTGAGCTGTTTTGTTTCTAAAATCATCCTCCAACAAAACATCTAAATCACTTTTAGTGGTCATAAACCCCATTTCAAATAATACCGCAGGACTCTTGGTTTCTCTAAGCACTTTAAAGTTTTCTCTCATTGGAACTCTTAAACTCAATTGATAACCATTGTCTTTTAAAAATTTGGTTAGTTTCTCAGCTATTTTCCTTCCGGATTCTGAGCGATAAAAAAATCGACCTCCCCGAGCTTGATTTTTAAGATGAAAAGCATCGGCATGGATGCTAATAAAGATCGTATTATTAGAAGCCAACTCACGCTCTCTACGAACTCTTTCTGATAATGAAATATCAATCCATTCATTCGAAATAAAATGTGCTTCATCATCATTATGCCAAAACAAAAATGACAACTTATTGCCAACGGCTTCATTAACGGAATTTTCCTTTAATAAAACACGTCCATTGCCATCAACAAATCCATCACTCCTCTTTCCTGGTGTATTAAAACCATGTCCTGTGTCAATTATTGGTATCATACTTTCAAATGTTTTAATAATGGAAGAATCTTATTTTTAATTTGACCATCAATCAATTCTTTTATCTGACTTTCTAATGCGCTTTTATCATACAAAGTTCAACCAATTCCATATAAATTCATATACCCAAGCTTGGGCATTTTTAATGATTTAACATCACGCACCACTCCAAAAACCTATACTTTTCCAATCATAAAAACAACACTATTGCCTTGTAATACAATATTTTGTAACTTTAGAGACTTCCTAATTAGATAATAGTAATCACTTTTAATGTTTTATTAAAAGCAGAAATTTTAAATCAATTAAAATGAAAAAAGATTTACTATTATTATTCATATTGATAGGGTTTTGCAATATTATAACTGCTCAAAATTCCAATGATTCAATAAACTCAAAAGCAGATATGTCAGCGTTTAAAGAATATTACCCAATTCATATTAAACCCAGCATCAGCTATTTATCGAATACCAATCCCTATGAAGACATCTTATTTGATGCCAAGCCAACTGTATATTATAGTTTTTTTAATAACATGCGTGATAACATGCAAAATTCAAGAAAGAAACCAAGTCATGCTGCTTATATATTGTTTCAGCCACATATTAGAATGTATTCTGAAAACTCCTTACCTGTTAAAACACCTTCCTACAGAGTATTATTAGGGTGGCAGGGACTTGTAAAAACCACCAGCAACGACTTTTTTGCTTGGGCGATTGAGTCAGGACATTATTCTAATGGGCAATCGGGTTGTGCTTTTGGATTAGGAGTTATCGATGAGACTCCAGCGTGTGAAGCGATTCATCAAACAATTAATAATCAATCCAACTTATCAGCCCTATTAAATAGAGCCAACGGTAACTTTTCTACTAATATTACCAAATTATCTGTAAGCTTCAGAATTAATAATTTAAGTAAAACAAATAAACCATATATGGTACACTCCTTCTCAGCACATTGGGAACGCTATCACTTTAAAATGTTTGGTGTTTTTAACAAGGGAGGCTATACAGATTTTGATATAGAAATTTATGGAAAAAACAGATTTGGTTTCGATTATGAATACATGCATACGCTTTCTAACGCGACCAGGTACACTTTAAGCTTAAAAACTGAAATCATTCAAGGAGCACATCCTTTTGTAGAACCATTCAGGAATGAATTAAATATCACATGGTATCCCTTTAATAGAGATATTGGATTATATATTTCATATATCTCAGGGCATGATAATTATAACTATCGATTTGTTGATTCAGGAAATCAAATTAACATTGGACTTACTTGGGACTGGTTCACTCCTTTTGAAATCAAAAGGGCTCAGAAAATAAAGAAAAGTATTTGAATCTTATAAAAATAGACGGAAATATATACTAAAAATATTCAGTTTAAAACACAAACTTCAGCGCACTACTATTGGGGGTAACACCTTTTTTTTCTTTCCAAGTATTAGTATCTGGCTCTCCTATTCTGACAGTATACAGAACAGATTTATCAAATACTTTAGCTTTAAAACTAGTCGTGTTTAAACGCAAAGCATATTCAATTTCGTCCGTAGCTTCATTAATAATTTGTATCACAGGGTTTATTAAGCCTTCAATATTAATTGAAGGTAAAAAAGCGATGGCCTCTCGACCGTAATTGTCTCCTTGTGAAATTGTAATTGGCCATCCGTCATATTGTTCGGCAACTCCTGTTTTGTAATCAACCTGTCTAGGCCAACACTCTAAAGTAATGGTTCTTTCCTTTTTGTTTAAACGCACAATACCATATCCAGTAGCTCGATCATATAGTCTTGAAGGTTCTTTGCCCGTAAATAAGGGGTTTGAAACCGCATGAACTGTCATTTTATTTCCAAATCCATCTTTAAATTCTCCTGTATACTTAGGCTTTGTCAAATCTCTATGATTACCTTCTTTTGAAGGATACCAACGTCTAGGCCAGTGATTACTTATAGATGGTACACAAAAGGCAAATCCGCTATCATTCCATTGATCAACTCCATATTGTACAGTACTACCCAAATGTTGATCACCTGCCAAGTGAAATGCAAATCCTTTTCTGATGCTTTTAACAGCCTTATCCCTTCCTGTTTGTGGCCAACTGTTAGAATCAAAATCTGAAACAGGTCTATCTCCTAAAGGATATTCACCTTTATTCATTATTCTTAAAGTCGGAATTATTGCTCCTGACATGGCCGCTTTTGGTAGTGTTGCTACATTTACAAATATGGTTTGTGATAATACCATTTTCATTTGAGATTGATAACTCCAATCTGTTGCCCAAGCGTCCAAAAATGATAATTGTCGATCCCCAAGAAGTTTTGCATTTGGCACATCAGCTTCTTTAATAACATCAAATTCTTTGTTTTGAGGCCAACCATTAGCTATTAAAGCTTTGGGTAATAGTTGTCTTGGTGCCGATTTAAATTTGCGGTCTTCAAGAATTGCAAAACTTATGCCTCCATAAACCATATCTGTATAATACACGCCTATCCCCTGTTCTATTGGTGTTGGATCAAACGGATCTGGTAGATGACTCGTTTGTGTACGCTCTACCATTTTAACCCAAGCTGCTGGCATTTTATAACCTCCGGCATCTTGTGCTTTAGCGCCTTGACCAAAATCAGATGGTGTTGGTTTACCTCCAGCACCCCAAATGTTCCCATGATAGACATCGTGATCATCGGTAATACTCACTGTGGGTCTATCTTTCATTAAATCGCGATAAGCCCAGCCATACATATACCATTTACGTAAATAATCTAGAGTCGCCTTATCATGTGGCGAGCGCTGAGCACCATAGCCTCCATTAGGTTCATAAATTTGATCTCCAGAGAAAAAAAGAACATCTGGATTATGTTTCTGAACTTGATTAAAAATATCTGTGTTTGGGAACCCCATATGATCATTCCCAGTAAAACCAGCTATTACAAGTTCATCGGTAGCATTTGGTTCTTCTCTAATAGTACCTTCCCAATACCATTCTTCTTTAGTCGCATCTCCTTTATCAATTTTATACGCCAAACGGTATGGGATATCCATCGAAGCATCCCAGGATTCAAATCGGAATGTGGCCACACGTGCATCTTTATCTATTTCGGCTTGATTTTGAGTTTTCCATTCTCCATCTTCTTTTATTTGAAACTGAACCTGTTCTGCATTCAAAATGACAGGGGCCATTTGAGCTGTGAGTTTCAAGGTCCCTTTGCTTAGGGTATATTGGGAAAATAAAATAGGTCCTAAAGCATACTCAGGATGATTTTTCAATTTAGTACCAGAAATTGTCCAATCTTTGAAAGAAACACTTTTTTGAAGCGCACTCGGATCGTTCTTTTCTAAATTAAAGTCACTAACCAATACTAGGTCTCCTATTAATTTCTCAGAAAGAATTTGAGACCTAGAGATTTCTGAAATAACGTCGTTATCCTTTGTTTTAATAGATACGTTAACCTGGTAGCCCTTCTCTTTATGAATTACTTCAACAACTAATTTAATGCCTTCATTGAGTAGCTTTTTAACATCATGATTCCTGTTATTTTCTTCTGGAAACTCCCCAATAAATAAATTACCGTTGGTGGTCACACCAATATTAAGTCCTTTACCAAAAACAGCACTATCCCGATAATCATTAAATTCACCTTTAGAACCAACACTAAATCCGACCCAATTTTGATGAATTGTATCGGTATCAATACTGAAAAGCTTAAGGTCGACTTGCATTTTCAATCCACCATTAACGCTATCTAATTTTTGAGTTAACAGATGAATATTACGATTTTTTTTACGTACTAAACATTCTAATGAACCATTCTTAATTTGCCAATCTTGCAATGGGTTTGCCCAATAGTCGGGACCAATCCAAACACGATCTTGACTTGAACTAAAATCACTCTTAAACTCTGGTTCTGTTTTACAGGAAGAAAATAATACTAACAAAAAAGGTAAACTTAAAACTAGTCCTTTTAATTTCATCGATACTAAATATTAGATTAATTTTCGTCAGACTTAGTTTTATCACTTGAAGGTGCTTTCCAGAAATCAGTTGCAATTTTATGATTTTTAGAAACCTCCCCACCATATAACAATGCATTAAATAAAGATCTATAAGTACCCATAGGTTGTCCTCTCCATTGCGGCCTGAACCCTAATAAAATGACATGCCCTTCACCATGATGTACATCCAAAGCAGCTGCAAAACCATTTAAATATTTGCTCCCCAATAGGTATCCAGATCGTAATGCCGAGCCGTGTAATTGGTATTTTGCCAATGCCTCACCTTTAAACCCTTCTAAAGTTGTAAACACCGGACTTCTAGATACAAATATATTTGCTTTTTCAGGCATTCCTGCCATTACTGGGTGATCCTCATTTATGGTTACGCCCATAATAGATCCTCCGGTAAAAAAATCTTTTCGTTTAAGTCCTTTAATTGCGTTTTTAACTGGTAAATACAACGCATTGATTGCAAATTCACTACTCTGGTTCATGCAAACTAGAGTTCCTCCTTTAGAGACAAATTCATCCAAATTCCTAACGCCTTCTGCTCCAATCCCTCCTTCATATCGCGGCGGTGCTTGACCTTTGCCATAGCCATTTATTATAGAACGCTCTCTTTCTGAAGCCATTAAAATAACATCATAACGCTCATTTAAATTACCAACTATAAAATCCGAATTACGAAGACCAACATATTCTATTTCAAAATTATCTAACAACCATCGGGTCCATCCCATATCCATACTGGCCGTCCATGGTCTATAAATTCCTATGCGTGATTTTACAACCGTTTTAGATGATTTTGACGTCAGCCTAATATTAACAGCAAAATCAGTAACCCACTGTCGTAATTGAGCACTAGATGCGCCTTTAATACTATATTTCTGATTCGTAAATCCAACGGTTAGCCCTTTTTTCCATGCCTCAGCGAGTACTCTAAAAGTATTATTCTCTTTAGGATCGAGCAAAGCAATCGTTCCATTGCCTTTTAATGATCCTGGTAGGGGTATAATTCCCGCAGCAACGGCATTGGTATTAAAGCCTGTTCCAGATACAAAATCAACTTTATTCAAATCATGAGTACTCTTTGATTTCCAATCCAATACGGCCCCCTTAACTTCCTTAAATGAAGCTCTGATCTCTGATGGAATCGGACTTACTGCAGCAATTACATCGAGTTCAAATTGTAATGGTAAAGTCCATCCAGCTGCATCATAAGGTTGCTCTGGTGGGCCTCCTGGGAATTCACGTAAATCGGGGTAAGTTTGTACTTCTAATACTTGTCTGGCGAGCTCCCCAAATTCTTGATCCATAGGAATGACCCAGGTCCCTTTTGGATATACTACATTATCAAATGTAATTTGTTTAACCAATTGAGAAATTTTAATCCCATTAAATGCCAGTCGTTTTAATAATTCCACAGGACGTACATTATCGCGCTGTTTTTGTGGAATAAAATACGCATATGGCGGCTCCTTCTTATATTTTTCAATCGTATTTTTAGCAGCTTGATATTTATTAAACAAAAGTACCTCACTATATTTTGAAGCATAGTCTAATACAGCAACAGATGACGTTTGCATATAATTAATCGCATCACTAATTCTCCACCATCCACCTTTCCAAGGACTTGAATACAAGGATTCTATTCTGAAACCATTCCTGTCTTTAGGAAAATCTCTTATGGTATAAAAATGAGGTGTTGCATAACGATATAAGGCTGTTTCTGTCCAAAACGAAGGAATATTTTGTAGCACAGGTAAATAATCAATATAACCCGGATACCAGGCATCAAAGCCTTTTCCCATGTGAACAGCACCTTCTAATCCTTTTGATTCTAAGCGTTGAGCAATGGCCATTCCTATCATATTCACCTCTCTGGCAACCAAAGGCGGTGTACGAGAAGCTATTGGCTCTGCAAATGGCGGTAACCAAATACGTGTTGGAAATGGTGATGATTGATGATGTACATGAATAATATTAGGCTCCCAATCTCTCCAAACTCTTGCTATAACCCGAGATTCTATCATATTTGCCATATAGGCGTCACGATTATTGTCATGGCCAACATATTTTTGATATAACCAAGGTACCGTTGTCACTTCATAAGGGGTGCCTACATTATCCTTATACCAATTGGCAATAATATCCTGACCATCGGGGTTAAGTGATGGCCAAAGAATTAAAATAACATCGTCTAAAATTCGCTTTATATTTTCATCTTCTGATTTGCTAATCAGTTCATAAGCCAATGATATGGTATGCTGAGCCCCAGCAACTTCTGATGCGTGCAATCCCCCATCAATATGCACAATAGGTTTTCCCTCTTTTGAAAGTTGCTTGGCATCCTCTCGACTTAAATCTCCAGGATGTGCCAATTGTTGGGATATATTTCTATAATGCTCTAATTTACTCAGATTATCCTTTGATGAAATAAAAGCGGCATACCATGGACGACCTTCTGAAGTTTCTCCAATAACTTTTAATTCTATTAAATCACTGGAAGCATCTAATTTTTTAAAATAAGCTATAGATTGCTCGTAAGTGGCCAATTTAAAATCTGCACCTACCTTAAATCCTAAGGTTTGTTCAGGGTTAGGAGTTTGAGACTGAGCCTGAACGATTGTGGCCATTAAAAAAAGCACCAATAGAGTGCTCCTTATTTTTAATTGTTGAAAATGACTTCTCATTTTTAGTTAGTTTTTAATAGGTTGGTCATCAAATATAAACAATAAAGGAATACAATATCAAGGCTTTAACATAACAAAATAGACTATTAGAAGCTTGACATTGGTCCATTACAATTATGGTTAAAATTATCCCAAAACTCCCATTTTAACATATCCTTTTATTCATTTAATACAGAATTGTTACATTTGTAATATAGAATGAAAACATTTTTTAGAAATACTACAGCCATTTGTTTAGCCACCTTAGTGCTATTCTCCACAATGTCGTTTGCTATAAACGAACATTATTGTGGTGGTAAATTAGTATCTACAGCTGTGTTTGCAAAAGCTAAAACCTGTGGTATGGAAATGCAAAATGCAATTCCAGAAGAAGAAAATAATGTAAAAAATAATTGCTGTAAAGATCTTGTAAAATTAGTTGAAGGTCAGGATGATTTGAAATTAACTTATTCAGGTTTAGAGTTTCAACAACAACTGTTTATAGCTTCTTTTGTATATTCTTATATCAATCTCTTTGAAGGTGTCACAAAAGAAACTGTTCCTTTTAAGGATTATACTCCTCCACTCATTATTAAAGACATACATGTTCTTGATAATGTTTTCTTAATTTGATTTAAAGCTTAGAAAATTAACAACTCAACTTAGCATTGCTAGTTTGGGCTTGTTTTGTTGTTCCTAATAATAACACTATTCACCGTTCTATACACTTTAAATCAAAATACTTATGCTAAATAAAAGCATTAAATTTTTAATAGAAAATAAATTAGTAGCAGTTTTATTACTAACCATATTTATTGGCTGGGGAGTTATGGTTGCTCCTTTTGACTGGAATACTGGAAATTTCCCTCGTAATCCCGTCGCCGTTGATGCCATTCCTGATATTGGAGAAAATCAACAAATTGTTTTTACCAAATGGGATGGTCGTTCACCACAAGATATTGAAGACCAGATCACCTATCCATTAACCACCTCGCTTCTGGGGATACCTGGTGTAAAAACCATTCGTAGCTCGTCTATGTTTGGCTTCTCTAGTATCTATATTATTTTTGAAGAAGACATTGAGTTCTACTGGAGTCGAAGTCGGATTCTGGAAAAATTAAATTCATTACCCAAAGGATTACTTCCTAATAACGTACAACCAAGTTTAGGTCCTGATGCTACTGGTCTCGGACAAATATTCTGGTATACTATCGAGGGACGTGATGAAAATGGCAATGTTACCGGAGGATGGGATTTACATGAAATTAGATCTGTTCAGGACTATTATGTAAAATATGGATTATCATCAGCTTCAGGGGTATCTGAGGTTGCGTCTATTGGTGGTTATGTACAAGAATATCAAATAGATGTAAATCCTGACATATTAAAAGAGTATAAAATTTCGTTACAACAAGTGGTTAACGCTGTTCGTAAGACCAATAAAGATATTGGTGCCAAAACTCTTGAGATTAATCAAGTTGAGTACTTAGTCCGCGGATTAGGTTATGTAAAATCTGTTGCTGATATTGAAAATGCCGTAGTTTCCTCAACAAATACAACCCCCATATTAATTAAGGATCTTGCTAAAGTAAGTCTAGGCCCTGCAGCACGTCGAGGAATCCTCGACAAAGAAGGCGCAGAAGTTGTTGGTGGTGTTGTGGTTGCACGTTATGGTGCCAACCCAATGGAGGTTATAGCCAATGTAAAAAAACAGATCAATGAACTTAGTGCTGGCTTACCCTCCAAAGTATTAAAAGATGGACGGACATCACAGCTTACCATTATTCCATTTTATGACCGTACTGAACTTATTCAGGAAACACTTGACACCTTAGATGAAGCACTTACTTTAGAAGTTCTAATTACCATATTGGTCATAATCATTATGGTGTTTAACCTGAGAGCTTCTATTTTAATTTCAGGATTGTTACCAGTTGCTGTTCTCATGGTATTTATAGGTATGAAATTTTTTAATGTAGATGCCAACATCGTAGCCCTTTCAGGAATTGCAATTGCGATTGGTACGATGGTAGATGTTGGAGTTATTCTCTCTGAAAACATTATTCGACATATTGATGAAGACAGCTCAAAAACTGCCATTAATACTATTGTTTATAATGCCACAAAAGAAGTATCAGGTGCCATACTAACAGCAGTTGCAACCACCATAGTAAGTTTTATACCAGTGTTTACAATGATTGGAGCCGAAGGCAAATTATTCCGCCCTTTAGCTGCAACAAAAACCATGGCATTAACAGCTTCAGTAATCGTTGCTTTATTTTTAATCCCTCCCTTTGCAGCCTGGCTATTTGGATGGAAACCACCTAAGAAAAAAATTGGGATCCTTTTAAATATAATACTCGCTTTATTAGGCGTCTATACCGTTATTAGCGGTTATACTATAGGATTAATACTTATTGCATTTGCCATTGTTAGCTATTTAAAGTCGAATGAAATACTAACGACTATAAAGGCGAACAATATCAATATTATTATTTCATCTTTTGCTATTGTAATGTTATTAAGTGTGTATTGGAGGCCTCTAGGTGTGGATTATACGATTGTTTCTAACCTTGTGTTTGTCAGCGTAATTTGCTTTAGTTTATTGGCTGTGTTTACACTATTTAGGCGTTATTATGTCCGTATTTTAAACTGGGCCTTGGCGAATAAAATACTCTTTTTGAGTCTTCCTGCCTTAATTGTTGTGTTTGGAATAAACATATGGAGTCATACAGGAAAGGAATTTATGCCTTCTTTAAATGAAGGATCCTTTTTATTGATGCCAACTTCTCTACCACATTCAGGTGTTGCAGAAAATAAACGTGTCTTACAACAATTGGATATGGCAGTAGCTACCATTCCAGAAATAAAAACCGTAGTAGGAAAAGCGGGACGTGTTGAAAGTGCTCTCGACCCTGCACCGCTTTCAATGTATGAAAATGTGATTATTTATAAACCGGAATATAAATTAAGTCCTGATGGTGATCGCCTAACATTTAAGGTCAATGACGATGGTTTATTTGAAACCAAGTCAGGAAGGTCTATTCCTTCAGGAACTAAAATAGATACCAAAAGACTTATTGCTGATGAAGATGGTGAATACTACCGCAATTGGCGTAAGCATATAAAATCAGCCGATGATATTTGGAATGAAATTATAAGAGTCACCAAATTACCAGGAGTGACTTCAGCACCAAAATTACAACCTATTGAAACGCGTTTGGTAATGCTACAAACAGGAATGCGTGCTCCAATGGGAATAAAAGTAAAAGGAGAAAATCTCAAAGAAATTGAGGAATTTGGGGTAAAATTGGAAGGCATTTTAAAGCAAGTCAAAGGGGTTAAAAAAGAAGCCGTTTTTGCCGATAGAATTGTGGGCAAACCATACCTATTAATGGATATCGATAGAGACAAAATTGCACGTTACGGATTAGCAATTGAAGACGTACAAACCATTTTGGAAGTTGCTGTTGGTGGAAAAATGCTAACTCAAACGGTTGAAGGACGTGAACGCTATGGTGTTCGTGTTCGTTATCCAAGAGAACAGCGTTCAAGCCCTAGTGATTTAGAAAACATATATGTACCAACCCCCAACGGAAATCCTATTCTATTAAAAGAATTAGTAACTATTAAATACGAACAGGGTCCACAGGTCATAAAAAGTGAAGACACCTTTTTGGTAGGTTACGTACTTTTTGACAAGGAAGATAAAGAAGCAGAAGTTACAGTTGTTGAACGCGCGCAAGATGCCATTATTGGTGCCATTGATCGTGGTGAGTTAATTGTGCCTAAAGGCATTAATTACAAATTTACTGGAACTTATGAAAACCAAATAAGAGCAGAAAAAACCTTGTCTCTGGTCGTGCCTTTAGCCTTAGCTATCATTTTTATGATTTTGTATTTTCAATTCAAATCTGTAGCGACATCTTTGATGGTGTTTACAGGAATTGCAGTTGCTTTTGCTGGTGGATTTATAATGATTTGGCTTTATGGTGAATCCTGGTTTTTAAATATTGATCTCTTTGGATTTAATCTTCGAGAACTATTTCAAATGAATCCAGTAAACCTAAGTGTTGCTGTTTGGGTAGGATTTATTGCTCTATTTGGTATCGCTACTGATGATGGGGTTGTAATGGCTACCTATTTAACCCAAACATTTAAGAAAAACACACCTAAAACAAAAGCGAGTATCAGAGCCGCAGTTGTAGAAGCAGGAGAAAAAAGAATCAGACCTTGTTTAATGACAACAGCGACAACCATATTAGCGCTTTTACCAATTTTAACATCAACAGGTAGAGGAAGTGATATTATGATCCCAATGGCCATTCCGAGTTTTGGAGGAATGCTAATTGCATTAATTACCCTATTTGTTGTTCCTGTATTGTACAGTTGGAATAAAGAAATTTCATTAAAAAGAATACACAATGAAAACTAAACACGCATATTTGACACTTACAATCTTATTAAGTTTTAGCATTTGTAATGCTCAAACTTTAGAAGACTACTTGGCGATTGCAAAACAAAATAGTTCAGAAATTAAAGAACAAAAATTTGAACTGGAAATCGCCAAAGAAAAAGTAAATGAAGTAGGAAACCTTGCAGCTACCGATGTATCAATTGGTTACTTTGCATCGACTCCTGAGACCCGTGTAGGGGCGCAAATAACCAAACTTGGTGTACAACAAGAGTTGCCTTGGTTTGGCACACTTAAAGCTCAAAAGGAGCTTACACAAGCAATTTCTGAGACCAAGCACTTCGATATTGATTTAACCGAAAGGGAGCTGCTATATCAAGTTAAAGCAGCCTATTTTGAATTGTATCAAAAAGAAGCCATTACGTCTATTCTAAAAGAAAACAAACAGGTGTTAAGTACTTATGAAAACATGGCTTTGGCTGCCTTAGAGAACAATAAGGCTTCCATGAGTGATGTGCTTCGTATTCGGGTTCAAAAAAATGAATTACACAGTAAAATATTTCAAAACTTAAATACTGTCAATGCTTTGAGCAAAAATTTTAACAGGCTTTTGCAACGAAGCACCAATACACCACTATCTATTCGCGATGATCTTAATGTTTTGGATATATTAATAGCTAGTTCAACGGTGAATGAACACCCTAGTTTAGGAAAAATAGAGCATTTAAACACAATCTATAAGCAGGAAGACCTTCTTATTAATAAGGAACGACTACCAAAACTTCGCTTTGGGTTGGATTATATTTTAGTTGAAGAGCGCAGTGACCTAAAACTTATTGATAATGGCAAAGATATCGTGATGCCAAAAGTTTCTTTATCAATACCTCTTTTCACTAAAAAGCACAAATCGAAATTACATCAAATTCAAATCAAACAAGAGGTCTTAGTATCACAAAAAGAAGTGAGACTAAAGCAACTTGAAATAGCCTTAGAGGAAGGGGTTTTAGAAATTAACAATGCAATTTTGAGTGTGGTTGCGGCACAAAAAAACAAAGAAGAAACACAACTGGCTATTAATGTTGATTTAAAAGCCTATGAAACAGGAATTTTAGATTATGATAAAATTTTAAAACTTCAACTTCAAAAAATAAAATTCCAACTCATGGAAATTGAAGCGACGAAAAACGCCTTTAAAGCAAAAGCAAAAACAATCTATTTAACAAATTAAGTTTAAAAAAAATCAAAATGAAACATACAATATATCTATTAGCAATCACAGTACTATTATTTACAGGATGCAAACAAGAAACCAAAAACAACATGGACTCTAATATGAACCATGAAGCGCATCAAGTTGAACAAACTAATGAAAGCGCTAATAAAAAACCATTAAGTCCACACACATCGGCTATGGCAATGATTGGAGCAGCACATATTCATATTGATTACTCATCACCAGGCGTTAGAGGGCGTGTTATTTTTGGTGGTTTAGTTGGATATGATAATGTTTGGCAAGCAGGTGCTCATAAAGCCACTTGGATAGAAACTAACAAAGCTTTAGTTATTGCCGGTAATACACTCCCTGCTGGTAAATATGGCATTTTTACAATCCCTTCAAAAGGCGATTGGACGGTTATGATCAATAAAAAATGGGACCAGCACGGTAAGGACGAATACGATCAAAATGACGATGTAATTAGGTTTAGCACAAGTCCTAATATCTCTGAAAATATTCAAGAACATTTGGAGTACAAAGTATCAAAAACAGACGAGACAAAAGGAAATATTTCTTTGGCTTGGGAAAAGCTTACAATAAATATTCCGTTTGAAGTAGTAGAATAATCTATGGTAATTAAACAACAAGATAAATAATATTAAGATGAAAAAATATAGTATTTACATCGGAACATTAGCAGTGGGATTAATTCTTGGCTGGCTTATTTTTGGAGGTTCACAAGCTTCCAATCAAGACCACAATCACGAAGTTGGTGAAACTGGAAATGAAATGTGGACCTGTTCCATGCATCCACAAATTATGCAACCCGAATTTGGTGACTGCCCAATTTGCGGTATGGACTTAATTCCTGCGGAAACTTCTGCGGAAGGCTTAGCCGCCGATCAATTTAAATTGACTGAAAATGCCATGGCACTGGCAAATATTCAAACCACTGTAATCGGTGATACTAAAGACAAAGCAGCAATAAATAATTTGGTGCTTTCAGGAACAATTTTGGCAAATGACAAAGCTACTGCCATGCAAACAGCACATTTTGGTGGTCGTATAGAAAAACTTTATTTTAAAAGTAAAGGAGAGCTGATAAAGCAAGGCGCACTAATTGCATCCATTTATTCTCCTGAATTAGTAACCGCACAAAATGAGCTAATTGAGGCCTTAAACATAAAAGAAGCGCAACCCGAATTATATAAGGCAGTTCGTAATAAACTAAAATATTGGAAAATCTCTGAACAACAAATTCAAAGTATTGAGCAAACAAAAAAAGTGATTGCAAACTTTAATATGTACGCCAATACTACTGGATATATTGATGTGATTTTTGTGGAAGAAGGCAATCATGTGAAAGAAGGGGATCCATTATTTAAAGTTACCAATTTAAACAGTGTCTGGGCCAATTTTGATGTCTATGAACAAGATATTAAAAATATAAAAACAGGTCAAACCATAACCATAACGCTTAATGCTTACGCTGGTAAATCTATAAATGCAAAAATAAATTATATAGATCCAATTTTAAATTCGGCAACTCGAACAGTTTCTATAAGAACGACGCTCAAGAATACTGACAATGCCTTAAAACCTGGTATGTTAATATCTGGACAGGTACAATTAGCAACAAATGACGACAACTCGACAAGATTAAGCATACCTCAATCTGCAGTACTATGGACTGGAAAGCGTTCTGTTGTCTATATTAAAACATCAAAAGAAGCTCCTATTTTTGAATTGAGAGAAGTGAGTTTGGGAAATAGTGTGGGATCTAATTATATCGTTTTATCGGGATTGGAAAAAGGTGAAGAAATAGTGACCAATGGTACATTTACTATAGATGCAGCTGCACAACTTCAAGGGAAAAAATCCATGATGAACCCTAAAGGAGGCAAAACTACTACTGGTCATGAAGGACATACAGCCATGACAAATTCAAACAGCAATACAAAACATGAAGATACCAGTTCAAATGAGCACTTAGTGGTATCTACAGGTTTTCAAAAAGAATTAAAGCTTGTTTTCGATTCCTATATTGCTTTGAAAAATGCACTAGTAGCAGATAACCCAACAGAAGTACAAAGTAATGCAAAACAATTGGGCAAGATTATCACTGAAGTAGACATGAAACTTCTAGCTGATGCTTCAGCTCATAAAGCATGGATGAGTCTTGAAAAAGAGCTAAAAAACACTGCAGGTGCAATTGCAAATACTCTAGATATTAAAATACAACGCGACCACTTCATTGGTCTTTCTAATAATATCATTAAAGGGGTAAGCTCTTTTGGTATTAATCAAAAAGTATATGAACAATTTTGTCCCATGGCCGATGGGAACAAAGGTGCGTCTTGGTTAAGTACAGAAAAAATAATAAACAACCCTTACTTTGGAGAATCAATGCTAAAGTGTGGGAGTATCACTCAAACAATTCAATAATAACTTTAAAAAGAAATAGATGAAAAAAGTAATTTTAAGTTTAGGTATAATCGCAGCTTTTGCATTCACTAGTTGCAAAAGCGAAACAAAAACGGATAGCCGAATAGCCGTAAATACAGCAATAGTATTAAATTCAGAAACAGTAGATATTACCTTTGGCGTTCGTGGGAATTGTGGTATGTGTAAAACGACCATTGAAAAAGCAGCTCTCAGCGTTGAAGGCGTTGGAAGTGCAGATTGGGACAGAGATAATAAAAGTATAAATGTATCTTTTACCGATTCTAAAACAAACGCAAATGCAATCCACGAAGCAATTGCTGCATCAGGATATGATACTGAAAAAGTAGCAGGAAACTTAGGTGCTTACGAAAACTTACCAGGATGTTGCAAATATGATCATGAAATGGAAATGAATCAATCGGGTAACTCTAAAGACGATAAACATGGACACTAAAATCATCAAAAGTTTCGCGATATTTATGATCACTACACTCTTTATTACCGCCTGTAAAGATGGAGGAACAAAGGGTGAAATTGAAGGAGTAGTCTCTACATTTGGCGATCAACCATCAATAGTTCAAGGCGCAAATAATGAAATTGTTGTCGTTTTTGGAGAAGAAGAATCAATATATTTTTCAGAATCTAATAATGGTGGTGAATCTTTTAGTGAACCAGAACTTGTTGGGAATCTTGAGGGTTTAGTACTTGGCTTTTCTAGTGGCCCTGGTGTAGCAATTACAAAAAACAATATTGTTGTTACAGCTCCAAGTAGGACTGGCAATATATTTGCATGGACGAAACCAATTGATGGTAACTCTTGGGATGGACCATTTCAGATAAATGATGTAGAAGCCTCAGTTAAAGAATGTCTTATGGCAATTACTTCAACACCGAGTGGACGTTTGTTTTCTACATGGATTGATACACGTGTAGTGAAAAAAAGCATGGCTGAAGACCATAATGAAACTAAAAAGAAACCTGAAGCTCAACACAAAGAGCAAAAAGAGGAACTGGATTTAAATCAAATGACACCATTAGGCATTAGCTATAAACAATTGTTTGAAAAGATTGGTGATGTCCCAAAAGATGCTAAACTGGCTTTTCATGGCGATAGTGATGACAATATACTATGGGTGTTTTTAGACGCCAATGGCAATGCTGTCAAGGCTGAGAATCTTGAAGAGTTTAAAAAATTTCGTGAGAAAAATAAAAATCATGCCAAAATAGAAGGAAAAATTTATGTCTCTTATTCTGATGATGATGGTAAAACTTGGTCACAAAGTAAACTCGTATATAAATCTCCAGATGGCTCAGTATGCGAATGCTGTAAGCCTTCCATCACTAGTGATACTAAAGGTGAAGTTTATATCATGTTTAGAAACAATGTTGCTGGATCAAGAGATTTACACGTTACAAAATCTGTAGATAACGGTGCTTCATTCTCAGAACCTGAAAAAATGGGAACTGGAACTTGGAAAATTAATGGTTGCCCGATGGATGGTGGCGGAATAATAATTGATGACAATGGAGTATTCAATACGGTTTGGCAAAGAGATGGAGAAGTTTTTATGGCCAATTCAAATACCAATGAACAGCAGCTCGGCTTTGGAAGGTCACCTTCTATTTCTTCTAATGCCAATAAAACAAATATCGTCTTTACAATGGGAGAAGATATTATGACCACCGATTCAAAGCTAGCATTACCAGAAAAAATAGGAACAGGAAGTTTCCCTAAAGTTATATCAACTGAAAATGGCGCCATCTATTTCTGGGTTGGTGAAGCAGGCATTCAATATAAAAGAATTTAAGATATTCGATTCATTTCGAATCCGTGTAATCTCCCTGATTACTTTTTTTTGTGATACCCGAGGTCAATAATTTGATCTTGGGTGTTTTTTTCTTCTCCCCTTTCAATAATATCTAAAATAATTGAATAAAAAAAACAACCCTAAACACCAGTATCTTAAAGATTTAAATGTATATTTGTTATACAAGACTTTTTTATCCTGTATAAAGTCTAGACCTTTTTACATTTAAAACTGTACAATTAACATGGAGATTAGGCCGGTATCAGTTTGAGATTTGAAAACCATATATTAATGGGACTTAAATCGAAATAATATACTACAAATTTACTTTAGCTTTCAAATTAGCATCGACGGAAAAATGGAAGCTATTCCCTACTTAATTGATACCAAAAGGACTAATCTCCTTGTTGTTGTAACAGCACTGAATAACAAACGCAAACTCTTAATGGGAAACCAACAATTTTATTATAGCTAATTGAGCCCCTTTGTTAACATTATTACTAACTAATTAACCTTTGTAAGGCTGTCCAAGATTAAAAAGTTAATCTTGGACAGCCTTTTATTTTGGTTCCTCTTTCCAATCTTGTCGAATGGCTTTAAAAATTGCTTTTAATCTAAAATTTACTCATTATTAAGCATTTATATCATATATTAGCAATACAAGACAATTTTGTCTTGTATTAATATTATCCTTTTTTTGCTTATGAAATCTTTACGACCTACCTGGATCCTATGCCTGTTTTCAATGGCATTATTCTCTCAAAATCCGATTATCATTCCCGGAACCATTGAAAGTACAAACGTGAACTTAACGCTACAAGACGGTACGTTTCAATTTTTTACAGGAATTAACACCACAACTATGGGCATAAATGGTCCATTACTTGGGCCTACCCTAATCATGACCAAAGGTGATGACATGAATATTAGTATTACCAATAATTTAGGACAAGAATCTACGATACATTGGCATGGTATGCACGTTTCAGCAGCAAATGATGGTGGACCACATACAGTGATTGGCGTGGGAGAAACTTGGAATCCTCAATTTACAGTTTTAGATAAAGCAAGTACATATTGGTATCATCCTCATCTCCTTAATAGCACCGATGAACAAGCAAGTAAAGGTCTTGCAGGTTTCATCATTGTTAAAGATACTGAAGAAGCTGCTTTAGTTCTCCCAAGAACATATGGAGTAGATGATATCCCATTGGCTATTCAAACAAAATCTTTTGATGGTAGTTCTCAAATATTAAGTAATGTCAATAGTGATACCACTTTAATGGTGAATGCCACAATCGATGCTCAACTGGATGTACCAGCACAAGTCGTTAGACTTAGATTATTAAATGGATCATCACAGCGAACTTTTAATTTTGGTTTATCTGGTGATATGACTTTTCATCTTATTGGAACCGATGGCGGACTTGTAGCTGCTCCTGTAGCATTAACACGATTACCACTATCCCCAGGTGCCAGAGCAGAAATATTGATTGATTTTTCTGGTTTACAAAGTCAAACGATTAACTTAATGAGTTATGCTTCCGAACTCACTAATGGGACTTATGGAGCAACTTACCCAGGGTTAAATCAATCAATGGTTTTAACAGGATACAATCCCAACACAATGAATGGAGCAGATTTTAATGTCCTTCAAATGGATGTGATTGCGCAAACAGCAAGTCCTATCACAACCATTCCAACAAGTCTAGTGACTGCCACGCCAATTGCAGAAATAAATTCAGATCAGACCAGATCATTTGAGTTCAGCCCAATTATTTCAGGAATGAATCAATTAAATGGGGACTTTTCTATAAATAATGTCACCATCGACATGAATACCATCAACGTTACTATTCCATTAAATAATACTGAGATATGGACATTTCAAAATAATTCAGCTATAGACCATCCTTTTCATATGCACGATGTACAATATTATATTTTGGACATCAATGGCAATGCTCCACCTTCATATTTACAAGGTAGAAAAGACACTTTTACTGTTCCAGCAGGTGGAATAGCAAGAGTAATTACAAAATTTGAAGACTATTCTGATGATACCATACCCTATATGTATCATTGTCATATGCTCAAGCATGAAGATGCCTTAGCTGGGATGATGGGACAATTTGTAGTTGTAGATCCACTCGCAGGTGTTGATGATTTCGAAATTAGTAATGCGATTCTCTACCCAAATCCAACACAAGGAGCCTATTTAAGCATTCAATTAAAGAATCAAGCTGAAAATATTCTCGCTTACTCAATAATTAATCAATTAGGTCAAATAATAAGTTACCATAAAATTCATGAAAATGAGCTTAATAATACCTACTCCTTTCCAATCTTTAAATTAGCACAAGGACAGTATTTTGTTAAAATATATACTGAGACTCAAATAATAACAAAAACATTTACTAAAAATAATTAATTCCGTTAATAGCTGTCATTATGAGTGTAACAAGACCAATGCATTATTTAAATAAATAATGCATTGGTCTTGTTACACTTTTTGTAATGGTGAATATAAAATTAATTTTCAGATGTTTTTTGAGTATTTTTCATAACTAAAAATGGAATATCAATTTTAAACCCAAATGTTTCAACGAGATGTTTGGTAAATAAACGTTCTAAGAAGGAATGCTTTCTATTCATCATAGTTAGCATTTTTATATTATTAGTTTCTATATAATCATGAATTGCTTTAAACACTTCCTTACCATCAATATCTATAAATTGATGTTTAATTTTTCCAAAACTAGAATCCAATAATTTTGTGATTTGATTATGAGATTCAGATAGATAATCTTCATCTGACAGATGAAGTACATTGAGTTCAGAATCATATAATTTAATGATATCAACCAAAGTTAATAACTCTTCATCTTTAAAAATTGAAGAATAATTAGAGGTAAATGCCACGGCATCCAAACCTTCAAATTGACATCCATTTGGAATAGCCAATACATTTACATTACAACGTTGCATGACATGAACCGTATTGCTCCCGAATAACATTTTCTCTGCTCCTGCTGCTCCTTTGGTACCCATTATGATTAAATCAATGGCTTTAATTTCACAAATCTGATTTATGCCATCAATAAAATTATCATAGTCAACAATAGAATGAAAACTATGAAGTTTATTAGCATATTTTGATTCAACATTATGAATAATATTTTTAATAGATTTTTTCGCTGCAGCAATTAATGTTTGATAAATTGTTGCCGTAGATGACATCATCATCAAATCATCCGATACAAATGAAGACGCCTTCTGAATATTTATAATATAAAATTCACAAGGAATATCCTTATATAGTTCCATAGCATAATCTATGGCATTCATTGAATTTTTAGAAAAATCTGTCGGTAATAATATGGACTTCACAAGAATAATTTTTTTCAAAAGTAACCTGACATTAGTTGATAAACTATGACAAATGTCAGTTGCAAGTCACCATAAGTGCTCAAAAGTCAGATAGCTATCCTTTTGAGTCCACTATATTATGTACAACAACTTTTTTTAACGTTCTTTGTTACAGACTAATCCTGACCCTTTATGAAAATTCTTTTGTATGCCTCGGCTTTAATAATTGTTGGATCTTGTGCGACTTTAAGCCACAAGGAAAAAATTCAAGCCATCAAAAAAAGGATTGTCATTGCACATCCTACAAAAGTAAAAGCATACGCTAATACGATCACAGCTAGTGAATTGAAAAAACATTTACTTAAGTTCTCTTCAGATGACTATCAAGGTAGAAAGGTTGGTACAAATGGTCAAAAATTAGCTGTAAATTATCTAAAAAACTATTATATTTCTGAAAATATTGCGTCACCTTTTGGAGGATCAAATTATTTTCAAAACATCCCAAAATCATATTTGGGTGAAAAATATGACGATTCTGAAAACGTAATCTCTTATATTGAAGGTTCAGAAAAACCTAATGAAGTAATTATTATTTCCGCACATCATGATCATGAAGGCATTCATGAAAATGGTGAAATTTATAATGGAGCAGATGATAATGGATCGGGAACTGTTGCCTTATTAGAAATGGCTCAGGCCTTTAAAAAAGCAAAGCTAGATGGTAATGGCCCTAAGCGAAGTATTTTATTCTTGCATCTTACTGCCGAAGAAGTTGGTCTTCAAGGATCTCGTTTTTATACTCAAAACCCAGCTTTTCCCTTAAAAAATACAGTCGCAAATTTGAATATTGATATGGTTGGTCGCGTTGATAAGTCTCACAAATACAATCCAAATTATTTGTATATAATTGGAGCAGACAGACTAAGTACAGAATTACATTATATATCGGAAGTGGTAAATGAAACTTTTTTTAATATAAAATTGGACTATAAATATAACGAAGAAAATGACCGTAATCGTTACTATTATAGATCTGATCACTATAATTTCGCAAAACATAATATTCCCGTAATTTTCTATTTCAATGGTGAACACAATGACTATCACCAAACTACAGATACAGAAGATAAAATAAACTATCCATTGTTAGAAAAACGCACACGATTAATATTTGCAACAGCTTGGCAGTTAGCAAATCAAAAAAAACGAATTATTGTCGACAAGTCATAAACACAATTCTACTGTTAAATTATGTTAAAAAAAATAACATAACTGCTTCATCAGTAGTTCTTTTTCGTAATATCGCACATCACTAAACAAAACAATTCTCATATAATGAAAAAAACACTGTTAATTTTAGGAGTTTCCTTAGCTGTTTTCGCTTGTAAAAAGGAAGCAACTCAGGAAGAGATTATTGGATATGCCAGTACAATTACTTCCGATGAACTAAAAGAAAAATTATATACCTATGCTTCAGATGAGCATCAAGGTCGTGAAACGGGTAGCGAAGGACAAAAGAAAGCATTAGAATACATAAAAAATCATTATGTCTCTATTAATGTACCATCAGCGGTTTCTCCTGATAATTATTTCCAAGAGGTTCCTTTAAAAAATATTAAAACTCCAAAAGTTAGTTTGACTGTAAATGGAATTTCATACAATTATTTTGAAGATTTTATTTCACAAACATCAGCAGCAACTGGATCATTTTCGGCTAAAGAAATTGTTTATGCCGGTTATGGAATTAACCATGAAAACACTAACGATTACGAAAACCTAGATGTTAAAGGGAAAATTGTTATTGTAAAAAGTGGAGAACCAAAAGATAAAGCTGGTAATTATTTAGTGAGTGGAACTAAAGAAATTTCAAAATGGTCAAATGGTCGTCAAGCGATATCTGCAAAACGTACTGCCGCTAAAGATAATGGAGCAAAAGCTTTGTTTTTTATGGATGATGCACTGTTTACTAGATACTCGAAATTTTACAAAGCGAGACATGATAAAGGGACATCAAGAAGCTTATCCCTTCCTAAAAAGAATGAAGAAATTTATCATTTTCTTATTAGCGAAAAATTAGGTAACGCCATGGTTAGTAATATCAATGATTCTACAAACTCAGCTGTTGTTGCTAGTACAGTAGATGTAGATTACGAAAGCGTATCAATAGATTTACCTTCATCGAATGTTGCTGCAATTATAAAAGGTTCAGAAAAACCAGAAGAATACATCATTATTTCTTCTCATTCTGATCATATTGGTTTAACTAATGACGGACTAATAAATAATGGTGCTGATGATGATGGTTCAGGTTCTGTAGCTGTACTTGAAATTGCAGAAGCTTTTAAAGCAGCTGCCGAAAATGGTCATGGACCGAAACGTTCAATTGTATTTTTACATGTAACCGGTGAAGAAAGAGGTTTGTTAGGCTCTAGATATTATACGGATTACAGCCCTTTATTTCCTCTTGAAAATACTGTTGCCGATCTAAATATTGATATGATTGGTCGTATCGACCCTAAGCGAGATAGCGATAATCGTAATTACCTATACATTATTGGTAGTGATAAATTAAGTACAGAACTACACAACATTTCAGAAGAAGTGAATAAAACATATACCAATATTGAGTTTGATTACACTTATAATGATGAAAATGATCCGAATCGTTTTTACTACCGATCAGACCATTATAACTTTGCGAAAAATAATATTCCAATTATATTTTATTTTAATGGTACTCATGACGATTATCACAGACCTACAGATACGCCTGATAAAATTGAATATGATTTATTAGAAAACCGTACAAGACTTGTTTTCCATACGGCATGGGAATTAGCAAATAGAGAAAAAAGAATTGTTGCTGATAAAGCGACAGAGTAAATCTTTATAAATCAATATATTTTAAAGCCTTCCAAATTTGGAAGGCTTTTTTTATAATCCTTCTATTTGATTAGCTGCGCTGATCCGTTTTAAGGAAACCTGACAATGACCTCTTCAGGAGCACGCCTGATCCTTTTTTTATACCTTAAATCTTCAAGCAAGCTTCAATTTAGGGTATAAAAAAAAGTCTCCAAATTTCTTTGAAGACTTTTTTTGGGTGGAAGACCGGATTCGAACCGGCGACCCTTGGTACCACAAACCAATGCTCTAACCAACTGAGCTACAACCACCGTGTAACATGCATTTTGTAATGCGTGTGCAAATGTAAATTATTTCATATTTATGGCAAAGGTTTTTTTAATAATTATTTCAAATTGTAAAAACTATCTACCGCAACATAACGTTCAACGGTAAATCCTTCGGCAAATTCCACACCTACTAATCGGCCTAAGTCTCTAGCCCGATACTTAATACTTTCTATAAAATTACTACTGGATATTGGAGTTTCAGGCGCTTCACTCTCAGAATCAAAGAATTGTGTTTTATAAGCCATCACAGCATCCATTTTTGTGTCAATAAATCCAGTTACATCCACTACAACATCAGGCTCCAAATTTTTCCACTGGATATAATGATAAACAAATTTTGGCCGCCATGAATCTTGATCCTCGCCATCAATTTCTGTTTTAATTTTCATTAATCCACTTAAAAAACAGGCATCACTAACCAGTTTACTACCTTTTCCATGATCAATATGTCGATCATCTACAGCATTGCAAAGCACAATATCCGGTTGATATTTCCGAATCATTTTAATAATTTCCATTTGATGCGCTCTATCATTACTAAAGAACCCGTCGGCAAACTTCATATTAACACGTTCAGAAACTCCCAAAATTCGTGAAGCTTCCATAGCTTCTGCATCTCTGGTCTCTGCAGTACCACGAGTGCCTAATTCTCCTCTGGTTAGGTCAATAACCCCTACTTTTTTACCATTGGCAATCTCTTTTGCAATCGTGGCTCCACAACCCAATTCTATATCGTCAGGATGTGCACCAATAGCGAGTATATCTAATTTCATGTGTTTATTTCTTATTTCTTTCTTAAAAGTCTAAATTATGAATTATTACTAACATAAATTTTCTAATAATATCATTAAAATTTATCTCTCCATTGTTTTTGTTCATCTTCCGTTAAAAATGTCCAAGCTATTATTCGAGATATTTTTTGTCCTTGATTCATGGGAATAGTTTTAATTGCCGTTGCTCCTAATTTATTTAAAGAGCTTAACATTGATTTTACATTTTCCTTTTTTGAAACCAGCGTGGTATACCAATAACATTGTGATTTAAACAATGAACTTTCGTATAAATAATTATGCAAAAAGGCCTTCTCACCACCAGTATACCACAGCTCATTCGCCGTACCACTAAAATTTCTTGTGCCTTTATTCGTTGAATTTCCCAATCCTTTTAATTTTCTGGCAGTAACATCCTGAGCCTCATCTTTCGATTTATAAAATGGGGGATTACACATACATGCTGATATGTGCTCACCAGCGTTTAAAATCCTATTTAATATCTGAGATGCATCAGGTTGATGTTTTAGCTCAATACTTTTATTAAAATTATTCTTATCCACTATTTGTTGTGCATATTCTAATGATGTTTTATCAATATCAGTGGCTATAAAACTCCAATCATATACGGCATGTCCCAAAAGGGGATATATACAACTAGCGCCAGTACCAATATCTATAACGCTAACATTTTTATCTATTCCAGACAATTCTAATAAATCTGCCAAATAATGAATATAATCAACTCGACCCGGAATTGGTGGACACAAATTTTCCTCTGGGAATTCCCAAAACTTAATATTATAATAGGTCTGTAACAAGGCTCTATTTAAAGTTTTTACCGCTTTAGGATTGGCAAAATCTACTGAAAGTGATTGGTGTTTATTTTCAAAAACAAAATCTTTTAACTCAGGATGAACCTTACATAAAGATTCAAAATTATAGTCTGATTTATGTATGTTATTTTTATGCAATTGTCTTTGAATTATTAATTATCAATTAAAGTCGAAGCATTAATTTGAGAAATTGCCCGATGTATATCATGCTTTAGATCTTTAGCACTTTCAATTCCAACTGAAAAACGTATCAATCTATTGCTTATTCCTTGAGCATCACGTTCTTCCTGACTCAACAAGGCATGCGATGCAAGGTATGGCAATATCATTGTACTTTCTACACCTGCCAAACTCATCGAAGGTTTTATCAATTTTAAGGCTTTTAAAAATGCCGAGGCATCTATCCCTTCTTTCAATTCAAAGGATAGCATTGCTCCAAAACTTCGCATTTGTGTCTTTGCTAATTCATGATCCGGATGTGATTTTAACCCTGGATAATACACCTTACTTACATAGGCATGTGTTTCTAGAAATTTTGCTATTTTTTTAGCATTCTTGTTTTGTGCTTTTACTCGAATTGCTAATGTTTTCATACTTCGTTCTAACATCCAAACCGTAAAATCACTAAGACTACCACCTGTATCTTTTGCTAAACTCCAAATTGTATCAATATGTGATTGACTTGCAGCTACTGCCCCAGCCGTAATATCACTATGTCCTCCAAAATATTTAGTAGCGCTATGCACGACTATATCTATCCCCAAATCGATTGGGTTTTGGACTATTGGTGTGGCAAAAGTACTGTCTATAACCGTTACTATTTTTTTGGATTTTGCCAATTTGGATACAGCCTTAATATCTACCAATTTTAATAATGGATTTGAAGGCGTTTCAATATAAATGATTTTTGTCTGAGGCTTGATCGCCTTTTCGAAATCCAAAACAGACGTCCCTTCAATAAATGTATATCCAATTTTATATCTATCAAACTGTGATTCTATCAAATTTCGAGTCCCTCCATACAAATCGTTTTGTAATACAATATGATCACCAGCACCTAAAAAAGCTAATAAGGTTGTACTAATGGCTGCCATACCAGATCCAAAAATCAATGCTGCTTCAGAATGCTCTAAAGCGGCAATTTTTTTAGACAAATATTCTTGATTTGGAGTATTAAAATAGCGCGGATAGCGTTTTACATCGACATCTTCAAATGCATAGGATGTTGATAAATACATAGGTGAAATAGCCCCTTTAAATTGGGTGTCTTTAATTTCTCCAACATGCGTACAAATGGTATTTACGCCTAGATTTTTCTTCGCCATTAGTAATTTGTTTAGGATGTTATAAAGTTAGAAAACTTTGTGGAAAACCATCTAAACTTTAACCGTTTTCCATTTTCCCTTTCGAAACCATATAATTCCAATAATTGCAATTAGAACCTCAGCTAAAGTTATGGCCCAAAAAACACCCTCTGGGCCTGCGTCAAAATAAATAGCTGTCAAGTAAGCAAATGGTAATTGTACCACCCAAAAGCAGACAAAATTTATATAGGTTGGTGTTTTAGTATCGCCCGAACCATTGAAAGATTGAATAACAACCATCCCGTAAGCATAAAACACATAACCTGCTGCTATGATACGTAAACACTTACTTCCATAATCGACTACATTGGGCTCTGAACTAAAAAATAATAATATTTGCTTAGCAAAAATCAAATAAAGAACAGATACAAAAGCCATAAAATAGGCATTGTACTTTCCTGTAAGCCAAACCGACTTTTCGGCACGTTCCGGATGTTTGGCACCCAAATTTTGGCCAACCAAAGTTGCAGCGGCATTGCTCATTCCCCAAGAAGGCATGAGTGAAAAGAGCATCACTCGGATTGCAATGGTGTAACCTGCTAGGACATCGCTTCCAAATTCACTCATAATTCGCATTAGAAATACCCAACTTGAGGTTGCAATCAAAAATTGACCAATGCCTCCAATGGATACTTTAATTAAATTCATTAGGATATTCATTCTAATAACAAGATCCTTAAATCCTATTTTTAGTTTACTCCAACCATAAAACAATACGAGGAGTTGGAACACCACAGCTGTTCCACGACCTATTGTTGTTGCAATTGCAGCTCCCTCTACTCCCATCGCTGGAATGGGGCCAAATCCAAAAATAAACATGGGATCCAAAATAAGATTTAACCCATTTGAAAGGATTAATGTCCACATGGCAATAGAAGCATTTCCTGCACCTCTGAATACTGCATTGATTAAAAACAAGAGCATAATAGTGACATTTCCTCCTAACAATACTTGAGTATAACCATAGCCTTCAGCTATAAGCTCTGGTTCTCCTCCCATTAGTCCTAATATTTCTTTAGGGTATAAGATGCCTATAATACTAATAATTACAGCAATAGCTACACCAAGAAATATGACTTGAACAGTAGCCTGACTAGCTCCTTTAATATCCTTTTCTCCAATTCGTCTTGCGACTATTGCTGTGGCTGCCATACTCAACCCTATGGCAACAGCATAAACCAATGTAATGACAGATTCTGTCAATCCAATAGTAGCCACGGCATTGACACTAACTTTAGATACATAAAAAATATCGACAATGGCAAAAATAGACTCCATTAGCATTTCCAAAATCATGGGAATTGCTAACATAAAAACAGCGCGACGAATACTACCAGAAGTAAACTCCTGCTCTTTACCTGTAATAGCTATTTTAAAATATTTATATAATTTGGGTAATGAAGGTATGTTTGATAACATAATCTATGATGATTAAATATAAAAGATGACCAAATACAATTTGTGTTTAGTATGAAAGGGTCAAGAAGTGCTTGACAAGTACGGAAACTTTAGTTAATCAATCATAATGACAAATATGACAAAAAAAAATGAGACCCACAATTGTTAACATTTTATAAGCCAAATGTTAGACATCATAATTGTACATTTGTTTTTTAAAATCATAATTTACTATACATTTGAGGTCAAAACCTTCCATTTTAAAGACTTTCAAGCTGTTTTTCCTGTATTACGCCATCGCAATCGTAATTCTTATAGGAATATTGCTTGTTTTTGTACTCACCAATGATTTTGGAAGTCGCGGTACAATTAGTATTGTACTTGATATGTTATCGAGACTTATTAAGTACCCTCTAGCCTATGTTATTCTACTTATTCCTTATCTGCTCTATCGTCTTATTAAGTCATTAATTAACGATTATAAGCGTAGGCAATTATATGGGTTTTGTAAAGGATTGTTCCTAAAAGTCATTCTGCCCATAATCATCATTTGGGGAGGTGTTTTGTCAATAAACTGGTATCGCCAGGCAGAAAATTATAATTATGATTGGGATTACAGTGTTGAAAATAAATCAGCAGCAATTCGAAATTTATATCTAAAAGACAAAAAACAGCGAGGGATTCATTTTTTTGGCAGGTCAAAAGACAGTATCTCTTTTGAGATTTTAAAAACAAATAATATTGAATGGCTAACATTAGTCCCGTTCTTATCTCAGGAATATCATGACAAACCAGAACTTAATACAGGCTTTAGAAGTAATGATTCTACACCTAGACATCAACGATGGCGACGATTAATAAATAAAGCCAACAGTTATGGTTTTAAGATTATGTTTAAGCCTCATATCTGGTTAAATAACAGATCTAATGGCATATGGCGTTCTAATATAAAAATGAAGTCACAAGAAGATTGGAATGCGTGGTTTAATGAATACTCTGCATGTATTTTAGACTATGCCTCCTTAGCTGAAGAGTTAAACATCGCATTATTTTGTATTGGTACAGAATTACATACCCCAGCAATAGAACAACCCGAACAATGGCAAGACCTCATCAAGAAAATCCGAGGTGTGTATTCCGGAAAGCTTACCTATGGTGCCAATTGGGATTCGGAGTTACAAGATATTCCGTTTTGGGATGCCTTAGATTATATTGGTGTACAAGCCTATTTTCCAATCGCTACAGGTAATAATCCAACTCTTAGCGAACTTGAATTGGGTTGGCGAAAACATTTAAAAACATTGGAAACGCTACACAAAACCTATAAAAAACCAATTTTGTTTACAGAGTTGGGTTATAAATCGACCATTGATGCCGGACTAAAACCTTGGGAATGGAATACGGTTGGCAACCGATTTTATAAAAGAATATCAAAACGAACACAAGCACTTTGTTATGAAGCTTTTTTTAATACGGTATGGCAACAAGATTGGCTTGAAGGTGTACACTTATGGGAATGGCAATCCCGAAACCATAATGGTGATGGTAATAATAATGCCTTTACAATACAACATAAACCGGCTTTAAATGTTGTCGCTAAAGGATTTGGGGAGGTTTTAAAATAGGATGGAAATTAAAAAACATCAACATTTTATATTGCACAAACCATACGGCTATTTGTGCCAGTTTATTTATGAAGGTAAACGAAAAACTCGTAAAAAACTACTAGGAGAGCTCTATGATTTTCCCCAAGGCACTATGGCTATTGGTCGTTTAGACGAACCTTCGGAAGGATTACTGTTACTAACAACAGATGGGAAAGTAAGTGAATATATCCGAAGCAGGAAAGTTGAAAAAGAATACTATGTTCAAGTTGATGGTATCATCACCAAGGCAGCCATTGAACAACTCGAACAAGGTGTTGAAATAGGTGTAGATGGTGGAAAATATCTCACCAAACCCTGTAAAGCAAAACTCGTGACTTCTGTTACTCATTTACCTTTAGCTAATCGACATGTCCGCGATGAACGCCATGGACCAAAAAGTTGGGCATCTATAACAGTTACCGAAGGGAAGTTTAGACAGGTTCGTAAAATGACTGCTGCAGTTGGATTTCCAACATTACGATTAGTGCGGATTAGGATTGGTAGCATTTACCTCAAGCATCAAATGGGGCATGTGGAGCCTGTTGATTCTTTTTAACTTTACATTTTAATGACAATTAAAAATGCGCCTTATAATTAAACAAGACGCATTTGACTATAGTTCTCCCTAAGAACTAAATAATAGTTGAATGCAATGTTATAACAATATCACACAGGAATTTTACGGAAAACCGTAATCGGAAGTTTTTTTTTAAATTAATCCCAAATCTTTTACAATAGCGACCAAATGGATAGCATTACTGGCCTTAAATTGCACGCGAAGTTTATTTAATCGTTTTTCAATCGTACTTAAACTATTAGGCGAAAGACTCTTGCTTTTAAAATGAACGCTAATTTCATCATGAGAAAGTCCTCTAGAGAGCTGTTTTACCAATTCTATATCGTAATCTTCAATTTCCAGATTAACTTTTGGACTTAAGGCATGTGCCACTTCTGGTGACAAATATAGCACATCGTTATAGGTTGAGAATACGGCTTGTGTCAGTTCTTTTAAGCCATATCTGCTCTTACATACATAGCCATTAATATTGTAATTATTAACTAAGGATCTTACCCGCTGTAGCCTATCTTCTACTGAGAATACAATAACTTTTAAATTGGGATGCTCTGCTTGTAATTCATGAATTAAGGCCTCTCCTCCTAAGTATTTTTGTGTTCGATAATCGGAAGTAAACGACAAATCTGTAATTAATAATTGGTAGGGCTCCTTATCCATAACGGCCTTCTTAACTTTTAAATACGCATCGTCGCAATATTGTACCTGATCAATTTCTGCGATACCCAGCTCACTAAGTGCTGCATATACACCTTTATTAATATCGTCCATATCTTCGGACACTAAAACTTTTGTGAACATAATTAAACTTTAATTTTAACTTTAAAACCTTTTTCTAACTCTGTTTCAAAATTAATAGTTCCATTAATAGAAAGAATACGGTTTTCCGCATTTTGTAATCCACTGAATTTCAATGTATTAAGGCCGATTCCATTATCGGTGTAGCCAATTTCTACTTTATTTTTCGCTTTCAAAAAGCTTAAAACCACAAGAGAGGCCTCAGAGTGCTTTTTCATATTGGTCATAAGTTCCTGAAGGACTCTATAAATTGTCATTTTTCTGATATCAGAGATGGCATCCCATTCTATTTTAGAGATATTTCGAGTAATTATATTCACAGTCGGGCTACTATAGCTCAATAATAAATCCCTCAAGAGCTCTTCAAATTTTTCCGATACTTCTATGCTGTTGTTTTCTCTTGAGATATCTCTGGTTTTATTATATATTCCTTCCAAAGTATCTACTATTGCCTCGTTAGCCTCTGCCCCACGTTCTAGTCTATTCATGACATGAAAAACATCATTTGCCACTTCATCATGTACTTTTTTAGAAATTCGAGTTTCGGTATTATACACTTCCATTAAGGTGTTTTTTTTATACTTCGCCTTTAAATATAAATAGGTAAATAATCCTAGAATAATTATAAGCCCTATTCCAGCTTGAGCTTGCAGCCGTTTTGATTTTTCTTTTTCACGAGCCAATTCACTCTCAATAGTTCGGCCCTGTTCTTTTGTCAAATTATACTTTGCACTTGAAAATTTTTTGTCATTTGATAATCTCGCCTCAGTTAAGCTATCGTTCAATTTAATATATTCTTTGTTCAAAGGATTATCTTCTAACAGTAATAAATTGGCTATGGCTTCCATTTTATAAGGCTGTCTATATATACTAGTCGCCTCATACCCTAATCTTGCATAATACCTAGCTGTTTTAAAATTGTCTCTATCCCTATAGTATTCTGTTAAATGCTTATAACTTATATAAAAAGATTGATAATCTTGTTCTTCCTTTCTAATTTCAAGTGCATTTAGCATGTTAGTCAATCCTTTTGGTTCTCCCAATTTTCCTTGAACCGATCCCAGATTATCTAAAGCTTTAGCTATCATCTTATTGGTATCAAATTTTAATCGATTGATATAGACATATTCAAACTTTTCTCTGGCTAATTGAAACCGGCCCTGATCTCTATAAATAGTAGCCTTATTATTATATAAGGTCATACTGTCACTAATTTCTTGTGCAATTATTAAGGCTGTATCATAAATTTCAATAGCCTTATCGTAATCATTCAAAGATCTATAAATACGTCCTAAACTATTATATAACCCAATTTTGTCAGCAATTATACTGCTATCATCGAGTTCCAAATGGTCTATTAAATTCAAAGCCTCGACCACTGAAGCTTCACTATCATATGGGAGAGCCAATTTGTATTGACCTATAATAATCATTCTTAAATCATAAATTGCCGCAATCGTATCCTTTCGATATAAACTATTCTCTTTATGATTATTAAAAAACAAATACCCTGAAACTAAGTCATCATTATTTTTTGGTTCTGTAATCAAATCGTAATAATACCATGTACTATCAATTGCTTGTTGTGCATTAACAGAGTTTACAAAACATCCAGTTTGGCATAAATAATAGAAATAAAAAAAGAGGAATGATTTTTTTAAGGATTTCATTCCTCTAAAATAAAAACTAATTTTTAGTTAGCCATAGCTTTTATCCATTTCCTCCACCTGGTGGTGGTGGTGGTGGTGGTGGTGGTGGTGGAATATCATCTCCATCATCACAACAGGCTTGTTGGCTGCTCTCATCCACAGCTAATTCCTGTGGTGTACACGAATAAAACCCCAAATTGAGGATAACCGTAAAGATTATTACATAAATTTTTTTCATTTTGTATTTTCTAAAAGTTGGACATGCCTATGGCCGTCCGAGTTAATACTCCGTTAAAATTGTGAAATAGTATTGCCTTAAAAATTGAAGAGACGTCTCCCTTCGTTGAGAAGTGTAACTGTTGAAATAAATTGGCATGACTACTTCTCAAATCGAAATACCAACCTACTTTACAGTGCTATAATAGTATCATAAGCTTATTAAAAGCTACGCTTAAAATGTTGTGCAATACTGAGGCGAATGACGCAAGAAACGCCTAAAAGTGATGGAAATACAATGGAAATATTATGGAAATAAAATTTCAGATTCAATACCAATAAAAAAATAAATATTAATAGCTAAAAATTAACAAATTATGCACAGAGAATTAATCACAAGAGCTTTTGAAAAAGCAAATATGGAAGCAAAAAGAAGTGGTATTAACAGGCCATCGAATAATCGATTGGCAAAAATATTATCTGATTTTATATCCAATGAACTAAAGACTCCAATTGGAGAAAGACGATTAAGAGATTATTACAATGCCACCATGCTAACAAATACCTCCAATTATGACGATATAAATATTAGACAATTAAACGTTGTCATTGGTTTATGCAACTATTTGGGATATGAAGAATATGAAAGTTTCATGTTAGAAACGAATTTAAAAAAGAAAAAAACGGATCAAAAAAAGTTGAATTTGTCTTTACATTACAACTTAGAGTAAATATGAGAATTGGCTTGCGAAAAGCAAAAGCGAGGAAAAAGATAATCCTATAACTTCAAAATGAAAAATGCCCTTTCCTAAAGCATAATAAATTCTTACTTAAGGAAAGGGCAATACTATTATTAGCGATGAGTATTGCTTCTAAAAATAAAGACTTAGTGTTTATTCACTACTTAAATGGGCTTCTGCTGCGATAAAACCAAAACCTGCCCAGTTGCCAGTTTCTATAAGAGCTTCAAATATTGATTTAGCTTTTTCTCGATCCCCATTGTAATAATACCAGTTTGCAATACCATATTGCACAGCTTCACTTGAACCCAATGATTCATTGCCTGCAAATTCTTTTTCAGATAAATCTCCTTTATAAAATAATAACAACTTATGATAGGCCATATTTTCAATAATATTCATATCCTTATGGATAGGTTCCAAAATCTTCATGGCTTCTTCTGGTGACTCCATAAGTCTCAATATCATATACAACCAATGTGAAGTTGCGACCAACATATCATCATTCCTGGAGGCAGATAGACATTTCTGAAAAGCTGCTAAGCTATTTTTTAGATCTCCTTTTAAATAATAAGCCAAGCCCAAATGGTACCAAATATTAGTGTGTAATGATGAAACAGGGGTGTTTAAACGGTTCGGAATCCCATCAGGCTCAATAATATCTTTACGCCCTTCTATTAATGTTGTGGCAAATTCAAAATCTGAGATCGCCTTATCAAGTTGCCTTGTACTAATATAACGATGGCCTCGATGCCTATAAAAACGTGGCTCCTTTGGGAACTTTTCAATGCCCTCGGTATAAATGTCTATCGCTTTTTTGTAATCTCCTAAATAGGCTGTACGCCTGCCTAACCAAACAATATTATCGGCTAAGTCCTTATCAGTCGCATAGGTATTTAATGCCAAAATATAATTTTGTATTTGCAGGGTATCTGCTTGAGGGTTTACCTGTCTTCTAATTAATGGGGTTTGAAGTAATGAGGTCCCTTGAAGTGTATCAATTAATACTGTATTTGCTTCAGGGTTATTTTGAAGTTGAT
This sequence comes from uncultured Bacteroidota bacterium, assembly GCA_913062555.1. GTDB lineage: Bacteria > Bacteroidota > Bacteroidia > Flavobacteriales > Flavobacteriaceae > CAJXVU01. The sequence continues at coordinate 60,691 of CAJXVU010000010.1, forward strand.
TACAGCTGCACAAGAGTAGTCCTGTAAAAATAAAGATAAGTAATGTTTTCATAAGTGTAAATATAATAATTTTATAAACGCTTATATTCCATTAACGACATCCAGGTCTATGCATCAGACTGTTCTTGTTGTTTTTGTTTCGCAACAATAGCTTTTAGTCGTTCTTTATGAGCTAATTTTTTTTGAGCGAGCTTATTTTTTTTTCGCGCCATGAGCTTGCTGTGCTTCGCTTTATTCTTGGTGTTTTTTTCTTGTCCCTTTTTAGCCATTACACCTTTTTAATTCCTTTAATTCTTAAAGTATTTTTTATATTTACGATATGCAAAGAATCCTAAAACTACAACAATAGCAACAGCTATTAAGATATAGAGCTGACTAACTTCTTGATCGTCTTTAGCATATGAATGTAAACCAGCTAAGTAGAAATTCACACCAAAATAGGTCATTAAAATACTGGCAAAAGCAACAATTGAAGCTAAGTTAAATACGAAGCGTCCACGAAGTCCTGGTATCAGACGCATATGCACTACAAACGCATAGATCATAATACTAATTAAAGCCCAAGTTTCTTTAGGATCCCAGCCCCAATAGCGTCCCCAGCTTTCGTTGGCCCACATACCCCCTAAAAAGTTTCCAATAGCCAACATCACCAATCCAACAGTAAGTGCCATTTCGTTAACTATAGTAAGCTCTTTTATATTGAGCTTCATTTTCTTTTTGTTCTTATCATTGGTTAATATCATTAGTAATAATGATACCACTCCTAAAATCATTCCTAATGTAAATGGCCCATAACTCCCCACAATAATCGCCACGTGAATCATTAACCAATAGCTGTTTAAAACAGGTTGTAGATTTGCTATAGCTGGATCCATCCAGTTCCAGTGAGCAATCATCAAAATCATTGAGGTTACAAAAGCTGTTGATGCAAATGTAATGTCACTTTTACGTCCAAAAACAATTCCGAATAACATGGTCGCCCAGGCGACATAGATCATAGATTCATAAGCATCACTCCATGGTGCATGTCCTGAAATGTACCAACGTGCAATGAGTCCCATAGTATGCAATACAAACAGACCTACAATTATATATTTAAAACTTCTAACTGCAATATTTATACTTTTATTTCTATCTCTAAATATTTGTACTATTAAGAGTATAAACATTAAAGTTCCTGCATACATATACCAACTAAACAGCTTTTTAAAGATGTCATATTTGTTATACATAATTTCGGCATCAATCTTATCATCAGTTAGCATCACAGCAGTACCATATTTATGCTGTGTCTTTTTTAAAGCTTCCAACAGTTTATCACTCTCGGTAAAATCGCCAGAGGATTTACCTTGATTAAGCATGTATAAATAAGCTTTAAATCCAGTATTTATAAAATTCCCGTATAGAGAATCTTTAAATTTATGCCCTTGTTCTCTATATTCAATTGAAGAGATCCAAGTATTATTTTCGTCTTCTGGCAATGGGAATATTTTTAAAGGCCGGCCTTCAATGGTATTATATAATAAAGTTACACGCTGATCGGTTTCTTTAAACTCCTTTTGAAAAGCATTTGGAACTTGTGCCTTATAAGCATCTTGCAAATATGGCGCTAATTTATAGACGCCTTCTTCTGTTAGAAAATCGGCCAGAGTCACATATTTTTGAGACTTGTCAACCCCAATTAAACTTCTAATGGAATCTCCTTTTTTTGCTTTTAAATATAATATTGGTACATTATACCATAAGATAGGACTTTCCTGAATGGATAGAAACAGTTGATTGGCATCAAAACCTTCATAGCTATCATGTTTACTCAGTTTACGCATCAATTCGGAAGCATAAGTATTGACAGGCATCATACGTCCGCCAAGATCCTGAATTACGAGTTTACCAAATTTATCAGCTTGCTCTTTCGATGTTATATTAGCTGCTAAAATGGAATCAATTTGTGTTTTGGTAGGTTTACTATGGTCGTGCCCATCATCTTGACTGTGCTGCTCTTGAGCAAAGGATGTTACCGTAAATGCGATAAATAGTACAGACAATAACTTTGCCTTTCTAGCTTTTATTTTTCTCAATTGTTTGCGTAAATCATCAAAACGGGTATGCTTAGCAAATAAGATTGATAATAAGCCAAAGTATAATAATATATAACCCAAATACGTAAGGCGTGTCCCCCAGGTATCATAATTTACAGATAGAACTGTTCCTTTTTCATCTGGATCAAAACTCGATTGAAAGAAACGGTAGCCACGATGATCTAATATATTGTTCATGAAAATGCGATAATCGTAATCACCACTTTGTTCATCTAGAACAGTGACTTCACTGGCAAAAGCTGAATAGCTATTCTCAGTTCCCGGGTAACGATCGGCAATAAAATCATTTAATTTAATGTTGAATGGCAACTCTAAAACTCTAGAGCCATATTTGAATGCAAAGTCCAATCCTCCAACTTTAATTTGTTTAAAAGCATTATTAGTTCCTTGACCTCCAAGTAATTTTACTGTTTTTGTTTCATTATTTGTAGTAACCTTTAACGCAATACCATCTTCATCACCCCTTAATAATTGTGATTTCTTGACCACGTCAAAAACACCTTTAGTCACTGGCTTTGGGAAAACCAAGGCTTGATTTCCTATCACATATCGCGATCGTAATATTAATGGTTGAATACTATCTTTTACCAACTGCCCTTTTGCCCCTGTGGCCATGGTCATATATTCTCCATCAAAAGGCGATTGAATGCTAAGGGTTGTATCGGTAAATGTTATGTTGACAGCGCCTTCAGTAAGTTTATTTAAACTGTATAAAACACTATGAATACTTTGTACTTGTCCTTCTTTTAAAAAGTGGTTATGTGGCCCATTGGCTCCTGCTTCGACAACTTTTATATAGTTTTCTCCGGATGCATCTGGTACAATATCTTCTTCAGCACCAGAAATAAATTCGGTTAATTCTATGCTAACATCTTGATTGTTATAATCTGTTGTGCCTACAAATTTATTATCCAAGCGTGGCGAAAAATCGACTTCATAATATTTTACACGTCGTTGTTGTTGACCATTTACAACATAATCACCATCAACATAGGCGGTGATATATGTTTTCTGTGATAAAAACGCATTTTCCGTAGCACCTTCACGAATTGCCATCATGCCTTCAAAACTAACATAACGGGTAACAAAAGCGCCCAATAATATAAAAATGAAAGACAAATGCATAATTAATGTTGCCCATTTTTCTTTTCTCAATAATTTAAATCGGAAAATATTACCAACAAAATTGATCACGAAAAGTACCATTATGGTTTCAAACCACCAGGCATTATAAATTAATGTTCTTGAGTATGGTGTTGGCGAAGTTGTTTGTCCAGAATCCATGAATGTGCCAATACCCATGGCAAGTGCAAAACCAATAAATAAAACAGCAGTAAGTCTGGTAGAAAACAGAATGTTGGAAAGTTTTTTAAGCATAGCTATATTCGTCTATTTTAAGTCGTGCAAATTTAGTTAATTTCTTTGTAACGAATATTTAAAAACCAATCTTTTAACAATAGATTGTTAAGGTCAATTTATCTTGCTTGAAAGATATTTAAATACAGGAAAGTTCCCATTTTTCGAGCACGTCTTTTTGCATTTTCTGCATTTTCTCCTTCAAACAATTCTGTGATGGTTTCAAACCACAAATTCAACCATAATCCAAAGTGCAATTCCGAAATATTATTTTGATGAGATTTATCCACTTTTACGTGAGCCTCCAAAGGGTTTCCAAAATATTTCGTCTTTAAAAACAAACTGGATTCCCAGAATGTAGTCAATCGATCAAGATGCTCATCCCAATCTTTAATATTTTCAAAAAAGGCCCCCAGAGTCTCATCTTTTCTCACTTTTTTATAAAAGGAAGTCACTAATAAAAACACATCCGCTCTAGTTTTAATATCTTTTTTCATAGCTAGTAATTTGAAACGAAGATATAAAACTAAGTCCGAATAATGCCGTTTTGGTGATAGGAGAAAACAATAACAAATTATACAATAAACCCTCGAGTGAAAATCATTAAAGACTTATTTCATACCTGTGATCCTCCAAGCTCTCTAAATTTAGAGTGTACCTATTAAACAGAGCAATAAAAAAATTGGAGGCTTCTAAAATAACATCAATCAATGATGCCACGGTTTAAATCAAAACACCTCATTGAAAAACTTTCAAAGCTCGTGTTTTTTATTATAAACAGACGGCGTACATCGTAAGGTTTAAATTTGATATACGACTTTACATTTGACGCTCGAAAGTAAATTTATTTAATTAAAAAAGAATTCCATGGATAGAAAAACATTTCTTAAGAAAGCCACAGGTGCTTTACTTTTAGCATCATCTGCTTACGTATTGATTAATTGCTCTTCAGATTCAGGTGGTTCTGGATCCGATGATGACGGCAATAGTAATGACCCTCCAAACTGTACTGATAATGGAGCTTCTGGTAGCATTTCATCAAATCATGGCCATAGTTTAACTGTTTCCGCTTCAGATGTAAATAGTGCTACGGAAAAAACATATAGCATTACTGGATCGGCTGGACATGCGCACAGTGTAACGGTGTCGGCAGCAAATTTCACATCTTTAAAAAGTAATCAGCAAGTTTCAATAGCGTCTACATCTGGTGGTGGCCATACCCACAATGTTACCGTTTCGTGTTCCTGATTTATGTTTGAGTAGAAACTCAACAATATTAAAAAAATATATGTGTACTTTTGCCTTATGATCAACACCATCATACTCGGCGCAGGTAATGTAGCAACCCATTTATATCATGCCTTACAGCAGGCTGAAGATGTCAATGTTGTACAATGGTATACCCGCAATTTAGCCCCCCTTCAACATTTTAAAAACAGTGTTGATATTACCGATGATCTTTCGGCATTAAAAACAGCAGATATTTATATCATTGCTGTGAGCGATGATGCCATAAGTAATTTTTCAACACGACTTCCTTTTGAGGGGCGTTTGGTAGTTCATACTTCGGGAAGTGTGAGCATTGCAGACTTAGACAAGAAGCATCAACGAGGTGTTTTCTATCCTTTACAATCTTTTTCAAAAGCTGCGAGTCTCAATTTCTCTGAGGTTCCTATTTGTGTTGAAATTGAAAAAAAATCAAATTATACTATTTTAAAAAGCCTTGCTGAAGCTCTTGGGTGTAAACATTACAAGGTAAATTCCGCTCAAAGAAGTGCTTTACACCTCGCCGCCGTTTTTATTAATAACTTTACAAATCAGCTCTATCGAATTGGTCACGAAATTACAGAATCAAAAGGCGTTGAATTTGATATTTTAAAACCACTTATAAAGGAAACCGCTCATAAAATAGAGACCATATCGCCTTATATGGCACAAACGGGCCCAGCAAAACGCAACGATAAAAAAACAATTCGGAAGCATTTAAATGCTATAGATAATGATAGTCATAAGGCAATTTATGAACTATTAACCAAATCAATAAAAGAAACCCATGGGAAAAAGCTATAAAGAATACCTTGAACAAATTAATACCTTTATTTTTGATGTTGATGGCGTACTTACAGATGGCACAGTAACGGTGACTACTTCTGGTGACATGCTAAGAACAATGAATATTAAGGATGGCTATGCTTTAAAAACAGCAGTAGATCAAGGCTTCAATGTATGTATCATTTCAGGAGGATCTAATGAGGGCGTGCGTATTCGACTGAAAGGCTTAGGTATTACTGATATTTTCCTTGGTGCTCACAATAAAACTGAACAGTTAGATGACTATTTGAAAACTCATAAGGTCTCATTAGATCAGGTGCTTTATATGGGTGACGATATTCCTGACCATCCTGTTATGCAACGTGTTGGCCTTCCTTGCTGTCCACAAGATGCAGTTGCCGAAATAAAAGAAATCTCAAAATATATTTCTCATAAGAATGGTGGCAAAGGTGCCGTTCGTGATGTTATTGAACAAGTTCTTAAAGTACAGGGAAAATGGGCTGGTAATTTTAATGCCAAATATGATTAGGATAATGAAGATTGAATAATCAATATATAATAGAAATAGGAAATTGAAAACTCATCTTTTGCTATAATACCAACTTAACTAGCGTATGTTAAACGATAAATTAAAAGCTTACAATATTATTTTGGCCTCGGGTTCTCCAAGACGTCAACAATTTTTCAAAGATCTAGGACTGGATTTTCAAATCATTTTGAAACCCGTAAAAGAAGAATATCCTAATCGGTTAAAGCATTTTGAAATCAGTAACTATCTAGCACAATTAAAGTCGTTACCATTTGAGAATAAACTCCAAGATAAGGACATCCTTATCACTAGTGATACTATTGTATGGCATAACGATGCGGCACTCGGAAAACCGCGAACCCAAGATGAAGCTTTTGAAATGTTGCGATCCCTGAGTGCCGAAACTCACGAAGTTATTACTTCTGTTTGCATAAAAACGACACAGTCACAAAAAACAATTCACGCCATAACAAAAGTGACTTTTAAAGCCTTAAGTGATGCCGAAATTTGGCATTATATAAATAACTATTCCCCAATGGACAAGGCAGGAGCTTATGGCATTCAGGAATGGTTTGGGTTTATAGCAGTAACAAAAATTGAAGGCTCCTATTTTAATGTTATGGGGTTACCTGTACATATGGTTTATCAGGCTTTAGAAGAAATTGTGAACTAAAATTGGTATTCGTATCATTTGCAAAAATTCACACTTATCTTTGTCTAACAATATTGGAACAACATGGAAACTTTTTTCAACACCTATAGTAGTGAAATCATTAATTCGGCATTAGTATTTGGTATTGCTTTTGTTCTTCAGCTCATAGCCAATCTGTTGGTGAGAAAGCTTGGCCGTTCAAGACAAAAACATAAGGCAAGAATTAAACTTGTGAGACGCTATGTTTCTGTGAGCTTTTTCTTAATTGCCTTCTTAATTGAAGCCTTTGTATTAGGAGTAGAAATGAAAGAAATTGTTCTGATTTTTTCCTCAGTATTTGCTATTCTAGGCATCACATTATTCGCTAACTGGTCTATTTTTAGTAATGTAACCTCAGGAATCATTATGTTTTTTTCGTTTCCATATAGAATAGGAGACAAAATTCATGTTCACGATAAAGAACATGAGGTGATCGGCGTTATTGAAGATATTCGTTCGTTTCAAATTCATATTAGAACAAGTAAAGGTGAATTAATGACCTATCCAAACAACATGCTTCTACAAAAAGCAGTAACTCTCGTTGAAAAGGATGCATTTGATAAATAAACGTTAAAAGCTATTCGGTTTAAGTTAAAGAAAGATTAAAACCAAAGCCAAGGCTGGTATTCTTTCCTATATTTGGTTTTTAGCAATCCTATATAACCATGCATAAAGCTTTACTATCTGTATTACTTTTAATTTTATCGACGCTAACTATTTCAGCGCAACAGCCTAAAAAACAGAACACTTCAGAAATTTTTGAAGCCGTTCAAAAACTTAATGTTTTAGGTTCCGTTTTGTACGTAGCTGCACATCCTGATGATGAAAATACACGATTAATTTCGTACATGTCTAACCATGTAAAAGCGCGAACCGCTTATTTGTCACTAACACGCGGTGATGGTGGTCAAAATTTAATTGGTCCTGAAATTAGAGAGTTGTTAGGTGTTATCCGTACTCAAGAACTTCTTGCGGCAAGAGGTGTTGATGGTGGGGAACAGATGTTTACCAGAGCCAATGATTTTGGCTATTCTAAGCATCCAGATGAAACTTTAGAAATCTGGAACAAAGACAAGGTCTTAAGTGATGTTGTTTGGGCGATTAGAAAATTTAAACCAGACGTAATTATAAATAGGTTTAATCATAGAAATCCGGGGTCTACCCATGGCCACCATACAAGCTCAGCTATGTTAAGTATGGAAGCTTTTGATTTAGCAAATGACAGTTCTAAATATACCGACCAATTAAAACATACAGATGCTTGGCAACCATCACGTTTATTTTTTAATACCTCTTGGTGGTTTTATGGAAGTCAAGAAAACTTTGAAAAGGCCGATAAAAGTAAGATGTTAAACTTTGATGTCGGGGTTTATTATCCACAAAAAGGATTATCAAATAACGAACTGGCTTCAATGGCTAGCAGTCAACATTTATGCCAAGGCTTTGGACGATTAACCCAACGTGGGTCTCAGCAAGAATATGTTGAATTTTTAAAAGGCGATTTCCCTGAAGACAAATCCAATATTTTTTCAGGCATTGACACCTCTTGGAATCGTGTAAAAGGCGGTAATGCCATTGGAGAAATATTAAATGCAATTGAGAAAAATTTCAATTTCCGAAATCCTGAAACCCATGTCGCTGATCTCCTTAAGGCTTATCAGTTATTGCAAAACATAGAAGATGAACACTGGAAAGCTGTAAAGTCTAAATCATTAAAATCTATAATTGAAGCCTGCACAGGATTATATTTAGAGGTGTCTGCAAATACACCAACAGTAAGTAATGGCAGTTCAATTGAACTCAATATTGAGGCCCTAAATAGGAGTCAAATAAACCTAAAATTAGTGTCCTATACCGTTTCTACAAATGGTGAAGCAATTATAAAAAATACGGCATTAGATGCCAACAAAAAACAAAACTTTAAGGAAACTGTAACCATCCCTAACACTATGGAAACTACTGAGCCTTATTGGTTAGCAGAGCAAGGTACACTTGGCATGTATAAGGTTAATAAACAAAGTCTAATTGGACAACCAGAAACTCCACGATCAGTTCTTGTAGAATTCAAACTTTTAATCAATAATACAACAGCGCTTACACTAACAAAAAATGTCGTGTATAGATATTCAAAACCAGACAAAGGTGAACTCTATCGACCATTTGAAATTGTTCCAGAAGTTTCAGCAAGCATCAGCGATAAGGTATTCATTTTTGAAAATGATCAGCAAAAGGAAATTTCGGTAGTTGTAAAGGCAGGTCGTGATAATTTAACTGGCCATATTGCTTTAGACCATCCGGAAGGCTGGAACGTTTATCCTGCTCAGCAAAAAGTAGATATCGCAAATAAAGGAGAGGGACAAACTTTAGTGTTTACTGTAATTCCTCCAAAATTTCAAAATGAAGGTTATCTCATTCCAAAAGTTAATATAGATGGAAAAATCTACACAAAAGAAATTGTAGAAATAGACTATAATCATATTCCTTTTCAAACCGTTTTATTACCAAGTAAAAGTAAAATTGTACGCCTAAATATTCAAAAAAGAGGTGAGAATATTGCCTACATTGAAGGCGCAGGAGATGTTGTTCCTGAGAGTTTACAGCAAATTGGGTATAATGTTGTAAAAATAAAACCTGAAGATATTACGGCTGAATACCTTGCAAGATTTGATGCTGTAGTCGTTGGTATTAGAGCCTATAATATTGTTGATGAGTTGAAATACAAACAACAATTATTATTTGATTTTGTTGAGAATGGCGGAAATATGATTGTGCAATACAATACAAGTAGACGTATAAAAGTTGACAATATTGCACCTTACAGTTTGACCTTATCCAGAGACAGAGTTACGGACGAATTTGCTGAAGTACGTCTATTAAACACAAAGCACGAACTACTTAATTACCCCAATTCAATTACAGAAAAAGATTTTGAGGGTTGGACACAAGAACGGGGCCTTTATTTCCCAAATGCTTGGGGTCCAGAATTTACACCACTGCTATCATTAAATGACAAAGGAGAAACGCCAAAAGATGGAAGCTTATTGGTTGCCAAACATGGCAAAGGACATTATATCTATACTGGCTTGAGCTTTTTTAGAGAGTTCCCAGCAGGAGTTTCTGGAGCCTATAGATTATTTGCTAATATGCTATCCATTGGTAAAGACAACGTCAATATAAATAAAAAATTAAACGACTAATATGAATAAAATAACACCACATAGAGAACCTTGGAAAAAATCATACACCTTGGTTTTAGCTGCAAATGCTGCATATATCATTTTGTTTTACTTTTTAATGAACACATTCTCATAATATGCAAGCATTAGATTGGATTGTTTTAGCTGTAACCTTACTAGCAATTGTAGGATATGGCACATGGAAGACACGTGGACGTAAAAGTGTACAGGACTATATTCGTGGTGGTAATGAGTCCAAATGGTGGACCATAGGATTATCAGTGATGGCAACTCAAGCAAGTGCCATTACATTTTTATCTACCCCAGGACAGGCCTTTAACGATGGTATGGGCTTTGTACAATTCTATTTTGGTGTACCTATAGCAATGGTTGTAATTTGTCTCGTCTTTATTCCCCTATATCATCGCTTAAAAGTATATACAGCCTACGAATATTTAGAACGTCGTTTCGATTTAAAAACGCGTACTCTTGCTGCTATTTTATTTTTAATCCAACGTGGCTTAGCTGCTGGAATTACCATATTCGCTCCCGCCATTGTATTATCGGCAGTATTAGGATGGAACCTTACGATACTAAACATCATTATCGGAATATTAGTAATTATCTATACGGTGTCTGGCGGAACAAAAGCCGTGAGTGTGACTCAAAAATATCAAATGGCTGTAATTTTCACAGGGATGTTTATTGCGTTTTTTATCATTTTAGGCGCACTACCTGAAGGGATTACTTTTTCAAAAGCATTAGATATAGCTGGTGCCAGTGGTAAAATGGATATTCTGGACTTTTCTTTTAGTTTGGATAACCGTTACACCTTCTGGAGTGGTATCATTGGAGGAACTTTCTTAGCCTTATCTTATTTCGGAACAGACCAAAGTCAGGTACAACGCTATTTATCGGGTAAATCATTAAAAGAAATGCAATTGGGTTTAATATTTAATGGTATAATGAAAGTGCCTATGCAATTCTTTATTCTTTTAATAGGTGTTATGGTATTTGTGTTTTATCAATTTAATGCCTCTCCAATACATTTTAACCCTGAAACCCCAAAGGCCGTTGAGAATTCTCAATATGTAGAAGAGTATAAAGCATTAGAAGATAAGCAAGCTGATATTTTTAATGAGAAACAATTAATTATCAAGGACTATATTGAAAATAAAAGTGATGCTATTTCAGAAAAACTCATCTTGGCAAATAAAGCCGATCGTGAAAATAGAGACGCAGCAAAAGCTATCATTTCAAAAATAACGGAGGAACAAAATATATCTGTAGAGTCCAATGATAAAGATTATGTCTTTATTCATTTTATCTTAAACAACTTGCCGCGTGGATTAGTAGGTTTACTATTGGCTGTAATTTTAAGTGCAGCAATGTCCAGTACTGCTAGTGAACTTAATTCATTAGCATCTACAACCACAATCGACTTATATAAACGAAATCTCAATGGTACCAGAGATGAAAAACATTATGTAAATGCGACCAAATGGTTTACACTTGGTTGGGGTATTTTAGCAATTTTAATTGCCTGTGTAGCCTACCTTGCAGAGAATCTTATTGAATTGGTAAATATTATTGGTTCTATATTCTACGGGAATGTATTAGGGATTTTCTTAATTGCATTCTTCTTTAAACGTGTTAAATCCAATGCCGTATTTTTTGCAGCTATTATCACTCAAATTATTGTGATTAGTCTTTTCTATTTGAATAGATTCGACTACATCAATCTACCATATTTATGGTTAAACTTTGTGGGTTGTGCCATCGTAATATTCATCGCACTACTATTTTCCTTTAAGTCATTAGACAAAAAAGGAAAGTTTCCACTGTTAGTATTGACAGCAATTTTAAGCTTTGTAACTTATCATGTTGTTTAAGAGAATAACAACTGTTTAAGGACCTAATATCCTGTTAAATATATTTCTAAAAGGCTCTCATCTTAATTTATAAGATAAGAGCCTTTTTAAATTATAACATCAAATACCAATGATATAATCTATACATCTCGAATAGCCATACTTAGTCTTTTCAAAAACAATGAGACAGCTCATCCTAATTGAACTACTGGATGATGTAGTTTCTATTTATAGTCCATAACTGATTAGTCTAAGCACCCCATACAATTAGTCATTTAGAAGTAAGGTACGACTAAAGTCATATCACGGTTAGCTTTCTATAATTCAATTTCAAGATGCAACATACATTCAAAAAAAAAGCACCTAACTTTCGTCAGGTGCTTTTTTATCTTCATAAGATATTAGTTCAGACTATTGCTTCCATTCAGCAATAGACTCAGTGTTCATCTTAACATAATCTCCATTGCCTGCTTCTTTTGAAAGCTCTAATGATTTTTCAGCAATTTTAATTGCCCCTTTTTTATCACCTGTAGCTGCATAAATTAAAGACTGTTGTCTCAATTGCCAAAATGCTGGTTTTTCTCTCATGCTAATGGCTTTATCCATCCATTCTTTTGCTTGTTGAAGATCTTTACCTGCATTTAAATAATAGACAGCAGAAGCAAAATAATCATTAGCCCCAGGACCAGCCATAGTTCTATTTATTCCTGCCATTACTGTTTTATCAGTAGGTACTTCAAACTTTACACCAACATATGATTTTTCCCAAAGGATACCAATAACAGCTGATTCGTTAGTCACATCATCGATAGAAATTGTGAACGATTGAATATCCATTCCTAATGGCATAACATCAGCTTTTACTCTTGCTGCTACTTTAGTTTCATCCAATTCTTGAGGCGCTCCACCACCTTCATATTCAGAATAAAAAATAACTTCCCATCTGTTTGCTTCTGGAATAGTGAAAATAGCATAAGTACCTGCTTTCAATGTTTGGCCACCAACAACAACATCATCGCTAAATGTAATCGTAGTTCTTAGATTAGCTCCTGTTCTCCATACTTTTCCGTAAGGCACTAAATTGCCATATATTGCACGTCCACGCATTGCAGGACGAGAATATTCAATAGCAACATTTGTCAATCCAACAACTTGTTCTAATTTTGCATTTGGACTAGGCGCTGGTGTTTGAATTTGTGCATTTACAGTATAAGACATTACAAATACCAGTGTAATTAATAGTAATTTTTTCATTGTAGTTTATTTATTAAGATGATTTATTTATTAAGGTTTCCAAAATTAAGCATTACATTTTCCATAAATGTTAACAAAGCCTTAAAATAAGAGATTGTATATTTGCCAGAGAATTTTCAGAACGCATGAAGAAATATATTGCCGAAAGCTTGGGTACATTTGCGATGGTATTTTGTGGTTGTGGCGCCATGACCATCAATGAAATAACCGGAGGTGCTATCACCCATCCTGGGGTTGCTATAACATGGGGTCTAATTGTTATGGCCATGATTTATTCTTTTGGTGATATTTCAGGAGCTCATTTTAATCCCGCCGTTTCTGTTGCATTCGCATATGCCAAAAAATTTTCATGGAAAGAAGTACCAAAATATATCATTGCCCAAGGTATTGGTGCCTTCTTAGCTTGTCTCTTACTATGGTTTTTATTCCCTGAAAGCGCAACCTTGGGAAGTACCATTCCTGCAGAGGGATTTCAAGCCTATAAAGCCTTTGTGTTTGAACTCATACTAACCTTCTTTTTAATGATCGTCATTATAAATGTATCTACTGGATGTAAAGAAATTGGAACTATGGCTGCCATTGCTATTGGGGGGGTCATTTTATTAGAAGCTATGTTTGCAGGCCCCATCACAAAAGCATCAATGAACCCCATTAGATCATTAGCTCCTGCAGTAGTATCTGGAAATTACCAAGACTTATGGTTATACTTAACGGCGCCATTTATAGGTGCTGTATTAGCCATATATACCTGCAGACTCGTTAAAGACGACGACTGCTGTAATGATAATTGTTAAACTCATTTATAAGCAAAACACAAGCCATAAATTAGCGTTTATTAATTGAACAAATTTTAAGATTTCACTATCTTATAGCTTATTTTTATAATCTTCAAAAAAAGTGATATGGAAACAAAAGACGTCGTAAACAAAATGAGCACACAGGAAGTTGCCAACAGATGGCTTGAAATGTGTAATCAAGGTCAATTCATTGAATGTGTGAATGAGTTATATGCCGATAATATTATTAGTAAAGAAATGCCAGGAACTCCTGATGACCATGTCACAGGAAAACAGAATGTTATTGAAAAAAGTAATAAATGGTTGGATAGTGTTCAAGAATTTCACGGTGGTGAAATTAGTGAACCTGTAATAGCACAAAATCATTTTACTTGTAAGATGAGCTTTGATATTAGCTTTAAAGAAAGCGGAAGACAACTCATGGAAGAAGTTTGTGTTTTTGAAGTAAATGATGGTAAAATCATTAACGAACAATTCTTTTATTCGATTTAACACACTCAGTTTTAAAATATTAGCGAAGCTCCATTTGACCACTGTCATTTGGAGCTTTATGTTTAATTTACAATCCAAATAACACCTTGAACATATTCAACTAAAAGTCTTATATTTAAGAGAATTTAAACTAACCAATATGAACATAAGAAATTACATTGTGTTCGCCTTATGTTTTGCGATTACTGGCACTTTCGCTCAACAAAAGATGAATAGAACAAAAAAGGCGATTATCGCTTCTGTAGAAAAGCACGAAGCAAACCTTATCAAAATTAGCGATGATATTTGGGCATTGGCTGAAACTGCATTCGAAGAAGACCAATCTTCAAAAATATTATCAGATTATGCCGAAAGTCAAGGTTTCAAAGTTGAACGTGGCGTTGCAGGAATGCCAACAGCATTTGTGGCCACCTATGGTTCTGGACACCCAGTAATAAGTGTATTGGGTGAATTTGATGCCCTTCCAGGGATTTCCCAAAAAGCACAACCAACAAAGGCTCCTCTTAATGAAGGTGCTGCCGGTCATGGCTGTGGTCATAATATATTTGGAGCGGGAAGCTTAGGAGCTGCCATAGCAATTAAAGAACTTATTGAAAGTGGAAATCTAAAGGGTACCGTAAAATTTATGGGAACGCCAAGTGAAGAAAAATATTTCGGAAAAATATGGATGGTACGTGCTGGATTATGGGATGACGTCGATGTAAATATTAGTTGGCATCCATCTGCTTCTATTAAAGCCGATGTGCAAAGTTCACTTGCCTTGGTAGATTTTAAAATTGAATTTTACGGACAAGCGGCACATGCCTCTGGTGATCCATGGAATGGAAGAAGTGCTTCTGACGCTTTAGAAATTTATACAAACGGAATTAATTATTATAGAGAACATGTTAAACCAACAGTAAGAATGCATTATCATATTCAAGATGGTGGACAAGTTGTTAATGTAGTCCCAGATTATGCCCGTCTATGGATGCGTGTTCGAGACACCAAACGTGCAGGAATGATGCCGGTGTACGAACGTGTTATGAAAATGGCTGAAGGCGCTGCAATTATGGCTAACGTAGATTATAAAGTTTCACTTATATCTGGAATTTATGAAGTCCTTGTAAACCGTGAAGGCGGTAAAATTATGCAATCAAATTTAGAATTACTAGGTCCAATTACTTATACTGATGATGAAATTGCTTTTGGCAAAAAAATACAGGAAAGTACAGGCAAAGAGCAAGTAGGGATGGATAGTGATATACATCCATTGGAAGATACAAAGGAGCATCCTGGCGGTGGTTCGACTGATGTTGGTGATGTAAGTTGGAATGTAGCCAATATTAACCTTGGTGTGACAACTGCTCCAAAAGACACCCCTTGGCATTCTTGGGCGGTTGTGGCTTGTGGCGGTATGAGTATAGGTCATAAAGGGTTGACTTACGCTTCAAAAGCGATGGCAATGACTATGGCCGATTTATTTGAAAACCCTGAATTGGTTGAAAAAGTAAAAGCAGAATATAAAGAGCGTAAAGGAGATGAAGTTTACAAAGCCATTATTCCTGAAGGCCCACCACCAATTAACAATAATGGTAACTAAACACAAACACTAATTGAATAAATTTATACTGATGAAATATTTAAATAACCAATCAATCACTAAGTTATTTACCCTTCTTTTAATCGCGGTTTTCACATTTTCTTGTGTATCCAAAGAAAAAAAAGAAATAAATGAAACTACAGATGCCCCGGTGGAAGTCACTTCACAAGATTTCCAAATCTCTTTAGCCCAATGGTCACTCCACAAATCGTTTTTTGGACAAGGGGTTAAAGATTTTGAAACCTTTAGAAGATATCTCAAGGATTCTCCTGATTCTCTTTTACAAGGGGTTCTTGACCCTATGGATTTTCCATCCATTGCTGCGAGTTATGGCATAAACTCTATAGAATTAGTTAATACATTTTATTATACAAAAGCTGAAGATCAAGAATTTTTAACTGAATTTAAGAAAAGATGTGAAACTGCTGGGGTTAGTGTTGGGCTCATAATGTGCGATGCATTAGGAAATCTTGGTGATGCTGATGCTGATGCAAGAATGGCTGCAGTAGAGAATCATTATAAATGGGTGGATGCCGCAAAATTTTTAGGTGCACATTCAATTCGCGTAAATGCTGCGGGTCAAGGTACTGAAGCAGAAGTTGCTACCAATGCCGCTGACGGACTCTCCAAATTAGGTGAATATGGTGCGTCAAAAGGTATTAATATTATCGTAGAAAATCATGGTGGTTACTCTTCAGACGGTGTCTGGCTTAGTGGAGTTATGGAAACTGTGGGCATGGACAATGTTGGTACGCTTCCAGATTTTGGAAATTTCTGTATTGAAAGAGAAACTAACCGTTGTAAACTTGCATACGATAGATATCAAGGCATGACCGAATTGATGCCATTTGCAAAAGGCGTTAGTGCTAAATCACATCGGTTTGATGAAAACGGGAATGAGACAAAATCAGATTTTCTCCGGATCATGAAAATTGTTAAAGCCTCAGGCTTTAAAGGCTATGTAGGTATTGAATATGAAGGTGATGAGCTTTCAGAAGACGAAGGTATTAAAGCGACTAAAGCATTATTAGAGAGCGTTTTTAAGACGCTTAATGAATAATTAATTGCACTAGATAAAATAATGCTCATGACTATAAAAAGATTCATGAGCATTATTTATAATTAAGCTTATCAAACCAAATACATATCTTAATTTATGTAACCATTACCATTTACATAACTAAAAATAGTGAGCACGGGAATAGCTTCAATTGCCTAACACATCATTATGCATTCAATATCCCAAATATTTGCACTACTAGTGACTCTGTTTACAGGATGGTTTGAAAAGGAAGAGGATAGTTAAAACTCTAAGAAATTAATTAAACCGACGCCAATTTAAACTCGTGTTATATGAGCGCCAATAGCTCTTAAACGTTCATCTATGCGTTCGTAACCGCGATCAATTTGCTCTATATTATGAATGGTTGATGTTCCTTTCGCAGATAGTGCTGCTATCAATAAAGAAATACCCGCTCTAATATCGGGAGAGGTCATTGTAGTAGCCTTTAAATCCGATTTAAAATCATGACCAATTACATTTGCTCTATGTGGATCGCATAAAATAATTTTAGCTCCCATATCAATAAGTTTATCTACAAAAAACAAACGACTTTCAAACATTTTCTGGTGTATCAAAACACTCCCTCTTGCTTGAGTTGCCAGCACCAATACAATACTTAATAAATCTGGAGTAAATCCTGGCCACGGCGCATCAGCGACGGTAAGAATTGAACCATCGATATAATTTTGAATTTCATAACCATCCTTATGCTCAGGAATAAAAAGATCATCCCCTCTACGTTCTATGGTAATACCTAATTTTCTAAACACATCTGGAATTTGCCCCAAATCATCCCAACTCACATTTTTTATGGTCAGTTCACTTTTGGTCATTGCAGCTAAGCCAATCCAACTTCCAATTTCAATCATGTCTGGAAGCATGGTGTGTGTTGTTCCTCCAAGGCTATCAACACCTTCAATAGTTAACAAATTTGAGCCAACACCGGTAATTTTCGCCCCCATTCTATTGAGCATTTTACACAATTGTTGTAAGTAGGGTTCGCAAGCAGCATTGTAAATGGTTGTGGTGCCTTCAGCTAGAACTGCAGCCATAACAATATTTGCTGTACCAGTAACTGAAGCTTCATCCAAAAGCATATCAGTGCCTTTAAGCAGTGTTGCTTCTACGCCATAGAAATAATCTTCTCTGTTATAACGAAACTTCGCGCCTAATTTAATGAAACCTTCAAAATGTGTATCTAGACGACGCCTTCCAATTTTATCACCACCAGGTTTCGGAATATATCCTTTACCAAATCGTGCTAATAATGGTCCAACAATCATAATTGAACCTCTTAATCCTCTTCCGTCTTTTTTAAATTCGGTAGACTCCAAATAAGATAAATTCAAATCATCAGCCTGAAAACTATAAGAACCATGAGCTAATTTTTCAACTTTCACTCCCAATTTTCGCAATAGGACAATCAGTTTATTGATATCTATGATATCAGGAATATTGTGAATCGTTATTTTCTCGGAAGTTAAGAGAACAGCACATAAAATTTGCAGGGCTTCATTTTTTGCACCTTGTGGTTGGATTTCGCCTTTAAGTTTATGGCCTCCTTCTATTTTAAATGTTTTCATGCACTAATAACAAGGTAGATTTAGTATCGTTTTCGGTTACGATTAGTGTTAGTATTACTATGTTTTTTATGTGGTCTTTTATTACTTGTATTTGAACTTGTACTTGTAAATTTACGTTTAGAACGCATTAAACTGGCTGAATCACTTAAATCTTCTTCACTATCTTTTAAGTTTATTTTTCCATCAGATAATTCATATAAATGATTAAAAATAATAGAATCTTCAACCGTATCTTTATTCCAGTTTAAAAAACACTTTTTCATATGATTTGCAATGGTATACAGCAAAGCTTCCTTCATATCCCCTTCATCCCAAGTATTAGCAACATCAATCATTGTTTTGATGTTATTACCATAAAAACGGTACTTTGGATAGTTTTGAGGATAATCTAAAGGTTCAGGACGTGCTTCCAAAACTTCTTTAGAAGGTTTTTCATATGGAGAATCTGCATCCAATTTAAAATCGGACATAATAAAAAGTTGATCCCATAATTTATGTTGAAAATCGGGAACATCTCTCAAATGGGGCTGTAAATTACCCATAACTGCAATAATTGACTTTGCGTATTTATTACGTTCTTCTTTAGTTTCACGCGAGGATGCATAATTAATCATTTTCTGCATATGTCGGCCATACTCAGGAATAATTAAATGATCGCGTTCTGTATTGTAATCTAATTGATCTATCAAAATTAATATATATGTGTAGAATTAATTGTTTTTTTTGAAGCTATTCAAGTTTGTGCAAAATACAAAAAAATAAACAATGATAAGGGTTTTTTAAATGTTTTTGACTTTTGAAAATCCCAAATTGAAGCGTCTTTATATCTATAACGAAATAACGCCTTCAACATTGTCACTCACAAGAATATACTTTGCAATCACAGCATCAGGATCTTTCATCACAACATTAATAGACACACTGGTGTATTTTCCTGTTTTTGATTCGCTCTTTTTAATGACAGCTCCAGAATTATCAAAAAACGTTTCAATTTTTAAAAGTTTACTGGTCTCAGTATTTACAATAAATTTAAACAAGTATTCTGAAGGCCACTCTGTTGTATCCAACAACTGTGCTTTTAATTTTTTATAAAATTCTTCCGATTTAGAAGTATCACTCATAATGGTTTTTTATAGAATTGCAAATATACAGATTTGTATATTTTTTATTTCCCTTTTTAATCACGAATTTTACAGCAAAAATCCACTTTGTTTTGAATACGAAAAGAATTGTAATAACTGGAGGCCCAGGCACTGGTAAAACTTCAGTAATTGATGCCTTAAAAGAAAATGATTTTTATTGTTATGATGAAATAATAAGAGCCATGACTTTGGCTGCAACAAAAAACACAAATCCAGAGGTACATATTTCTAATCCGATTGATTTTGTGAGTGATCCGAAACAATTCAATACCGATTTAATTAATGGTAGAGTTGCTAATTTTAATGCGGCTGAGTTATTAGTTCGAGACTTTTGCTTTTTTGACCGTGGGATCCCAGATGTATTGGCATATATGGATTTCTTCAATCAAACTTATGACACTTTCTTTACAGATGCGTGTAGCAATCATAAGTATGATATGGTATTTTTGTTACCCCCTTGGAAAGCCATTTACAAATCGGATAGTGAACGTTTTGAATCTTTTGAACAAGCCCAACAAATACACGAACATTTAGTAAAGACTTACCAAAAATTTGGTTATACTATTATTGAAGTTCCTTTTGACAGTATCAACGAACGTCGTAATTTTATTTTAAATAGCATCATTAAATAACTGTGCAGCATCCAATACAAATATTAGAACGCTATTGGAACTTCACCAGCTTTAAACCCCTGCAAGAAGAAATTATTACAGCGGTTCTAAATGGGGAAGACACTTTTGCTCTACTCCCAACTGGAGGTGGAAAATCAATTTGTTTTCAAATTCCTGCTTTGGCAAAAGATGGAATATGTATTGTTGTGTCGCCTCTTATTGCCTTAATGAAAGATCAGGTGAACGCCTTAAAAAACAAAGGCATTAAAGCAATGGCATTAACCAGTGAATTTTCATTCAACGATGTCAACATTATGCTTGACAATTGTATCTATGGGAATTACAAATTTCTGTACCTCTCTCCTGAGCGCTTACAACAAGAGCTCGTTCAAGATCGGATTCGGCAAATGAATGTCAATCTCATAGCCGTAGATGAGGCACATTGTATCTCTCAATGGGGTAATGATTTTCGTCCAGCCTATAAAAATATTGCCTTATTGCGCCAAGTACAACCTAGTGTCAACATTATTGCTTTAACGGCTTCTGCGACTCCAGAAGTTGCAAAAGATATTGTTAAAGAGTTAGATTTTATAAATCCTAAGCTATTTAAACAATCTTTTAAAAGAGACAATTTAGCATATATGGTCTTTCAAGCTGAGGATAAGTTTTATAAAATTGAACAGATTCTCAAAAAAAACCCACAGTCTTCAATTATATATGCCCGGAGTAGAAAGCACACTTATGATATTTATAAACATCTAGAAAACAAAGGATTTACAAGCAGCTATTATCATGGTGGATTGTCAAATAATGAAAAAGAAAAACAACTTGACGATTGGTATAATAACCGAAAACAAGTCATGGTCGCTACCAATGCTTTTGGAATGGGCATTGACAAAGCAGATGTGAGAACTGTTATTCATGTCAATCTCCCAGAAAGTATAGAAAGCTATTTTCAAGAGGCTGGACGTGCTGGTAGAAGTGGCAAAAAAGCCTATGCTGTTATTTTAAAAAATAAAGGGGATGAACAGCAGGTGAAAAATCAGTTTTTGAGTGTCTTACCAACGGTTGATTTTATCAAACAGGTGTATCGGAAATTATGTAATTATTTTCAAATCTCTTATGGTGAAGGTGAATTTTTGACCTTTGATTTTAATTTTAACGACTTTTGTAAAACCTATAGTTTCAATCCGTTAATTACATTTAACGCTTTAAAGACATTAGACCGAACAAGCATTATTAGCTTATCACAACAGTACCATAATAAATCGATGGTGATGATCACCGTAACTAATACTGTATTATTTAATTACCTGGAAAATCATCAAGAAACCAATACCATCGTAAAATGCATATTGAGAACTTATGGCGGTATTTTTGATCAGGACACCAAAGTAAACACAAGTATAATTGCGAGTAAAGCATCTATCGATGAAGATACAATTATTACAACCTTAATTCACTTGGAAAAGGACAATATCATCAGCTTAAATTTAACAAAAACGGATGCCGAAATTACTTTTCTGGAACCTCGGGAAGATGATAAAACCATCAATAGGATAGCGCGAATCATAACAGAACAAAACAGCTTGAAAAACAAACAAGTTTCGTCGGTTTTAGATTATATAAATAATGATTCGCTTTGTAAAAGCAATCAACTCCTCTCCTATTTTGGAGAAACTGAGTTTGTAGATTGTGGTATTTGCTCGGTTTGTATTAACCGTCCTGTTAAGCTTTCAAATTCTGAAATAAAGCAAAGTATGTCGGCTATTATTTCTCTTTTAGAGGAAAAAGCGCTATCATCAAGGGCACTTGTAGCTCAATTAAAAATTAAGGAAGAACACATTAGCTTAATATTAAAACAAATGTTAGAGAAAAACATACTGAAAATTACAACAACAAACACATACAAACTAAAATAAAACACAAACATAACAAGTGAAAAAAGAGTTAAGAATTGTATTTATGGGTACTCCAGATTTTGCAGTAACCATTTTAAAAACATTGGTTGAAAAGGACTATTCAATTGTTGGTGTTATAACAGCACCGGACAAACCGGCTGGTAGAGGACGACAATTAAACGAATCTGCAGTAAAAAAATATGCAGTTTCTCAAAACCTTAATATATTACAACCAACAAATTTAAAAAGCGAAACTTTTATTGAAATGCTTAAGGCACTTAATGCCAATCTTCAAATTGTAGTCGCTTTTAGAATGCTTCCAAAAGTTGTGTGGCAGATGCCCGAATTAGGGACCTTTAACCTTCATGCATCCTTATTACCAAATTATCGCGGAGCTGCACCTATACATTGGGCCATAATTAATGGTGAAACTCAAACGGGTGTATCTACTTTTTTTATTGATGAAAAAATTGATACTGGTGCAATGATTCTTCAGGATACCCAAGACATATTACCAGATGAAACTGTAGGTGACTTACATGACAAACTCATGCATCTTGGAAGTGGGCTTGTCATAAAAACGGTCGAACTTATTGCCAACGGCCAAGTAACCACTATACCACAACCCGCAGATGGAAATATAAAAACAGCACATAAACTAAATAAGGAAAACTGTGCTATTGATTGGAATGAAAGCTTAGACGATATATATAATAAGGTAAGAGGATTAAATCCATTTCCTGTAGCTTGGTGTTTATTGGAGAACAATAATGAAAAGTTGAATGTCAAAGTTTATGCGGTTGCAAAAGAAAAAATGGAGCATAATCATCCTATTGGACATTTACTAACTACAAAACACGAAGTTAAAGTTGCAGTAAATAATGGCTTTATAATCCTACAAGAAATCAAGCTTCCGGGAAAACGTAAAATGGACATAAAATCACTTTTAAATGGATACATTTTTGAAACGAATGCAAAAATGCTGTAAACCCCTGTCATTGCTGATATTGCAATAAATCACTAAAATTCGCCTGTCTTTATTAACAATTGTTCAAAGTTATCAACAAAAAAGCCAATTTCCCTTGCTATTACTTGCGTGATTGGATATTCCGTATAAATTTGTATAGGATTTAACAAGGATGTTAACCCTTATAATAACAATTTAAAAATTAATTTTATGAACAAAACAGATTTAATCAATGGAATGGCAGAGAATGCTGGTATTACTAAAGCAGCTGCTAAAAAGGCATTAGATGGTCTATTAGTTGACATTGAAGGAGCTTTACAAAAGGGAAACAGAGTTTCTTTAGTTGGATTTGGTTCTTGGTCAGTTTCTAGAAGAGCTGCGAGAGATGGAAGAAATCCTCAAACAGGTAAGACTATAAAAATTAAAGCAAAAAATGTAGTTAAATTTAAAGCAGGATCTGATTTAAGTGGTGCTGTAAACTAGATTTCATACTCACGAATAATTATAAAAGGCTCGTTTTAAAACGAGCCTTTTTCTTTTCTACAAATAATAATTTTCTTGCATTTCTAATAAATAAGTCTTAGCTTTAAGAGAACAAATAATTGCTTATGGTTAATATAAATCCACAAAAAGGGCATTTACTCATTGCAGAACCATCCATACTTGGTGATGTATCGTTCAATAGATCTGTTATTTTATTAGCGGACCATAATGAAGAGGGTTCTATTGGTTTTATATTAAACAAACCGCTCAGTTACACCATTAAAGACTTAGTTCCTGAAATTGAAGCTTCTTTTAAAATTTACAACGGCGGGCCGGTAGAACAGGATAACCTCTATTTCATTCATAAAATTCCAAGCTTAATACCAAACAGTATTGAAATCTCCGATGGCATTTATTGGGGTGGTGATTTTACTAAGGTTACCGACTTAATAAATACTGGTGAGTTAAAAACTAATGATATTCGTTTCTTTTTAGGTTATACGGGGTGGGAAACCAAACAACTTATAGACGAACTACTTTCAAATACATGGATTGTTGCCAAAAATATTTATTCGAATGCGATCATTGAAAAAAGCGATATCACCTTCTGGAAAGAAAAAATGTTAGAATTAGGTGGCGACTATAGCATTTGGTCTAATGCACCCGAAAACCCTTCCTATAATTAAGACAACCTCACTTTTAAATTTAATTTTGCCAACAGATTTTTCGAAACTTCTTTGGTAAATATTTTCTTTCTGTATTGCGTAATCGGCAATATTCCAAAAATCACGTTGGTTAAAAAGACCTCATCAGCTTTCTGAAGTTCGAAAGGAGATATTGACGCTTCTTCAAGTGAAAACTCAGGCATTAATTTAATAATGTCCATAATTTGTTTTCGCATCACACCCTTTAAACAACCATCTGAAAGTGGTGCTGTTTTAATAACAGTCCCTTTTACTACAAATACATTAGCATTTAATGCTTCCACTACACTTTTATTGGTGTTTAAAATCAAACAATTATCCAGTTGATTTTCTTTAGCATAAATACTGCCAATAACATTGAGTACTTTGTTATTGGTTTTTAAAGTAGACAATAGTCCCGGTGCGATATAATGATCTTTATAGAGGTCCACTCTATAATCTGAATCATTTAACGTATAAAAGTCGTTTTGTAAAACCTGAGATGTGATTACATAATTCACATCATTAGTGATGGGTGCGTACAAGCCTCCTTGTTTTCTGCTGACAAGTATTTTAACACGCACGGTTTGTTGGGTTTGCTGTTTAGCATCAATGAGTTTTAAAACCTCTGCTTCCAGAAATTCCAAGGTAAAATACATTGGGATTTCCATACGTAAAATACGCATTGAGCCCATGAGTCTAAAATAATGATCTTCCCAAAACAGCACTTTTTGATGTGATACTTTTAGGGTTTCAAAAAGGGCATCACCATAAGTGAAGCCGCGATTGTCAATAGATAAAGACGCCACGTCTTTCTCCATAATATTTCCGTTATAATTAACCATAAAAAAAGTCCAAATCCCAATATGTATCGGGAAGAGGACAAATATAATTTAATTAAAGTAATTTTTTAAGCAGAACCTAAGACATGTTTTAAACTGGAAATTTGGTTTTCCCATAACATTTTAGTTTCATCAACTTCGTCTTCATCTTCGCCAAAATCGGTCACCATTAATGACACATCTTTTGTGATTTCGTCAACTTGGATTCTAATTTCAAAGTAAGAAGCATCCTCATCGCCATTTAACCATTTAAACTTAACACGTTCACCTGTTTTTTTGCTTAATAATTTGGCTTGTTCTTCGCTATCATCCCAGATGAAAGTAAACAATTCACCACGAGAATTTACATTATCGGCGAACCATTCAGACAAGCCGGAAGGTGTTGATATATATTGATATAGCAATTGCGGAGAAGCGTGTATGGGGAACTCTAGTTCAAATTTTATTTTATCATCCATAAATCATAAATAATTTAGATGGTCAATATATACAATAATTGCTTAGAATTAAAACTAAATTTAAAAATATTTTATGCAAGTTATGTTTGCTCTCCATAATAATGTTTTTATATTTGCAGCCGCAATTAGATGGCGAGGTAGCTCAGTTGGTTAGAGCGTTGGATTCATAACCCAGAGGTCCCGAGTTCAAATCTCGGTCTCGCTACAACAAAAAGAAGCTCGATACAATGTATCGGGCTTTTTTTATAGCTAAAGCCAAATGCTGGCATTCAGACGAATAGCTATAAAAAAAGACCTAAAAACACGTAGTGTTTCGGGCTAATTTCTTTTGTATAGCTCCCCAAAAAAGATTCTCCGAACGAAAATCTCAATACTAGGTATTTTCTGTGACATTTTAAGAAAGCCATGATAAGCTAAATTTATCCAAAGACACATGAATATGGATACCCCTAAAGTCGGCATTTTTATAAAATTAAAGTACACTACAAGGCCTCCAAAAGGCAACTAAATTTTAGTATCTTTAAAATCGCAATACAATAACGATATTGATTTCTAATTGATGAATAACCCAAACTAGTACAACTTATGACATTATTAAAACCAAGTTTCCAACACATCCTATATGTTTTATTTTTATGCTTTGGACTAACAATACAGGCACAAGAGTCGAAATCTTTGGATTTAGAGTCACAAATTGATGCTGTTTTTGGCAGTTTCGACGATGCAGACAAACCAGGAGCGGCAGTTGCAGTTGTTGATCATGGCAAAATTATTTTTAAAAAGGGCTATGGGAGTGCCAATCTCGAATATGGGATTCCGAACTCCCCTTCGACGGTCTTTCATATTGCATCCGTGTCAAAGCAGTTTACGGTTTTTTCGATATTATTATTAGAGCAACAAGGGAAGCTGAGTTTCGATGATGACATCCGTAAATACATTCCTCAGGTTCCCGATTTTGGAACGATGATAACACTTCGCCATTTGGCCTCACATACCAGTGGTTTACGGGATCAGTGGAATTTATTAGCCATGGCGGGCTGGCGAATGGATGATGTGATTACCAAAGAACACATCTTAAAACTAGTAGCCAAACAAAAGGAATTGAATTTTAATCCTGGAGATGAGTACCTATACTGCAATACCGGTTTTACTTTATTAGCGGAAGTCGTTTCCAGAGTTTCGGGGATGTCTTTTGCCGAATTTACCAAGGCTAAAATTTTTAATCCTTTACAAATGTCGAGTACGCTTTTTTATGACGACCATGAGAAGATTGTAAAAAACAGGGCATATTCCTATGGTCCAAACGGGAATGGCTATAAAAAGCGGGTTTTAAGCTTTGCCAATGTAGGAGCGACAAGTCTGTTTACTACGGTAGAGGATTTAAGTCTGTGGTCTATGAATTTCGCAGCGCTAACCGTAGGGAATGCAAACATCATTAAAAAAATGAACACATTGGCTGTTTTAAATAATGGCAACACTTTTGGTGGGGCTTATGGTCAGTTCGTGAATACACATAAGGGTTTGAATCAGATTCAACATGGTGGTGCAGATGCGGGGTATCGCAGTTATATTGGGCGTTTTCCAGATCAGGAATTTGCCGTGGTGGTGTTTAGTAATTATGCGCGGTCTAATGCTCAGGGCTTAGCGCTTCAGGTGGCCGACTTGTATTTAAAAGATCATTTTCCAAAAGTGAATCCTTCCGAAGCTCCCAAAACTGAAGCTCCAAATTTCATGAGCCTAAGTAACAAACAACTCGAGAAATTTAGCGGACATTATTGGAACGACAATGGTACCTATGCCCGAAGAATACATGTAAAAAATGATACCTTAAGATATTACAGAAATGAGTTTAGTGAAAGCCCTCTCGCTCCTATTTCTAAAAACGAATTTCAAATGCTGAATGTTAATGTCGATTTGAAAGTAAAGTTTAAAGGTGCAGGCAATAAGCGAAAAATGATTGTTACTGTTGGTACTGACGATCCTGTGGAATCGGACGTGTTTATGCTGCCTGACTATACGGCAAACGACCTTAAAGGCTTTAATGGGGAGTATTACAGTGAGGAATTGAGTACCTATTATACTATTATTAATAATGACGAAAATTTAATAATTACTCACCCACGCCTAAGTGATTTTGAAATTAAACCAATTAAAAATGATGTGTTTTCTGGAAATGGCATCGTAAAATTTGAACGGAATGCTAGTGGAAAGATCACCGGGCTTCGCGTTTCAAATGGACGGGTACGAAACTTATGGTTTCAAAAAGTGGAGTAAGTGGTGTTGTATGACCGAAGTTGGATGATAGAAGACTGATGTCCTGACTATTATTTCTTGTTTAAAAAATTCAGTTTGACAAAAGGAATCATAGACCTAAGATTAGGTGTCTTTTAATGAATAAGGGTACTATAGTTTCATTAAAATCATGGCTCAATTTTAATCCGAATAAAGTATCTTGCATTACAAAAATTCAGAAAAAAAAGATGACCTACACCATCATAGATATTGAGACTACAGGGCGTAATAAAATTACAGAAATCTCTATTTTTAAATATGAAGGCAATCAGGTCATTGATGAATTTACGAGTCTTGTAAATCCTGAAACTTTAATTCCATCTTATATTACAGCCTTAACTGGAATAGATAATGGCATGGTTGCCAATGCCCCGAGATTTCATGAAGTCGCGGAGTCTATTCTTGAAATTACTAAAGACTGTATTTTTGTAGCTCATAATGTCAATTTTGACTATAATATTATTCGTAATGAATTTAAGGATATTGGAGTCAATTTTTCAAGACGTAAATTGTGTACCATCCGCTTATCACGAAAATTATTTCCTGGCTTTAAATCTTATAGCTTAGGGAAACTTTGTAAATCTTTAAACATTGAAGTGGTCGACAGACATCGGGCTCGTGGGGATGCTGAAGCGACAGTCATTCTCTTTGAAATGCTATTGGCACGGACTGATGCGGCGCAGGTATTTGGTGATTTCCTAAAAAAGAATTCCAAAGAAGCAACTCTACCTGCACATTTATCCAGCAATATTTTTGAGGCGCTACCCAATAGTGCTGGCATCTATTATTTTAAAAATAAAAAAGGAAAAATTATTTATGTTGGAAAGGCGAAGGACATTAAAAAACGTGTGCTCAGTCATTTCTATAACAAAACGGACAAAGAGTTGAACTTATGTCGGGAGACCAGTGATATCGACTTTGAATTGTCTGGGAGTGAATTCATTGCATTACTCATGGAAGATGCCGCCATAAAAAAGCATTACCCAGAATATAATCAGGTTGCAAAACGGGCACCAAGAGCCTATGGTATTTTTAGTTATACTGATAGGAAAGGCTGTATCCATTTGGCATATAATAATTTAAAGGCAACACCCAATCCCTTATTTACTTTATTTAATATCACCGATTGCCGATCCTATTTGGAAAAAGTCTGTATGCAGTTTGAATTATGTCCTAAATACTGTCATTTACAGGAAGGGGTTGATGCCTGTTCACATTACAAAATTAAAACCTGTCATGGGGTTTGTACTGATGAGGAAACTGTAGATGATTATAACAACCGTGTAAATCTAGCCATTGAACATATTAAAAATAGCTCTCAAGATATGATTATTAAGGAGAAAGGGAGACATTGGGAGGAAGAAGCCTTTGTGATGGTAAAAAATGGAAGCTACTTAGGCTATGGTTTTATTGACCGTACTGAACAGATTTCTCGTTCGGAAGATTTAGAACGATTTCTCATTCCGCAAAACGATAATGTCAATGTACAAATGATTTTAAGACGGGCCTTACTAGGTTAGTCTAAAATAAAGTTCTCACAATCATATATTTACAAATTTTAACACCTGTCATTGTCACAATAACCCGCTTTTTACCGTCTTTATATTTTAGACTAAAATTGTAAAGAATACTTGAGCAATTAAACGCCTGTATTTATAAGAGGTCTCATGATATCCCTAATCATCTGTTTATGGTGAGGAATCTTTGGCGTACTTTTAGTTTTATAAATCTGAATAACAACAAATTAATCAATCAAAATCAACCTATGAAATTCGCATTCAAAATTGTGTTTCTCCTCAGTACAATCTGTTTTACCTCCTGTAAGCAATCAGATAAAAATCCTGCCGACATCAGCTATGAAGTCACAGCTAATCTTAATGACAGTACGAACTTGTTAGTGAAATTTAATTATAAAAGTGATGTTAACGGTGAGCTCTTGTTAAAATATGAAAACACCTCCTGGGGCGACACCGATATCTACAATTGTATCAGCAGTTTTAAAGTAGATCCTGAGCCTACGTCTGTAGTGTTTGATAGAGATAGCAGTTTGGTAAGAATCAAAACAACCCCAAATCAAATCAACGAAATACAATATACCATAACTCAGGATTTTAAAGAACCATTACAAAATTATCACCGCTATAGGCCAATTATCAATAAGGATTATTTTCATACGCTTGGGATGCGCCTATTCATGTTTCCTGTAGATTTATTTGCAACGGAAGCAAGTAAAGCCTCCATTGCCATTTCATGGGGTGAAATGCCTAATAACGGCTTATTTCATAGTAGTTTTGGGTATGAAAGGGAACAACTCATCAAGGTGACCCAGGAAGATTTATATGCCTCCTTTTTTATAGGAGGAGATTTTAGACGCTATCAATTTGAATCTAATACCCGCCCTGTATATTTTGTAACTCGTGGCGATTGGAAAACAATTAAGGATGATCGACTTTTCAGCTTATTAAAAGAAACTATTTCGTTTCAAGATAAATTTTGGAATGACCCTAGAAAAGAAATGTACTCGGTATCACTCATCCCTACTTTCGAAACCTGGACTAAAACTTCAAAGTCCAATTCCCTTGGAGGAAGCTGTCTTACAAACTCATTCATATCTTTTGCATCAAACAATGATGGTACAACTCTAAATCGATTGTCATGGCTCTATAATCATGAATTACTTCATACTTGGATTGGAAGAACTATTCTCAATGAAGATGAGGTTAAACAATATTGGTTTAGTGAAGGCTTTACTGACTATTACGCCTATAAATTGATGCTTAAAAATGATAATTTAAGCAGTGAGGAATTTATAGACATACTCAATAAAGAGGTGATTACTCCCCATTATAAAGACGAGATTAATAGCATTCCAAATTCGGAGCTCACTTTTAACACCTATTGGTCAAATTATAAACGATATCAAAAATTGCCATATAGACGAGGCTTGCTTTATGCTTTTTTAATTGATACTCAAATTAAACAGCAATCCAATTTTGAAAAGAGTCTAGATCACTTAATGTTAGATTTCTTTCAACTTGCGCTTGATGACGAAAGTATGCGTTTAAATAATAAAGTATTTAAATCTCATTTGAGCAACTATTTAAGCAGTGAAGCACTATTTGATTTCGAACAGTATATCATTAAAGGTCAATTAATAGATTTCAGAGGTAAATTACCAAAAGGATTGACGATTGACTATGTTGAAAATATTCCGTTGTTTAAAATTGAATCAAGCGCTAATATTGAGCAGTTGGGACTTCATTTAAAACAATAACTCTATTTATTTTGACTATTCTTTTTGGTATTGATTCTGTGAAAAACAAGTGAAGCCACGAGTCCTACAGCTGCAAAAATGGAAAGCATAACAAATACATGTTGATGTCCTGTTACACCCGGAGAATTATCTAAAAGATATCCCATTACCGGTCCAACAAAAATATCTGGTGTATAGCCCACCACCGAAATTACGCCAACGGCAGTACCCGTTATAGCTAAAGGAATATGACCTTCTTGCATGGCTGCAAAATATAAAGTTCTAATAGCATACACACCGGTTGCAGTAATTATTAGTGACATAAAAAAGAGGAGGTGCATTTGAGCATCAATGATACCTGTAGCATAAAACACCCCTCCAATGAGCATGGTTATAAATCCTAAAATCATCCAAAGCGAAGCTCGCGATCTATCGGCTAATAAGCCTATACTAACACAAACAACTGGGCGGATATACAATAGAAAAGTACCAACCTGTGCCGATTTAATTTCGTCGTATAACATGACTTCTTTGGCATAAAGTGAAAAGATATCGGTAAGCTTATACCCCACATAGGCACATAGAATAATGACCATCAATAACCACACTGAAGGTATTTTAATAACGCTTTTGAAATTGGCATAAGTGGTTCGTTTTGTAACTGCAGTTGGTGCTGAGTCTTCAGAGCTGTGTTTGGTTTTCATAAAGAACAGCACTAGTAAACCCACTACGGTTACCATTAACGAAGTAAATAATATCACATAACGAAAGGCTTCCTGTTGCTCAATTAAAGTGACTTTGTCGAGATCAACAGTAATAAACAATGAAAAAATAAGCACTCCTATTGTCCCCATTCCTGCGGCCACCAATCCTCTACCACCTTCCAAGAAACCAAAGGCACGTCCTTGTTTACTGGTACCTCCCCACACTCTTGTGGCTTTAATCATAGCGCCCCAAAATAAAAAGATAGTGGTAAATCCCCAGTAACCAAAAAGTATTTTCATGATAGTATATGAAGGATAGCTTGCCATAACAAGCCCACCTAAAGCCGTTAGAAATAAAGCCAACGCAATCAATATCCTCGGTTTAAATTTATCGGCTAAAGTGCCTCCCCATAAATAAGACACAAATGCCACAATACCATAGACCGAAAAACAGGTTCCCAATTGAAAATTATTGAGCTGAAAGACATCCAATACCGTAGGCCTGAAAATTCGAGCCAATACAAATGGTAAAATAAAAATAGATTCTCCCGCCAGAATCAGCAGTAGAATCATATGTAAGGGTGGTTTATTATTTTGAGATATGGCCATATTTAGAGCAGTTAAACCCTAATTTATTACAGGGTGTTTCCAAAAGCTTGTAACAAACATATACAAAAAAATGGAATCACCCTGTTAATACTTCGGCAAGTACCAGAATTTATTACTAACGTTCAAATACCAAGGCTTCGTTATATTCGCCTACAAATTCACCGCCAGCGGTATGAAATACCATTCTTTCTTCTGAAAGTTCGGCCAATTTATAATAAGCACCCGAGCAAATCGTGTAGGTTGCATTATCCTTTATCCTACATTCTTCAAAATGCAAGGTTATAGTATACTCCGCATCAGACCAATCTGTTGGCCAAAATAACAATCTTGCTTCAAAGCGTTCAGATTCACTGATGCTTTCAAAACAGCGTTGTTCCCCCAAATTAATAGCAACCTCGTCACTAGATGCCGAAAAAGTATAGACATCATCAGCGCCACATAGACTATTAATATGAGTATCTGTAGCATGATCAAAAATGCTAATCACTTCAGTTAGACGCCAGGACTTTTCGCTATTACCATGAATAATAGCCATTTTAGCTTCTTCAAATAATGGGATAGTCGTTTTCTTTATTGCATCAGAATCGTCATCAGAATCGCAATTAACGAGTATTAATGAAAGGCAAAATCCGAGTAGGATTTTAAAAATTTGATTGTAATTTTTCACGTATTTGTTTTTTGATTAATATGATGAATGGTTTTACAACAAGTATGCCGAAACATACCAATTATAAAACTAAATTTGAATTAATCTTGCTAATTATTCGTGCAGTGACATTGCTATCTTTTCAAGGGTTTTTTTCTTAGAGATTTTGCGGATAATTAGGAGTCCGGCAAAGAACAAAGGAAGGACAACAATTATGGATCCCATTGCCGACATCAGGTCTTGTTTTTCCAATTCCCCAGCCATTGCATCCTGATCAATCAAGGTATTTATACTAAACACAAAATCAATAAGACCATGAATAATTGCTAAGGGTACAAGTTTATTGGTTTTCAATAAAATAGCCCCAAAAGCGGCTCCAATAAAAAAGGCATATATAACTTGGCTCACAGAAGCGGCAATATTATCCAATTTTAAGTTTAGTAAATGTAACAAGCCAAACAACAAAGCTGGCAAGAATATGCTCCAAACCACTCCGTTTTTATGATTGATAAAGCGCTTTAAAAACACAGATTGTAAAAGCCCTCTAAAAATAAATTCTTCAGAAAAGCCTACCGATAGCATAGCAATAAAGAGTAAAACGGTGTCTATCATTGAAACGCCAGAGAGATCTGTCTCTATCAATGATAACACCCCTAACAAGACGAGATACATCGGGATTAAAACGAAGTACTTTTGGTCCCATTTAAATTGACGACTTAATCCGGATAGTTCGACCAATTTTAATTTTTTAATTGCAATTATAGAAAGGGAAACAATAACAATGTTTTTAAATATCCTACTGAGATGTTCTGCCCGCTTAACAGTGAATCCAAGATCTTCAATAATGGCTTCCAGAGGTAATTTAATAATCCCTAGAAACACAATTAAAGTTATTATAGTAATTGGGAAAAGCTTTTGTATACGCATCATAATTTTGTATTCCTGAGTTTAAAAAGTAGACGATAGTAATACCTACTTGTTACATCAGTAAATCAAAAATACAATGGCCGGGGAAAAGTTATTTATTTAGATACTAATAAAAAAGCTCCAATGTATTGGCACTTTTTTTATTGTATTGCTTTTATAAGCGCTTCTAGCGATAGCTTTTGCTGTTCGCCAGTACTCATGTCTTTTAAAGTATAATTATTGCTTAGAAGCTCTTCATCCCCTACTAAAACCACGTTCGAGATTTGTCGTTTATTGGCATAATTCATTTGCTTCTTCATTTTGGAAGTATCAGGATACAACTCGGCATTGATCCCCTGTTGTCTAAGTGCCTTAATTGCTTTTAAACTATATAAAGCTTCAGACTCACCAAAGTTGATGAATAGGACATCTATGGTATTTGATACCGTTTCAGGAAATAAATTAAGCTCTTCAAGAACCAGATAAATTCTATCCAGACCGAAACTAATCCCAACACCACTCACATCTTTGAGTCCGAAGATACCAGTAAGATCATCATAACGACCACCTCCACCAATGGAACCCATATTTACACCTTCTGGGGCGGCGACTTCATAAATTGCTCCCGTATAATAATTGAGTCCTCGGGCTAAGGTGACATCTAGTTCCATGCGCGCTGTTTTAAGCTCTAAACTAGAAATTGCATTATCTATAAATTCCAATTCTTCGATCCCTTTAAGCCCTTCTTCCGAAGTGCTTAAGATTGATTTTAAGCTTTTAATTTGAGCTTCAAAAGTTCCTGAGATACTGAATAACGGTTGTAATTTATCAATGCCTTCCTGAGGAATACCTTTGTTGAGCATTTCTTCCTTTACTTTTTCTTCTCCAATTTTATCGAGCTTATCTAAAGCTACTGTAAAATCGATAAGCTTGTCTTGAGCACCAATCACTTCAGCAATTCCAGAAAGGATCTTGCGATTATTAATTTTTATACATACCCCTTCCAAGCCTAAGCTTGCAAAAACATCATCATACAATTGCACAAATTCAACTTCCTGCCATAGGGACTTAGACCCCACCACATCTGCATCGCATTGAAAAAACTCTCTAAAGCGTCCTTTTTGTGGTCGGTCGGCACGCCATACAGGTTGAATTTGATAACGCTTAAATGGAAATTCAATCTCATTTTGGTGTTGTACAACATAGCGTGCGAATGGTACGGTAAGATCATAACGCAACGCTTTTTCAGATATTTTTGAGGTCATTTTATTAGCATCCTTTGCACTGTACAATGCATCGTCTACTTTTCGTAAATAATCTCCAGAATTTAATATTTTAAAAATCAAGCGGTCACCTTCTTCACCATACTTCCCCATAAGGGTCTCAGAATTTTCAAAGCTTGGTGTTTCTATAGGCTGAAAGCCAAATCGTTCGAAACTTTTTTTAATGATTCCAAAAATATAATTGCGTTTCGCAACTTGTTCTGGTGAAAAATCTCTAGTGCCTTTTGGTATGCTTGGTTTTTGTGCCATTATATTGTGTTAAAAAACAAATATCTTACTTTTTTATTTAGCTAGCCTATAAGTTTTTCAAAATACTTAAAAAGATCCCCTTTTGTAATCATTGAGCCTTGTTGAATGAGCTCAAATTTATTGAATTGTTTATCTTCAGAATAATCTTTATTTGCATTAAACAGCTCTACATCATCACTCATTAAATTTTCTCTCAACCATGAAAAGCCTTCACGAGTTGTTAAATCGACAGCTTCATTTTTTAATTTTAGACCAACAAGTTCGATTTGGTTCTCGGCCAAGTGAAATAAATACATATGTTGTGGTGAGATGTTTTCTAAATATTTCGCTTTTGAAAGCACTCCTTCCCATACCAAATCACTGAACACATCCAATTCTTGCTCAGCCACTTCAGGCTTATTAGTTTTAATTGTGGCCCATTCATCGGCAGTAATAGATTGTGTTGCCAAAAAGTTGATAAACTCCTGGTGTAACTCTTCAAATTGTTCTTTGGATAATCTCGTGTACTTCATGTTTCAATTTATTATAAGACCCAACTAAGAAGCGAGATTCGTTCAAATAAGTAAAGCAACAACCTATCGGTTTATGAATTGAAGTTTTACTAAAAAAAATGCGCTCCTTAATTAAGGAGCGCAAATTTAATAATATATATTCTATTTTCTTAGAAAATATAACGTAATCCGAATTGCATTTGCCAT
>CAJXVU010000011.1 GCA_913062555.1 uncultured Bacteroidota bacterium
GAAAAATCAGATCAAGGAAAACTTGTCGGTTTTATGGGACCAGCTTCAAAAGGAGTCGCAACATTACCCATGCAAAATATTGTAGTTACCGGCAGTACTATTAATTATACGATTCATTCAGAAGGAAGTTATTCTGGGCAGATTTCAGCATCTGGAATAACAGGCACCTGGACTTCTGGCAGTGGCAAACAACTTGTCCTATATATGGCAAGAACATTAACAAAAGCACAGCTTAGTGAACGGTTTGAAAAAACCGAAAGTGCTAAAGATATTCATCAGAGCATTAAGCTAGGAGACGTAGCGGCGGTGAAGGCTTTTTTAGAGGAAGGAAATGACATTAATAAACTTTATGGAAAAGGACAGACCTTACTTTTTGATGCTATTAAAGGGGATAGATCAAATAAGGTTGCAACCTATTTATTAGAGAATGGTGCCGACGTAAATTTAGTTACTGAGGGTATAACTCCATTAATGTATGCCGTAGCTTATCAAAACCTAACCATTGTTAAAGCACTTATTAAACATAAGGCAGATATAAATTATATGAGTAACGAAAAGCAATCCGCGGTAATTTTTGCAATTATAGGAAGAAACCCAGAGGCTTTACAATTATTAATAGACCAGGGTGCAGATCCTAGTATAAAAATCGAAGGGGACTATTCTGCTATCGATTTAGCAAAAGAAGAAAATATTCGTGAAATATTAGAAGTACTTCATATTCCCTACGAAGGGGTAAGCGATGGCCCATATATTATTAAAACAGAAAACGAGCACACTGCTATTTGGGTCTATAAAGGTATTAAATACAGTCAAGAAATAGATGCAACTAAAGCACAAACAATTGAACACAATAGGCTGAGTGCAAACCTTTGGGGTAAAGAATCTGTAGAGGTAACACAATTGGACTATCAGGGAGATTTCAAAATTGCCGCCGTGAGTGATATCCATGGCCAGTATGATGTTTTTATCGACTTATTGAAAAATAATGACATTATAGACCAGCATGGGAAATGGAATTTCGGTACTGGACATTTTGTGGTTGCAGGCGATATTTTCGATAGAGGTCCACAGGTTACTGAAGTATTATGGTTTTTATATGATTTAGAAAAACAAGCCGAAAGCCATGGAGGTAAATTACATGTATTATTAGGAAATCACGACGTGATGGTACTAAACGGAAATTTACGATCTGTACATCCAAAATATATGGAGATTGCTAAAATAGTAGACCATCCATTCAATACCCTATTTGCTAATGGATCTGTTTTAGGCGATTGGTTACGAACCCGTCCTGTCCTAGTAAAGATCAATAATATCTTATTCACCCACGGCGGATTACATCCAGATTTTACAAATAAAGGCTTGTCTATGGAGGATATCAATCGAGAATTCAAAAAACAGTTGATAGAATCTGAATTACCAGAAAAACGAAACGAGCTTGGAAACTTTCTTCATAAGGGACATGGACCTATATACTATAGAGGTTACTTTCAGGGTGAGCTTGCTACTGATGAGCAAATAGATGAACTATTAAAGCATTTTCAAATCACGAATATTGTGGTTGGTCATACTACACATCGACAGATTGAAACACGCTATAACGGAAAAGTCATTGTAATCGATGCAAATATGAAAAGTGGAAATGCTGGTGAAATCCTTTTCTGGAAGTCTGGAGGATTTGTTCGCGGAACTCTTACTGGAGAAAAATTATCCTTAGAAACTGAAGTGAATAAATAAGACTAATCAATTAAAAAATTTACAGAAATGAAAACTAAAATATATAATTATTTAAACAAACCCTATGTAGTGATTTTAATAATGATCATTGCGCCAATATTTGGGTTTATTGATAGAAACTTCGTCTTTTTTTTCGGACTAGGTATTGCCTTTCTAATTTTATGGGGAAGCAATTTTGATTGGTCAAAATTTGGGATTGGAAAAAAAATTAGCTGGAAAACAGTTTTAAAGAGTTTGCTAATAACGGTACTACTTTTTATTGGTTTTGACATACTACTGGACCCCATACTAAAAATGTTTCTTGGCGAATATGATTTATCATCTTTAGATCATGTTAGAGGTGACCTTGGAGGGTATATAGCTTTAATGATCATAGTGTGGGTATTTGCTGCGTTTGGTGAAGAGTTTCTATTTCGTGGTTATTATATGAAAGCATTAGCTGAGTTATTAGGTAATAACAATAAGGCTTGGTTACTCTCAGCAATTACTACTTCAATCTATTTTGGCGTATCTCACGGTTATCAAGGAACTATTGGAATGGTGTCTTCATTTTTGTGGGCTTTCTGTATTGCAATGATATTCAGTAAAAACAGGAATAACTTACTATTACTTGTGATAGTTCATGGATTATATGATACTGTAGGAATAACACTCCTTTATTTAAATAAGGATCATATTATTTCTGATTGGGTGCAACAATTGTTTTAAACTATTATTGCTTTTTCACAATCAAATCCGATTAAAAAGAATTGCCAAAAACTTGTATAATCAAAATCGCAGGTTGTAATAGATACATGACTGATTTGCTATCACCGATTCGTCACTTTACTAAAATTCTTAAGGTAAATTACCATCAATCTAGCAAATCTATTTTTAAACTCTAAATAATAAATATTATATTTAACTAGAAATCAACTAGCTACACTCCTATTTAATCCTATGATAAAGTTCTTTAGAAAAATTAGGCAACAACTTCTGACTGAAAACAAAATCAATAAGTATATATTATATGCAATTGGTGAGATTGTGCTTGTGGTTATTGGAATATTGATTGCGCTAAGTATTAATAATTGGAATGAGACTAAAAAATTGCGTAATCGGGAAACTAAACTTTTGAGTGAATTAACATTAAATCTTGACACAAACATAATAAACCTTGAAAAGGATATAAAAACACAAAAAAGAGGGCTTTGGTGTATTAATTACATTATCGATCATGTGGATCACAAAAGACCTTTTAATGATTCCTTGCCTAACTATTTGCAAATAGCAAATCAAGCACCAGATGTAGTGTTGACCTCATCCGCTTTTGAAACTTTGAAATCTTCAGGAATAGAATTAATTGAGTCCGATTCATTAAGAAAGGAAATAACCCATTTGTATGAAGTAGTTTACCCTACCCTCATGCAAGAAACACGAAGACTGGAGGACCAAGTATGGTCGACCGCTGTTGTTCCTTTGTATCAAAAACATTTTAGAAATGATATTAAAAGTAATATATGGATTCCTAATGATTATGAGACCTGGTTGAAGGATAAAGAATTTATTAATATGTTGAGTTTTAGAGGAAGATTAAGAATACAGTCAACAGATCGAAAAGAGAAGGTTGCCAAACAAACTATAGCAGTTCAAAAATTAATAAAGGAAGTACTAAATAAACGAAATCCTGATTAAACTGATTCAAAAAAATTTGAAAAACTTACCAAGGTCACAAAAACTGAGTATGCTTTAATTGTTGAAGTGGTAAAATTGATCAACTTCATGCTGAACTTGTTTCAGCATCTCATAATATTTATAACGGGCTTACTTAATTGTAGACCCTTTTTTAGTTACACCTATTCACAAATGATAGCAGCCTACTAGCAAATTTATGTATCGGTGCAGAGATCACCTCTAGTGTTGAAATATAAAACGAATTAAACCGTACCTTTGCACTCTATGCAAACTAAAAAACTTTCAGATTGGTTACCAACAACAAACAAAGAAGTAAAAATTCGAGGTTGGGAGGAGCTAGATGTTATATTATTTAGTGGAGACGCTTATGTAGATCATCCTTCATTTGGACCAGCTGTTATTGGTCGTATTTTAGAAAGTTATGGATTAAAAGTAGCTATTGTTCCGCAACCAAGTGTGAACGATGATTTGCAGGATTTCACAAAACTAGGAACGCCAAAATTATTTTTTGGAGTTACTGGTGGTTGTATGGATCCAATGGTGAGTAATTATACGGCCAGTAAAAAACGCAGAGATAAAGATGCTTATACACCAAATGGTGATAAAGGATTTCGACCTGATTACGCCACATCAGTTTATTCAAGTATTTTAAAAGATAAGTTTCCAGATATTCCTATTTTAATAGGCGGAATTGAAGCTTCTCTGCGTCGTGTAACGCACTACGATTATTGGAGTGATAAATTAATGCCAAGTATTTTAGAAACTTCTAAAGCAGATATGTTG
This sequence comes from uncultured Bacteroidota bacterium, assembly GCA_913062555.1. Classification (GTDB taxonomy): domain Bacteria; phylum Bacteroidota; class Bacteroidia; order Flavobacteriales; family Flavobacteriaceae; genus CAJXVU01. The sequence continues at coordinate 4,195 of CAJXVU010000011.1, forward strand.
GTTTATGGTATGGGAGAACAACCTTTGCGAGAAGTTGTTGAGCTTTTGCAAAAAGGAGTCCCTTTTTCAAGTTTAAAAACCATAAAACAAACCGCCTTTTTAATAAATAAAGATGAAATCATTCCTAAAAATAAAAATTGGGACGATGTAGAAATTCATTCACATGGTGTTTGTATCAAAAACAAGAAAAAGTTTGCCTCTAACTTTAAAGTTATAGAACAAGAATCAAATAAACTTAAAGCAAGACGAATTTTTCAAGGCATAAAAGACAGAACATTGGTGATAAACCCACCATTTCCAACGATGTTAGAAAAGGAAATTGATGAATCTTTCGATTTGCCTTATACACGTTTACCACATCCAAAATATAATAAACGCGGACCGATTCCTGCGTTTGAAATGATCAAATTTTCTATTAATATTCATCGTGGTTGTTTTGGAGGTTGTAGTTTTTGTACAATTTCGGCACACCAAGGAAAATTTATTGCAAGTCGTAGTGAAGCATCCATTTTAAAAGAAGTGGATATCGTTGCCAACATGCCCGATTTTAAAGGCTATTTATCAGATATTGGAGGCCCTTCAGCTAATATGTATAAGATGAAAGGGAAGATACAATCCATTTGCGACAACTGCGTGGCTCCTTCATGTATTTCGCCTGTAATTTGCAGTAATTTAGATACGTCTCATAAACCGTTAACTAAATTATATCAAGCTGTAGATAAACATCCTAAAATAAAAAAATCATTTATTGGAAGTGGTATTCGTCACGATATGTTAGTGCCAGAATTCAATAAGAATGCTGACCCAAAAGAATTAGATGATTATACGGAAGAAGTGATGACAAAGCATATTTCTGGGCGTTTAAAAGTGGCTCCAGAACACACCTCTGATCCCGTCTTAAAGTTGATGCGTAAACCTTCATTTAAATATTTTCATAAGTTTAAAGAACGTTTTGATAAAATCAATATAAAGAAGAACTTGAAGCTTCAGTTAATTCCATATTTTATTTCAAATCATCCCGCTTGTGAAGTTGAAGATATGGCAAATCTTGCCGCTGAAACTAAAGATATGGGGTTTCAGTTAGAACAAGTACAAGGTTTTACCCCTACGCCAATGACGGTTGCAACCGTTATTTATTATAGTGGATATCACCCTTATACACTAAAACCAACCAAAACTCCAAAATCTAAAAAAGAAAAGGATGAACAACATCGTTTCTTCTTTTGGTATAAAAAAGAAAATATAGATTGGATTAGAAAAACCTTGAATAAAGTAGGTCGAAAAGATTTGGTAGACGTGTTAGTGCCAGAAACTAATTCTTGGAAAAGCATTAAGCCTAAAAACGTAAAAAACACGTTTGATGATGCGATTCCTTCCAGTTATTCTCGTCGAAAATCCAAACATAAATCTAGAAATAAGAGGCGCTAATTATAGGCTATCCTTCAAGAAACTTGCCAATGCCGAAGCTTGTAGTATTACATGAAAACAACGATTATCTAGTGGTAAACAAAGCTGCTGGACTTATTAGTGAAAAAAGTCCTTACGAAGCAGTGACTGTTGAGACTCAAGTTTTCAATCATCTTTTAAAACATAAACGTAAGCCCTATATTGGTATCATACATAGATTAGATCGCGTAACAAGTGGCGTATTAATTCTGGCAAAGAAAAAAAGTGTTCTGGTAGTATTTAATACTCTATTTAGTAGTCGTAAAGTTCAAAAAACATATTTAGCAATTGTTAAAAACAATCCAGCAAAGAACAAAGGAACCTTAGTAAACTTTCTGATAAAAAATAACAAAGAAAAAAAGGCAGATATCGTCCAATCAAAATCAAAAGACGCTTTAAATTGCTCGCTTTCCTATCAAGTTATAGGCAAAAACGATTTCGGTTATCTTTTAGAAGTTAAGCCAAAAACTGGTCGATTCCATCAAATACGAGCCCAATTAGCAAATATAGGACTTCCTATTATTGGAGATGAAAAATATGGTTCAGATCAAGAGTATTTACCGCTGTCTATTTGCCTTCATGCTTGGAAATTAACATATGAAGTCTCTGGTTCTGCAGCATCTAAGACCTTCGAAGCACCTTTACCTAATAACGTTTTTTGGACATTTAAAAATACAATTAAATCCGATTGGGAGTAATATTGTAGATTGTAGCAAATAAATCACAGATTGGTGTCTAAATGTTCTACGTAATAATGAAAAAATACTTTTTAATAATACTTATGATTTCGCTATTTACTTGTACGACAACAAAAGAGATATCACAAGCAAAACCATATACCGATTTCAAAATTGTAAATACGCCACTCAAAGTGGAAAACAAGACCTTATCATTAAATGAGCTTCGGTTTTATGAAATTCAATCAGCAATGGATGGCATGAAATTGATGTATCAAAATTATGGGAAATGGAACAAAAAAATAAAAGGTAAACATCAACAAAATATTGAAAGAATTATTTGGCAGAATATTAAACTAATTGATGGAGACATTAAGACTTTTACAGTCATTGCAGATGGAACTGAAACTATGACTAACTATTTTGCTTGCCTTATGGTTTTTGATTCAGAAGAAAAGGATTGCTTCAAGACCGGACATCCATATAAAGAAAAATTAACTGAATTATTTGTGGACAAAATGAGTAGAATAGATAAAAAGACTTCAGTTTATAGATTGTTTAGATAACTAACGACTAACAACACTGATTATATTCTAAATTAAAAATCACCAATTTGAGGAATCCCGACACTGGATTCTTTTTTTGTTCATAGCCTATTGTATAATTAGCCATGCACCAATTGGCCAATTCGCTAAAAATGTCTACAGGAAATTTATTTAACGCTTTGTCCGTTTTTTATAGATTTCCTAGTCGCATATAATAGAAATGCTAGCATCTTAACTGTCACTAATGTCTCACTTTGAGGATTAGAAATAAATTTCGACAAGCATTATATCAATTCAGTTTCTGAGGTCCTTGAGAGTTATGATGTATCAGCCAGTGTTCATCCTGGATGGATTTATAAATAATCTTATAATTCATCCCATCTTCGAGCAAAAATTTAATGGTTTGAGCCATCAATAAAAATTCTTCTGATGAATCGCTAACTCTTAAAATATTATATATAGAATTAGCGGGAATAGCCATGCCCTTTGACATAGGTGAATGAGAGTAACTTTTTATGCTGTCCAACTTTGGAGCTAAAAAGACCAAGAATTTATACATTTTATTATCAAAATCAATTAAATTGTAAGTAGTGTCTTTATAAGTAACATTAACCGATTCAATTATTGCTGGCCCTACACCATGATTCTGTAAATTTAGTTCAAAGACAGGAGCAGCTGAATTAGTTGTGGTGGCCACTGTGAGGTAAGGCAAAATAGACAGATAGTTCTGCTTGCGCATTAAGTTAGTCTGATATATAAAAATAAGTAAAGTAAAAAAACTCATACTCATTGCAGAGATACTAAGCATTTTTTCGGAATTCCATTTAATTTTTGACATAAGCGTTTTATATAAGTCCTAACTCAAATGTACTAAAAATCTTCAGATAGCTGTGTTAGAATTACTTGAATGATGCTCAGGTTTTCATGTTAGGAATATGTGCGATCTAAAAACACAAACTGCACAAAAGTAATATTGTCCCACAAAAATTGCTCTTATAAGGCTCACCAAAACTGAAGATGCTCTAATAGTTGAAGTTGTAGAATAACAAAAACGTCATGCTGAACTTGTTTCAGCATCTCATATAGAATAAGGAATCTCAATACGAGGTTACTTTTTTTATTTATAGACTATTACATAATTACTCCCCGCGCCAACAAGCACATTCGCTAAAAATATCCACAGGACATTTTCTTAACGCTCTGTCCCCTTTTTCATACCTCATAGTAGCAAATGCGAGCATATTTACGGTCACTAATTTGTTGCTTTCCTAAAATATTGAAGACAAATCACAGCCAATCAGTATAGTTAGTATTCAATTCTGAATAAGAATTACTATATTTAACTAGAAATCAAACAGATACTCACCCATTCATTTCTATGATAAAATTCTTTCGGAAAATCCGTAAACAATTAATATCGGAGAACAAGTTCAGCAAATATTTAATTTATGCAATTGGAGAGATATTATTGGTAGTAATTGGAATTTTGATCGCTATTCAATTAAACGAATCCCGAAATAATAGCTTTAAACATAAACAAAAAGAAAATATCTTAAAGACATTGCAGTTGGAATTTCAATCGAATCTTTCACAACTTGATACTGTCTTGTATTATAATCAAAAAATAATAAATGCTTACCCAAAAGTAATTGAGCAAATTAAATCACAACATATAGTTACAGATGAAAAAAAAGTTCGTGAAATGATTACAGATTTAGCTTATACTTGGTCTTTTAATTCAAGTAACGGTTCACTTCGCTCAGGAATTTCATCTGGAGAAATTCATTTAATTAATAGTAATCGTCTTATAGAATTATTATTTAGCTGGGAAGATGTTGTAAAAGATTCATATGAGGAAGCTAATCAATTAAGAACACATCAATATGGTGCTATGCACATTTACCAGGACTATTTTAGAATTGGAGATCTCTGGGCAGGAATTTTTTCGGGATTAGACAGCAGAAATTATACACCGGACTTTCAGGGTTTGTTTAAAGATATATCATTTGCAGATTATGCGAGCATAAGATTTATATATTCCACCGATTATGTAACTGAATTGAATGTTTTGAAGAGTCAGAATTTGGAAATTATGGAATTGATTGATCAAGAATTGTCAAAATAACGAAAATCTAACACGCTTAGACACAATAAACACGAGCATATGAGAACAATACCAATACTATTAATTCTATCAGTAATTACACTGTCCTGCAGCAAGACTGAGCAAACAACTAATTATGAAAATTTAAAATACAACTTGTATTTTGGAGACAATAAGGCAGGCTATTTTGAAAGCTCTTTAGCTATTGACGGTTCTTATCAATATGTATTTGAATATAATGATAGAGGTAGAGGTCCTCACTTAGAAGAATCAATATGGTTAAATCAAGATGGTCTTATTGAAAAAATTCAAATCCAAGGCCATAATTATTTAAAAGATACCGTCACTGAGACATTTAGTCTAAGTCAAAATGAAGCAAAATGGGAAAGCACTTCAGAAAATGGAAGTTCCAAACCACAGCATAACGCATTTTATGTTGGTGTTAATAGCGCTTTTGGAAATACCGAATTGCTTATCCGGAAAATGCTGAGCAGTCCTGACAACTCAATTAACCTATATCCCAGCGGGAAATTAAAAATTACAGCTGTCGATAATATTCAAGTCAATGACAGTCTAAATCTAAAACTTATTGAATTCGTTGGGTTTGCTTTCACTCCAAATTATTTTTGGTTTGATATGGATGATCGCTTTTTTGCAGCACCTTCTTCGTGGCTCTCAGCAATTAGAGATGGCTATGAACCTATCTCGCAAAAGCTTTTTGAAATACAGACGGCCAAGGAAAAAGAGTACTATGCTAAAACAGCCGAGGCACTTACAGAAATACCTGAAGGACGTGTCTTGATATCAAATGTGAACCTATTTGACGCCGAAAATGGTAGCATGCTCAACAATAGGTACGTCATATTGAATGGCAATAAAATCGAAAATATCTTAGAGAATGACACCAACCTTCCAGAGGTAACCAAAATTATTGATGGGACCAATAAAACTCTACTTCCTGGTCTTTTCGATATGCACACCCATATGGATCGATCTGGGGGCATTTTAAACCTTGCAGCTGGAGTTACTTCAGCCAGAGATTTGGCAAATTCTTTTGACTTACCAGAAATCAAAGAAGAGTTTGACAATAACACTGTGATAGGTCCTAGGATTTTAATAATGAGTGGTTTTATAGATCAGGCAGGTCCATATGCAGGTCCAGTGGGTAAAATAATTAACAACCTCGAAGAAGGGATTGAAGCTATTGAATTCTACAAAGAAAGAGGCTACCAGCAAATTAAGTTATATAGTTCCATAGATCCTGACTGGGTAAAACCACTTGCCGAAAAGACACATGAACTTGACATGAAGTTAAGTGGCCATATTCCATCCTTTATGCATGCCGATCAAGCCATAAAAGATGGCTATGATGAAATTCAGCATATCAATATGCTCGCTTTGAATTTCATGTCGGATACCCTCGACACTCGAACACCTCTACGGTTTTCAATGATTGGAGAACAAGCACATACCATTGATTTCGAGGGCGAGGAATTCTTGACTTTTGTCAAACTTCTCAAAGATAAAAATATCATTATAGACCCTACGGTTTCCTTTTTTGAAGGGATGCTAGCCACTAAGGCTGGACAACCAGACCCTCAATTTGAAGAAATCCTTGACCGACTACCAATTCAAGTGAAAAGGGGGTTTTATTCTGGAGGATTACCAATCCCTGAAGGAAAAGAAAAACAATTCAAAGACTCATTTGACAAGCTCCTCGAAATGATAAAAATACTGTATGAAAATGGGATCACTATAGTTCCTGGGACTGATGCGCTGCTTGGATTTGGACTCCACAAAGAACTTGAAAATTATGTGAAAGCTGGGATTCCAGCTAGTGATGTCCTTAGAATGGCTACTATCATTTCTGCTCAAGTCACCGGCCATGCCGAGACATTAGGATCCATACAAATAGGCAAGCTTGCGGATGTCATATTGATTGATGGCAATCCACTGGAAAATATAAGTGATATTAGGCGTGTCGAACTTACCATAAAAAATGGTTACATCTATAATGCCCGAGCTCTATATGAAGCCATTGGCACCAAGCATTTTAAATAAAGTCGGTCTAAAATATGATGTTGTACTAGTCTCAACGTGCCTATTTTAAACAGCATTGAAAAATTGATAATTTATTAGTTATTAAACACCTCTAGAGGCAGGTCCTATATCTGGACGTTCTAGTTAATTTAATTTTCAACATTAGGAGCTAAAACACTATCTGTGACTGGGTTATTGTCTTGTGGAGCCACAGGCACAAATGATTTTTTAGGATACACTAAATAAAACAATAGTGCAAAACTAATTAAGAGAATTGTAATAATTACAATCCAGAATCTTCTTGTTCTTTCTTTGAGATTAGTTTCTGATTCGATTTCACTAGTAAACCTGTATCCTTTCTTTACGACAGTTTCAATCATCCGCTTTTCTTTATTGGTGTCATTTAGTAATTTTCTCAAATGTGAAATTGATTGATTTAATGCATCATCTGCACCACCATAATTATCCCAAACTTCAGAGATTAGTTGATCTCGTGAAACTACATCAGGGCTATTATTTACTAAAATTTGTAAAACTTGCATTATGCGTGGTTCTACTTTCTTTTTAATAGAAGTATTATCATCATTCGTTGATATTATTTCATTTGTATCAAAACAAATTTCTAATCGATCGGAAATCTTTACCATTTATATCATTTTCTTTTTCAAAGCTAATATTTATTTAGAATGTAATTGTACTGGATAGAAAATAAAAAGGTATTCCAAAGGTTTTTTAAATTCAACTTCGATGAATCCCTTCTACTTTTGTTTAAAACATAATAAAATGAAAAAAATTAAACATATTAGCTTAATCCTATTAAGTATTAATTCCTTATACGGACAAAATATAAACGGAAGATATGAAGGAGCAGTTTCACGAGACGGCTCAGTTCAACTGGTGAGTTTTGATTTTTATAATGAAGAAGGAATTCAAAAAGGCACCTATGAAATTCCAGAGAATGGTTTTTTTGACGTGCCCATTGATGACATTAAATTAATCAATGACACATTACATTTAAAGTTTTATTTTGGGAACTTTTTTTGCTTTATAAGCGAAAATAAAAAAGAAATAACAGGTATAAGCGAAAAATGGAATCCTAAAATACGTCTACATATAAAAGAGTCCTATAAAAAGGAAAAACCTTATGCACAAAAGAATATAACATTTCAGAATGGAGATATTCAACTTTCAGGAATGCTATACAAGCCTAGAATTGAGATGAGAAATACTGAGAAATATGTCATCCTTGTACATGGATCTGGAGCTCAAGATCGCTTTTCCCCATACTACATTTCATTAGCTCATAGGCTTTCACTGGAAGGATTTGGGGTGTTACTATATGACAAAAGAGGAACAGGTAAATCTTCAGGCAATTTTGAAACAGCCTCTATAGAAAATCTCGCCGACGACGCCGTCGCTGCCTATAACTATTTAAAGGCATTAAATGGAAGAAATCAAATTGAAGTTGGCTATCTTGGAACAAGCCAAGGCGGTTGGATTGCTCCACTTGCTGCAAAAAAAGTTGGAGATTGTGATTTTCTTATTCTAAATGTAGGGCCTGCTGTTTCCGTATTCAAGCAAGATTTGCATCGTGTTGAATATTCTATGAATGCTGATGGATGGAATCAATCTGATATTGACTTGGCAGTTGCTTATACAAAACTTTACTTTCAATTCGCCACGGATAAAAAAGAGAATATATGGTCTAAACTTCAAGATTTAATTTTAGAAGTTAAGCATAAGAAATGGGTTGAATATGTAAATATTCCCAAAAACAAGGATGATTTTGATTGGTGGACAAATAACAATTATGATCCAGAAACAACGCTAAAGAATCTTAATTGCAGAACATTATGCTTATTCGGGGAGTTTGACCCTCTTGTCCCTCCGAAAGAAAATGTAAAATTAATGACTGAATATTTAACAACATCAAAAATTAAGCATGAAATTAAAGTAATTCCAGGGGCTCTTCATGACATGAAATCCTTTCAAGGTTTAAATGGGGATAATTGGAATTGGCCAGTTGTCTTCTGGGAATGGCGTTCTGAACCTGACGAGTATATGGACAGTATTATAAAATTTTTAGATAAAAACTAACGACAATACGCACGAACTACATTGCTAATACATGCCTACTTACGAAAATTTTAGAGGATTTACTATCCAGTTTTTATTTACTAAATTGCACGCTCAAAAAACACATCGAAAATATACATCAACGCTTAGTGATAATTAGATAAATGAAATTATTAAAACGAATTATTAAAATTGTCTTCATACTCATTGGAGTCCTGTTAATTACAATTGTTATCATCCTTGGAATTGATGCTCAAAAAACCAGTTATTTGAAAGTCAAAAAGAATGAGTTTGCAAATAATGATTCTTATCTTATTATCAACGCGAATATTATCCCAATGCATCAAGACACTATTTTAATTAATAAAATGGTGTATATCAAAGATGGTATAATCCAAACCATTGCAGACAGAATTGAAATCAAAGACGTTGAAATTATTGATGCAAAAAACAAATATCTAAGCCCAGGCCTTATAGATATGCATGTGCATGTATGGGATAGATATGAACTTGGTTTATATCTATCTAATGGCGTTACAGCGGTGCGCAATTTATGGGGTATGCCCATGCATTTAAGAATTAAAGATGCTATAAATAATGACGAAATTATTTCGCCTATGTTTTTTACTACGGGGCCTAAACTAACCGGTCCAGAATTTATAGGAGATGATAATTTAAACTTAACAAATCCCAATGAAGCAATAGAAAAAGTGATTTCATATAAAGATAGAGGTTACGATTTTATTAAAACCTACTACGGTTTAACACCAGATATATTTGATGCCGTTGTAGAACAAGCAGCGAAATCAAACATGGATATTGTTGCACATCCTTCACCAAAAGTGCCTTATGATTATCATTTTAATCCACAAATAAAATCTATAGAACATGCTGAGGAGATTATACAACAGCCATTAAACTATAGTTTAGATACCATTAAATTAAAAGAGATAATTAATGGTTTTGAAAAATCAAAACACAGTTCCTTTAGTCCAACTTTAACGGTTTACAATAATATTTATCAAATGCTCATTGATGATAATATTTTAACATCAGAGCGACTACAATTAATGAATCCACTTATTAAGAAAACAGATAGTAAGGCTCAATTTGATAGGTGGTATAATACTAAACAGGACGATTATTCTATTGTTGAGACCATAAAAAATCAACATAATTTTCATTTAAATATTCTTAAAAAGCTTCATGAAGCTGGCACAACTATTATCTGCGGTACTGATGCAGGAATAGGCGTAACTGTTCCAGGGTATTCTATTCATCAAGAACTGGCTTTTTACAAAGAAGCTGGGCTCTCCAATTATGAAGTTTTAAAAACAGCCACGGTGAATGCTTCTAAAACCCATTCCGTTATGAGTAATATGGGAACCATTGAAGTTGGCAAAGTTGCAAATCTAATATTAATTGAGAATAATCCTTTATTAGACTTATCCGCATTGCAAAACCCCTCAACTGTTTTCATAAAGGGTAAAAAGTTAAATAGAGAGACACTTAATCATTTTGAAAATCAGGCAAGAAATAGAAAAAACTTAATGGCTTCTGCTCTGCGATACCTAGAAAATTTGGTGTTTGAAAAATAGCCTATCGCTAATAAGGTATATTGCTCATACGTGCTTTAGTAATAAATTTAAATACTAACACGAAGGCCTTCACGACGCCATCCTAATTTAATTTATTATCATACCTTTAGAGAAACTAGCTACTATTCTAATGATAAAACTCTTTAGGAAAATTCGACAACGACTAATTACTCAAAACAAGTTCAGTAAATATTTACTATATGCCATTGGTGAAATTGTGCTTGTTGTCATTGGGATTTTGATTGCGTTGAGTGTCAATAATTGGAATGAATCATATAAGGTTAACAAAAATATAGCGACCCTACTCAAAGACTATCGAGCCGATTTAGTGATGGACACCTTAATGTTATCTGCTTTTATAGACAATGGCAAAACTAGAATTGAAACTGAACAAAAAAACATTAGCAGAATGAGTGGTCCAAACGCAACTTTGGATACGGTAAAACATATTGCCAAGTACGAACATGATCCATTCATCAATATTATAGAAAAGTATAGCAGTAAAAATACTTTCAATTCTATGATCGGAACCTCTGCGTTTAAATTATTAGATCAAGTATTGAAACGAAAAATATTAAACCTTGATGTATATCAAACAATAACCTTGAATGAAAAAATGATTAATCAATATTTTGAATTAACAAGGGAATATACGCTCGACTATCCCTTTGGAGACAACCTTGGTTCGGGATATTTAAATGAGATTTCATGGAAAATTCAAAACGAAAGAGATTTTGTAGTGAAATACACTGCGATGTGCACTTTTAAAACCCTCCTAATATTCACAAAAATAAACAGTTACACTAAAGCCATGCAACTCACAAAACAGTTGATATCAGAATTGGATTAATATATTTCTGATGAAAATTCTAAAAACTGAATTAATTAGTATTACCAATTATTAAAAGCAAACACTTTAATAGTTAACTCATAAAAAAGAAACCAATGAACCCAATTTTTAAAATGCCATCCATATTTATTATTTTGTTCTTAGTGACACTATCCTGTAAAACAGAGCATAATGATATTGAAGTAACAAAAATCATCTCAAACACCATTGAAAAAACATCGCTAATAAAACATACTGTATTATCAGAAGGACATCCAATGGCTGTATGGGAAAAGAAAATTGATAATCCTAAAGGGCTTATTCTTTTTGTACATGGCCGTACATGGAGTGGTGTTCCCGATTTCGATTTACAAGTAGATGGTGAAGATTTATCTTTAATGGATGGATTGACCGCAAAAGGCTACACAACATATGCTGTAGATTTAAGAGGGTATGGAGACACCCCAAGAGATGCTACAGAATGGGCCACTCCCAATGTTGCTTCAAACGACATTCTCAATGTTTTAAAATGGATTTCTGTTCAAAATAACAATATCAAGGTTCATTTATTTGGATGGTCTATGGGGTCAACATTAACCTTATTAGCAACTCAAAAAAATGCAAATGATATTGCAAGCTTGACGGTATTTGGATATTGGCAAGACTTAGATTTTGAGATTCCTGAAACTCCAAAAGATTTTCAGTTACAAAAAAGTGTAAATACCGCAGAGAATGCGGCAAGTGATTTTATAACGCCTGGGAGTATCAGTCAAAAAGCTATCGATACTTATGTAAAAATGGCATTAGAAAGTGACCCTATCAGGGCTGATTGGAAAGATGGAAACGAATATAATAGTATTGATCCCGCATTAATCACAACCCCCGTTCTAATTTTACAGGGAGAATTTGATCCCGTTTCACCTACAGAAAATCAAGCAAAATTATTCACTCGACTCAAATCTTCAGATAAAAGTTGGGTGGTTATTTCAGGTGGAGACCATGCTGCTTTTATGGAAACACCAAGAAAACATTTCATTCATTCATTTACAGAATTTATCAATAGATTTAATGACTAATGGTTTAATAAGAAAAAACCAGTAATTAAATAATTACTGGTTTAAGTATATATATTCAGGTCTGTTTATTGGTTAACACTAACCGCGACGATGCTTTTTTCCATGCCTTTATAAGGATTAAAATTGTAAGGTAAATAAGCCTTGGTATTAAAACCTATTTCTATGGCTTCTTCCATTTCTATTAATTCAATAGTAGACCAATCTAAATCGTCTTTCCCTTTTAAAGCATTAAAGTTTTTTGGTAGATACTTAGACGTATCAAATCCTAATTCCACTTCTTCTTCTATTTCAATCAATTCGATTGTAGACCAATCCAAATCGTGCATTCCTTTTAAGGGATTAAAGTTCGCTGGTAAACACATTGTGGTATCAAAGCTTAATTCTACTGCCTCTTCTATTTCAATAATCTCAATATCATTGATCTCAAGAGCTTCAGTATTTGTATCGTCTACACTGGAAAAAAGTAATTTTTCCAATTTGTATTGTTCACTACTCATATTATTATTTAATGAGTCACAGTCTTTGTTAATTTTAGCGGTGATATTCAATGTAAATAATACGCTAAGTAAAAAAGTTAATAGGTATTTGCTATTATTTTTTATGTCGGTTTTGTTTAGTTCTATTGTTTTCATTATTCCTGTAATTAAGTTTGATTGATACTATATAGACGACCATAATTTACAATTGTTACAGTACTATGCTTTGCACAATAGCAAATTAACAAACTTTAACACATAAGACACAGATAACCAACTCCTCACGATCAGTCCAAATAGAAAAGAATGAGTTTCAACAGCTTATAATATGGATAAAGGAACCTCAAGACAGGGTTCCTTTTTTGATTGTAGAATCTCTTTTTATTCCCCTACTTGCTGAATGGCCCATAAATTTATCCTGAGATCTTGCACTGTACTTTGACACTGATCAGTAACCAATCAGAAATGAAGGACTTAAAATGCCAATCAGACATATTTTATACGCACTATTTTGTTGAAAATCTATACCTATTTACTTTCAGAGACAAGTTTGGTTTAATATCATATAAAAAGAAAAAACCAGTAATTAAATAATTACTGGTTTTTTGATATAAATTCAAGTCTTCTTATTGGTTAACACCAACCACGACGATGCTTTTTTCCATGCCCTTATAAGGGTTAAAATTGTAAGGTAAATAAGCCTTGGTATCAAAACCTATTTCTATGGTTTCTTCTATTTCTATTAATTCAATAGTAGACCAATCTAAATCGTATTTCCCTTTTAAAGCATTAAAGTTTTTTGGTAGATACTTAGACGTATCAAATCCTAATTCCACTTCTTCTTCTATTTCAATCAATTCGATTGTAGACCAATCCAAATCGTGCATTCCTTTTAAGGGATTAAAGTTTTCTGGTAAATATATTGAAGTATCAAAAGTCAATTCTACTGTCTCTTCTATTTCGATAATCTCAACATCATCGATTTCAAGAGCTTCAGTATTAGAATCATCTACATTGGTAAAAAGTAATTTTTCCAATTTGTATTGTTCACTACTCATTCTATTATTTAATGAGTCACAGTCTTTATATATTTTAGCCGATATATTCAATGTAAATAATACGCTAAGTAAAAAAGTCAATAGGTATTTGCTATTCTTTTTTATGCCGGTTTTGTTTAGTTCAGTTGTTTTCATTATTCCTGTAATTAAATTTGATTGATACTTAATAGACGACCATTAATCACAAATGTTACAGTACTATGCTTTGCACAATAGTAAATTAACAAACTTTAACACACAAAGCACAGAGAACCAACTTCTAAAGGCAAATTCATATAGAAAAAGATAAGTTTAAACAGCTTATAATATGGAGAGTAACCTCGTGTTGAGCTTCATTTTTGATTCCAGAATCTCTCCATATTATGCCGAGACACCTCGTACATGAGTTTATCCTAAGCACTTCCTTTGTAAATTTTGCTTATAACCAAACATTGTTGAAGGGCTTAAAATGCCTTAGAGACTTTTTTTACACGCTGTCCTTCTATCTGAGCGAAATAAATTTTGCAAAACAAACCTATACCTAATATCTTTATAACATATCTGTTTTGCTAACCATACTATGAAAAAATATTTTAACGATTATTCTGAAAGTATAATGCTTGACATTCAATGATTTAGAAACACTATCAGGACTACGCCAAAATGTTGTCGACAAAAGTTTAGAAAACACAAAATAGGGCGAATAAAAAGCACTGGAAGTTAGCTGTTTTATGAAAATCAAACGATTATTAACGTTGTTGGTCGAATTATTTGGTATTTCATCGGAAATGGCTTAGATTTACGCTATCATTTAATATTTACTTTGAAGCCCCATTTCAAACTATCATGACTAACTTTGATCGCATAAATAAAAAGGGACTAATGATTCCCACAGTTGCTTTTGTTTTGCTTCTGATTCTTACTTTAACCATATGGAATGAATTAAGAACATCTCATAAGCAACAAATAAAAGAGAATCTGGTGCAAACTGGAAAATCAACCTCTCATAAATTTCAGTCCATTCTCAATCACGACATAGAAGGATTAGAAAACCTTAAAATGAGATTAGAATTTACAGACGGAAACCATTTTCAATTTTGGGAAAGAGATGCACGATTACTACTTGATCAAAACCCTTCTTTTCATTTTATTGAATGGATTGATTCCTCGATGATAATAAGAAACATTGTCCCATTAAAAGAAAATATACAAGCCCTTAATTTAGATATTTCAAAAGTAGAATACCGTAAAAAAGAATGGATTGAGCATACTCAAGATAGTGTTACGAATATAACGCCATGGTCCAAAATGACACAAGGGGGGCATGCCTTTTTAATTGACGTCCCTGTATATTTTGAAAACAAATTTCAAGGAACAATCACGGCAGGTATGGATTTCACAAACCATCTTAACAATTTCGCAGAGGATTTGGATAAGTATGAGATAGAAATGAGAGATTACCAGGGCACACTTTTTTATGCCTTTAATACACAAGACGAAGCCAATAAAACCAACGAGTATGTTTATGAAGAATCCATTTTGATCGATGCCCTTCATTTAAAATACTGGAGCTTTAAAATCTACCCCACCAAAACACTTTTTTTAACAGATCGGTCTATTTTTATAAACTATTTTTTAGTGGCAGGTATCTTATTATCAATGTTAATAGGTTCACTTATTTATTTTTACCTAAGGGCAAAGGATGAAGTTTTAAGAACAAATGATTTCAATAAAGCCTTAATAAAATCGAATCAAGATTTAAACACCGAGCAAGAAAGAGCAGAGAAAGCTTCTAAAGCAAAAACTGAATTCTTAGCAAATATGAGTCATGAAATTAGGACGCCACTTCATGCCATTTTAGGATTTGTTCAAATTTTAAAGGACAGTCAATTAAACAAAACTGACATGGGACATATTGCCCTGTTACATAAGTCGTCAAAGAGCCTTCTGTCTATTGTAAATGATATTTTAATAATAGACAAAATAGAATCAGGTAATATTAAATTAGAAGAAGTACACTTCAATCCATCAGAAGAAATCAAAGGATTAATAGACACTTATAGGCATCTGTTTTCTGATAAAAACCTTTATTTAAAATCTGAATTTAAAACCCCTTTTGGCTTAAATGTTATAGGTGATCAAAATAAATTGGCACAAATTGTCACTAACATCATTAAAAATGCCTCAAAATTCACATTTAAAGGAGGGGTATTTATCACTTATATTGAGGAACTTATTGGCAATCAATTAAAAGTAAAAATAACTTTTGAAGATACCGGAATAGGCATCCCAGAAAATAAGATGAATACTGTTTTTAACCGGTTTGCCCAAATAGACAGTAGTTTTAAAAAGCAACATGAAGGCAGTGGACTCGGTTTAGCCATTAGTAAAGATCTTGCATCAAAATTAGGCGGCTCAATAACGGTTAACAGCACGGTAAACCAAGGTGCTACATTTGAAGTTTCGGTACTATTTGAAGTATTAGAAACTCACCAAAATCTCAATATTGAAGAAACTTACAAAAACCTCGATCTCTCTCATTTAAAAACCTTGATTGTAGATGATAATAAAATAAACATTGCCATCCTCAAAAAGATTCTAGAGAATGTTAATATAGAAGTTGACATTGCCTTTAACGGTAAGGTTGCGGTTGAAAAAGTCAAAACTAAAAATTACAACATGGTCTTTATGGACATCCACATGCCAGAAATGGACGGTTTTGAAGCAACCCAACTAATTAGAAAATTTAATACAGATCTCAAGGTCTTTGGCTTATCGGCTAACGTAACTTCAGAAGCTATGGATAAAGCTCTTGATAGTGGAATGAACAATTATTTAACCAAACCATTCACAAAAGAACAACTTTACAATCTTATATTGATCACTTTGGAATATAATGAATTAAAGGGCGAAACTTTTTCTACAAATGAAATCTGATCGGTACATCTTTGCCAATATTGAGCGAGCTGATAATATCGTTTAAACAATATCTCCAAACCTGAAGCGAATTTAATTATTGAAGTGGTTAAATCATATATCCCATAATTCCTGCGTTTGCCTAAATGGAACACCAAAGAGACCTGAGCTTCATCATTCTTAAAAGGAATCTAATTGCGAAACTCCTTATTTAAAGCACCTTAGCCTCCACAAAAATTACTACATTAAAATTTATTAGATTAGCGGTCTATAACTAATTGAAATATATCCAAATTTGGAAATAATCACGCTAACAAACAGATCCAATTAATAGTAATAAATAATGAAATTATGAGTTAATCTATTGAAGAGGAATATTATCTCTCTTATATAGAAAATCCAGAGATATGGTCTGCTCTCGGTTCTCATTTCGAAACATTAAAAAAACTTGGAAACCACACATTAACACAATTAACACAAGGATAATTACACTTTATGAAAGAGAACCCTTTAACTATGGAAATGCTGTTAGATCAGCTCATAAACCTCAACTTTATTGAGCTTGCCGCTATCCCAATGATTCTTCTTGTTTTATTGGAATGGATCCTTACTATTGTTAAAAAAAAAGAATATTATGACGGTCTAGACACGCTATCTGCTACCTTTATTGGTCTTGTAAACGTTGGTATTTCGGCTGTTTTAAAAATAGGGATTTATGGGATTATTCTATTCTTTTATAATGCTGTTCCTTGGAGCATCCCTAGAGAATGGTGGGCTTATATTCTTTGTATTATTTCAATTGATTTTTGTAGATACTGGTCACATAGATTAACGCATGTTAATCGCTTTTGGTGGGCAACTCATGTTACCCATCACAATTCAGAAAAATACAACTGGTCTGTATCTTTCAGATTAGGCTGGACCCAACACATTAAAATCATATTCTTTATTCCTGTTGCATTAATGGGTTTTGACCCTATTCTTTTTTTTATATGTCATCAAGTTGAAGTACTTTATCAGTTTTGGATTCATACTGAATATATCAGAAAACTACCTGCTCCAATTGAATATATTTTTACGACGCCTTCACATCACAGAGTTCATCATTCAAGAAATACTAAATATCTTGACAAGAATTTTGGTTCGACCTTTATCATTTGGGATAGATTATTTGGAACCTTTCAAGAGGAGGAAGAACAAGCCGATTATGGGATAACCAAACCAATCAATTCATATAACCCCATTACCTTGAATTTTCACGAATGGAAGGATATGATGTTTGATGTCATTAAAAGTAGGTCATTAAAAGAGGCCTATGCAATGATGTTTACAAGTCCCGCTAAATTAGAAACTGTTAAGGCTGAATTCAATTATTTGTATCTAAAGAAATCTGAACAATTAAATAAGGAAGAGGTTAATTCCATTATAATTAATAAGGTCGAAAAAGTAGAACCAATAATCGTTGAAAACTTACAAGAAAACAAAAAACTAGTAACCACAAAACACTAAGCTTAATAATAGAACATTAAGAAGTCCAGTAAGGTCTCCCTCTCATTTTGTGTAGTTTACATAGCATGCGGCTCTAATTTACATAAGCTATATTTCAATTAATTGATATTTATTCACTATCTTAATACGAAGTCAATTTAACCCATTAAAATCATAAAAAATGATTTTAACAGCTATTAAACCAACCATAAACAAGGTAATAAGAGTTTTGTTTATAGGGCTTTTAGTGTTTTCTCAAACGCTATATAGTCAAGATATGAATGAAAATTTAGTGAGTTTTCATGAAAACTGGACAGAATTCGATGTTTATGAAGGTGGTTTAAAAGGCGTCAGAATTCATACCAAATTCACTGTTTACAATTTAAAAGGAATTTCTAGCAAACTTGCCATAGCAATAGAATATCAAACAGGAGAAAAGATTTATGCCATCAATAGTAATTATAAAAGCACCAACGGACAATTGACAATATATAAGACACTTAACCTTAATTATGATTCGTCATTATTTAACGATGTTTCTCTTTTTTTACCATATAAAGAGATGAATTTAGGTTATGGTAAGCATGACATACGGTTTCATGTTGATTTGCTGTATGGAAATAATTCTGAAAACAATATCCATATGAACTATTACAATTGGAATTACACTGAATAAAATATACTATTGAGCACATCTCCTACCCTTTGTCCTATACTTCCCAATAAATTTACTCACCATTATTCTTCAAAATCAAAATGAAAAAAGTGTAACAATTGCCTGAATTTCATATCATTAATAAAAACGATTGATGAAAAAATTTATTAGTGAATCTCCTGTTTGGTCATTTTTAATAATAAACTATTTAATTTCATGGTCCTTTTTATATCCTAGCTATCAACTCATTCTAAAAAATGATGGCATAACACCACTTGCTTTTATTGGAATTATTGGCGCATACGGTCCAACAATTTCAGCAATTATAGTTCAATATATTTTAGATAAGAAAAAACTGAAAGCCTTATTAAAACGTTTTATAAAAGTAAAATCCAATCTAAAACTCATTTTATTTGTCATTATTATCCCTGTCTTATTTTATGCACTAGCCTATCTATTTTCAATACTTCTATTCGAGGGCGATTTAAGTTTTAATTGGATCTTGGGAATCACCAATATGCCATTATGGTTTTTAGCAGCTTTACCTTTTGGCCCTCTCGGTGAAGAATTAGGATGGCGCGGTTTTATGTTACCTAAACTATTGGAAAAACATTCAGTACTAAAAAGCACCGTTTTGGTTGGATTGGCCTGGGGTGTTTGGCATTTTGCTTCATTTACATTTCCTGGCGCTGCTATACCAAGTTTTTTTAAGGTTTCAGCCGGGACAATTTTACTCTACTTCATGAATACCATTGCTTTAAGCTTCGTCTTCACCTACGTCTATATTAAAACCAATGGCAGCGTGTTTTATGCCATTCTCCTTCACGCATTTTTTAATGCTGCCGCTAATATTGTTCTAGACTTCTTTGGTGAAACTGATAATTTTCCAATATTAGTATCTGCTTATATTATAAACATAATCTTGGCCGTTTTATGTGGATACCTTCTTGTTAACAAAACAAAGGGTAGCATTCCTTTTGTATATCATAGTCTAAACAATTCCAAATTATAAAAACAATATAGTGCAAGTTTTAATTGCTGATTTTTAATCCCTTTTTTTGTTCCTGATCTTTCAGATATAGTATAAATTCATTAGTTTAGAGGAGCAATAATGTTTATGCTATGCAAGTCTATTTCCAATTGTTCTTATTCCCTTTTAATTAAAAACCATTTACAATGAACACACCTTTTAAACTACTCTTTTCACTTTCCCTCCTTTTATTGAGCTGTAACACACAAGAATCAAAGAATAATGTCGAAAAATGGAAGGTCGAAGTGACTCAAGTTGAGCTCGATTTTAACGATTTGGCTCAAAAAATAGGGCTTGCAGATGCGTTCTATGAATACGCAGCAAATGATGGGGTGATTAGAAAAAGTGGGAAATTAGTTGAAGGCAAACTTGCCATACAACAATGGATTAAAAATGATGTCAGACCAAATGAAACCCTCACTTGGAAACCTACTTTTGTAGACGTGAGTCAATCGGGGGATTTAGCTTATACTTATGGTGATGCCACTTTTACTTTTATAGACTCCTTAGGAAACAAGAAATCTAGGACCAGTGTTTATCATACGGTTTGGAAAAGACAAACAGATGGTCAGTGGAAATTTGTATGGGATTAAAATGATAAATTAGTAATGCATAAATTATAGCCAATAATAGTTTAAAAGGATGTGTTTGTTATTTCCAAAAATGATACATCCCTAAGGATTTAACTTCGAGCCGCGGTGCTCACCAACAAGACAACGAGTATTTTCTTCCGATTAACAGATTTTCCTTTAAATAAACTTTCCGAGTATTAGAAATATCGTCTTTACACTATTTTCGCGCTTTCATCATTTATATGTAATGTAAAAACTACAATTAATAGATAAAAGTAATATTTTATTTACAATACACCTAAATTCCCAAATTCAAAAAAAGTCAATACCTATTATGAATATAAAAAAAATAATTCGCAAAATATTCGGCCCTAATTTTCTGCCATTTTATCTGATAACAATATTTGTGATTTACCGGTTTTCAAAGCAATTAATTGATAATACCTATTTATTAATTGGCTATTTCATATTCTCATTGCTTATACTTTTAGTGCTCCATGAAATGGAGAAGAAGCAATAAAAACACGCCACTTTTATTAATAATATCAACGCTTCTTTAAGCCGCTAGTATCTTGAAACGCCTTCCAAGTCCTAATTGTAAATCTTAGGTAAATATGTGTATATTTAAACTTTAAATCTTGCTTAAAAAGTTTTAAGCAATGCTATATACACCACTAAACGCTATAAAACATGAGTCACCAATCTGCTCCCAAACGTCATTACCATATTGTATTATTGGTAATGCTGGTCTTTTTTGTCATTTCATTTATTACTAATATTCTCAATTCAATTATTGTCGATGTCAAAGAGAGTTTTGATTTAAGTCTTGCCATGACGGGTCTTTTACCATTTTCATTTTTTATCGCTTATGGGGTCATGTCCATTCCAGCAGGATTCTTATCTGAAAAATATGGCAATAAAGCACTCCTTACTTTCTCGTTTGTATTAATGACTCTGGCGGCAATAGTCTTTGTACTTGCTCCAAGTTACGTGGTTTTTAGTTTTACCCTGTTTACGCTGGGAAGCTGTATGGCCATTTTACAAGTTATTATAAATCCCATGTTACGCATTGCTGGAGGAGAAGAACATTTTGCTTTCAATTCTGTAGCAGCACAATTGGTTTTTGGAGCCGCTTCTTTTGCTAGTCCGCATTTGTATAAATACTTAGTCGATGATAGCTCTTCTGAAAACTTAGCCGCTTATTTAAGAAGTTTTGTTCCCGAAAATTTACCTTGGGCGTCATTATATGTTGTTTTTGCTGTACTTTCATTTCTATTATTAATCATAGTTTTAATTACCAAATACCCTAAATTCGAAAAAGCCGAAGACGAAAAATCTGGTGATTCAAGTTCTTATTTAGATTTACTCAAAAACAAATACACGCTCCTGTTTTTTATTGGCATTTTTTGTTATGTAGGTATAGAACAAGGAATTGGCAATTGGATTTCTCAATTTTTATCAGAATATCACCAAATAGACCCACAAACTGGAGGGGCTAATACGGTGGCTTATTTCTGGGCCATGTTAACTTTTGGCTGTCTGCTAGGTCTAGTATTATTAAAAGTAATGGATAGCCGTAAATTACTAATTGCAGCCACGATCGCCACTATTGGTTGTTTGATATTGGCCCTTACAAGCTCGGCGCAAATAGCTTTAGTTGCTTTTCCTTTATTAGGCTTTTGTATTTCGGTAATGTGGTCTATTATTTTCTCATTAGCACTTAACTCTGTGAAAGCACACCATGGCTCCTTATCTGGAATACTGTGTACTGGAATCGCTGGCGGTGCAATTATGCCATTAATAGTTGGTCTTATTGGAGGGGCCACATCACTAAAAACAGGCATGTTCTTTTTAATACTGCCTTTAATTTTTATTCTATCTATTGGGTTTTGGGCGAAACCTTTAATTACGAACAAAACCATAGGTTCAAAAAAAGACAGTTAATGGAAACATATTTAGGTGTTGATCTTGGTGGAACAAACTTTAAAGTTGGTTGTGTTACCGATGGCAAAATTATTTCTGAGGTGTATAGTTCGGTGCATCGTACTATTGGTGAAGCCGAATTAATTCAAACACTATTTGAAACCATTGACCAGGTAATTACGGCTAATGTAAAGGCTATAGGTGTTGGTGTTCCTGGGATTTTAGACCCTGATTCGGGTGTAATATATGACATTCAAAATTTGCCTATGTGGAAAGAAGTTCCTTTAAAACAGCTGTTAGAAGAACGGTATAAGCTTCCTGTATTTTTAAATAATGATGCCAACTGTTTTGCCAAAGGCGAAAAGGTATATGGCCAAGGAATGCCCTTCGCCAATTTTATTGGACTATCTATTGGTACCGGTTTAGGCATGGGTATTATTATTAACCATCAGTTGCATAATGGCGTACTGTGTGGTGCTGGTGAGATAGGAATGGTGACCTATAAAGAGAGCATAATTGAACATTATACTAGTAGTCTGTTTTTTGAACGAGAATATCAGCAAAGTGCAAAATCACTGAGCGAATTGGCGATTCAGGGAGAATCAAAAGCGCTATTAGCATTTACAGAATTTGGAACACATTTAGGACATGCTATCAATAACATTTCATATATGTATGCCCCTGAAGCAATTGTTCTGGGTGGGTCCATCACTAAAGCTTACCCCCTATTTAAAACAGCAATGGAAAACACCATAGCGACATTCGCTTACCCCAAACAAATTGAAAATTTAAAAATTGAAATATCCACTTTAAGTGGTATCGCTATTTTGGGAGCTGCAGCCTTATGTATCAAATAAATGGCCATCCAATAACAATTAGCACATCAGAGGCTTTGTAAAGCTAATGTTCAAACCGCTTTCTTGTTAAAGCGAATGAAATTATATTGTCCTTCCTTTTAGTTTTGTATTTTTAAAAATTGTAATCGCAAATAAAATAAAGATTTATATATACGTATGAAATTAAAATCACTCATCTGCACATTTATTTTTGCTATGCTTTTTCTAAATAGCTATGCTCAAATAAGTACTTCTGAAAACATTAAAGTACAAATTAGAACCGAAGGCTTTCAAAATTCTCAAGCGATGCCAATGCTAAGTGAGCTATCAGATATTTACGGACAACGATTAACTGGATCTCGGGAATACTTGGCGGCCGCCAAATGGATTCGAGAAAAAATGCAGTCTATAGGACTCGATAAGGTCAAATTTGAGAATTATTGTAAAGAATGTCGAGGATGGAGTATTAAAAGTTTCAATGTCGAAATGGTCGGACCTAACTATATGAATATATCAGCTTATCCGTTAGCAATGAGTAAAAGCTCTCAAGGTATTGTTGAAGGTGAAGTTATTCATATTTCTAGTTTTAGAGACATGAAATCTGTTAGATCTAAATTTGCAGGAAAGCTCAAAGGGAAAATCATTTTATTAGGACAAGATCCTAAACAACGTGCATTAACTGGCGATATATCAAAAACTTATAGTGACCAAGATTTAGAGACGATGGAAAATCAAATCGTTTCTAAAAATAAACAAACACCATTACCAAAACTTCTAAAATCATGGGAGACTAGTGATGTGAGAGATAAAGAATTTCTTCAATTTGTTGAAAAAGAAGGTGCACTTGCTGTATTAAAAACAAGTGCCACGTTACTTGGCAATTTACATCCCGATGGTACTTATTATTATAAGAATGGCGATTACAAGCCATTACCATATTTCACGATCATGCCAGAGCATTTTGGAAGAATGTTACGTATGTTAAACCAAAATGTTAGTCCCAACATTCGGTTAAATCTCGAAACAGAATTTTATAAAGAACCAGAAAATAATGTCAATATTATCGGAGAAATAACCGGAAATGATCCCCAACTAAAATCGGAGAGCATATTAATTGGTGCGCATTTTGACTCTTGGCATTCGGGAACCGGAGCAACAGATAATGGGGCTAATGCAATTGTATTAGTAGAGGCTCTAAGAATTTTAAAACAAATAGGTTTTAAACCAAAAAGAACAATAAGAATGGGTCTTTGGGGTGGTGAAGAGCAGGCATTTATTGGCTCTGTATCTTATGCTAAGAAACATTTTGGCGACCTCAACAAAAAACCAAATAAGGCCTCTACCAAGGTTTCTGCCTATTTAAATTTAGATAACGGTGCTGGTGCTATAAGAGGCCTTTATTTACAACAAAATGATTTGGCAAGACCTGTTTTTAAGCAAATTTTTGACCCTATAGTCAATCTAAGTAATGGCGCTTTAACTATTGAGAATACCTTGTCCACAGATCATGAGACCTTTGATCATTATAACATTCCTTCGTTTCAGTTCATACAAGATCAGCTCACTTATTATAATGTGACCCATCATACCCAGTTGGATGTATTAGAATATGTGCCTGAAAAGGACATTATGAAGAATGCTGTTATATTAGCTTGGACCATATATGCGCTTTCAGAAATGGAGGAAAAAGTGCCAAGAAAAAACAAGAAATAACCCGTTTAATATTTAATATTAGACCCCTGAAGCACTTAAAAATTGATAAAATGCCAGCACGGGGTAAGCAATTCCATTTACAATCAAGCGAGAAGCTTGTAATTAGTCATTAGTATTATGATGGAACTTTGAGGCTCCTACAATTCAATCCAAAAGTATAACAATTGACTACATTTCTGTTTTATTTCTTAATTCATCTCCATAAATTTACTATTTAATCAATTAGTTGTAAATTTATTATATCAATCAAAACCAACACTTTACATTATGAATTACAAATTTATATTCGCATTAGTTGCTACAATACTAATCACATCTTGCAAATCCAATCAAACAACAGACCCTTCCGAAGAGATAAATACCATTGAAAATGGTCTTTTAAAATCACTCCAAGTAAAAGGAGAATCTCCCATAAATTTAAACATACTAGATCGTATGGCTCATCACAAAGTTCCTGGAGTCAGTATTGCAATAGTTGAAAACGGGGTTATAAAATGGGCAAAAGCATATGGTATCGCAAATACCAATACCGGACAAGAAGTTGATATAAACACACTTTTTCAAGCCGGCTCCATTAGCAAACCATTAGCAGCTTTATCAGCTTTAAAATTGGTTGAAGAAGGGAAGCTGGATCTAGACAAAGACGTTAATAGCTATTTGAAAAACTGGAAAATTCCAGATTCTAAATTTACAGAAACTGAAAAAGTTACTTTAAGAAGATTGCTCACCCATACTGCAGGAATGACTGTCCATGGATTTCCAGGGTATACTCAAAAAGATTCATTTCCTAGTATAGAAATGGTACTCAATGGTAAAGGGAATACATCTGCCATATTTGTAGATACAATTCCTGGAAGTATTTGGCGCTATTCAGGTGGTGGTTATACGGTTATGGAAAAACTGGTTGAAGATGTAAGCGAATTACCCCTTGAGGACTATATGATCAAAAACATATTAGTTCCAATGCAAATGAGCAATAGTACTTATGACCAACCTTTACTAAAAAGCAGGTATGCTAATGCCAGTGCTGCCTATTATGGTGATGGAACTATTGTAGAAGGCTTATGGCATAATTATCCAGAACAAGCTGCTGCTGGTTTATGGACCACTCCAACTGATTTAGCTAAGTATTGTATCGAGATTCAAAACATTATTACTGACAAAAAGAAAGGCGTCCTTTCCAAAGATATTGTTGAACAAATGCTAAGTAAAGACAAAAATAATTGGGGACTAGGCCCTTCTTTACGATGGGAAAATGACTCTTTAATATTTCAACATGGTGGTAAAAATGCAGGATTCACAAATGACTTAATGGCTTTCGCATATAGCGGAAATGCAGTAGTTGTAATGACAAATGCCGATAACGGCGGAAAACTTATTGGTGAAATATTACGATCGGTATCTCAATATTATAATTGGGGTACACATCAAACAAAAATTGTAGAAACCATTAGTTTACCAATTGAAGATCTCGGCAAGTTCACTGGTACTTATAAGTTAGATTTTCAAGTCCCTGACATCGGTGATTATTTAATAGATATTTCTATAAAAGATAAAAAGCTGTTTGTAATGGATCCTAATAATGATGACTCCAATGTTTTGACACCTCAAAACGCTTTAAAATTTATTGATTTAGACAAGGGCGATGAAGTAGAATTCCAAACAACAGACGACGCTAAAATCGGTTTACTTTGGAGTGGTCGATTTCAATTTTATAAAGTGGAAGAATAAATTATCTGTAATAAAATCTTATTTAAGCTAAATTGATTTACTCATAAAAATTTTACAAGCATAGATATAAAATGTAAAAGCCAGCAATTATAAAAAAATTGCTGGCTTCAAATCTTTATTAAAATCTTAGCAAATTAATAAAGACACACTACTACTTCTTGTTGACATTTCATGTCCTTATATGCATTAAACCCTTCTGGCAAATATGCCGTGGTATCAAATCCTAATTCTACGTCTTCTTCAAGTTCTACTAATACAATAGCATTCCAATTTAAATCGTACTTTCCACTTAAAACATTAAAGTCTTCTGGTAAATATGCTTGAGTATCAAATCCTAAATCTACATCTTCATCAAGTTCCACTAATTCAATAGCATTCCAATCTAAATCATGCTTTCCTTTTAAAGCATTAAAGTCTTCTGGTAAATATGTTTTAGAATCAAATCCTAGAGTTACGTCTTCTTCGAGCTCTATTAATTCAATAGTATTCCAATCTAAATCGTGCATTCCTTTTAAAGCATTAAACCCTTCTGGTAAATACGCCTTAGAATCAAACCCTAATTCAATTTCTTCATCCTCTTCAATCACTTCAATATTTGTGATGTCAAATTCTTCAGAAGCTAACAGGTTAGTGTTTTCAAAAAGAATGGATTCTAATTCTAATTCTTCAATTGTTTTTAAAGAATGGTCTGGTATTTTTTCAACCATGGCCGCAGCATTCATAATAAATAGTGCGCTAAATAATAAAGTTAATCGGTACATAATATTTTTGTTTGTTTGTTTCGCTTTTACATTTATAAGGACGTTACAAAAACAAAAATGTTACGTTTGTTTAGAAATTTTTAACTAAATTAAATTCTTTTTAATTCTTTTTTAAGAGATCCCAATTGAAACGTTAAATTTTTAAGAACTTTAAGGCAGTAGAACATTGATTTTATCATGATACAATTTAAAATCAATTAAATTATTATGTCCTGCATTTTTGATAATGCTAAAACTAGTTTTATCCTTTGGTGATGAATTAAAAAGTCGCTCACCAGAACTAAAAGGCACTACATAATCATTTGTACCATGAAATATATGTATATCGCAAGTCACATTACTTATAAATTGATGTGTAGGGAATTGATAACTCATCATTAATGACACAGGCATAAAAGGAAACCTTGTTTTTGCGACATCCACAATGCTAAAATATGGCGTTTCTAATATGAGTTGTTTAGGGCTATTATTTGCAGCAACCTTCGCCGCAATAGCAGTTCCTAATGATCGTCCGTAGATCGTGATTTTATTTTCAGGATAGTGCTCTTTCAATAACGAATAGCATATTTGTGCATCATCATAAAGTGCCGTTTCACTTAAAGTTCCAGTACTTTTACCATAACTCCTATAATCCATAACAAATACGTCGTAATTTTTTCCAACAAAATATTCGGCAATAGTTCCCCATTTGGATAAATCGCCTGCATTCCCATGAAAATACAAAATAACACCTTTGCTGTCTTTAGCTTTAAAATGTACAGCGTTAATAATGGCATTATCTTTTGTATCTAGAAATAATTCTTCAAAAGGATGTGAAAAATTGAATCTATAATCTTGAGCTAAAACTGTTGGTCTAAATAATAATTTTTCCTGAAGAACATATAATGATGTACCAATCATAACATATAAACCTATTATTATTACAAACGCTTTTTTAAGCCTTTGCTTTATTGTTTTTTGCCGAGTGTATGACATTAATACTTGTAGTTGAAAAATCTATTGAATTTAATTTTGCATTGATAATTTCTTCCATAATTTGGTGATAAGACTCAAAATTATTTAAATCTTTATGTCCTCCTCCAATTATAGTATGTAACCTTGTTAATTTGGGTTTAATTTGAGAGAGCTTAACACTGCTTTTATAAGGAATTAATTTATCATTGGTACCATGAACAATATGAATAGGACATTGTACATATTTTAACCATTTATAGGTTGGCAACGGGTACTTTATCAATATAGACAGTGGCATAAATGGCATATAACGTGCCGTTACCTTTGTTAAACTATAATAAGGGGCATCTAGAATGAGCATTTTAGGATTATTAATAGACGCCAACTTTGTGGCAAACCCTGACCCCAATGAACGGCCATAAACGATGATGTTTTCTTCTGAAACCCGTTCTTTTATCTTGGTATATACTTCTTGTAAATCGCGTTTAATAGCCTTTTGTGAGCGGCGCCCCGTACTTTTACCAAACCCGCGATAGTCTATCATGAACACATCATAACCATGTCTTGTAAAATCGACAGCAAACTTGCCCCAACCCTTTATACTCTTTGAATTCCCTTTTAAATATAACACCACCCCTTTTGGGTCTTTAACTCGAAATCGGAGACCATTAATCACAGCACCATCACGGGTTTCTAGATTATACTCTTGTGTTTCTTGATTTTTGTAAAAAAATTGAAAATCTTCAGGTAGTTTTTCTGGTTTAAACAACAAATAATCCTGAACATAGTAAATAACGATACTTATCACCAAATATGTAATTGCAACAATTATTAGAATTTGTAACCAATAAGGCATCTCTTAAATGTTTTTCTATTCACACAAGATATAAAACTTTTCAATAGTATTAGTTTCAATTAGATAAACAATAAATACTCAGGTTTAATCATTTCTAGACCAGTAATAAAGGGTTTTGATAGAATTTTATGACTTCATATCGAATTTATAAGTTTCAACCATTTTTTTTCACTAAATTCATCCTGCTATTATAAAACGCCCCTATCGATGAAACGTATTTTTATTCTAATCTTTTTAATTGCCAGCTTTACGTCTTGTGAAGATGACTCCGACGATGTCATCATTATTTGTGATACGCCTTCAGGGCTCACAAGCACAGAAATCACTCATAATAGTGTGCTTTTAAGCTGGTCAAATTTAAATGAAATTAAAGCCGTTACCATTGAATATGGACTCAATGGCTTTCAAACTGGAACAGGAACTATAGTCACCACATCAGACAATTCAATTACTATAGAAGATTTAGTGCCTAATATGGCCTATGAATATTACATTTCGGCAAATTGCTCAGTTGATAATGTAAGCATGTCCAGCGATGCCAAAAGTTTCAATACAGAGGTTAGTCCAGTGGTCGCACAGTTTTTACCGAAACTCTCTCAACTGAATATTTTTACTGGTGATTTAGGTGAATTAACCCCGAGTACAAATACTTTTAAATACGAATTAAGTACAGAACTATATTCAGATTATGCACATAAATTACGTTTAATATCGCTTCCAAAAGATGAAGCGATGGTTTATGATGGCGATGGGCTTCCTATTTTCCCTGATGGCACCGTTATGGCTAAAACATTTTATTATAATCTAGATGAAACCAATGCTGCTGCAGGTAAAAAAATTATTGAAACTAGAATTTTAATTAAGCAAAGTAATATCTGGCATTTAGGAAATTATGTTTGGAATGCCGCACAAACTGAAGCAACTTATGATGAAGATTCACATATTGTTCCAGTAACTTGGATTGATGCACAAGGGGTTGAAAAATCTGTAGACTATAAAGTTCCAGATTATCCATCTTGTGTAACGTGTCATCAAAATAGTGGTAGAAGAACTCCAATAGGTCCAAAATTACGATCGATGAACTTTGACGTTAATAATACAAATCAACTTCAGCAGTTTATTAATGATGGGCATTTGACAAATGCGCCAAATCCCTCGTCTATTAGTGCTTTACCAGATTGGGAAGATACAAATTTCACTCCTGAAGAACGAACAAGAGCATACTTTGACATGAATTGCGCACACTGCCATTCTCCCGGAGGTCATCACAATATGAACTTTTATGAAGCCATGGACCTGAGGCTCGAAACGCGTTTTAGTGAAACTAATATTTATGATTACAGGTATAGTATCATGACTAGAATTCAAACAAGTATTCCTGGATATAGCATGCCTTTTTTAGGTGTAACTACTCCACATACGGAAGCTTTACAGTTAATCATTCCATTTTTAGAGTCGCTCTAATAAAATTTTAACCCAGATTACACATTAAAAACTCCTTTTTACATTACCTTTTAGTCTTAAAAATTTGTTAAAATATTACTAATTTTTAAGACTAGAAATGGTTCTACCAGCTGCTTTTCTTATTTTCACTAGCTAAACTTAAAACCAAGCAAAATTGAAAAACTCTTCTATTAAAGTTTTACTATTAGCACTTACACTTATAGTAACTTCTTGTAACACTGCAAAAAAAGCTGCCGAAGCAGAAGCCGCGAAGAAAACAGCGACAAAGCCTAAACCAAAACCGCCTAAAAAAGGAGATATCCAACCTTATAATAAAGTAATTACAAAAAAGGCGAAAACGGACGAAGGATTATTTAAGGTGCATCAAATTGATGACAAATATTTTTACGAGATTCCAGATTCTCTTTTTGAAAGAGAAATGTTAATGGTAACTCGTATTGCTAAAACCGCTAACGGTATTGGTTTTGGTGGAGGAAAACAAAACACTCAGGTATTGAGATGGCAAAAGAAAGGCAAAAAAGTAGCCTTACGTGTTGTTTCTCACAATATTGTTGCTGATGAAGAACTTCCAGTTCATGAAGCCGTCGTTAATTCCAACTTTGAACCGGTACTATACACCTTCCCAATTAAGGCATATAGTAAAGATTCCACAAGTACTGTAATTGATGTTACTGATTTATTTGCGAAAGACATAAAAGCCTTAGGATTGCATCAAAGAAGTAGAAAAAGGTACAAGGCCACTCGTTTGGAAGCCAATAAATCATTTATTGAAAGCGTAAAAAGCTACCCTTTAAACATTGAAGCCAGACATGTAAAAACTTATGCTGCTAGTGCTGCTCCATCAAATTCAAGTACAGGAGCTATATCTGTTGAAATAAACAACTCCATGGTGTTATTACCAAAAACACCAATGAAGCGTCGTCACTTTGATCAACGCGTTGGTTGGTTTGCCAGAGGTCAGGTAGATTATGGTTTAGATGACCAAAAAAGTAAAGTGATTAGATATCTTGATCGCTGGAGATTAGAAGTTAAAGATGAAGATCTTGCTAAATTTAAACGTGGTGAACTTGTTGAACCAAAAAAACAAATTGTCTATTATATAGATAGAGCGACCCCAAAAAAGTGGCGTAAATATATAAAACAAGGTATCGAAGATTGGCAGGTTGCTTTTGAAGCTGCTGGATTTAAAAATGCCATCATCGCCAAAGACCCTCCTACTAAAGAACAAGATCCTGAATGGTCACCAGAAGATGTGCGCTATTCTGTCGTACGCTATTTAGCCTCTCCAATTCCAAATGCCAATGGCCCTCACGTAAGTGACCCACGTTCTGGAGAAATATTAGAATCTGATATCAATTGGTATCATAATGTAATGAGCTTATTACAAGGCTGGTTCTTCGTTCAAACTGCAGCAATAAATCCTGAAGCACAAATGGTAGGATTTAAGGATGAGGTAATGGGTGAACTCATCAAATTTGTATCATCTCACGAAGTTGGACACACTTTAGGATTGCCTCACAATATGGGTAGTAGTAGCGCTTATAAAGTTGAAGACTTACGAAGTGCAGAGTTTACTAAAAAATATGGTACAGCACCATCAATTATGGATTATGCACGATTTAACTATGTAGCGCAACCTGGCGACGAGGGTGTTGCTCTGATGCCAAATATTGGTGTCTATGATAAACATGCTATACGTTGGGGATATCGTCCTATTATGGATGCAAAAACCGCAAGCGACGAAAAGAAAACATTGGATGGATGGATTTTAGAACATGCTGGAGATCCAATGTATCGTTTTGGAAGAAGACAAGGTATTGATCCAACAGCTCAAACTGAAGATTTAGGTGATGATGCTATAAAAGCAAGTACTTATGGTATCGCCAATTTAAAACGTATTGTACCAAACCTAATTAAGTGGACCTCAAAGGACGGTGAAACTTATGGTGATTTATCGGCAATGTACGGGCATGTTGTTTCTCAGTTCAATAGATATATGGGACATGTTGCAACAAACATAGGTGGTGTTTACCAATACACTAAAACGTCTGACCAAGCAGGTGATGTATTTAGTAATGTGGATAAATTACATCAAAAAAATTGTTTGAAATTTATTAATAATGAATTATTCAAAACACCGTCATGGTTAATTGATAAAGATATTATTAACAGAACTGAATTTAATGGTGTTACGGAACGCATAAGAGGTATCCAAGTAAGAACTTTGAATAATATTTTAGGCCTTACTAGAATGATGCGAATGATAGACAATGAAACCTTAAATGGTTCAAGTTCATATACTTTAATGTCTATGATGAATGATTTACGCAACGAAATTTGGTCTGAATTAAGATCTGGTAGAAGCATCGACACTTACCGTAGAAATCTACAACGAGCTCATGTTGAGCGTTTGGCTACTTTAATTGAATCAAAAGACGTTAGAGGTTTTAGAGGGACAGTAACTGTAAAACAATCGGATATTATTCCTGTGGTTCGTGGTGAATTAAACAGAATTAAAAGAAGCGCTCAAAATGCTGTAGGTAGTGCTCCTAATACCATCACAAGATATCACTTACAAGATATTGTTAAACGAATTGAATCTATTTTAGATCCTAAATAATAAACTTAAAATACCAAATAAAAAGGCTTCAATTTAATTGAAGCCTTTTTTTGTTTTAAACCCCGGAGTATTGAACCACGAGGTTTAAGGTTAGCTAACCAATCATCAAACAAAAACTAATACTTTTTGAATAATTTTTGCTATGACCAGCAATACTCAAATTTATTGGTCTTCATTTTCCTTGTTTTCAATATACTGTACATCTCTGGTGTTTTTTTGTACTGCAATAGCCGAGAATATACTCAGTAAAAATGACATGCCATAAAAGCCCTTCTCACTCAATAGTAAATCGGCATTCCAAAGTCCAATAATTAACAATACAATGGAAGCACAGGTTGTAAACCAACTAATACTATAATACAAATCAGTTACAGGAACCCCTTCCAACCGGTCTCTAACTGATTTTTGGACTGAAATAACAGAGAACAATCCAAACAATAAAATTGTAAAATAGTAGCCTTGTTCATTGAGTTGCATCTCAGCATTCCATAGGCCAATACAATAAGAAGTAACGCCTATTAATAAAGTAGCCCAGGAAGCACCAATAAATGCTGCCGTAGGTTTTTGATCATACGGTTTAGGAGCCTCAGCTTTCGCCGTGTCCTTTAAATTTTCTTTTCCCGAAACTGTTGTTTGATAATCCATTTTCTTTTGTTTTAATGATTCAGGACAAAAATGCAACACTAAAAGAATTTCCGAAATACAAGTTTCACTTAATACTGACGATATATTATTTAATTATATTAGATAAAAGTTTATATTTAAACTATAGTTTCAAATAATACTGACGATTTAATGACAGATCTAAATGCAATAATATTATCATTTTCTACTGAAGAACAGCGGCAATTTATTGGTTTTTTAGAAAAAAAGAATAAGCGTAATGACATAAAAAACATATTATTATTCAAACTTATTGTAAAAGACAGCCTCAGCTCTAAAGAAATATGCTTAAAACTATACCAATCCAACAAACAGAATGCATATCACGCATTGAGAAAACGCCTTTACCAATCCTTAATAGACTTTATTGCAAACATGAGTTTGGAAGAAGAAAGTTCTATTGAGATGCAAATTATAAAATACATATTAGCATCGCGGAGCTTCTTGCATCATAAACAGTATATCCTCGCTTATAAAATATTAGATAAAGCAGAAACATTAGCTGAAGAACACTATTTATTTCCGCTCTTAAATGAAATTTATCATACTAAAATTCAATATGCGTACTTAAACCCTTATGCCGATATCGAAATCCTTACCCAAAAGTTTCAAGACAATCAGAAACAACATTATTTAGAAGAACAATTAAACATTGTTTATGCAAAAATCAGGCAAACACTTCATAAAATAGATCACAAAAAAGATATTGTAAATTTTGAAAATATTTTAGAGAACACTTTAAGGGAACACCAGATTGATATTCAAGATTCTTTGTCATTTAAATCATTATATCAACTAATGACAATTGTAAGTATTTCTGCTTTTGTAACTAATGATTATTTACGCATAGAAAAGTTTCTAATTGATGCCTATAAATCCATACAAACACATAATCCACGAAACAAACAATTATATTACCATATTCAGGTATTGTATTTACTAGCCAATACACTCTTTAGAAATAAAAATTTTGAAGAATCTCAACAATACTTAGAAAAAATGCATGTTGCGATGCAACATAACAAACGTAAATTCTACAGTTCTTTTCTACTGAAATACAAACTATTATTGGGGTTGAATTATAATTATTCAAACCAGCAAAATCAGGCCATATCAACAATTTCTCCATTTATCACCCCCAATCATCAAGACACAGAAGCACTGCTAAATCTTCATTTGAGTTTAATAACATTTTATTTTCAAAAAGGTGAATTAAAAAAAGCGCAAAGTATATTTTCAAAATTCTATCATACCGACAATTGGTATGCACAGAAAATAGGAATTGAATGGCTTATTAAAAAGAATTTAATTGAAATCTTACTACATATAGAACTCGGAAATGTAAATTTAGTTGACTCACGGATTTTAAGTTTTAAAAGAAGTCACTTTGGCTACTTAAAGCGTATCAATCAGGAACGTGCAATTACTTATCTTTTACTTGTGGAGACCGTTTATAAGAACCCAGAACTGGTAAGTCAGGTTAAATTCCATGATCAAGTCAAATCGTCTTTTAAATGGATCAACCCCCTTCAAGAAGATATTTTTGTCATGAGTTTTTATGCATGGCTAAAAAGCAAAATCGACAACAAACCCCTATACCCCACCACCTTAAGCCTTATCGCTGAGGTTCAAAATGTTAATTCATAGTTAAAAAAACTACTACATTTAAACCTTCCTTAAATCTGTAAGTCCTAAATACATAACATCAAAAACTAAAACAGATGAAGAAATTAATGCTAATAGCGATGGCTTTTGTAATGCTCCAAGCAAATGCACAAGACCATAAAAAGGAACATGTAAAAAAAGACAAAAAGGAACGCGTGCATAAGCCTATGGATTTTACTCCAGAAGAGATGGCGACTTTACAAACCAAAAAAATGGTTTTAAGACTTGATTTAACAGCAGCACAACAACAACAAATTCACAAAATTAATCTTGCAAACGCTAAAGAGCGCAAAGCCAAAATGGAGGCTTATAAAAAAATGCGAGCTGATAGTAAAGGCGAAAAACCGTCCAAAGAAGCTCGCTATAAAATGATGAATACAAGGTTAGACAAGCAAATAGCACTTAAAAAACAAATGAAGGACATCCTCACAGAGGAGCAGTTTAAAAAATTTGAAAAAGGAGCCAAACAAAAGCATATGAAGCAGCGGAAACAAATGAAACAACGAAAACAAATGAAACACCGTGTGAAAAAACAAAGATCAAGACGATCTGAGTAGTTAATTGATTAGTTCAAAAAAAGCATTGCTAGACAGCAATGCTTTTTTTATTTTACAAGTTTACGTTTTTTTGAAATTAACTATAAATTTCTAGCAACTTTTTCCATTGCATTAATAGTCTCATCAAGATCTTGATAGGTCAATGCATCCGTAATAAACCAAGTTTCAAAAGCACTTGGAGCGATATAAATGCCTTCGTTCAAAAGACCATGAAAAACCGTTTTAAAGGCGTCATTATTTCCTCGTGCTGAAGAATCAAAATCTATAACTGCCTCTTTATCAAAATGCACCGATATCATAGATCCTACTCTATTTATTGTATGATCAACATCCAATTGCGTTAATACCTTCGCTATGCCTTTATGAAGATATTTTGTCTTCGCCTCAAGTCTACTAAACAATGTTTCATCGCTATCAATTGAACTAAGCATTGCCAATCCAGCCGCCATTGCTAAGGGGTTTCCACTTAAAGTACCCGCTTGATATACTGGTCCTAATGGTGCTAAATGATTCATTATCTCATTACGAGCGGCAAATGCACCAACAGGTAATCCACCTCCTATAACTTTACCAAAACAAACAATATCCGATTTAATGCCAAATAATTCCTGAGCCCCACCTTTAGCCAATCTAAAACCAGTCATCACTTCATCAAAAATCAATAATATATTATTGGCATCACACAAATCTCTTAAGCCTTGTAAAAATCCTTCTTTTGGAGGAATACAGCCCATATTTCCAGCTACAGGCTCTAATATAATACAAGCAATTTCATTTGTATTGGCAGCAATAAGCTGAGCGACATTCTCTAGATCATTATAAGTAGCCAATAAAGTGTCTTTTGCAGTCCCCTCAGTAACTCCCGGACTATTAGGGCTCCCAAAAGTAACGGCTCCACTTCCTGCCTGAATTAAAAACGAATCACTATGTCCATGATAACAACCCGCAAATTTTATAATTTTATCTCTACCAGTAAACCCTCTAGCCAATCGAACAGCGCTCATACATGCCTCAGTTCCAGAATTCACAAATCGGATTTTATCAATATTTGGCACCATCGAAACGGCCAATTCAGCGATTTCAGTTTCAATGACTGTTGGCATTCCAAAAGAAGTCCCTTTTTTTGCTTTTTCAACAACTGCATTTACTACAGGTTCATAAGCATGACCTAATAACATTGGTCCCCAAGAATTAATATAATCGATTAAACGATTTCCATCTTCATCATATAAATAAGCCCCTTTGGCTTCTTTTACAAATATTGGCGTTCCGCCTACAGCTTTAAATGCTCTAACTGGTGAATTCACACCCCCAGGAATCACCTTTTCTGCTGCTGCAAATAATGAGCTACTTCTAGTATATTTCATTTTAATTTTTTTCGCTTGGTTTGATTTTTAAAACCTGACCAATACTTAGTTGCGTATCCCGCAACCCATTCATGGATTGTAAGGTTTTAACTGTGATATTATATTTTCTAGAAATGGAATATAAAGTATCCCCTTTAACTACAGTATATGTTTTGTTTATCTTGTTTCTTTTGCGTTTTTTACTTGGGTCATCAAACTTATCTAGCCGATAACGTTCAATTAAACTTATCAGTTTTTGAGGATATTTTTTATCTGTAGCATAGCCGGCACGACGCAAGCCTTTAGCCCATGCTTTATAATCATCTTTATCAAGTGTAAATAAATTCGCATAGCGTTTTCTGTTGGCCAAAAACTCAGAATGATCTCTAAAGGAACGACTCGGACTTTTATATTTTCTGAAACATTCTTGTGCCTTATCATCATCATAATAAACTTTGGCACCGGTCCAATCATGACATTTAATTCCAAAATGATTATTCGCTTTAACTGCAAGCCCCCCCCTTCCTGATCCAGATTCTAAAATACCTTGTGCCAATGTAATACTTGCAGGAATTCCGTATTTTTTCATTTCGGCGACAGCCAAATCCTTATACACAGCAATATAATCCGCCGTATTTTTAATTACAGGAACAGTATTCCTTTTGGGAGTCTCAATTTTATTTTCTAAGTCTTTTTTAGCCTCCCTAAACTTTTCTATCTTAGCTTTAGATGCTTTTCGCTCCGCCCTTCTTCGTGAGCCACAACTAAAAACAAACATTGCCATTAGGCAAATCAATAGTATTTTTTGTGTTCTTATCATTCAATAATTGCTAATCCTTTTTGTTTTAAACGAGCATTCATTCCCGTTATTCCTTGCAAGCCCCCAGTATGAATTGCTAATATTTTAGATCCTTTTTTAAAAAATCCCCTTTCAATTAATTTATAAACGCCAAACATTAGCTTTCCAGTATATACAGGATCCAATGGTATGTTTTGTGTTTTCTTAAATGCATTGATAAAATCAATCAATTCTTCATTCACTTTTGCATAGCCACCAAAATGAAAATCCGTTATTAATTCCCAATTTTTTTGGTTCACAAATTTACTAATATTGTGCGATAAAAAATCACCTTTCAAGGCAGGAAATCCTAATATTTTCTGATGTTGCTGCGCACTGTTAATAAGCCCTGAAATAGTCCCTCCTGTCCCTACGGCACAGCACACATAATCGAAACCCTTATCGGTAGTTGTCAAAATCTCTTCACATCCTTTAACCGCCAAATCATTTGTTCCTCCTTCGGGAACTAAATAGAATGTTCCAAACTCCGCCTTCAAACTATCTATAAATTCGTCAGTATGTTTTTCTCGGTAGGCACTTCTACTAATAAACTTAAATTGCATGCCACAATCTTGAGCAAATTTTAATGTAGGATTCGTATAAATCTTATCAAATAACTCATCTCCTCGAATTAGTCCAATCGTTTTAAATCCAAATTGGTGGCCAGCAAAAGCTACCGCAGCTATATGGTTTGAAAACGCTCCTCCGAAACTTAGTAATGTATCATTATTTGCAGCCTTAGCTGCTTCTAAGTTATACTTTAATTTTCTGTATTTATTCCCAGAAATAAAAGGATGAATGTGATCTTCTCTTTTTAAATAAAGATCAATCCCAGAAGAATCTGGTAACTCGATGTGCTGATTAATACTATGCTGAAGGTTAAAAATCATTGGCGCGAATATACTTTAAAAATCCCCAAGTTCTTCGAGATTTTAAATATTCAAAATCGCATTCATTAGAATAGGCCTCACGCTCAAATGACACATTTCTATAAGCCGTTTTCCAGTCCTTATATTGTAACAATCGGAAAAAGAATTCAAAACAATACAACACATAAAAAGGAAAGACTAACAACTCTAATTGTTGCTTCAAATGTATATGTTCATGATTTACAAGTGCTTTATCCAATTTTAAGCTAGTATTCTTCAAGAAAACGAATGGAAAAATAGCTAGGCCAGTATAACCTTTAGGAATTAAATATTTTGAAATTAAAATCATATACAAACAGCTTCAAAAATCAATGTAATTTACATTATCTTTGCGACTTATGAAGGAAATTATTCCGATAGAAGAAGGAGATTATTATTTAACCCCTGAAGGCTATCGGTGTTTTACAGAGCAATATCATTTAAAAAGAGGCTATTGTTGCGAAAGCAACTGCCGACATTGTCCTTACGGTTATAATCAAAAGACCAATAGTATAAAAAAGACATAAATTTGGATTTATTTTTCATGACATATCGCATTAAAGTTGCTCATACGCATCATCGGATAGATATACGATATCCTTAGTTTAATGATTTATTCAATGGGTGAATATATTATTAACTTTTTAGATTAACATACATGAGTTTTCAAAATCAAATATTAGAAGGAATTCCAAATCAATTACCTCCAGTACAATCATACGACACATCTATTAACCACGCTCCCAAGCGAAAAAACATTCTATCTCCCGCGGAGAAAAAACTAGCTTTACGTAACGCATTGCGCTATTTTGACAAAGCAAATCACGCCGAACTTATTCAAGAATTTAAGCAAGAACTTGAAACTTATGGGCGTATTTACATGTATCGTTTACGTCCCACTTACAAAATGTATGCGAGACCAATAGAAGAATATCCCGCCAAATCAAAACAAGCGGCGGCTATCATGCTCATGATCCAAAACAATTTAGATTATGCCGTAGCTCAGCACCCGCATGAATTGATTACCTACGGTGGTAATGGGGCTGTATTTTCAAATTGGGCTCAGTATAGGTTAACGATGAAATATTTAGCAGAAATGACTAATGAACAGACCTTAGTCATGTATTCTGGTCATCCTATGGGTTTATTTCCATCTCATAAAGAGGCGCCTAGAGTTGTAGTCACAAATGGGATGATGATTCCTAATTACTCCAAACAGGATGATTGGGAAAAATTCAATGCATTAGGTGTTACCCAATATGGGCAAATGACCGCTGGAAGCTATATGTATATTGGCCCTCAAGGTATTGTTCATGGTACTACTATTACTGTACTCAATGGGTTTAGAAAAATTAAAAAATCCCCAAAAGGAAATCTCTTTGTAACCTCGGGGTTAGGAGGAATGTCGGGAGCACAGCCTAAAGCAGGAAATATTGCTGGGTGTATTACCGTTTGCGCAGAGGTTAATGAAAAAGCAGTTCATACACGTCATTCTCAAGGATGGATTGACGAAGTTTATTCAGATTTAAATGATTTGGTAACTCGTGTTAAAGAAGCTCAATCTAATCAAGAAACAATTTCAATTGCATATCATGGTAATATTGTAGAAGTTTGGGAAAAATTTGATGAAGACCATATACATGTCGATTTAGGAAGTGATCAAACTTCATTGCATAATCCGTGGGCTGGCGGTTATTACCCGGCTGACATTTCTTTTGAAGCTGCCAATGATATGATGGCAAACAATCCAGAATTATTTAAAGAGAAAGTACAAGCAACCTTGCGCAGACATACTGATGCCATAAATAAACACACAGCAAAAGGCACCTATTTCTTTGATTATGGAAATGCTTTTTTACTGGAAGCATCACGGGCAGGTGCTAATATTATGGCCGAGAATGGGATCGATTTTAAATACCCGAGCTACGTACAAGACATCATGGGACCTATGTGTTTCGATTATGGTTTTGGGCCTTTCCGTTGGGTTTGTGCTTCTGGGAAACCAGAAGATCTAGCCAAAACAGATGCCATCGCTTGTGAAATTCTTGAAGGCATCAAGAAGCATTCTCCAAAAGAA
Source organism: uncultured Bacteroidota bacterium (assembly GCA_913062555.1). Lineage (GTDB taxonomy): Bacteria > Bacteroidota > Bacteroidia > Flavobacteriales > Flavobacteriaceae > CAJXVU01. Next base: position 45,672 of record CAJXVU010000011.1, read on the forward strand.
ATACAACAGCAAATGGCTGATAATATTCAATGGATAAAAGGGGCTCAGGAAAACAAATTAGTAGTTGGCTCACAGGCAAGAATACTTTATGCAGATGCTGAAGGCCGTATGAAAATTGCCGAAGCCTTCAATAATGCAGTTGCTCAGGAAGAGGTTGGATATATTGTTTTGGGCCGTGATCACCACGATGTATCAGGTACTGATTCGCCGTATAGAGAAACTAGCAATATCTATGATGGGTCACGCTTTACAGCTGATATGGCCATTCAAAACGTTATTGGTGATAGCTTTAGAGGCGCCACTTGGGTAAGCATCCATAATGGTGGTGGCGTAGGTTGGGGCGAAGTGATAAATGGGGGATTTGGTATGGTTCTTGATGGTAGTAAAGATGCCGAAAGGCGACTAAAGTCAATGCTTTTTTGGGATGTTAATAATGGAATATCTAGACGGAGTTGGGCAAGAAATGAAGAAGCTGTGTTTGCAATAAAACGAGCGATGGAAACTGAGCCTAATTTAAAAGTTACCTTACCAAATAGTGTTGACGACAACTTATTGGACTCGTTATAATCATTAATAAAATTATTTTAGTAGTCATTTTGCGCTATTGGAACAAAATCACCTATACCCTCCATCTCAACATTAACAACGTTGTATCTGATGGGGCAATCACTGGTTTAAAAATTAATTGTTATGAAAAACACCTTTAAAACATTATCCATCACATTAGTCCTTGCAATTGTAACATCTTGCGTCTCGGTAAGAGTCGCTTCCGATTATGACAAGGATGCAAATTTTAACACCTATAAGACATTTGCCTTTTTTAAAGCAGGCGTTGATAAAGCAGAAATAAGCGATTTAGATAAACGTAGAATTCTACGTGCTATAGAAATTGAATTAACTGCCAAAGGATTTACCAAATCGGAAAATCCAGATCTTATGGTAAGTATATTTACGAAATCAAGAGAAAAAGTTAATGTTCACCGTTTTGGCTATAGTCCTTATGGCTATGGTTGGGGCTGGAGTCCTTGGTATTGGAATAATTATAATTCAGTATCACATTCAACTGAAGGCACTTTATACATAGATCTTATTGACGCCAATAAAAAAGAGCTTGTTTGGCAAGGCATTGGTCGTGGATATATTTCTCAAAGCATGCAAAAGAAAGAACATCGGATTAAAGAATTTGTTCAGAAAATCCTTGAAAAGTATCCTCCTGGGGCTGCTGCACAATAAAGTTATAATAGTCATTTCGAATGAAGTATGAAGTCACATCAATCATTTTGGACTCTGAGACTGAGACTTCTCGATTATACTTCAGTCGAAATGACTTTATCGATTCTTTAAAGCACGTACTCCTATTAAAAAATGTAATTAACGCTTCACATCTAAAGCATCACGTAGGGTATTACCAATAAGCATAAAAGCCATTACCAAACTCATAATACAAATCCCTGGGATTAATGCTAAATAGGGCTTGCCAAGAATAATATAATTGTAATGATCTTTAATCATTGCCCCCCAACTTGCCATTGGTGGTTGCGCACCAATGCCTAAAAAACTCAATCCGCTTTCTATTAAAATAGCTGCTGCGAAGTTTGCTGCTGAAATTACAATTACGGGAGCCATAATATTTGGCAATATATGTTTTGTTATAATCCTAATATCTGAAAACCCTAAGGCTCTGGCTGCCGTGACATATTGCATTTCTTTAGCGCTAATAATTTGGCCTCTCACTACTCTAGCTACCTCAACCCACATGGTCAATCCTACAGCAATAAACACTTGCCAAAACCCTTTTCCAAGTACTAAAGTAATTGCAATTACCAATAATAAGGTGGGTATAGACCAAGTCACATTGATAATCCACATGATAAAGGCATCTGTTTTACCTCCAAAATATCCTGCTAAACTTCCTAAAGAAATTCCAATAACCAATGAAATAAACACAGCTACAAAACCAATAAAAAAGGAGATTCGAGCGCCAACAAGAATTCTACTTAACAAATCGCGCCCATATTTATCAGTTCCAAAAACGAAAGTTTTTTCAGAAATAAAAGCTGACACATCAGCATTAGGAAATTTATCCAATGCTAATGTTTTTTGAAGCCCTTCTAAACCATCGGAAGCATATTCGATATAACTAATGCTATGTTCTTCAATTATATATTTAGAAATTGGGATTTCATCGTCACCACTTCGAGTGCCAAAAAACATAATATCGAACCAGCTTTGATCTGTCTTTATAGTAGAAGGCAAGGTTAATATAGTGACCTTAAACCCTGGTTTTTTAGAATGAATAGATAAATGCATTTGATTTGCATTTTGAGAGCTATCCGGTGCAATGACATAAGCAAATACAGAAAGAAGACCAACTGTTACAATAAACCAAAAACTCAAAACGCCCCAAAAGCTTTTCTTAAACTTTTGGAGCGCTAAACCTGTTAATGAGGTACTGGTTTCACCCATCTAAATTAATCCTTAACGTTTGATGCTAGTTTAGTTTTTACCGCATAAGACATTTTAAGGTCGTTAAGCACATTAAGTGCTTCTTCCATATAAACATCCTTACTTAAACTTACATGCCAACGGTCTCGTTTTATTTTCAATGTTGAATCTTGCTTCATTAAAGCAACCTCATATGGCAAAGACTTAAATGTTAAGTCAGTTTTATATTCTGACAGTTTTTCAAAACGCTTTGCTTCATTTTGGTTAGCATCTAGTTTTGCTTTGTATTGATTGTAATTCAATGAATACTCATCTCTATCTCTAATTTTCTTTATCCATTTTGCATTTTCATCAATTAGCTTTAATTGATCACTATTCTGCATTCTCGCGTTACTCTTCTTTATTGTAGTTTCATAATCAAAATAACTATCCCAAGGTTTATAAGTGGCAGCTTCAATTTTATCCCAAGGTAAAGGATTATCTTGATCCTTTTCACCAATATCAATATAACTATAACGGTTAGGAACAACGACATCACTTTTAACACCTTCTAATTGTGTAGATCCACCATTAATTCTATAAAATTTTTGAGTTGTAAACTTAAGAGCTCCTAAATCGCCATTGGTATTACTCTTCACCATTCGGTTTAAATCTAAAACATTCTGAACCGTTCCTTTACCGTAAGTTTGTTTACTTCCAATAACTATTGCTCGTTTATAATCTTGCATAGCAGCCGCCAAAATTTCAGAAGCTGAAGCTGACAATTCATTAACTAATATTACGAGAGGACCATCCCAAATAATTGAGCGATCCTTATCACTTAACACTTCTTTTGGCTCTCCAGTAGAACGTACTTGTACAATAGGACCTTCTTTTATAAACAACCCAGCCATATCAACTACTGTTTTTAAAGAACCTCCTCCATTATTTCTCAAGTCCAAAACAAGACCTTCCATGCCCTGCTCTTTTAAACGAACAATCTCTTTTTTAATATCACTAGCTGCATTACGCTTATTGTAATCTTTAAAATTTACATAAAACTTAGGCAGATTAATAACTCCAAACTTTTTATCATTCTTAATAACAGTTGATGATTTCGCATAGGTTTCTTCAAGCTCAATCTCATCCCGAGGAATCCATAGGTCGCTTATTGTTCCATCTACTTTTTTAAGAGTTAAAATAACTTTGGTTCCTTTTGGTCCTTTGATAAATTTAACGGCATCATCCAATCGCATCCCTACAACATTTACAGCTTCATCTTCATCTTCTTGTCTCACTTTTAAAATGATGTCTCCAACTTCAAGCTTATTTTGTCTCCATGCAGAACCTCCAGAAATAATTTCACTCACCGTGATATTATCCATACGTTTTTGAAGTCTCGCACCAATCCCTTCATATTTTCCAGACATTGCCACATCAAAACGATCCTTATCTTCTGGAGCGAAATAAAATGTATGTGGATCAAACTCTTCTACAATAGCATTGATATATACTGAAAACCAGTCTTTACGTTGTCTATCATCAATAAAATCGTATAATTCATCCAAAGAACGTAAGGTTGCGGTTCTCGCTGCTTCTTCTAACTCTGAATTAGATTTTGTTTTGGTATCAGCATTATTTTTTAAATCATTCTCTTGTCCAGTAACCAAATCATGATAATTAGCAATTGCAGAAAATTTAAGCTGTTTTCTCCAACGCTCTTTCATTTCCTTTTTTGAGCTTACGTATGTTACTTTATCATAATCGGTATTAAACGATTCTTCAACAGTAAAATTGAATGTCTCAGTTAAAACTTCTTTATAAATAGCTCCAGATTCTTTAATACGTTTTAAAAGGCGTTGATGAGTTAAATTAAAGAAGCTCACATCAAAAGCCAATATTTGATCATCAAGTTCTGTTTTGTATTTTTCAAATTCCTTTAGATCCGACTGGTAAAAATAGCGTTTAAAAGGGTCTATTTGATTTAAGTAATCTTGAAAAACACCTTCAGAGAAAGCATCATTCATATCTTTAGGATCGAAATGACCTTGTTCTAGCACATAACTAATCAGTTGTACTAAAAGTTTGTCCTTATCGTCACCTTCAAACGTTTTACTTGTAAAACTGCATGAAGCGAATGCTAATAGTAAGGTTAGCAGTAAAATATTGTATTTCCTTTTCATTTAATCAATTCTTTAGTGTTGGGTGAATTTTCATCTAAATTAAAGAAAAAATTATGCCAATAATTAAGTTAGGATACTAATTTTTTGTTAAACAAGACAAAATAGGTATTTCATAGCGAATTTATCTACTTTTGTAATTAATAAATTACATCATAACAAATGCATAAAAAACCATTGATATTAATCACCAATGATGATGGCATAACTGCACCAGGAATTCGGACATTAATTAAAGTAATGAATACTATTGGTGATGTTATTGTTGTTGCACCGGATAGTCCACAAAGTGGCATGGGTCATGCCATAACTATTGACACAACTCTACATTGCAAGCAAGAGCACATTGATGATGGTCCACAAACTGAATATAGCACCTCTGGCACCCCTGCTGATTGTATTAAACTTGCAGTACGAGAAATTATTGGTCGGAAACCAGATTTATGCGTGTCGGGAGTTAATCATGGATCAAATTCTTCCATCAATGTGATATACTCTGGTACTATGAGTGCTGCCATTGAAGCAGGTATTGAAGGTATTCCTGCTATTGGGTTTTCGCTATTAGACTATAGCTGGGAGGCCAATTTCGAGCCCATCGAAGCATTCATAAAATCAATTACAACAAAGGTTCTTGAAAAAGGTTTACCTCATGGAATAGTGCTCAATGTTAATTTTCCGAAGTTAGAGAAGGATGCTATCAAAGGGTTTAAAATTTGCAGGCAGGCAAATGCCAACTGGGTTGAAGAGTTTGACAAACGAAAAAACCCTCAGGGTAAAGATTATTATTGGCTTACAGGGAAATTTGTTAATTTTGACAAAGGAGAAGACACAGATGAGTGGGCCTTAAAGCAAGGTTACATATCGGTAGTTCCTGTGCAGTTTGATCTTACAGCACATCATTTTATTCAACAATTAAATACATGGTCATTAGATGATTAAAAAAGATATTATTATAGGTATTATAGTGGGCTTAATTGCTAATGCCATTGGCGTATTTATTACAGCAAACATTTTAGGAGGAGGCGATTCTTTTTCAACTGTAATTGAAGCGGCAATAGCTGAAGGCTTTATAGGTAAACTAGTGAGCTTAGGCGCTGTTCTAAATTTAATTGTATTTTTTGTTTTTATAAAGAAGAAACAGGATTTTAGAGCAAGAGGTGTTCTATTAGCCACTATTTTGGTAGCTATTCTCACATTTATTATTAAAATATAGCTTAAAATAGGGTTCACATGAAAGTATAGAACAAATTAAATGAGCATTATTTTATCTCAACTAATTTTAAAAACGATAGGCATATATAAATGAAATACTACATTATTGCTGGGGAGGCATCCGGAGACTTACATGGTTCCAATTTAATGAAGGCGTTATTAAAACAGGATTTAAACGCTGAATTTAGATTTTGGGGAGGCGACCTTATGCAAAATGCTGGAGGCACTTTAATAAGACATTATAAAGATTTAGCGTTCATGGGCTTTCTAGAGGTTCTGATGAATTTGAGAACCATCACAAAAAACTTAAGTTTTTGCAAAGATGATATTGAGGCTTATAAGCCTGATATCTTAATTTTTATTGACTACCCTGGATTTAATTTGCGTATTGCAAAATGGGCAAAGCAAAAAGGAATAAAAACGCATTATTACATTTCACCTCAAATTTGGGCATGGAAAGAGAGCCGCATAAAAGATATTAAGCGCGATATTGATAAAATGTATGTCATTCTGCCGTTTGAGAAACCTTTTTATGAGGACAAACACAACTACCCTGTTGAGTTTGTTGGCCACCCCTTAATTGATGCTATTGCGGAAAGTGTTCAAATTAATGAATATGAATTTAGGGCGGAACACCAACTCAATGAAAAACCAATAATTGCATTATTGCCTGGAAGTAGAAAACAAGAGATTAAAAAAATGCTTTCGGTAATGCTAAGTGTTGTCAACGAATATCCCGATTATCAATTTGTAATTGCCGGTGCTCCTAGTCAGGAATTTAGTTTTTACGAATCCTTTTTAGACAATCACAATGTGCATTTTGTAAGTAACAAAACCTATGATTTACTTAGTGTTTCTACTGCGGCTTTAGTCACCTCGGGGACAGCAACACTAGAAACTGCTTTATTTAAGGTTCCTGAAGTCGTTTGTTACAAGGGCAGTTGGCTCTCCTATCAAATAGGAAAACAACTCGTTAAAAACATAAAATATATTTCTTTAGTAAACTTGATTATGGATAAGGAAGTTGTCACTGAACTTATTCAAAATGACTGCAATACGAGGCGTCTTAAACAAGAACTAGATACGATTCTAGATGCATACGAACGCACAAAATTCTTTCTTAATTATTATGATCTCGAAAAGAAGCTTGGCGGGAAAGGAGCTAGCGAAAAAGTTGCCAAGCTCATTTATAATGCTTTAGGATAACTTATTTCTAAATAGCGCATCACACCTACTCTTATTTATTTTTTTCTGGGAGTTCAAGGTTATATATAAATTTGATATGTAAGATATTTACTATCTTAAACATATGAAATTACTTAATTTTAGTATTCTTAAGCTTACTTTATTTCTCATCATTGGAATCCTACTAGGGAATTATATAAGTGGTTTTCTGGTAGAATCAGTACTAATATCTATTGCTTCACTACTTGTCTATGGCTTTGGGGTATACATTGCATACCGGCAATTACAACAAGCATTTTGGGTTGGTATTGCGTTAATGATTGCAATGATAAGTTTAGGTATTGTAAGCTTAAAACTTCACGAGCATTATAATTTTAAAAACCACTATTCAAAGCATCATAAATTACACAAGGACAGTATTTATAAGATTCAATTTAGTATAAGAGAAATTTTAAAATCTGGTAACTATCGAGACAAATATGTTATAAATCTCCTGAAAGTCGATACTAATAAAGTTTCAGGAAAATTATTATTAAATATCACAAAAGATTCTTTAGCCCTTCATTTGGAAATCGATGATGTTTATATGTCTAAAATGCACTTCAGTACTATTAAAGCACCATTAAATCCATCACAATTCAATTACAAAAATTATGCAAACAAAAAGCATATTTACCATCAACTCTTCACCACATACAAAACACTTTTCAAAATAGATTCGGTAAAGCATAGCCCATATGGATATGCCGCATTAATACGAAAAAAGATCAATCTCAGCCTAGAGCCTTACGGTTTTAAAACCGATGAAATTGCTATAATAAATGCCTTATTACTTGGACAGCGACAAGATATGTCAGCAGAAATTCACAATAACTATGTACGCGCTGGAGCAATTCATATCCTCGCTGTTTCGGGTTTACATGTTGGTATTTTATTAATGCTATTAAACTATATTTTTCAACCCTTAGAATATTTCAAATATGGCAAACTCATAAAAACCATCCTCATAGTTAGCATGCTTTGGTTTTTTGCTGTTTTGGCTGGATTATCGGCTTCTGTTGTAAGAGCCGCAACAATGTTTACCGTAGTCGCCATTGCTATTAATTTAAAAAGACCAACAAATGTGTTTAACACTTTAGCCATATCCATGTTTGTATTATTATTATGTAAACCAAGCTTCTTATTTGATGTTGGATTTCAATTAAGCTATCTCGCTGTTTTTGCTATAGTTACTATTCAACCCATGTTATTTAGCTTGTATAGACCACGGTTTAAATTAGACCTACTAATATGGAATGTTTTAACGGTCACATTCGCTGCTCAATTAGGAGTACTCCCTATTAGTTTATATTACTTCCATCAATTTCCAGGCTTGTTCTTTCTTTCAAATTTAGTCATCATTCCGTTTCTTGGAATCCTATTAGGCTTTGGCATATTTATTATAATATTCGCTTTACTTAATTTACTCCCGCAGGTAATAGCAAGCTTTTTTGGAAAAATCATAAGTGCAATGAACGCTTTTGTAGATTGGATATCACACCATGAGGATTTCTTATTTCAAAACATTTCATTTAATGGCTTTCAACTTATTCTAAGTTATCTGTTTATAGTATCAAGCATATGCTTAATTAAAAGCAAAGCCTATAAAAATATTATTTCGTTCTTAATTGTAGTGCTACTTTTTCAAGGCTATCTTTTTATTAATAGCTATCAGTCATCAAATAACACTTTTATTATTTTTCATAAAAGTAGACATAGCATCTTAGGGATACTTCAGAATAGACAATTAAAACTCTATCATAATGTTTCAATGATTACAAATGAAAAGCTCATCAATAATTATAAAGTCGATAAAAACTTAGAGATCATAACATTGGATACCATCCGGAATGTCTATACCTTCAAAAACAAAACATTACTAGTAGTGGATAGTTTAGGTATTTATAAGATTAAATCATTTAAAGCAGATTTTGTTTTGCTCCACAACTCACCAAGAATAAACTTAGCAAGATTAATAGATTCCATAAGTCCAGAATTAATTATTAGTGATGGCAGTAATTTTAAAAGTTATCAGGAACGATGGGCAAAAACATGTAGCATAAAAAAAACCCCTTTTCATCAAACTAGTGAAAAGGGAGCCTTTATTTATAAGTATTAATCGTTATTGACTAAACTCTGCTTTAAACGCTTTATAATAAGTATTAAAAGCGTCTTGTGTGGTTAAGGTTTTATGCTCATCTTTTTTAAACATTTTAAGATACAACTCCAATTGTTGTGGTTTTTTGTATCCACTTAACGGCACAATAAGTTCTAACTTTTCATCTAAAAACACAATTGTTGGGTAGGCTTGAATTCTAAAATATCTCGATAATTCATGAGCACTATTTCTTTTATTTGCTCTCGCTGGATCATAATTTGGATTTGTATATGCCTTCCCTTTAAAAGTGACATCTTCGTTACCTTCTGCATTAAATTTTACAGCATAATAATTTTCATTTACATAGTCTGCCACATCTTTATTTTGGAAAGTGTTTCGATCTAGCATTTTACAAGGGCCACACCAATTGGTATACATGTCAATCATAATTTTCTTCGGTGCTTTCTTCTGAAGCTCAACAGCTTCTTCTAAACTTACCCAATTAATCTCCTGCGCTATGCCATTAACTGTAGTCAACACCACCAACAACACTATATATCCTATCTTTTTCATAATCGTATTTGTTGTAAATTTAATACCTAACTTACAAAATTGGTGCTAGTTAGGCGTATTTTGCATTTAATTTAACAATTAAATCGATTAACGGACGCCATGCATCATTTTTTTCATCCATGGATTAATAATAATTAAGATTAGTCCTACCAGTCCAGGAATTAGTGTAAATATCAAAAAGAATATGGACATTGAATATTTATCTACAATAATATCAATATACCCTCCAACCAATTGTGCTAAAAAATTTCCCGCCGCAATTGCCAAATACCATACACCGAACATTGTACCAATTTTTTTGGCTGGGACTAATTTGGAGACATAGGATAAGCCAACCGGAGATAAACACAATTCACCCATGGTATGAAACAAATACGCCAATACTAGCCAAATTAAACTTACTGATGCCGTCTCTGCTCCACGTGGTATAACACTAGCCCCCCAAGCTAACAATCCGAATCCAATAGCTAACAATATCATTCCGAGTCCAAATTTCATTGAAGCCGAAGGATTGTATTTACTCTCCCACCATTTGGAAAAAAATGGTGCTAGGCCAATTATGAATAAGGAATTTAAAATTAAAAACCATGAGGCTTCAATTTCTGCATTGTCTTTAGGTAAGATCACGGTTAGTTTCCAAATCGCAATACCCCAAATTCCCAAAAAACTGATCCCCAAAACAATATTTGAAAGCGATATTTTTTTAAATGTTTGACTAAACAAACGCAATAGCACCCAGGTAATTATAGTCAATGGCACAATGGTTATTAAAGTATCTACAATTTTAAAGGACAAAGCAGAGTTCCCAATTAAGGTACGCTGCGTAAAATCTCTAGCAAAGAGTGTCATAGAACCACTGGCTTGCTCAAAAGCCGCCCAAAAGAACACCGTAAGAAAAGCTAAAATCCCCACTACGATATAGCGATCTCGTTGGACAATTTTATCCTTATCCTGTATTACTTTCTCATGATTCTTATTAAATACATTTATAATCAATTTCAAAATCCAAGTCGCAGAATCAATTAACCCTTTTAAAATATCATAGAGACCTTGGACTACAGTTATCCGTTCTTTAGGTGCTTTTCCTATTTCTCCAAAAATGCTTCTACCAAACCAAAATTGCAGCATTCCCAGAAACATAAAAATTCCAGCTAATCCAAATCCCCAAGAATAACTCAAATTAGAGGCTAAAAATCCACATAGTAATACCCCTAAGAATCCTCCGGCATTTACACCCATGTAATATATAGTGAATGCACCATCTTTTTTATCTGGAAATTTATCATATAGACCACTTACAACCGATGTTAAATTTGGTTTAAACAAACCATTACCAATAATTAACAGGGCTACTCCAGTATAAAACATAAACTCCGTTTCAAATGCTAAAGAGGCGTGACCTAAAGTCATGGCTAAGGCTCCAAAAGTCACTGCTTTTTGATAGCCCGTAAATTTATCGGCAATCCAACCACCTATTATTGGTGTTAGATACACAGAACTCGTATAGATTCCGAGTAGACCTAATGCTCGCTCATTACTCCATTCCCAACCGCCTTTTAGTAAAGGTGCTGTTAAAAACAAAACGAAAATGGCACGCATCCCGTAATACGAAAACCGCTCCCACATCTCGGTAAAAAACAATACAAACAAGGCAGGCTTGTGTCCTAATAAACTAAACTCATTACTGTTTGATGTACTCATAAATTATATTTTAGAAATGATATAAAATAAAAAAGCCTTACATTTTTATGTAAGGCTTTCAATATTTTTATTAATGAATGTTCCCCATTAATTTTTTCATTAACGGTCCAAACAGCAGCACTACCAGACCGGCTCCTATGGAATACTTAGCAATTAAACTAAATCCATCAATATATACTTGCAAGGTTTCTAAGCCCCCAACATTAGCATCTGTACTTTCTATAGCCAATTCTTTTGAAATAAATCCGACAATTTGAAATGCATAAGCTGAAGATAAGAACCAGATTCCCATCATAAATGCCACGATACGTTTTGGTGATAAATCGGTGATTTTGGATAAACCAACTGGTGACATAAATAATTCCCCTACCGAAATAATAAAGTACATTGCCAATAAATAATACATTGGTACCATTCCATCCTCATTAGCAGATCCACCACTCATAGCGAGTATGTAAAAACTCACCCCTGCCAATACCAAACCTAATCCAAACTTATAAGGTGTTCTTGGGTTTAATTTCTTTTTAGATAAATAACCCCATAATAATGAAATAGGAATCGCCAGAATAATAATAAACATGGAGTTGAACGAATTTGTTTGACTTGCGTTAAAGAAAATCAAATCCACATTTCTCGATGCAAATAATGTAATCACACTACCAGACAGCTCATGAAAACCCCAGAATAAGGTCATAAAGAAGGTAATCAATACAGCCATAAATAATTTCTTACGCTCATCAAGTTTCGCTTTATACATAATATATCCCATATAAACCAGCACCGTAACTCCTATAATTTTAAAAAGCAATCCTACGAGGGTTTCATCCCCTAAAATTGATTCTCCTCCGGCTATAGCCTTATATGAAGATAAAAAATAAGCAATTAATGGCGTTGTCAACACAGCAACTATTGGTACGAATGTTTTTTGTGGAATTCCCAATATTTTCTTTTCATAAACTTCTGGGTTTGGAGGTAATCCTTTGTCTCCAAATACATTCTTTTTAATACCACTCCAAAAGAATATTAAACCTGTTAACATCCCTATTCCTGCAAGACCGAATCCATAATGCCATCCATAAGCTACAGCTAACCAACCACACAAAAGAGGTGCGACCCATCCGCCAATGTTTATTCCCATGTAAAAAATAGTAAATCCAGAATCTTTTCTTGGATCTCCATCTTCATATAGAGAGCCGACAAATGTTGAAATATTTGGCTTAAAAAAACCGTTCCCTACAACGATAAGTGCAAGCGCTAAAAAGAAAGCTATATCATTTTCAATAGCCAATACAAAGTGGCCAATTGCCATTAAAATCCCTCCCAAAAAGATAGAGCTTCGCATTCCTAAAATTTTATCAGAGACACTCCCACCAATAACCGTCGAAGCATAAACCAATGATCCATAAGAGGCGTAAACAACTGCGGTTGCAGTATCTCGCTCTACTAAGGCCTTAAAAATTTCCTGAACCATATAAAGCGTCAATAACGCTCTCATACCATAGAAACTAAATCGTTCCCACAGCTCTGCAAAAAATAAATAAAATAATCCCTTAGGATGCCCGAAGAGTTCGTTTTGATTAGTCATAGGTGAATCTGCCATAAATTTTATATGTTAGTTAGAATTATAATGAGAATAAAATCGATTTTGAAAAACGAAGAAAAATGAAAACGAGATCTGTTTAAATATCATTTGTTTGAATAAAGAGTGCTTATTTTAACAATACCGTAAAATAAGATCGATTTTTGCTGTTGCAATGTAAAAAAACACATTGATTATCACAACTCTTTTTTCTTAATACAGGCAAATGCTTCGTAAACAAGTGAGAATTTAACAATTACAAATGGTATTCTTCTATTAAGAAAACAAGAATAGTATCTTTGTGTCTCTAATCATAAGTTAATGAGTAAATCTATTTCCGGTTTTTCTAAATTATCGAAATCTAAAAAAGTTGACTGGATAGTTGATTCTTATTTTTCTAATAAAGAAGACGCCAAGAATATCATAAAGCAATATTGGAATACGAATGACAAATTGCAACAGCTGCATGATGAGTTCATTGAAAATACAATCACTAATTATTATTTGCCTTTAGGCGTTGCTCCAAATTTCCTTATCAATGGGACTTTATATACCATCCCAATGGCAATTGAAGAGAGCTCTGTTGTTGCAGCCGCTAGTAAGGCTGCTAAATTCTGGTTGAATCGTGGCGGATTTAAAACCGAAGTTATTTCAACTATAAAAGTTGGACAGGTGCATTTTATGTATCAGGGGAATTTTGAATCCTTAAATGCTTTCTTTAATTTGGTTAAGCCTCAGCTTATTGATGCTACCGATTACATCACCAAGAACATGGTAAAACGCGGTGGTGGCATCATTGATATTCAATTAATAGACAAAACTGAAGCTATTTCGGGGTATTACCAATTACATGCTACGTTTGAAACCATGGATGCAATGGGAGCCAATTTTATAAATTCATGTTTGGAACAGTTTGCTCAAACTTTTAAAATACAGGCCCAACAATTTGATGGTTTTACAGCTGCTGAAAAAAACATAGATATCATCATGAGTATATTGTCCAATTATGTTCCTGAATGTCTGGTTAAAGCTGAAGTAAGTTGTAAAGTAGAAGAATTGAATGCCCATAGTGATATTTTGCCCGAAGAATTTGCTGCTAAATTTATTCAAGCCGTCAAAATCGCCGAAATAGAGCCTTATAGAGCGGTGACTCACAATAAAGGCATCATGAATGGAATAGATGCTGTAGTATTAGCTACAGGAAACGATTTTAGAGCTGTTGAAGCTGGCGTACATGCTTATGCTTCACGAAAAGGGCACTATACCAGTTTAACCCATGCCACTGTGGAAAATGGCATTTTTAAATTTTGGATTGAAATTCCATTAGCTTTAGGCACAGTAGGTGGCTTAACAGGCTTACACCCTCTTGTTAAACTTTCTCTAGAACTCTTAAAAAAACCCTCGGCAAAAACACTAATGAGTATTGTTGCTGTTGCCGGATTGGCTCAGAATTTTGCCGCTTTGAATTCACTCACTACAACGGGGATTCAGCAAGGACATATGAAAATGCACCTCATGAATATCTTAAATCAATTCAATGCTAATGCTGAAGAAAAAGCCACTTTAGCAACACATTTTAAAACCAACCCAGTAACACATAGTGCTGTTGTTGAAGCACTCCATAAACTTAGAGTTAACAATTAAAAGTTATGAGTCATGAGTTAGCAGAAAAGATTTATCAAAGCCATGGTAAATTATTAATTACAGGTGAATATGTCGTTCTTGACGGCGCAGTATCTCTTGCTATCCCAACAATTTATGGACAGTCCCTAAATGTTGCTCCCATTTCAGATTCAAAATTAATTTGGAAAAGCATCGATCATAATGCAAATCTTTGGTTTGAAGCTGAATATTCAATTGATGAGATTACTTTAGGCTCCACAATTGCACTCAATAACATTTCCCGTACTTTATTACAAATTTTAAAAGCAGCAAGGGAACTCAATCCTAGATTTTTATTACAACCAAACGGCTATAAAGTTACCACGATACTCGATTTTCCTAATAATTGGGGTCTTGGAACATCTTCAACACTCATTAACAACATTGCTAATTGGGCAAATGTAAACCCTTACGAATTACTTGCTTTAAGCTTTGGTGGAAGTGGCTATGACATTGCTTGTGCCAAGCATCATACGCCAATTACTTATCAATTACATGAGCGAGAGACACCGAAACAAGTTCAATCTGGAGTTGAAAACAGAACCGTTACCTCGGTGAATTTTAATCCTGTTTTTAATAATCAGTTATACTTTGTGCATTTAAATAAAAAACAAAATAGCCGTGATGGTATTTCTCATTATAATGCGCATAAATCTAATTTGAGCAATCGCATTATAGAGGTCAGCGACATTACTTCTAAAATAATAAGTTGTTCTAAGCTTGAAGATTTTGATCGATTAATAGAAACTCATGAGCAAATCATTGGATCTATTACAAATCAGGTTCCTGTAAAGCAGCGACTATTTAAAGATTTTAATGGCTCTGTAAAAAGTCTTGGAGCCTGGGGTGGCGATTTCGTGCTGGTAAGCGCTGTAGAAAGCCCAAAATCCTATTTTAAAGCCAAGGGCTATGAAACTATCATTGGCTTTAATGACATGGTTTTAAAATAGCTTAACTAATAATGCTAATATTAAACAATTATTAGTTCGATTGAATTAATTTAAAAAAAAAGCCTCACAATGTGAAGCTCTTTTTTTTTATACACTATTTTGTTTAGTAGAATGTTGCTCTGTTATCATCAATTTCAGAAGCCTCTTTTAAAGCTTCATATAAGGCTGTATTAACAGCAGCTGCTTTTGCATTTCCAATTCTATTCGCAGCAGCTTGATAGTTATCTAATCCGGCAGCTGGAGTTATTTTTGTGACTTGTATTACAAATACACCACTAACACCATCGATTACCTGAGACATCTCTCCTTCTTCAAGTCCGAATGCAGTACCAACAACTCTAGGCTCTCTTCCAGCACCAGAAAGTGTTATATTTTTCATATTAATACCTGCAGCAGTTTTTACGGCTTGATTCTGACTTGCAGCAATATCTTCTAGAGTTGTTCCAGATAAGCCTGCTCTAATAAGTTCAGCTTTCTTTTCTTTTCTAACTTCAGGAAGCGCTGAAACAGACGCTTTTTCTGAACTCATAACTCCTTTTTTATTCTTAGCTGTTAACCTCACAACAGCATATCCACCATCTTGAATATTAAATCGTTTAACATCTCCCACTTTAGAATCGTCATCAAAAGCCCAACGTACTATCGCACGTTGATATCCCAATCCAGGAATACTTTCATCTAAAGCTCCCATATTACTCACAGGTCTAACTGTATAGTTATTTTCTTTTGCAACTTCATTAAAATCACTCTCTGCAACCGCAATTTCAAATTTAGAAGTTTGATTAAATGCATTATCTATAGTTTGCTCAGAAGCTTCAATAACCTGGGCAAGATTCCCAAGTTTAACTGCTCTTTGTTTTGCTCCTTGAGTTAAAATTTCAATAATATGAAATCCAAAATCTGTTTTAACCACATCCAAAGATCCTTTAGCATTATCAAAAGCAAATGCTTTAAATTCAGGAGCCATTCCAGAATTATATGCAAACTCAATTTCACCGTCTTTTTCATTACTCACAGTATCTGATGACAAATCTAATAAGCTTTTAAATTTTGATCGGTTCCTTTTTACAACCCTTAAAATACTATCGGCAGTAACTTTAGCCTCAGCTTCAGTTTTTGTAATAGAAGGAGCTGCACTTGTTGCACCTGCAAATGGAATTAAAATATGTCTTACTTTAACTGAATCAGCAATTTGCTTAACATCAATAAGCTTACTGATTTTATACATGTTTCCATCTTTATATGGTCCATATAACTCCCCTTTTTCTAAATTAAAAAGACTATCTGCAACAGCAGTTGGCAATACATTTTTAAACACAAAATCATCATATAATTTTAAGGCTGAGTTCACACTTAAATATCCTTCGTGATCTGTTGTGTTTTTAAAACCTATAACCGTTTCATTTGCTTTAGTAATATCATTATATTCAACTTTATCGTCTAATAATGCCGTTAAGTTACTTTGAATATTTGTTTCATCTTCTAATGATGGTTCTTCCTTAAAATGTACAAAATTAATATTTCTTGAAGCTTCAACCTCATATTGACTTGGGTTTCTGTTTACATAACTAGCAATATCAGATTTAGTTACGGTTACCAAACTATCTGGAATTGAACTGTAAGGGACTTGCACAAATTTAACATCTACTCTATCATTTTCTAATTTGTAATCCAGCTCTCCTTCAGCAAGCGTCCCAATAACACCAGCTTTAATCATATTAAAATAAGTATTCTGACTTCCAGTAATAGCAATATTATTTTCGTAAGTCGTCCAAGCTTGATAATTAATAGGAGAACCTCCCAATATAGATGTTTGTGGTGATATCGCTTTTAAATTAGCAATAAACTCATTCAATTTATCTTCATCAAAAATACCCGCTTCATTTTTAAACTCTTCAAAAGACCCTAAGTTGGTTCTTAATAAATCACGCATTTGTTCTCTTTCAACAGAGATGCCTAAAGCATCATATTGCGAGCTCATTACTGCTTTATTAACTTCTTGATCCCAAACTCTATTCATTGCCTGAGTATTCGTTAAAGTACCTCCAAATTGACGTTGAGCGGCCTCAACCTTATTCATAAAATCGTCTCTTTCTATATCTTCGCCATTAATTGTAGCGATTACATTTTGAGATTTACTTGAAAATCCATCACTGTTTTTAAATAGATCGGCTAATACGAATGAAAATAACGCCATAGCGATTATGAATATTAGAAATAGTGATCGTTGTCTGATTTTATTTAAAATTGCCATTTGTAATTAAAAATTTATAAACCCTGAAGGGTATTTAACAAAATTGATCTATTATACCCCCAAAATTTACAGGAATACGATGATCGTTGATTAATATTGATAAAAATATCGTGCGCGAAAATACCATTTTCTGCTTAATAATAAAAGGAGAACAACGGATAATTGCTTTAATATAGGATTTTTAATCGTCTTTTAGAATTTGAAGCGATACTAGGTCAATTTTAGTATTAGACACCTCAAGAATCGTAAATACGAAATTTTCAATTATGACCTTCTCATTTTGTTCAGGAATTTCTTCAGTACAATTTACTATTAAACCACCAAGTGTCTCATAGTTTTCATTTTCAGGAAGGTTAAATTTATAAGTTTCGTTTAAATAATCAACATCCAGTCTTGCAGAGAGATGATATTCTTGATCGTTAATTTTTTCTTCAAGAAGTCTAATCGTATCGTGCTCATCTTCAATTTCACCAAATAGTTCTTCAACAATATCCTCAACGGTCATAACACCAGATGTTCCACCATATTCATCTAAAACCACAGCTAAACTTTTACGTTTTTTAGTTAATACGTTCAAAACATCTTTAATAAGCATCGTCTCTGGAATAAACTCAACTGGCATTATTATAGATTTTATGGTCTTAGGTTGCTTAAACAAATCAAAGGAATGCACATATCCTAAAATATCGTCGACCGTATTTTTATAGACTAGAATTTTAGAATAGCCTGTAGAGGTAAATAAAGTATTCAGTGAATTAATTGTATCATGAATTTCCAATGCAATAAGTTCTGTACGAGGAATCATTACTTCTCGGGATTTCACTTCTGAAAACTCTAAAGCATTCTGAAATATTTGAATTTCACTATCGACCTCATCGTCATCATCAACCGATTTCATTTGCTCACTAATATAATGTCCTAACTCTACCTTGGTAAATGCTAATTGTACCTGATCTCCGTCAGTTTTAAAGAATCGTTTTAATAATACATCGGAAATCCAAATTATGAAATTGGAGATTAGAGAAAATAACATGTAAAAAACATATGCTGGAAACGCAAAAACTTTAAGCAAGCGATTGGCATAAATTTGAAAAAACACTTTTGGTAAAAACTCTGCCGTAATTAAAATTACAATTGTCGATATTACAGTTTGAGTTAGCAAACTCAAATCGGTAACCAAATAATTTATAATTGTATTATCGATAGTTAATTGCAAAAACCAACGCATCAAGAGTTCCCCCATATAAAACCCATAAATCACCAATGCTATATTATTCCCAATGAGCATTGTAGCAATAAACTTCGATGGTTTTGCTGTGAGTTTGGATAGAATTTTCGCCAAAATTCCCTTTTGCTTTTTTTCAATTTCAATATGAATCTTATTGGAAGACACATAGGCAATCTCCATGCCTGAGAAAAATGCCGAAAACACAAGCGAAATAATTATAATGATGCTATCAGGGCTCATCCTTAAAGTTTCCCTCTATCTTCAAATCGTTTGCGAAATTTCTTTCTGAAGAAAAACATAAACAACGCTAATGCAGCAAAAAGCAATGACATATACGATCGACTTCTGTCTATATTCCAATTACTTATGGCATCGTACATAAACAGTACTACAAAAAATAAATAGGCGTATTGTAAAACTTTTAATAATTTCATTTGAATGGATAATTTTGGTACTACAAAGATAGCTAAAATTTTAGCTACTAATTTTAAAAAGTTCTGGGTTTAATATTTTATTAGTTATAAGAGCATGGAGATAAAGGCAATAAAAACTAAAGTAAAGGATCAAGCAAAGGTTTTAATTTTCGTTCAAATAAATTATTCCTGTTGGCTCTAAAACTTCAGCATTTGTAAAGGTTTTATCAGAATCAAACCCAATTCCTTCAATGAGTTGGTCTTTGGTTCTAAACTTTACAGCTTGATTGGTAAACATCCATTCTTTCATTTGATCGTAGAACAATTGATCTGCAAATAAGGTATCCCTTTTATGGGTAGTTAACACCACATTTCCTTGTAAGTCTATTAAATCGGTTTCACTATAAATAATAGCATAGTCGGCTTTTACATTACTGGCATTACCATCGTTATCATAAACGGTAAAATTGATATCATCTGGGAATTCGAAATAAGCAAATTCTCTATTCGAATAATCATTCATTTTAGTACTTATGAGGTGTGATTTTAATCGCCCCGAATCTGTATACTTTGTGTTTATGTTTTCAGCTACAGTTAGTGGCCCTGCACCTTGAGCTCCTATTTTTTGAACCTCTTTAAAATTACTTCTACATGAAAAAAACATGGTCACAGTAATTACTGTGACCATGTTTTTAAATATATGTTTACCAATTATTCTCATTAAAGACTAGGAACGGTTACACTTCTACCTATCCAACATCCAATTTTAATAACTTCTCCTGATCTTCCTGAAGAAAATATTTCACTTTTAGTTGGTACTTTAGCTCTGTAATTAGCAACAGTATTAGCAACATCTTTCTTTAAGCTAGCATCTACACGACCTGCTTTTCTAGCAGATTGAATTGCTAACCAATACACTGCTCTTTTGCTAAAGTTATCAGCCCCACAGTTATTAGCACTTTTAGCATACATTTGAGCTATTGCTAAATGTGCCGATCCTAATGATGGATTCTCAGCTAATGCTTTAGTATAATAACTTCTGGCTTGACCATAGCTTCCTTTTTTTCTGAATTTACTAGCAATACTAGATAATCGTTTTGCTTTATCAAAGCTATCAGGTTCTAAATCTACAGCTTGGTTAAAATAGCCAAGAGCTTCAGTCCAGCTTCCTTCTTTTTCTTTTAAGATTCCTAAATAATATGCTGTAGATGCATTTGGCTCTAGTGTGTTTTTTTGTTGTACAATTTTTACAAATAACGCATCATCTGTACAGCCTTTTGCATACATTCTGTTCATTGCTCTCTGCAACCAAATACCATCATTTTTAAACTCATCAAAGTCTCTATTATATAAAGGCACTAAGTTTTCACAATTTGCACGTTCACCCAATTTACTATCTACACTACCAATAATTAAACCATACGCTCTTAAATAACTGTCGTAAGATTTTTTTCTTTTGGCATCCTTTGTACTTAACACAACATCTTCACCTTGCGCAACATACTTGTTAACTTTTTGAGTATAATTTTTAACTTCTGCCTCTATTTTCTCACTAATATCATCATACTTATTAAATAAAGCCTGTGCCGGTTTTTTACCTGCATCATAAAGATCAACCATCAAAGAGAAATACGTATATAAACTCTTAGGATTTGTAAATGTTTTTTGATCAGCAATATAAGCGGCATCAAAGCAGTCATATAATTCTTCTACTCCAATATTTAATGCTTTCCTATTATCATACTTAACTTGACAAGCTTTTGCCATAAACTCTCCCTTAGGAGTTTTACTTGCAAAATATGTCATTCTTTCTTGGTAAAGTTTTACCAAATCGTTAATGAAGTTTGTTTTTTCACCAGCAGAAGATTTCTTAATTTTGTCTTTAAGGATACGTTCTCCATATGTATAAATAGCTCTATTAAATTTAGGGTTTCTTTGACGTAATTCCATCCATGGTTCATAGGCCGCATCATAATTCTTAGCCTTAGCATATTCACTAAAAATTGATAACGTATTCATATCTTCTTCTTGACCTTGACCTTGTGCTGAAACACTGTTAAGGCCTAGAAATAGAAAAGCTATTAATAGTGTAATTTTCGTCTTCATAGTTCTAGTATTAATTAGTTATATTTTCGTTTAACAAACCAGCTATCATTTAATGACAAACTCAGTTGGAAATTCATGAAATTTTCTTGTACCAAATTTTGATTCACAGTTCCTCTTTTTCCAAATTCGAAACCCAAATTAACATTTGAAAAAAATCTTCCAACCGGTAATCCTACTCCAAAAGATATGCCAAACTCATTAATTGATTCGTTATTTATTTTTAATCCTGAATTTTCATACCGTACTCCTGCTCTATATACTACTCTTTTCCAGTAGTTATTAAAGGAAGAATATTGCGGAATAAAGAATCCTCCAAGTGCAACTGTAGTCGCATCTTCAAAACTTGCATTATCTAAACTAAAAATATCATTAGAAAACTCACTTGTCTTCAACATAGTATATTCTGCTCCTACAAACCATTTTCTTGGTTCCCCAATACCAACACCTACCGATGTTTTTGTTGGTAAAGTCAAGGTTGTTTTCTTTAAACCTTCCGACTCCAAATCAGCAGTAATTTCATTTACTGCAAATTCCTGTCCAGTGTTTTCATTTGTAACAATGGTCGCAAATATTCTTTCATTCCTTGACGTAATATCCGCTTTTGGCGAATAGGTCAATGTTGAAGTTAATTGCAACTTCTCTGTAATCATTGGTTTATAAGATAGTCCAAAATTATAATTTATCCCACTCAAATCCGAACGATTACTTTCTCTACTTTGATATTGTAACGGATTTCCTTCATCATCATATACAAATGCAACCGCGTTATTTTGAATATTTCCAAAATTATAACTCGCATCAACACCAATACTTAAATCGTGAGTTATTTGGTAACCGAAACCAAAAAAGGCTTTATTAACGCCTCCTTCTCCTTTATACCTATGCGTAAGAACATCTTCGCTATTAGTAGATTCTAATTTATAACCAACCGAAGTATATGGCATTATTCCAAATCCCATACCAAATTTTCCCATTGGAAAAGACAATGCTAAATAATCAAAGGTAGTTGCATTGGCTCTATCGGATGCAGAACTGGTCTCTAATGATGTACTTGTATGGCTTCCACCAACGCTAAATTTCATTGCACGTCCTTCGTCTTGAAAAGACTTTAAACCATTACCTCCATAAGAGGCAGGATTCCGCAGGTTCACATGAATACTATCTGTATAGATACTTAAACCCCCCATACTTCTATTTTCGGCAGTGCCCTTAAATTTTAAGCTTCCAATTCCATAAAATGAATATGGTGAAGTTGTACCTTCTTGCGCGTGTACATTTAAGGCTAAAAACGCTATGAAAACTAAACAAAGTTTTTTTATCATTATTTTTTGTTAAATTCTAATATAAAGTTCAGACCTTCTAAAAGAAAATTTGAGTTCGCAAATATGCTACTTTTTAATCGCTTTGACAAGAAATCTGCATCTCCTCCTGTTAAAATAACTGTTAAATCTTCAAATTTATTCTCATATTGTTGAACAGCACCCTTAATTTCCATCAAAACGCCGTTAATAACTCCAGAGTGAATTGATTCTATTGAACTATTCCCAATTATATTTTCAGGTACTTTTGTATCTAATAACGGTAAGTTTGCCGTCAAATTATTTAGTGATCTATAACGCAATCTAATTCCTGGTGAAATTGCGCCACCTAAATACCTGTTTTCAGCATTTATAAAATCATAAGTAATACAAGTACCAGCATCAATTATCAACACATTACGCTTTGGATATTGCTTAACTGAAGCACTTACAAGTGCCAAACGATCTACACCTAAAGTCTTTGGTGTCTTATAATTATTTTGAAATGGCAGCTTTGTATTACTATCTAGAATTAAAACTTTGAAAAGTTTTTCAATTGCTACAAGAATTTGTTCATTAAGATTTCCTACCGAAGAGATTATCGTTTTGTCTATAGTTTTGAATTTCGCTTTTAGAGAAATACAATCTTTTAAAAGAAGCTGCAAATCTCCTGAAGACTTAAAAATAATTTTATTACCCTGAAATACAGCGAGTTTCGTCTTAGTATTCCCTATATCTATTACTAAATTCATTTATTGTGTAAATATTTTTTTGTTAGTTAGCCGTCTTCAAAAAAAATAATTTTTTAATCAATAACAAGCTCAACAGTAACACATTCCGAGTCCCAAATAAAAGCTGTAAATTTACAAAACGATTTTTTATTACTTTTCTTTTGCAAATATTAAAAATGAATATATATTTGCATCCGCAATTATGCGATTGGTGCCTTAGCTCAGTTGGTAGAGCAATGGACTGAAAATCCATGTGTCCCTGGTTCGATTCCTGGAGGCACCACATAAAAAACCCGAACAATAGTTCGGGTTTTTTTATTTTTAAAATATCAAATTTGTATTAGCCTGATCGTTTAGAGATACCCACAGTTTGCGTGTCTATCTTTTCCCGAGAGCACCTATTCTAGATCCAAACGCACACTATTTTTCTGTCTTACACTATTTTTATTAGGAAACCGTTTGTTTCCCCAATTGAGTTAACATTTCTGAAGTCATTTGTTTCAAATCATAGGAATGATTCCAGTTCCAATCTATACGCGCTTGACTGTCATCAATAGATTTTGGCCAAGTATTCGCAATTTCTTGTCTGAAATCTGGTTTGTAAGTTATCGTGAAATCTGGAAAATGATTTCTTATGGCATCAGCAACTTGTTTTGGTGTAAAACTTACAGCCGCCAAATTATAAGATGATCTAATTGTCAAAGTATCTGCATTTGCTTCCATCAAATTAATTGTAGCGGCAACTGCATCTTCCATAAACATCATTGGTAATTCTGTGTCTTCATCTAAAAAGCATTCAAAATTCTCATTTGCAATGGCTTTATGAAAAATATCAATAGCATAATCTGTAGTGCCTCCTCCAGGTAAAGTTTTCCATGTTATAACTCCTGGGTAACGGATGCTTCTCACATCAACTCCATATTTTTCATGGTAATACTCACACCATCTTTCCCCAACTTGTTTGGTAATACCATAGACCGTTGTTGGCTCCATTATTGTATGCTGTGGTGTATTAACTGTTGGTGTACTTGGCCCGAAAACCGCAATGCTAGAAGGCCAAAATATTTTATTAATAAATTTATCTTTAGCGAGGTTAAGGACATTAAACAATGAGTTCATATTTAAATCCCATGCAATTTCAGGAAACTTCTCTCCTGTTGCACTTAACATTGCTGCCATCAAATAAATAGTATCAATATTATGCTTCGCCACACAAATTTTAAGGGCTTCTAGATCTTTTGCATCTATGATTTCAAAAGGCCCAGAATTAACCAATTCCAGATTTCCTTCATTAATATCACTAGCAATAACATTATCTATTCCGTGCTGTGCTCTTAATTTATAAGCCAGCTCAGAACCTATCTGCCCACAGGCACCAATTATCAATACTTTAGGTGTCATTTATAAACTATTTTCAATAATCTTCAAAAATAATAAGTTTTTATTATTAACTCTTAAATTTACATTAAAAATATTGCTAAATAAATAGCTTTAATAATATATTTGCAATCCATAAGTTTAATACTATATGTTCAAACTAAAATTAGTATATCTCCCTCTAATCTGCTTTTCACTTTTAGCATTAAATTTACAATGCAAAAAAAGCAATGAAGGAAATTCTGATGAATTAAATACGTCTCCTCAAGAATCTCAAGCAATTACTACTAAAGATTTTGCTCAAATTAATTATCCCGAGTATGCTTTGAGTGATTTGGCAGAAGCAAAAACAAAAAATTGGTTAAAATTTCAAAATTTAGGCACTCATATTGATCATCTAAAAAAAGGAGATATCTACTTTTTTAAAGAAGACAAGACTATTCTTAAAGCATTTATTACTGACTTAAAAAAGGAAGTGCCAACAAGCATAAATACGTCCTCTATTATAGTGAGACTATCGGTAATTGAAACTACAGCTTATAAACTAGAAGAAGTTTCAAATATTAGGTCAATTTCAAAACAATCCCTTTTAGAAAGTATTTCTGATGTTTTAATCGCTTATAATAATCTGATCTTCCAGATAAATAAAAAAGTTGAAAAGGACTCTCAAAACATAGAAAAACCACTATAGTCCATTTTACAATTTTGCCCTTTTTATTGCGATTAATTCATAATTAGTTAATAATGTGAGACTTTTTGTGTTAAAAATTGTTAACTATTTAAAAAACAATTAAATTTGATACCCAAATCAAATTAAAATGAAAAAGACATTACTATTTTTATTGCTTACCCTTTTTGCATTTTCAACAATTAACGCACAATTAAATTCTGGAGCTCCTTGGATGAAGGATATTGATCCTGAAAGCAGTACTGCTGCCAATTCAAGATCATCGTCTTCTGTGAAATTTAAAACAATTGTTGATGCATTTAACAGCTATTGGAAATCTCGTGATCCAAATGTTAAAGGGAGCGGACACAAACCATTTAAACGCTGGGAGAGTTATTGGGAAAACTATATTAATGAAGACGGGAATTTACCAACTTCAAAAGAATTATGGGATACCTGGTTACAAAAAAAGAATCAGGCCGAATCCTTAGAAACTATGGTAGACGAAAGTAATTGGATCTCTTTAGGCCCAACAGATTTCAAAAACCGAGCCACCTCTACAGCAAATATAGGTCGTGTAAATGCGATTATGGTAGATCCAAATAATCCAAATACGTATTATTCTGGTGCACCCGCTGGTGGTATCTGGAAATCGATTGATGCTGGAATGAATTGGACACCTTTAATTGATGAATTGCCACAAATTGGAGTTTCAGGAATAGCTATTGATTATAACAACTCGAATACAATATATATTGCTACTGGTGATGATGATGCCGGAGACTCCTATAGTGTTGGTGTCTTTAAATCAACTGATGGTGGGGTTAATTGGTCACAAACAGGATTAAACCCAAGTAATTCACCAAACAGGATGAATGATATCTACATCGATCCTAATAATTCTAATATGCTTTGGGTTGCTACGTCAAATGGCGTTTATAAAACTATTGATGCTGGAACAACTTGGACAAGAACTCAAATTGGAAATATACGAGACTTAAAAGTTAAACCTGGAGATACCAATACCATTTATGCGGTCACTTCTTCTAAATTTTATAAGTCAACAGATGCGGGGGATTCTTTTACCGAAATCACTGCAGGACTTCCAATAAGTTCTGGGAGGTTAGTTATAGATGTTACTCCGGCAAACCCGGCATTGGTTTACCTTGTAAGCGCAAAAACAGATGATTTATATCAAGGTGTTTACAAATCTGTCGATAGTGGAACTACATTTACAAAACAAGCAAATACAACTAATATTTTTGAAAACACCCAATCTTGGTATGACTTGGCTCTAGCGGCTTCAGACACTGATGAAAATGAAATATATGTAGGTGTTCTTAATATTTGGAAATCTTCAGACGGTGGTGGTTCATTTACTAAGTTAAATTCTTGGTTTAGTCATAATGCCTCATACACACATGCCGATATTCATCTACTCCGATTCTATAATGGTGAATTATATGCCGGAACTGATGGTGGTTTTTTCAAATCGGATAATGGAGGGACAACCTTTACAGATTTAACAGAGGGCATGGAGATTAGTCAATTTTACAAAATATCAGTATCTCAACAAACCTCAGGTAAAATTGTTGGAGGGCTTCAAGATAATGGTGGCTTTGGATATGCCAATAACCAATGGAATAATTACCATGGCGGTGATGGTATGGAGGGCGTTGTAGACCCTAATAACGATAACTACTACTATGGCTTTATGCAATATGGTCAAAAGCTATTCGTATCTTCAGATTCCGGTCAAAGTGGTAATCAAAGTTTTGATGGTCCTGAGCAAGGGAACTGGGTGACACCATTAGCTATTAATAGTGATAGCGAAATTTATGCCGGCTATAGCAAACTTTACCAATTTAAAAATGGCGCATGGATTGCAATTTCACCCACATTTAATACGAATATTGATGTTTTGGAAATGGACAACGGTGATGTGGAAATTATATATGTTGCCATTAATAATGCTGGTGATTTTACTTTAAGAAAAAGTATAGATCACGGCGTATCCTTCTCTATAACCGAAACATTTTCTTCTCCTATTACATCCATTGAGGTCAATAATAATGAGAGTAGTATTGTTTATGTCACAACTTCTGGAACTAACGGAAAAGTTTATAAATCTGTAGATGGAGGTGATACTTTTACGGACATTACAGGCTCATTACCTAATGTTACTAAAAACGTCATTAAACATCAAGCTGAGAATCCGCTAAATCCTTTATATCTGGGTACTAGTATTGGAATTTATCGTTATGATGATAACACCGCAGATTGGGAGCCCTTTGAAAAAAACCTTCCAAATACTTCTGTTAGAGATTTAGCAATTAACCTTGCTGACAATAATATTACTGCAGGAACATATGGTAGAGGCGTTTGGAGAAGTGATTTACCAACACCACAATTAGCCGATAACGATGTGCGCCTAGTGAGTATAGAAAATCCAAATAACAATAATATAGTTTGTGGCGATATTAGTCCGCAAATCAAGGTTAAAAACAATGGATTAAATGCTATAACAAGTATTGATATTACTTATTCTGTTGATGGTGGGGCTACTAATAATTATACTTGGAATGGAAACCTTGCTTCTGAAGCCATAACAACAATCGACCTTAATGCCATAAACTTAGATTTAGGCCAACATAATATTATTGTTGAAGCGTCAATTACAAATGATGCCTTTCAAAATAACAATAGTGCCACAACAACATTTTACGCAAACAATAATGGGGTCTCTGAACAAGTAAATACTTTTGAATCTGAGGATGATGAACTCATAACTTTTAATGCCTCTGGAGGGGTATCTATGTGGGAAAGAGGAATTCCAACTGGAACACAATTAAATACACCAAGCTCAGGAACAAGCGTCTATGCTACTAATTTAGATGGCAATCATGGCGACAAAACAAAATCGTATTTAGTTTCTCAATGTTATGATTTAAGTGTCATAACGAACCCTATTTTAAAATTTGATATGGCTTTTGCCATTGAGCCCGACTGGGATTTAACATATGTTGAGTATACACTCGATCAAGGAACAACCTGGACATTACTAGGAAGTTCAACAGATCCAAATTGGTACAATAGCTCAAGATTTGCAGGTGATGGTTTAGGAAATAACTGTTTTAACTGTGTAGGGGGCCAATGGACTGGTACCAATACAACAATGACTACTTATAGCTATGATTTAGCGCCACTATCAAGCGAATCTAACGTTATTTTCAGAATTGTATTTCATTCAGATGATAATACTAATGATGAAGGCGTTATACTGGATGATTTCTTTGTTGATGGTATCACTCCAGACAACGATAATGATGGCGTAGGAAACACCATAGACAATTGTGTAAATACACCAAACCCTGATCAATTAGATACAGATGGTGATGGCATGGGAGATGTTTGTGACGACGACGATGACGATGATGGAATTTTGGATGTTAATGACAACTGTCCACTCATAGCAAATGCGGATCAGGCAGATGACAATAATGATGGTATAGGAAATGTTTGCGATACAGATAACGATACTATTTTAAATGCAGACGACAACTGTCCTGATATGGCAAATACAGATCAAGCCGATTTTGATAATGATGACATCGGAGATATTTGTGATGAAGATATTGATAATGATGGAGTACCAAACGCTAATGACACCTGTAACGACACCCCTAGTGGTGACATCGTCGATTCTAGTGGATGTACGGTATTCACATTACCAAGTAGTAATTTCCAATTACAAATATCAAGTGAAACCTGTAGAAGTAGTAATAACGGCAGTATTACAATCACTGCTGCTGAGTCACTAGATTATACAGCACACCTAACTGGTGACGGCGTCGACATCAGCAATGCGTTTACAGTCACTAATGCCTTCTCCAATCTTGAGGCTGGTAACTATTTAGTTTGTATCTCTGTTGATGGACAATCAAGCTATGAACAATGTTTTAATGTGACTATAATCCAACCTGAAGAACTCGCTGTTTCATCTAGGGTAAATAATACGGGTAAGGTATCATTAACATTAAGCGGTGCTACTAAATTCTATATTGATTTAAATGGAACTGTAACAACAACTTCCACTACTGAAATTGAACTCGATTTAATAAATGGCGTAAATACTTTAAAAGTATATACAGATAAAGATTGCCAAGGTGTTTACAGAGAAACGATCAATAACTTTAATAGTATTAAAATTTATCCAAACCCAATTAATGGTAATACATTAACTATCAATACAGGGAATGGGTCACTTAAATCTATTGATGTTAAGCTCTATTCATTAATTGGAAGAGTTGTCCTTTCAAAGACTTACAGTTTACAAAACGGGTCGATTACCATTAGTATTCCCGATATCTCAGAAGGAGTATACATCCTAGATGTAAACGACGGCAACTCAACTTCAAATTTTAAAGTCATTAAAAAATAATAAGAATATGAAAAAGCTAAGTCTAATATTTATAGTGGTATTATTTTTTAATTGTAGCGGCAGTGATAGTGACGACGATGGAGGCTCAATCACACCTCCACCCGCACCTGAGCCACCCGTGGCTGCTTTACTAACCTTCCCTGACAACAATCAAG
Organism: uncultured Bacteroidota bacterium; assembly: GCA_913062555.1. GTDB lineage: Bacteria > Bacteroidota > Bacteroidia > Flavobacteriales > Flavobacteriaceae > CAJXVU01. The sequence continues at coordinate 75,945 of CAJXVU010000011.1, forward strand.
AATGTAATCAAGGCACATCATTAAGTACAACGCAAAGCGCTGTGACCTTTACCTGGGAAGCTTCATCAAATACCGACTCATATGATATCATTGTGAAAAACCTTAATAACAATGCTATACAATCCATTAATTCCAATACGAATACAAAGAGTATCACGATTCAAAAAGCGACGCCGTACTCTTGGTATGTGGTTTCAAAATCAACGAGTACAACAGAAACCGCTCAAAGTGCAACTTGGAACTTTTACAACGCAGGTGATGCAGTTTCATCACATGCCCCTTTTCCAGTAACACTGGATGCCCCAACAATGGGCGCCAATTTAGAGGGCATAACAACGGTAAGTTTAGAATGGACTGGAAGTGATCTTGATGATGATATTACAGGTTATGTCATTTATTTTGACACGAGCTCACCGCCAACAACTCCCCTAGGAGATTCACAAACAGAATCTACCATAAATACGGGAGTGGCTGCTGGTAATATTTATTACTGGAGAGTGATTACCACGGATGCCGAAGGAAATAATTCGGAATCTGAAATATTTGAGTTTAGAGTAGACTAATTAACTCATATACAACCACATAAAAGCGATTAAAATATTTTTTTTGATCGCTTTTATCATTTTAATTATCATAATTTTATGTTAAGTTGTAACAAAATCTCATTTAAGGCTTCTAAATAATAAGTACATTGAACAAAATAAACACTTCAAAGCAATGAACCCGACGTGATTAAATTAATATTGCCAAATAACAATAACTATCACGATTGCCTTCTTCAGGCAAAGGGAGACCTGCGTCAATTAAAAAACAAAAAAACAATTTCATGAAACTCAACGCAAAAAGAGTATCGTTATTAAGTGCCGTGGCCTTTATTGGTCTTGTTGCTTGTAAAGACGACACAAAAAACAACACAGCTGAAGTAGAAAAAATTCCTGGTATTATTCTAGAGAATATGGATACTGAAGTAAATCCGAATGATGATTTTTACAATTATGTAAATGGTAATTGGGTAAAAACAAATACTATTCCCGATGAAGAATCTCGTTGGGGTGGTTTTGGCGTATTACGAAAATCTACACGTCAAGATGTATTAGACATTATTAACACCTCAAAAGAATTAGGGACTTACGGAGAAGGTACCGATCAGAAAAAAGCACTTCTTGTTTTTGAATCTGAACTCGATACTGTTGCCAGAGACAAAGCTGGTATTGCACCGCTAAAACCGTTGCTTGAGGCAATTGATGGCATTAATGACATTCGTGATATGCAAACAGTTTTTGCGACCACAACTGGTGTTGACGCACCATTTACCGGATTAGCCGTTTTCCCCGATTTAAATGACAGTAGTACGAATACTGCATATATCGCTTCTGGTGGATTAGGACTACCAGATCGTGATTACTATTTAGATCAGGATGATAAATCTAAAGAAATCAGAGGTCAATATACCGACCACATCACCAGAATGTTGCAGTTTATTGATTACGATGAGGCAAAAGCTAGTGCAGCTGCTGATATGATTTTGGCTTTAGAAACCAAGTTAGCAGCACCTAGATTAGACAAAGTTCAAAGTAGAGACATTCGTAATTTTAATAATCCTAGATCTATTGCACAACTTACAGAAATGACGCCTTCTATCGATTGGAAGAAATTCATTACCGATATGGGAATTACAAAAGAAATAGATACAATAATGGTATTACAACCAAAGTATATGGTTGCATTGCAAGAAATATTAACATCTACTTCTATTGAAGACATCAAAACAATGATGCATTGGAATACGCTTAATAGTGCTTCAGGTTATTTAACAACAGAAATCAACAAAGCCAATTGGGAGTTTTACAGTAAAACTTTAAACGGGTCTAAAGCACAACGTCCTGCGGAAGAGCGCGCTTTAGGAACTGTAAATGGAACTGTTGGTGAAGCCATTGGAAAATTATATGTTGAAGCTAAGTTTCCACCAGAGGCTAAAGCAAAAGCAGAGAAAATGATTGCTAATGTGATTGCTGCATTCCAAAACAGAATAAAAGTTTTAGACTGGATGAGTGAAGAAACCAAGCAAAAAGCTATTGAAAAACTAGATAAGTTTACAGTTAAAATTGCTTATCCTGATGAATGGGAAGATTACTCAGAGCTTATGGTAAAAGAAGGCAACAGTTATGCTGAGAATATGTTAGCTGTTAGCAATTGGAACATTAAAAAGAGCATGTCTGAATATGGAGAACCTGTTGATAAAACAGAATGGGGAATGGCGCCTCAAACAGTCAATGCTTATTTCAATCCATTAAATAATGAAATCGTATTTCCTGCAGCCATATTACAACCTCCTTTTTATAATTACACTGCAGATGAAGCAGTGAATTATGGTGGAATTGGTGCTGTAATAGGCCATGAAATATCACATGCCTTTGACGATTCTGGAGCACGTTTCGATGGCGATGGTAACCTTAACAACTGGTGGACTCCTGAGGATTTGACTGAATTTGAAAAAAGAGGAAATGCCTTAGCCGAACAATATAGTGCCATTGAAGTTTTAGACAGTGTCAACATTAATGGTAAATTCACTTTAGGTGAAAATATTGGTGACCTTGGTGGTGTTCTTGGAGCCTATGATGGTTTACAATTATTCTTTGATGAAAATGGAAGACCAGAAGATATTGATGGCTTTACGGCCGAGCAACGTTTCTTTATGTCTTGGGCAACGGTTTGGAGAACATTAACCAGAGAAGATGCTTTACGTACTCAAATTAAAACAGACCCACATTCACCAGGTCTATATAGAGCGACACAACCGCTTAAAAATATTGATGCTTTCTATGAAGCATTTGGTATAAAAGTAGGAGACAAAATGTATTTAGCTCCAGAAAAAAGAGTTAGAATTTGGTAATTATAAATATAAATAATAAAAAAAGCAGCTCAATTGAGCTGCTTTTTTTATTATTCAATACCGTATAAATTAATCCTTCTTTACCGGAGGTGTTTTTCTAGCCTCCAAAGCATTTTTACTAATTTGTGCAAGATTAAAACCAGGAGCAACTACTAAAGCTTCATCAAATAAAGCTATAGCTGCGTCAATATTTAATTCATTGCTCAACTTAAATTTCGACAATCCCTTTAAATAAATAAATGCAGCTTTCACAGGCACTTGATAAGGGGTTTGTGACTCATAAAAACTACGTACCATATCATCTTTTGCATTCGCCAATCCATAGGAAATATGTAGTGAAGCACCAGCAATATCATTCAACTGAATTTTTAAATCTGCTAATTCATAAGCTACCATTACTGTAGGTTTACGCTTAAATAATTCTTCAAACTGTATTACTGCTCTTGCAGGTTGATTTATACGTTGTAACGAAACCGCCTTAACCTCAACGGCTACATCAGAATCACTTGCAACTTTTTCTATACCTATGGTATTTAGAGCTTGAATATGTCTATTGTCATTCATATACAAAACGGCCAAAGTATCTAATCTACCCTGGTTTGGAGAAATTACATTTAAATGTGTCAACGCATTAATAACACCCTGTACATCTCCTTGTGATTTCATTTGCGCATAATACGCCTCATAATGCTTTAATAACGCACTGTTATCTTGCGCTGTTACTTGCAAAGCAAATATAAAAATCAATACTCCTACTAACTTTTTCATCTCTCTATAATTTTAATTTCGCCAAATCTAAAAAAATATACATGTAAATCATTAATTAGATGACATTTATTTTTAATTGATCTGAATTGTTTTTGTAATAATCACGGCATCATTAAGAATAAATGGTTTAGGAATCATCGTCTCACTGCGCTCTGGCACCTTAAATAAAGGATTAGTAAGCAAATCAAAAGAAGATTCAAATACTGTAAATTTTGTAATCTGATGCTTAGGTGTTGTAAATTCCATAGTTAATGAATCCTGATCTGAAACAAAGTAGCTGAATAACCTACTACGTCTTCTGTTCTCAAAGGCATCACTGTCGTCACTTTCCTTATATGATGTCACACCGTTCACTTTGAAATCCTTAAAAGAATATATTGAATCTGCAAACACATCTACTCTATTAATATTACGTTGTTGTTTAATGGTCATTGAAATATGCCTTAAATCACCGATAACTGTATCTTTAAACACTTCTACTTCCGAAGATGCTATCGTCTTTAAATCAGCATTTTTCGTATATGAAAATCCAGAATTATATTTACTCGCTAGTGTATTACCACTTAATTGTTTCGCATCATTGGGTGTATCCCCAAGAAATTGCTTAGTCCAATCGTCAAGAACATGATCATATGTTGCCCAAATAGCCGTATTGTCATCGGCGTTCATCATATAAACCAAGCTGTTCGGTTTTGGGCTTTCACTATCGAAATCACTTTTAAAATGAGCTGACACTAAAATACAAAATGACAGAATAAACATCATATAGGCCCATCGGTTTTTATGTTGAAAAAATCCAAATACCGGGATTAACAACCCAAAAATAAGCGCTCCTAAAACACCTACAATAAATAATTTACCCAAGCCTAATCCCACCGGTAACATTTTTATGAATGGCCCCATAATTATTAGTAAAGGAAAACACAATAATGCCAGTACTATTAAATTTGGTGATTTTTGTCGTATCAATAAAAATAAGCCTAGCAAACCAAAATACACTGGGATAATGAAGAAGCTCGCGCCTTCCAGTTTCAAGCCTACAAAAACACAGATTACTAACCAAATGGTAATTGGTGCTACCAAAAGGCTGCCCGTATTTTTGTCCTTATAAAATTTATGATAAAACCAAAAGCAAATCCCTAAGGTCAAAAATACAAATGCCAAAATATAACGATGTCCATTATAAGTAAAGCCATGTAAAATTTCGGCGTATTGCGGGTAAATCCATTGTAAGGCTTGCCATAAATAATAGGTCCCAAAACCAGCAACAATTAAAGAAGATAAAAAAGGAAGAAACCCTACCAATATGTCTTTTGGAACTAATCGTCCTTTATGTATTCCAATAAATAGTAAGACCATAAAAATAACGATTGCCAAAATTAACATTGGCCAAATCCAAGAAAAGGGATAAGTCACCATTTTAAGTAAAGGCACATTAAAATAGATATAATCTTCATCACTTTTTAAATTAGTCAGGTCAGTCGCCCCAAAATAATTTAGCATAGGCATCAAATAAGTTCCTTGATGCTCCAAGGTATTTCTGTCCAATCGCTCATAATTATCATTAATAGTATGATAATCAAAATGGTCATCTATAAAGGCAAAATTAAAACCTTCAATATCACCATCACGTCTAAAAACAGTTAAATCGGTGTCATTGGGCAAACTTTTGTAGATACTATAAGCCAAAGAATTGGTTACAGGGTATTGCGAATTTGCAGCCACAAACCCCTTCATCATAGCAGCATTACCTCCATTGGTTTCCATAAGCATATAACTAGAACCGCCACTCCCTCTTGCTTCAAAATTCAAAACTAATCCAACGTCTTTAGTCCATTCGTGCTGATTAACAAAAATATCGGCACCATTAAGCCCTAATTCTTCGGCATCGGTAAACAATACTATAATGTCATTCTTAGGCGTTTTTCCATCATTTAAAAAGGCTCTTAGACCTTCCAAAATAGTAACAATACCAACACCATCATCACTAGCTCCAAGCGAAGCTTGTGGTGCGCTATCATAATGTGACAACAATAAAAGTGCCTTAGAATTATCACTCCCAGGTATTCTGGCTAAAATGTTTTTAGGTTTCGATAGGTTCCCCCAATCGGTCATAGAATAGGCCTCTTGTATTTGGGTTTGTAAGCCTAATTTTTCCAATTGTTGAATAATATAATTTCTAACATTGGCATGCTCGGGGCTGCCAACATAATGTGGTGCCTTAGAAATCTCCTTAAGATGCACTAATGCTCTTGCGGTAGAAAATGAATTATCATCAGTATCTAAATCTGATATTTTGCTCGGTATTAGTGCCGAAAAACTCCAATATATGGAAGCAATTAATAGCAGTAACGCTATAGTTTTTTTAATCATTGTTATTAAATTAGTTAGTTGAGTTAAAAATACTAAAATTTAAGCTTAGGCTAAATCATTTTAATTAAGTAACTTTAAGTAATTCTAAAATTTAATATTATGGGTATTAAAAGCTTTCAAGGATCACGAAGAGAACAATCACAATCAACGGATGATACCCCCATTCAAGTGAAGGATTATATGACAACAAATCTCATCACTTTTAAGATAGAACAATCCATCGAAGAAGTCATTGAGATTTTAATCAAGAACCGTATTTCTGGAGGACCTGTAGTCAATGAAAATAATGAGCTTATCGGAATTATTTCTGAAGGTGATTGTATTAAACAAATAAGTGAAAGTCGGTATTACAACATGCCCATGGACAGCCATAGCCTTGAAAAACATATGGTTAAAAATGTAGAAACCATTAGTGGGAATATGAATATTTTTGATGCTGCTAATAAATTTTTAGAAGCCAAACGTAGACGATTTCCAATTGTAGAAAACGGTAAATTAATTGGGCAAATTAGTCAAAAAGATATCCTAAAAGCCGCATTACAACTCAAAGGTCAAAATTGGAAATAATATCATAGAAAAACTACTCCCGTTTCACCAAAGCAAAATAATCACCTTCGAGAGCGAGATAGCCTTGATCATAGACAAAATAATATATTGTGCCTTTTTTTGTGGTATAAATACTAGTGAAATAATTGAAGTCAAATCCTTTTTCAATGAGTTTTGCTCTGGAAGTCTTCGTCTTTTGGTCGGGATTTAATGCTTCCAGAATTCTATAATTTTTTCGTAGTCTGTTATTGGTGTTTCTTATTAAGTTTTTAGCATCTTTATTAAACTTGTTGTTATAAGAATTCCGGCAGGCATCACTACAAAATTTCTTATCTATTCTACCTACTATTTTCGTTCCGCATTCAGGACATTTCTTCTCCATATTCAAAATTTTTAAGTTCATACCAATTTACATCTTGATCTTCATAAATGAATTTCTCAATATACCTCAGGCCTATTTTTTTCAAAATTGTATTTGAGGCCAAATTATTAACATCTGCTAGCCCTACAATAGCATCTAGTTTCAGTATATTAAAACCATAATCAAGGGTTGCTAGCGCTGCTTCAGTAGCATAGCCTTTTCCCCAAAATCTAGGTATTAATCGGTAACCTATATCATGAAAATTAGAGCGCCCGTTAAAAGACATGTCAAAATAGAGTTTTAAGCCAGACCAACCAATAAATTTACCAGATGCTTTTTCAACAATAGCCCAACGACCAATGCCTTGATTTATATATTGTTGCCGCACTTTCTCAATCATTTGAGCGGAGTCTTCTCTAGTTTGCACAGGCTTACTTCCCAAATATGTATGCACTAAGGGATCCGAGTCTAGCTCAAACATACCATCTATATCAGTGGGTAACATTTCACGCAAGATTAAACGGCTGGTCTCGACATATATTTTCATTTATTTAATTTTCAATTATTCTATAGTTCTAAAATTCAATAATCTCAAAATCCGATTAGGGGATCATTTTTGATGCGATTTCTTTAAATAATTTATAAGCTACCATGGCGGTCATATTATTAAGATCTCTATTGGGATTTAACTCTACAATATCTGCCCCAATAACGGGAACTTGTATTTGTTGAATTAGAGAAATGAGTTCTCTAGTAGACATCCCTCCTGGTTCATGATGCGAAATTCCAGGGGCAAAAGCAGGATCCAGAACATCCAAATCTAAAGAAATATACAAAGGCCCTTCCAAGTTTTTAATAAAATCCAAATTAAAGTCTTTCATTTCAATGAGCTTAACATTATATTTTTTGGCCTGTTCAGTTTGATGTGTATTCAAGGTTCTAATACCGACTTGTGTTAATGAATTCAATGCTCCTTTTTCCATGAGTCTTGCAAAAGGAGAGGCATGAGAAAACGGGTTATTCTCAAAATTTTCATACAAATCTGCATGGGCGTCCAGGTGTAAAACATTTAGGTTTTTATAGCTTTCGGTATGCGCTTCAATCACTGGAAAAGAAATGGAATGATCTCCTCCAAAGCATATAAGGTTATCTGTAGTACTTAAGGCATTCTGTACTGTTTCTTTGATTTGTTTATAGACCATTTCAGGATTCGTATTTGCAAAAGTCATATCTCCCAAATCCATATAATTCTCGCCTTCTACAATCTCTAATCCATGTTCGCAAAAGCGATTAGCAGATCCGTCAATATCCATCAATCTAATTTTTGGCGGCGCTAATGCCGGCCCTCTTAAATGCGAGGAGTTGCCATCAAATGGAATTCCTATAAGTTTAATCATTTGTTTTTATAAATATTATATTATTCAAATTATTATCATCTTTTCTGGTCTTATCTTCAACAAAACCATTCTTTGTTAAAAGCTTTTTTGAGCCCAAATTATCGCGATGTGTAAATGCTTCAATGTCCTTAAATTTGGCCCTATTAAAACCAAAATCTAAAACCGCTATCAATGCTTCATTCATGATCCCTTTTTGGTAGTAATCTGGAAATAATTCATAACCAACTTCAGCTATGGTCTCGTCTTTAGAAAAATTCCACAAGCAAATTGATCCTATCAATGTTGTGCTTTTTTCTATTGTAATTACCCAATAAAATAATGCCTTATTGCTCATACCCTCATAAATCCTTTCAATAAAATCCCGTCCGTTTTTATCTCCTCGAGATGTAGGCCTGTCAATATATTTAATCACTTCAGCATTAGTTCTTAATTTAAAAACCTGCTGTGCATCGGCGGCTACGAGTTGCCGTAATACCAAGCGTTCTGTTTTAATTATTTGAAATGTTGTCCGCATCAATTTTGTCATTCTAAGTATTTAAAATTGAAATAAACGCTGTCCATGGCCCAACTTCATTTTTATATTGTTTTGCCATAACTCTGGAAATTTGCGAGATGTGTCCCAAATCGTGAGTAACCCAAGCAGCCAACAACTCTTTTAATCTAACTTCTCCCAAAACGGGATGTTTTCCTTTTAATAGAAGTTGGTCCCTTGAAAGTTCTAACATTTTTAAATACTCCAAATTTTCAGCTCTTAATTGGTGAAACTCTTCGAGAAGATAGCTAAAGGATTTTCCTTTAGAGTTTTCAAACTGTGCAAATCTATCAAATGGCTCAAAGGTTTTATCTTCATGCTTACTTAATATCAGTTTCAATCGTGGAATCCAATCGGTATTTTCACAGTGAATTAAATGCCCAACAATATCAAAAGCACTCCAGGTGTCCTCCCCTTCGTTGCAATTGATCCATTCATCAGATAAATTTCCCAACATAGACATCAATGTTTTTGGGGTTTGCTCCAATATCTCTATTGAATTTTCAATACTATACTTCATCATAGGCTTATATAACTTACAAGTTACAAATTATTCGATTACAAACGACTACAGTCGGTTAAATCCATATATTAACGTCTTAATAACTTTCATTTTTCGTGTATTTTTCGTACCTTATAGAGGTTCATTTATATTTATTCTATAATTGTTAGTTGGTTAGTCATTTAGATGAAAAATGAACATGAAGGATAGCGTTTTAAGTACTCTTAGAACGCTATCTTTTGTATATAGCCCCCGTAAAAAATCATCCTTATTCGTTTACAAACGACTACAAACGTTTACAAACGATTTTAAATACTTATCTACCGAATAACATTATTTCATCCCATCATATTTGCAGTGTCGAATTAGTTATATCACATTGAACGCTGTCGAAATGTATTTCAAATTCAACATAAAATTAATAAGATTCTGAAAAAAAATCAGGACAAAGTATGAACTGTTTAACAAGCTTGTTGTTAAAGACAAGCATAAAATTTAATAATTATGAGCACGCTAAGAAACAAAGTACAGTTGATTGGGAATTTAGGAAACGATCCTGAAATTATCAATCTGGAATCGGGAAAAACACTTGCGAAATTTACAATTGCAACTAATGAGAGTTACAAAACTGCTGAAGGAGAAAAAGTAACAGACACTCAATGGCACAATATTATTGCCTGGGGTAAAACTGCAGAAATTATCGAGAAATATGTAAGCAAAGGCAAAGAAGTGGCTATTGAAGGAAAACTAACATCAAGAAGCTATGAAACTAAAGAAGGTGAAAAACGCTATGTCACTGAGGTTGTAGCAAATGAGATTTTGATGTTTGGGAAATAATATCAGTAATAATCTAAAAAAAATTAACCCCATATCAATATGGGGTTAATTAATTTGCATAGAAAAATTAATTCTAAAAGATTGATTTAATCCTTTAAAAGCTCTTTTATCCTGTTTTTGGCATAAGCTTCATTTGGATCTATCTTTAAGGCATTATTATATAATTCTAGAGCCTCTTCAATTCTATTAAAATTTTCCATTAAAATACCTTTAAAAACTACTGGATACACCCATTTTGGTTCGGCAGATATTAAATAATCGAAAAGCTGTTTTGCTTTTTCAAAATTATTAGAATCTATATAACCTCTACCTACTAATAAGATATCAAATCTTCCAGGGATAAGATCCCTTTGATCCGTTTCTTTCCAATTTTGAATTAAAAGTTTTGCAGCGTTAATGCCCTTAGTAAACATTGTGCTGTAAAACAATTGATCTTGTTTTGGTCTAATATTGGGTTTTTCAAACCCTAAGATAGTATTTGTGATTTGATTGCTTAAAACATATAAATTAGAGGGTAATTTGTTACTTAAGACAATTATAGTAATATCGTGTTCAACCAATAAAGATAATTTTGATTCAAAACCTGGGCTTCCGCCATCATGGTTGATATTTTTACCTTTTTTTTCTCCATCACTAGTTTTCCATTTATAGTTATCAATAAACCATCCATAACCATAATCTCCTGACTGCTTGGAAAACATTTTTTCAACGTTTGATTTAGAAATAAATGAACCATTCAAAAGGACTCTACTCCATTTGTAAAGGTCAGTAATAGTTGAATATATTGAACCAGCTCCAATTACATAGGACTTCTCTTCATAATCAGCTTTTACAATACCATCAGGTAAACCCGCATAACCGTTCGCTTTATTTGATACAATCCTCGTATTAATCTCATGAGCGGTGTCATGCATTTTAAGAGGCTCAAATATTAATGCATTTAAAGCTTCTCCATATGGCTTTCCTGTAACAGATTCAATAATAGCTGCTGCTAAGTTAAAGCCCAAATTTGAGTATGAAAATTTATCTCCAGGCTTAAATATTAATTCAGATTTACTTATTATTTGTACCAATTCATTTAGAGAAACAAAATTTTTACCTTTGATCTTACTAGATAAGCCCTCAATGTCTCTTTGTAAACCCGCAGAATGTGACAATAGTTGATGCACTTTGATTTTTTCAAATAGACCATCATTTTCTACCTTTAGGTATGTAGAAACCGTATTATTGAGCTTTAATTTTCCTTGTTGCTCTAGTATTACAATTGCGGCAGCCGTAAATTGTTTTGTTAAAGAAGCTAATCTAAATTTAGTCTTAATCTTATTTAAAATATTATGTTCAAAATTTGCCTTTCCAATAGCTCTTTGCAATAAAATACGGTCTCCTTTAGCTACTAGAATATTTCCATTAAAGAGATCTAAGCTTTCATAGGAATCAATAATTTCACTTACCTTATCTACTTGACTTTGCTCAATTTTAATTTGCCCAAATAGCTGTTGAAAGCTTAAGCATATCAAGCTTATTATAATTAAACTATATTTTCGTTTCATAACAATACTTATTTTCATTTATTATTCTACAAATATAATTCAAGAAGAAATTACAGAATAGAATGAAATTAGCGTGAATTGAAATTTCCTAAATTTAAAGCACAAAATTTGTTTAACGCCATATATTAGGGCGCTTTATTAGAAAAGTAAAATTGAACACTAACAAATCTATTATTAACTCAAAATTTACCGTCAAAAACACCATACGAATGTGGTTTATCTAGTCAAAGTCACTTCATAAAATCTTTTAAATCTACTTATAATATGACTCTAAATATATTTAGGAAAATAAGGCAATTATGGAGTGTTATCAAAAAACAAAACAGATGGCTAAAAGAAGAGCTCCTATTTATTCAGTAGTCACTGAAATATTGATCAATAAATTGAAATTCCAGAATCGAATCAGGGTGCATTAAAATTGAAGTTGAATAAAAAACCCACATGCAACAATCTGTATTAACAAATTTTCATCAAAACCATTCATTTTATATTAATTTCTTATATTTGAGTAGGACACAATTAGAATATGCCAATGATTTACGCTATATTTTATGAGTATTCTTTTTTGTTTAAAATAAAGTGATTAATCCAATGCAATTAACAACTGAACTTTCCGAAGTAAAAAATTATATAAACGGCAAATTTGAACGAAATGGCCAAAACGCCATGGATGTTTTAAGTCCAATAGATGGCCGTAAAATATCTACAATACCGATGTCAACATCGACTGATGTTGACGCTGCGGTTCAAGCTGCAAAAAATGCATTCCCAGCATGGTCAGGAATGACCTTGAAGGAGCGTGTACAAATCTTTTTTAAATATAGAAATCTACTCGAGCAACATATGGATGAATTGACAAAATTAGTCCAGCTCGAAAATGGTAAAACATATGGCGAAGCTAAAGCCGAAGTTGAAAAAAGCATGGAACTCTGTGAATTTGCAGTTTCTATACCACAGATCGTTGTTAATGAAATTCAGGAAGTTAGTAAAGGTGTGGAATGCAGAATTGAAAGAAAACCGCTTGGTGTTGTTGCATCTATAACACCTTTTAATTTCCCAAACATGGTACCTCATTGGACGCTTCCTAATGCTTTAGTGCTAGGTAATACTATGGTTATGAAGCCTTCAGAATTAGTACCTTTAAGCACGGTTAGGATGGCTGAACTACTTAAAGAAGCAGGACTACCAGATGGTGTATTTAATATTGTTAATGGCGGTAAAGCTGTGGTTGAAGCCATTTGTGACCACCCAAACATAGAGGCAGTTTCATTCGTTGGCTCTACAAAAGTTGCCAAGATTGTTTATAAAAGAGCAACATCAAGTTTAAAACGTTGTGTGGCACTTGGTGGTGCAAAAAACCACCTCCTAGTATTGCCCGATGCCAATCCTGAAATGACCGCTTCCAATGTAGTCGCATCAATGTCAGGTTGTGCTGGTCAGCGATGTATGGCGGCTTCAGTAATGGTTGGCGTAGATAAAGTACAGCATATTATTGATCGTATGGTTGAAGATGCTAAGGCTATTATTCCTGGAGACAATTTGGGTGCTGTTATTAGTGCTGAAGCGAAATCTCGAATTGAAAGATATATCGCAGAAGCTGAAAGCGATGGCGCAAAAATATTATTGGACGGACGTCATACAACTGTTCCTGGAAAGGAAGGTGGATATTATGTGGGACCAACAATTATTGATCACGTTACTACAGACATGTCAGTGGCTCGAGAAGAAATATTTGGTCCAGTCATTTCAATTATAAGAGCTAAAGATTTAGACGAAGCTATAGAAATTGAAAACGGTTCTAATTACGGAAATGCCGCTGCTGTTTTCACACAAAGTGGTGGGTTAGCAAAACAAGTCATGGATCGTGCAAGTGCTGGAATGATTGGAGTTAACATAGGAGTTCCTGTGCCTAGAGAGCCTTTCTCTTTTGGCGGATGGAATGACTCTAAATTTGGAGTCGGTGATATTACAGGGCGTAGTTCTATTGAGTTCTGGACCCAAAATAAAAAGACCACAACAAAGTGGAACCCTGAAGCGCAAACAAATTGGATGAGTTAACTAGTCGCCTTAGGTGAATCGTTATTTCCAGTTATTAATCAATACAATATAGTTAATGAATAATCAACAAATTATAAAAGATAATCTCGATTATACTTTATTTTCTTGGGCTAAGCAAGGTGGCCTAAATCCTATAAATGCCTCACATGCAAAGGGTTCTTATATTTATGATAGAGCTGGTAAAAAGTATTTAGATTTCTCGTCTCAACTCATGAACGTAAATATTGGTCATGGCAATCAACGAATTACAGAAGCGGTCGCCAAACAAATGCGGGAAGTGAGTTATGTATACCCAGGAATGGCAACGGATGTCCGCGGGCAACTTGGTAAAAAAATTGCCGAAATTACTCCTGGAAACTTAACAAAAACCTTCTTTACACTTGGTGGTGCCGAAGCTATTGAAAATGCAATTAAGCTGGCACGTATATACACTGGACGTCATAAAATAATAACGCATTATAGGGCATATCACGGTGCTACCTGTGGCGCAATAACAGCTAGTGGCGATCCGAGGCGTTTTCCTGTTGATGATCAAGCAATGCCTAATGTGGTACATGTTGAAAACCCCTATGCCTATCGTTGTCCATGGAATTCAAATTCTATTGAAGAGTGTGGAGCGCTCGCTCTAGCTCATCTTGAACGTGTCGTTCAATTTGAAAACCCAGATAGTGTTGCCGCTATTTTATTTGAAGGTGAATCAGGTTCTTCGGGGTGTTTAAAATACCCGCCTATGTATTTAAAACGAGTTCGTGAACTCTGTGATAAATACGGTATTATGATGATTGATGATGAAGTTATGAGTGGTTTTGGACGTACGGGAAAAATGTTTGGCGTAGATCATCATGATGTCACTCCTGATATCATGTGCCTTGCAAAAGGATTAACTTCGGGTTATTTACCCCTAGGTGGTGTCGTCGTTACCGATAAAATTGCGGCGTATTTTAATGATAAACCAATGATAATCGGCCTAACTTATTCGGCTCACCCTACCCTATGTGCAGCTGCTTTAGAAAATGTAAAAATTATTGAAGAGGAGAACTTAGTGGAACGCGCAGCAGAAATGGGACTCTATATTGAATCTGAAGTTGAAAAACTAAAAGCAAAACATCCATCGATTGGTGATTTTAGAAATACAGGTTTGTTAGGTTGTATTGAGCTTGTTAAAAACAGAGTAACCAAAGAGCCAACAGTACCCTGGAATGCAAAACCTCATGAAATGGAAGCTACCAATAAAATGGCTGCTAAAATAAGAGAGTTAGGGATGTTCACCTTTGTGCGTTGGAATTGGATTTTCATCGCGCCCCCCTTAAACGTGACAAAGGAAGAAGTAGACGAGGGTTTAGAAATTGTTTCTCAAGCTATTTTAATAGCAGATCAATATTGCAATTAATATTATGAATAAAGACATTGTAGAATTACAAGAAGATGTT
The DNA here is from genome assembly GCA_913062555.1 of uncultured Bacteroidota bacterium. Classification (GTDB taxonomy): domain Bacteria; phylum Bacteroidota; class Bacteroidia; order Flavobacteriales; family Flavobacteriaceae; genus CAJXVU01. The sequence continues at coordinate 91,192 of CAJXVU010000011.1, forward strand.
TCCGCTTCATCACTTTTTAGTGAAGATTTGGCACCAGTACCCCCAAAAGAACGTACCTGGAGTAAATGGCATTTAGCAGCTATTTGGGTTGGAATGGCAGTTTGTATCCCAACATATCTCTTAGCGTCTTACATGATTAAAACTGGATTGAATTGGTATGAAGCGCTTATTATTATTGGATTAGCTAATTTAATAATTACCATCCCAATGGTACTTAACGGACATGCTGGCGTGAAATATGGTATACCGTTTCCAGTAATTGGTCGCGCTGCTTTCGGAACCAAAGGCGTGCATTTGGCGTCAGTAACTAGAGGCATTATTGCTTGTGGCTGGTTTGGTGTCCAAACTTGGATTGGAGGATTAGCTATTTATGCTATTTTTAATGCCATTACTGGAACAACCGGGGAACTAGGTTTGTCTATTGGAAAATTTGTTGGCTTCGGGATATTCTGGATCATCAATATGTATTTTATCTGGAAAGGAACGGAAAGTATTAAATGGCTTGAAACCTATTCGGCTCCCATACTAATTATTATGGGTATCGTTCTTATTTACTGGAGCTATGCAAAGGCCGACGGATTTTCAATTGTTTTAGAACAAAGTGTACAGCTCGAAAAAACGGCTGCTAGTATATCCGCAAAGGAAGATATTTACTCCTTACATTTAAATGCTTTACATAATAAAGAAGGCGTTGTAAAAGTTACTGAATATAATATTGTTTCAGATGAAAATACATCTTGGACCACATTTACGGAAGACCCAATTTTAATTTCAAGCCCAGAAAATGTTCAAGTACAATTTCGAAATAATAAGGGTACAACACCTGTGCTCTCGAGTATCGTTACGGCAAATTTGATTCGTTCTGATTCCGGCTCTGGAAGTAAATTATGGAGTTACCTTTTGTGGCTTACTGCAATGGTTGGATTTTGGGCTACGATGTCAATTAGTATTGCAGATATTACACGTTACGCGTCTACTCAAAAAGATCAGGTGGCTGGTCAATTTATAGGATTGCCTGCAACCATGATGTTATATAGCTTCGTTGGGATTTTTGTAACCTGTGCTGCTGTTATTAATTTCAAGGATATTTTAATTGCTGACGACGCACCATGGGACCCAGTTTCTCTAATTGCAAAATTCAAGAATCCTACAGTTGTAATAATTGCTCAGGTCTTTATGATTATAGCAACCCTTAGTACAAATATTGCTGCGAATGTGATCGCGCCTTCTAATGCATTTTCAAATTTATGGCCTAAAAAAATAAGTTTTAAAACTGGAGGAACTATAACCGGTATTATTGGCATATTAATTATGCCTTGGTGGTTGTTAGATGAAATAGCTGGATTTTTAATTTTTGTAAGTGGTCTTCTAGGTCCAGTTCTTGGAATTTTAATTGCGGATTATTTCTTTATTAGAAAGAAACACTTAGAACTGGAAGAACTTTATAAAGAAGATGGCATTTATTCATACGGACAAACCGGATTCAATAAAGCTGCTATGATCGCTTTGTGCATTGGTGTTTTTGCAGCTCTTATTGGTTACTGGGTGCCAGCATTAAACTTCTTGTACTCCTTATCTTGGTTTACAGGATTTATAATTTCGTTTGTGTTGTATTATTTTTTAATGAAAAAAACTAACTAATATGATTACAAAATACATCATACTATTCTTTTATTTTTCTATCCTTTTTTTAATTGGATATTTTGCCTCTAAAAGAATAAAGAGTACCAAAGATTATTATGTTGGAGGTAAAAAACTAAACTTTTGGGTTGTTGCATTCTCTGCGAGAGCCACAGGAGAATCAGCATGGTTATTACTAGGTCTTACTGGTTTAGGAGCAATGGTAGGTGTGTCAGCATTCTGGGTTGTATTAGGTGAGGTTATTGGTGTAACTGTATCCTGGTTTTTTATGGCTGAAAAGTTCAAGAAACTCACAGATAAATACGACTCAATAACGATTCCAGATTATTTGGTAAGTCGATTTAAATCAAAAACCAACACACTTCGAATTGTAGCCGCCACAGCATTGTCTCTATTTGTAATCATATATGTAAGTGCTCAAATTGATGCTACAGGTACTGCTTTTGAATCATTTTTAGGTTGGAATTATTTCACAGGAGCAATTATCGGTTTTTTAATAGTATTGGCTTATATCTTTTCTGGAGGTTTTGTAGCAGTTGCTTGGTCTGATTTATTTCAAGGTTTAGTAATGCTTCTTGGGTTGGTTGCACTTCCAGTTGTAGCCTATTATTCGATAAGTTCTGAAGTATCTATTACCCAAGAATTAATAAAACTGGACCCTTCCTTTTTGAATATTTGGGGTGAAGGCGGATTTAATTTAATAAATGTATTTACAATATTTGGCTTCTTATGTATCGGACTAGGGTTTATGGGGTCACCACAATTATTTGTGCGGTTTATGTCTATAAAAGACACCTCTGAAATCAAAAAAGGACGATGGGTGGCAATTGTATTTACAATAATCACGGATTCTAGTGCAGTTCTTATTGGGGTTTTTGGAAGGTATTTATTAACTTCTATTGATGCAGATCCAGAAACCATTTTAGGTAATGGTGCACAAAACGTATTACCGCTTTTAGTTGAAAAAATAATGCCTCTTACTTTAATTGGAATCTATATTGCAGCAGTATTATCAGCAATCATGTCAACCATTGATTCGCTTTTAGTTGTGGCATCAAGTGCAATATCTAGAGATTTTTATCAGCAAATTTTTAAACCAAATAAAACCGAGAAGCAATTTGCAAACATATCAAGATTAATTACCTTTTTATTAGCAGTATTCGCTTTAATGATCGCTATGATTGTTGCTATTACAACACCTGAACGCACAATATTTTGGTTTGTAATATTTGGTTGGTCTGGCATTGCGGCTACGTTTTGTCCAACAATTATCTTATCTCTATTTTGGGATAAATTCAATGAAAAAGGTGCTATAGCTTCAATGATAACTGGTTTTCTGTCTGTGCCCCTTTTCAAATTTGGTTTTGCTTCTTTAGATTCAATAGGAATCTATTTCGAGAAGCTTGGTGAATTAGGTCCTTCATTTGTTTTAGCAATTATTGTAGGCGTCATCGTAAGTCTGGTTTCTGTAAAAAAAGACACAGAAAAAATACTTGATTGAAGTAATACTGATTAAAAACTTGTAAATTTAAAGAAATGATAACCTATAAATTCAATATATAGCAAATGTCAATTTTAATAAAAAATGGTCGTGTTGTC
>CAJXVU010000012.1 GCA_913062555.1 uncultured Bacteroidota bacterium
TTGCTATATTTTATACCATTGCATTGGTCTTGTTTTTGTCAAGAATTCCTTGGAATATTTGGCCAAACTAAAACAGTATCAAAAGAGGTGATAATTGATAATTCATATTATCCACAAACAAAGGCTAATGCTAGATAAGGATTTAGCCGTTTTATATGGGGTTGAAACCAAGCGGTTAAAAGAACAAGTGAGACCTAATATCCAAATATTATTTAATGAGAGTAATTTCATATTTAATTACAATTTGGAATAATTTGATCAATAGATTCGTTACTAGTTAGTAATTCTTCAATTGTTACCCTGTTTATTCTTACAGCAGTACTGGGAGCAACAGTTGCTTGTCCACCATATTCATTTACCCATTGTGCGATTTCATGTTTCAAGAGTTCAAATCTTCAATAATTCCAAACATAAAAGCGTAAATACCAAATTGATATTCCAAAAATTAAAGTAAATAGTTTCACTAAAAATAATTGTCGCCTTTTGCCCTTTATATCATAGAAGATTGTTATTAAAAACGTAATAGGAATTAAAAATAATATCAATATTAAAAATAAATAACCCAGTAATGTCCAACTATAACCCGCATAGATATATTCTTTTGGTAAAAGAACTATTATTATTAAAATTAATACACATACAAAGTATAAATTACTGATTTTACTTTTTATTTTCTTCATTTAATTTAAAATTTAATTACACCCTAAAGCGCTTATTGGATCGACACCTAATAAAACATTTTTTACTTTTCGCCAATTAACCCGATTTTTTATTTCTTGGGGGACACTCGAAACTCCTCCATTACTATTTACAAAATTATTCATATTTTCTTGAACAGAATACCATAATACATCTGCGGCTAAAAAAGGATCCGTATTTGAGAACAGCTGTGCAATATCTGATTGAATGTAAGAATTAAGCCACTTTTTTAGATTTAAAAAAGGATTTCAGTTCTTCTTGATAAAGAATTAACTGTAAGGCTAATGCCATTATAAACTGCCAAATTTCAAATTTACCTAAGAATTTATAATCTTGAAATGAAATAATATAGTCCTTCGCTAAAAATTCAATGAATAATTTTAATCCTAATAATAAGCAAATTGAAATAACAATTATCCAAATTGTTTTTCTAGTTTTTGGAACATTGAAAACAAACTTATAAAAATAGAATACCAATAATGGAGCAATAATATAAGGTGATAATATATGAAAATAAATTCCTACATCATCTTCGCCGATTCTATAACTTGTGTTTTTATTTATAAGCTCAATTAAAAACAAAAAAACAAAAAAACTTAATATTCCTAATCCATAAGAGACATAAGACACCACAACGCTTAACACAGTACCGAGGTAAGGTTTGAATTTATGTATATTCCAATTAGAAAAACCAATAATCAAACCAAAAAGCAGCGGATAATAATCTATATCATCGATAAATTTTAAACCCAAAAGACATACAAAAGGAGGTATAAAAACCAATAAGACTCTTTTATACTTTTTTATTTTATTCATGAATATAATGTTTTAATAATTGGTTAATTACAAGGTATTTGGTTAATGGTTTCATTACTTTTCAATAATTCCTTTAGTTTCTCCTTATCCACTCGTACTGCTGTTTTTGGAACAACAGTTGCTTGTCCACCATATTCATTTACCCATTGTGCGATTTCTTGTTGCATATTATCCCAAGTAGCTTCTGCTATGTTATAATAGTCATTTTGTTGGCACTCTTCACTTCCTCTTGGGTCTTTTTTGATTATATCAGAAACCCTAGCTACATCTACTGCTCTGGTAAACAATTCTAAATTATTGTTTTGGTTTATGTGCCAACCCCATTGCCTATTACCAGAAAAAGGTTGGGTGCTGTTTTCATCACTTGTTATGGTAGAGATCGTCCAATTATTATTGGTGAAATCCGATACTATTATTGTCCCTTCGTCTGCTGTTAATGTTAAGAAACCACTAGTTCCAGCTTCAATCAAAAAGATTGCTGTTAGTGGATTATCAGACACAAATAAATTACCATCATTTATTGTGAGAGGCTCAAACTCCCAATGTATATCTGTTGTATTAGAAAGATTAAAAGGAATGTTACAGCTAAACTGAAAGTTTTCTTTTTCACCACTTGCCAAATCTATAAATTTGTTTCTAAAGGTATCATATATTTCAGCTTCCGAATCAGGATACCCGTTATTATCAAAGTCAGGATAGATTGTTATCTCTACTCCATAATAATCTATATTGGCCAAAGGCACATTGCCATCTGTAATAGGTTGATTGACATACTCTTCTCCTAATGCATTTAGTCTATCACTGCACTCTTGTGGTATTGTATGATTATATAAATCTATATAGTTAGAAGTATTTAATCCGTTTTGTTCAGCACAATCCTGTATCAATGCCCAAGGATTATCTTCTAATAAATCTGTTAACTCTATATATCGTATATATTTTGCGTTTGGTAACTCACTAGTTATCTCTAAAAAATCACGTACTTCTTCCATAGCTTCTGCAGAACAATTATTAGTGCTAAGATAGCTATCTAAAGCAAAAGTTGAAGTATCATTATTTAAATCTAGTAACCAATTTTTTTGATCCTGAGTTAAGCTCATCCCCAAACAGGCATTAATATTTTTCATTGAAGCTACAACACTTGGAGAATTAACAGGAGTAATTGGATTTGAGATATAAGCACATTCACAATTTTCATCAAAAGACTGTAATTCGTTTCTGCAAGGCGTCACACCTGGGCAATTATTTGTGTATGATCCACCACCAGAGCCAATGTTGTCACTATCATCAGAATTATCTTCCCACGAACACGGACAATTATTAGTTGTGTTTATATCTGGATTAATCCCCGTATTTCCAACACAACCATCCGGCTGCACATATACATACTGCCCTCCACATTCACCAAAAGGACAAGTACAGTCGGCAGGTGAACTATGAAGACTACCCCTCCAATCACATTTCCATTTAATAACATCATTACAATCATCATCGCCACCTCCTCCCGCTCCATCATCATCTCCACATTCACCATAAGGACAATTATCTTCTATTGTGCCATTAATGCTGTTTTGAGTCATTTTATAATCACCTGTTTCACTATAATAATAAATCTTACCGGTAAAAGACGTTAAATCTTTGCCCCTCCAAGTAGAGGCTTTTACATACTTTATAAAATATATAAAAGGGGTGCCGTTATATTCTTTTACAATTAAGTTTAAAAAATAATCGGAAGATTTAACTTCCATGTCAAAGGCATAATTTGTGATATTATTTAGTGTAGATGCTATTATTGCATTGGTCATTACTTTCGTTAGCCTTAGATTGGTGTCATGCTGTTTAGCAACAACAGATGAAGCTGCATAATTTTCTTGTCCACCAAAATTAAACTCTAGTTTAGAATTACTTTTGGATTCAATAAAACGAATAATGTGAGGAATATCATTTCCAGATAAGGTTTGTGTAATGAGCTTATTGGTCTCGGTTAGAACTTCTTTATTTTGAAGATCATCTTCATTTTGACAATTAATTAAGCTAAGTGATAAAAAAAGTAGAATTACTTTAATGATCTTTTTTGATAATGTTTTCATAATCAATTTCATGTATTTAGATTAAAACTTATGCTGTTCTAATTTTGAGACACATGAAATCTTAAAAAGTCACTATTTAAGAAAAAATATACGGCAGCCGCTTATTTTATTAATTTTTATATAACCTATTCTATGTGTAGTGCTTCCTTGAGATTTATACTCGAATTTGCTCAATAGGAGATTGAATTTTTATGGCGAAGAAGTAGAGACCATCATATTTTATTTGCAATTCATATTTTTTACTCAAGCGCTTTTATAATATGTACATAAACAGGGAAATGATCACTGTAGCCGTTTGTAAATTCACTATTTGCAAAACTCCTGAATGGATAGCCCTTATAACGACCTTTTTTAGTTGTTAAATATGTAGGATTAAAAATACCGGCTTTATAAAACCGAAACGAAGAATAGTCATTTTCTAATAAGGGTTTTGTGATTAATATTTGATCAAATAAGCTCCATGAATCTCTAAAGGCATTAGTGCCTAGTCCTTTTCTGAATAAAGCTGCCATAGGGTTATAAATACCTTTTAATGATACATCGGCTTTATTTCTTTTTGCCTTTAATATATTTGTTAAACTCCCATTTGTTGGATTGTCATTGAAATCGCCCATTGAGAATATTTTGGCATAAGGATTAATCGCTTGTAGTGAGTCTATAATTCTTTTGTTTAATCGTGCTGCTGCTAATCGTTTTGGTTGACTTTTAACAACACCACCTCTTCGGGAAGGCCAATGGTTAACAATGACATGGATCATTTCGCCGTCCAGCTTGCCACTAACCAATAATTGATCACGTGTATATATCCGTTTGCTATTACTGTCATCATATATTTTAAGAGTATGCTTGCTAATATGTTGTGCTACAAAAAAAGCCTTTTGATAAAGCAAAGCCACATCTATTCCCCTTATGTCTGGAGAGTTAAAATGGGCTATTCCGTAATCGTAATTTTTTAGAGCGGGGTCATTTGCTAAGTCTTCTAATACCTGTCTGTTTTCAATCTCGGCAAGACCAATAATTATGGGTGGGTTTTTGGAGCGTACAGCGCCAATTTCGGCAATTACTTTGGACATATTTTGAACCTTCTTTTTATACACGTGTCCACGATTATATTTAAGCGCCATGATGGGACTAGCCTCATCAAATTTCGCGGGGTCATTAATGCTGTCAAATAAATTTTCTACATTATAAAATGCGACCGTATGAATTTTAAAAACACGTGCTTTCTGGGCTGCTAATCTAAAGGCAGCAAGCAGGAACAGCATAACAAACCAATGTTTTTTTTTGAAGAGGCTTAGAACCATAAACCCAAAAATACAATAAAAATCCTACAAATACAGTAAGTAATTAAATATAATTATGTAATTTAGTAAAACCTATCTGCAGATAAAATTGTGAATGATCTAAATCAATTTTGAATCGCAGATGAAGAAAATAATGTTCAGTTTAGTATGCATTTCTTTTGCCTTAGAGATGATGTTTGCACAACAAACAATAATTAATGGAAGTGTTAAAGATGCGACTACTTTTCAAGTTATTCCTAATGTTACTATTACTATAGAAGGTTCTGCTTTAGTAACCAAGTCTGATGCTGATGGTCAATTTAACTTTAGTGTTAATGTGCCATTGGGTGAACAGATTTTAAAGTTGGTTAAGCAGGGTTATTTATCGGCTAGATATCCAGTAGTTATTTATAAAGCACGAACAATAGATATCACTGATATGTTTTTGAAAGTAGATGTGCTGGTTAGTACTGGTCTTTACACAGTAACCTTAACTGATGATGAATTAAGCAACGACATCAGCGATGCCGATAATATCTCTGGGTTATTACAATCGTCTAAAGATGTGTTTTTAAAAACGGCTGCATTCCAGTTTGGGGCCTCATTTTTTAAGGTACGTGGTCTAGGGTCTCAATATGGGATCGTGCTTATTAATGGTGTGAAAATGAATAAAATATTGAATGGAAGGCCACAATGGGGTAATTGGGGAGGTTTGAACGATGTAATGAGGAATCAGAATTTTACAAATGGGACCTTACCTTCTGCCTCCAGTTTTGGAAGTATATTGGGAACTACAAATATTAGTATTAGGGCATCTCAACAGAAGCAAGGCGGGCGTATAACATATTCGTCTTCCAATAAAAGTTATACCAACCGTTTGATTGTTTCATATGCGTCTGGAGTAGTTAAAAAGGGATGGTCATACGCTCTAACAATAGGAAGACGTTGGGGAAATGAAGGCTATCAAAAAGCGACATTTTATGATGCCAATTCCTTTTTTACTTCCATAGAAAAAAAATTAACTGACAAACATAGTATTAATTTTATTGGGATGTATGCGCCTAACCGAAGAGGGAAATCTTCTGCGAACACTCAAGAGGTCTATGATTTAAAGGGTATAAAATACAATGAATATTGGGGCTATCATGATAAAAAAAAACGAAATTCAAGAGTAAAACGCGTTGTGGAACCAATACTCATGCTAAATCATTATTGGGATGTAAGTGATAAAACAACATTAAATACAAATATAGCTTATCAATTTGGTGTACTAGGAAATAGCCGATTGGATTATGCTGGTGGTGCAAACCCAAGTCCAGCATATTATCAAAAATTACCAAGTTATTTTTTATCAGATAATGATAATCCTGACTACGAAAGTGCTTACCAGTCGGAGCAAGATTTTATAAACAATGGTCAAATTAGTTGGAATAGAATTTATGATGCTAATATGACGAATAACAGCAATGAGATTACTAATGCCTATACATTATATGAAGATAGAAATGATGATAAACAATTGACACTAAATACAATTTTAAATACTGAACTAGCAGATCATATTACACTCAATGGTTCCATCAATTATAAGACGTTAAATTCAGAAAATTTTGCTGAAATAATTGATGTTTTGGGGGGCTCTGGATATTTGAATATCGATGCTTTTGATGGCTATCAATATGATTTATTAAACCCCAATAGAACAATTCGTAAAGGCGAAAAATTTAGGTATCATTATAATTTAATTGCTCGAAAATTAAGTGTACACGCTCAGACCGTATTTAAATACAACAAAGTTGATTTTTATATCGCTGGAAATTTTACTAATTCCACTTATCAAAGAGAAGGGATTTATCAACATGAGGCCTATCCAGATAATTCTATGGGAAAGGGGAAAGAACTTAAATTTACCGGTATTGGTGCTAAGGCAGGGGTTACATTTAAACACTCTGGAAAGCATTTGTTTGATTTAAATACAGCTTATATAAGGAAGGCACCATCACTTCAAAACTCTTATTCCAACCCAAGAGAAAATCACAATGTGGTAGGGGATAAAAGTGGCAAGGCCATTACCGAAGAAAAAATAGCGGCAATCGATGCGAGTTATATCTATCGATCTCCAATAGTTAAGGCTAGATTAACAGGGTACTACACCTCAACTGAAGCTACAAACGATATTTCATTTTATTTTGCGGATGGTCTAGGTGGAGATCACAGAGCTTTTGTACAAGAAATATTGCAAGGGATAAACAAAAAAAACCTAGGAGTGGAGCTTGGTATAGAGGCAGAAGTAACTCCTTCAATTAAACTTAAAGCTGTAGGAGCAGTTGGGGAATTTACATATGAAAACAACCCAAATCTTATTTTAACTTCTGATGATTTTGTAAATGGGTTTCAAGATTTTGGAAGTGCTAATTTGAAAAATTACAAAATCGCTGGAGGGCCTCATCGAGCTTATTCAGTAGGGTTTGAATATCGAGATCCAGATTATTGGTGGTTTGGAGTGAATACTAATTGCTTTACAAATGCCTACTTAGATATAAGTCCGATCACAAGAACCAAAAATTTTTATTTAGATAATGATGACTTGCCTTTTAATGATTACGAACCAAACACCGCCAAAACACTTCTTAAACAAGAAATTTTTGATAATTATATAGTTGTAAATGCGGTGGGTGGAAAATCATGGCGTATTGGAGCTTACTATGTTGGTTTTTTTGCGAGTGTAAATAATATCTTAGATCGGCAGTATAAAACTGGAGGGTTTGAGCAAGCTAGAAATGCTAATTATAGGGCTTTGAGAGACGATAATACAAGGCCTAAAAGGCTGTTTGGACCTAAGTATTGGTATGGCCGAGGAACGACTTATTTTGTGAACCTTTATTTAAGTTTTTAAGACTAATTATTCGTGGTGTGTATTTGAGAATATATAATATTATGATAAAAACAATTAAAATAACCGACTTAGTTTTGGGATGTCTGCTTTGCTTGGCTTTCACTTCTTGTGTGCAAGACAACGATTATAAAACTCCTGTTTCTTTAGGAGAAGAAAATAATAAACGACTTAGCGATTTATTATCTGGATCAGCGGCATCAATTTCAATTTCTGATTTAAAAAATCAATTTGTATATGGTGAAGCAACACAAATTATATCTGATCTTTATGTGAAAGGCTATGTGTCGTCTTCCGATGCTACAGGGAATTTTTATAAGGAATTTTTTATTCAAGACAATCCTTCAGGCCCAACAGCAGGACTTAAAGTGGTGCTGAATCAAACAGATACCTATAACCAGTTTAATATAGGACGAGAAGTCTATATTAAATTACAAGGATTATATATTGGAGAAACCCGTTCGGGAGATGGCGTATTTGCAATTGGAGGGAAAAAAAATAATGATGGGGACGAAGTAGAAGTTTTAACAAAACATCAAATATCAGAGCATATATTTCGATCGGAAATTACAGATATAATGACGCCACTAATTCTCAAACTTTCTCAAATTAATAGATACCATGTTGGAATGTTTGTCGGCATTGAAGCGGTACAGTTCCCAGTTCATTTAACTGGTAAATCTTATGTTGATCCTCAGGATGACTATGATACTGTTAGGATGCTCGAAAGCTGTGAGGGCTTTGGCTATGTGTCTTTCCCACTGGAAACCAGTGCTTTTGCGAAATTTAAAAATGAAATTATACCAACGGAGGGAGGAGGTGTAATTTCCGGAATAGTAAACAAAACCTATAATGGAAGCGCTTTTGTTTTAGTATTGAATAGTCTAGACGATGTTAATATTTCAGACTCAAAATGTATACCATTGGATCTTGCAGACTTTAATATAATTTTTGAAGAAGAGTTTAATTCTGCTACTGATAATACTCGTCTTGACATTAACGAATGGACCAACTTCGCCGAAGAGGGGTCGGAATTCTGGACAGAACAGATGTATGGAACAAATGGATATACAGAGTTTAGTGGATATAATACTGGAGATGCTATAAACGTGGCTTGGCTTATTTCTCCAGGAATAAATATAGATGCGGACTCCAACGTATTTTTAAACTTTAATACCGCACAACATCATTTGGAATCGGTTGAGAATACATTGGAGGTCTTGTTGTCTACTAATTATAATGGGATAGATGTTTTGGCCGCAAATTGGGAGCCTATTAATGCAAACTTGGTAACCCTGAGTGACTCCTGGTATTCCTTTGTTGATTCAGGCTTAATTGAAATTTCCAGTAATACCGGGGTTTTATATGTAGCATTTAAAGTAAAGGGATCAGGGGTAAATGCATTATTAGATGGCGCCTATCATATTGATGACTTTAGAATTTTAAGTGTTGAATAATGACTAATAAAAAACTGTAAAGAGGTAATTATTGATAAAATTCATATTATCTGCAAACAAAAGGTAATGCTAGATAAGGATTTAGCCGTTTTATATGGGGTTGAAACCAAGCGGTTAAAAGAACAAGTGAGGCGTAATTTTCATCGTTTTCCAGAAGTCTTTATGTTTGAACTTACAATAGAAGAGTATAATTCTTTAAGGTCGCAATTTGCGACCTTAAAGAAAGGCGGGCATTCCAAATATCTCCCATTTGTATTTACTGAGCATGGTATATTAATGCTATCAAGTGTTTTAAACAGTGACTTAGCTATAAAAATGAGTGTGCATATTATAGAAACTTTTGTTCAGCTTCGGAAAATGGCTAATAATTATGCCGGTTTAATGCAAAAAATACAAAAAATGGAATTGCAAAACAATGAACAATTTCAAGAGATTTATAAAGTCCTTCAACATTTATTGTCCAAACCTAAGCTAAAGGAGGGACAAGATATCGCTTTTAAAAAAGATAGGCGATAACCTATTTTTTTATATACATTTGCCGCATGACCATATTTGATCAATTTGTTTTAAGTATATTTAATTACTACAAGGCTAGGTTTAAACGTAAGGCGAATGCTATTGCCGTATTTTACATATCGGTTTTGCAAATAGCATTACTATTAGTATTAGGGGTGTTTTTTGCCGTATTCTTTAAGCAAATGCATGTAGAAACAATGTCCTCTAGTAAAGCCTGGACTATATTTATAATAGTTTCGCTATTTGTTTACTTTAAAAACTGGATGAGTTATACCGGTAAAAAAAGGAATATATTAAATGCAAAAAACACCAAACGAAAGTCTCAGCAATATAGCGTATTGGTGCTCTGGTTATTACCACTAGGATGTATTGCACTTTCATGGTTATTGTATAAAATGCTTTAAGATTTTTTCTTGAGATGAATATAAACTGGGAAATGATCACTAAACCCACCTTTGTATTTTCGTCCAACATAAGTCCTAAACGGAAGCCCTTTATATTTTCCTTTAAATTGTTTTAAAAAGTCATTGTCAAAAATATTAGCTTTTGAGAAACTATGCCCCTTTGGGTTAAACGCGAAAAAGTTTGTCGTAAATAAAATTTGATCGAATATATTCCAGTCAAAGCGATAATTTAAAGTCCCTCTAGAATATGAAAGTAAGGTTTCCATGGGGTTATGTAAATCGTGAGATTGGGAAAGTTGTTTAATGCTTTTATCTGAAGGATTATCATTAAAATCGCCCATAATAATAATTTTTGCATCGGCGTCTTTTTCCTTAATCAAATCCATTATTTCTATCACTTTTGATGATGCTGTTAGCCGTTTAGGTTCTGAAACTTCAACACCTTCTCGCCGGGAAGGCCAATGATTAACAATCACATATATTTTTTCATCATTTAGAAATCCCTCAACCAATAAAATATCCCTGGTATAGTCGCGTTTATCATTTTCATCAAATAGCTGTAATGGAAAAACCGTGGTGTCTTCTACTTTAAAATAGTCGGTATTATAAATAAGAGCTACATCAATACCCCGGTCATCTGGAGAATCAAAATGAACGAGATCTAAGGGTTTATCTTTTAGAGATTTAGAATGTATTAAATCGGAGACCACCAATCGATTTTCTACTTCGGCTAACCCAACAATGACAGGAACATTTCCTGAAGTTTTTGTGCCTATTTGTGAAATGACACGTCCCAATTTTGTGAGCTTCTTTCTATAGCGTTTTTGAGTCCATTGTTTTTCTGATTTTGGTAAAAAATCATTGTCATAAGTAAATTTATCATCAAAAGTATCAAACAAATTTTCGAGGTTATAGAAGGCTATAGTATAATATGCAGTTGCTTGATCTTTTTTAAATTTTTGAAACGCCATAAACTTACTTGATATAGCACAACTCAAGAAGAAGTTTTGCTATTGAGGTTCTAAATTACTAAAAACAAGCAACTCGAAACAGTTTTAGTATAAATCTTTAATGTTTTTCATATAAAACATTAAATGTAATGCACTGTTTTTTAACAGATGAAATTTACTATTTGTACATTTGCAGCTCAAATTATAGTATGATTGAAAAGAAAGACATCGCTTTGGAAAAAGCCGTTTTAATAGGTGTAATAACTAGAGAACAAGATGAAGACTCCTCTAAGGAATATTTAGATGAGCTAGAGTTTTTAACTTACACAGCAGGAGGAGAAGTTATAAAACGATTTACTCAAAAAATAGACATGCCAAATCCTAAGACCTTTATTGGAACAGGTAAAATAGAGGATGTGCGTCAATTTATTGTTGCCAATGATATTAGTACGGCTATATTTGATGATGAATTAACGCCAGCTCAGGAGCGTAATATTAGTGCTATTCTTGAATGTAAAGTTCTGGATCGAACAAACTTGATTCTAGATATTTTTGCACAACGTGCTCAAACGAGTTATGCTAGAACTCAGGTGGAATTGGCGCAATGTCAATATTTGTTACCACGATTGAAAGGTATGTGGACCCACCTTGAGCGGCAAAAAGGGGGTATTGGAATGCGTGGTCCCGGTGAAACAGAGATTGAAACGGACAGACGTATTGTACGTGATAAAATAGCATTATTAAAGGAAAAAATAAAAACCATCGATAAACAAATGTCGGTTCAGCGTGGTAACAGAGGCAAAATGGTTAGAGTTGCCCTTGTTGGATATACTAACGTTGGTAAATCTACATTGATGAATGTTATTAGTAAATCAAAGGTTTTTGCCGAGAATAAACTTTTTGCTACGTTGGATACAACTGTGAGGAAAGTAGTTATTAAAAACCTTCCATTTTTAATGAGTGATACAGTTGGATTTATTAGAAAACTACCGACACAATTAGTAGATTCATTTAAAAGCACCCTAGATGAGGTAAGAGAGGCCGACCTGTTATTACACGTTGTTGATATTTCGCATCCTAGTTTTGAAGATCAAATAGAATCTGTAAATAAAATTCTAGGAGAAATACATAGCTCAGATAAACCTACGATAATGGTCTTTAATAAGATTGATGCCTATGAGCCGGAGCCTTTTGATGATGAAGATTTAATTGCTGTTAGAACAAAAGCAAACTATAGTCTTGAGGAATGGAGAAATACATGGATGAATAAAATAGGAAATAACACATTGTTTATTTCGGCAATCAATAAAAGTAATTTAGAAGATTTTAAAAAGCGTATTTATGATGAAGTAAGAGAAATTCATATTACACGATTTCCTTATAATCATTTTCTGTATCCAGATTATGATGAAAATCACGCCTAAAAAAAGCGCCTGTTGGCGCTTTTTTTATTACTATTAAATTCTACTTTAGAAGCCGTAATTAATACCTATTCCAAAAACTTCTCGCTTTGAATTTAGGAAAAATTAGCTTAAGTATGTGTAAATCAAAAACATAATAAATAGTATTTATGAATTGATTTAATTGTTAGATACTATTATGAGGGCTAGGTCACAATTGTTCAAACACTATTTGAATCGTATTATTTTGCTTTTTTATAAAGCGGAACCGAAGAACATGCTTCTCCGTACATGATAGATTTTGCGATAGGCCTTAGTTTGCTCGTGAGCATTACATAGGCATTTGGAGGAATGGCTTTCTTAGAACAGCCTTTAATTATGATCGATGCATCACTAAATTTTGAGACATCTAAAGTATTGATAATATCTTGGTATATAGAAGTTTCTAAGGACTCAAGATTGCCAATCACGATGTTGTTAGCAAAGGGTTCTAAATGTGTACTGAGTAACATGAAAGCCCAGGCAGGAATTATGGCGTCTGTAGAACAGAAAAGGGCGACAAAATCATCTTGGTGTTGCGACCAGTCATAATTTTTTACTGATTGTCTGAACTCTTTTTCTCGAAGAATTAATCCTTCGTACAACCAGTCTTTAATATCAAACAATATACGCTTGCCTTCAGGATAATAATCTTCAAGGTCAATAGTAACTAATTTGCTATTAGAAACTCTATTGATAATTTCGTTGGCCATAGGATATTTTTACTTAAATAGTGCTGGGTTATAGCATTCCAAGTTCCAGTTTTGCTTCTTCACTCATTAATTCCTGAGTCCATGGTGGATCGAAAGTGATTTCAACTTCGGCACTTTTAACTTCGTCAATAGATCTAATTTTTTCTTCAACTTCCATTGGTAAAGTTTCTGCCACAGGACAGTTTGGAGTCGTTAAGGTCATTAAAACTTTGACATCAAAATCTTCATTTACAAAAACATCATAAATCAACCCTAGTTCATAAATATCTACAGGGATTTCTGGATCAAATATTGTTTTTATTACACGAACTATTTTTTCTCCAAGCGCATTGGTGTCTATTTCTGTTGTACTCATTAGTTTAATTGTGTTTGGTATGCTAGTGCATACATTTTTAATTGCTTAATCATGCTCACAAGTCCGTTTGCTCGTGTAGGCGATAAGTGTTCTTTTAATCCGATTTCATCAATAAAATCGGTATTGGCCTCAATAATAGATTTTGGATGCTGATTTGAAAACACTCTTATTAAAATAGCGATGATTCCTTTGGTAATAATTGCATCACTATCGGCTGTGAAAATAACCAGATCATCTTTCATTTCTGCATGAACCCAAACTTTACTTTGACAGCCTTTTATAAGGTTGTCTTCAGTTTTGAATTGGTCGTTAATTAATGGCAAAGACTTACCGAGATCAATCATATATTCATAGCGTTCCATCCAGTCATCAAACAGAGCGAACTCATCAATAATTTCGTTTTGTATATCTTGAATAATCACAGGTGTTTATTTTGTACAAAAATACGATTCCTTTATTGTTTTGAACTGTTTTTTTTAAAAGATAAGAGCTTTTCTACTAGTGTTTTAATTTCGGCAGGAGGGTATTCGTGATCAAAGATTCTAGATTTTATTTCTTTATTTTCTTCTTTGATAGTTAATGTAGCATGAGCTGCACCATCATAATCTCGCATTGCAGTTGGCGCTTTAATATTTGGTAATTTATTAATATCAATTTGTGCCAATAAGTCTAAATATTCATTCCATATCTTGTTATTATTTTTGAAAGAATTAAGTTGCTGATTATCTCTGTCATTGCTAATAGTAATGTTATTCTCAGTCACTATAATTTCTTTAAAAAAACCTCTTGATGAAGCTTGGTAGATTATAGCAATAGTCTCTTGTTGCGTATTCGGAAGAGTTAATCCGGACACATCTTTGTTGTTGCAATCCCTTGTGAATAAAGCAATTGCTAATATGCTTATTATAAATTTCACAGTATTATGTTTTAGACTTATGATGTATAATATACAAAAATGAAGCCAAAATATATTTGACAGTTAATTTGTGCACTTTGTAATTGAGAGTCAATTTCACTTCATTTGTTTTGCTATCTTCTTCTGCATCCTTTTTTAAGAGTAAGGGGATTGAGAATTTAAAAAGAAAGCGATTTTATAAAAAGTGAATGTTTATTTTTCGCTATGTCAACATTTTTGCAGCTCTCTTAACCGCATTGACAAACGTATCTATTTCTTCTTTGGTATTGTAAAATGAAAATGAGGCTCTAACAGTTCCAGGGATATTATAAAAATCCATAATGGGTTGGGCGCAATGGTGTCCCGTTCTAACCGCAATTCCTAGTTTGTCAACTATGGTTCCAATATCATAAGGATGTATGTTCTCTATATTGAATGAAATCACTGAAGTTTTGTACTTAGAAGTACCGTAAATTTTTAAACCCTCAATTTCAAGTAATTTATGAGTAGCATATACTAACAATTCCTCTTCATAAGTGGCTATGGTGTCAAACCCTATGGTGTTCATATAATCTATGGCAGTCCCAAAAGCGATACCTCCACAAATATTTGGTGTTCCTGCTTCAAATTTATGTGGCAGATTAGCGTATGTAGTTTTTTCGAAAGTAACTTCAGCAATCATTTCACCTCCTCCTTGGTAAGGGGGTAGTTTATTAAGCCATTCTTCTTTGCCATATAACATACCAACGCCGGTAGGGCCACACATTTTATGTGCTGAGGCAACATAAAAATCGACATTTAATGCCTGAACGTCTGGTTTAATATGCGGACAAGCTTGTGCACCATCAATTAAGACGGCTGCTCCAACTTGATGTGCCATTTCAATAATGGTTTCAATAGGATTTATAGTTCCTAATGCATTGGAAATATGATTTACAAAAACGAGCTTCGTTTGGTTTGAAAGGATTGATTCAAAATCGGCCATAACTAATTCTCCCGATTGATTCATTGGGATAACTTTAAGTTTGGCTCCTGTTTTTTCACAAAGCATTTGCCAAGGTACAATATTGCTATGGTGCTCTAATGCTGAAACAATAATCTCATCTTCTGGTTTTAAAATTGAAGCAAATCCATTTGCAACTAAATTAATACTATGCGTTGTTCCTGAAGTAAAAATAATTTCATGCCGTTCTTTAGCATTGAAATGCTCTTGAATTTTTTGTCGTGCAGTTTCGTATTTATCAGTTGCTTCCTGACTTAAGGTATGTACACCACGGTGTATGTTGGCATTGTAGTTGGAGTAATAGTCTACAATAGCGTCTATAACCACTTGTGGTGTTTGTGATGTTGCAGCATTATCAAAATAAACGAGTTGTTTTTCGTTAACCTTACGAGAAAGTATTGGAAAATCCTTCCGAATATTTTCAACATCAAATTTGCTATGTTCGATTTTGTTTTTCATTTACAAATCAAAGCCAATATTTACGCCTAATTTATTGGCAATGAGCTTGTTAATGCGTTTTTTGAGTTCTGGAATCTTTACTGAGTCCAATACATTATTACTAAAGGCATACATTAGTAACGCCTTGGCTTCTTTTTCGGGAATCCCTCTTGAGCGTAAATAAAACATAGCGTCATCATCCAATTGCCCAATTGTACACCCATGTGAACATTTTACGTCATCAGCGAAAATTTCAAGCTGAGGCTTTGTGTTTATACTTGCTTTATCACTAATTAGAATATTATTATTGGCTTGAAAGGCATTGGTTTTTTGCGCTTCTTTTTCAACAACAACTTTTCCATTAAAGACGCCAGTGGAGCTATCTCCAAAAACACCTTTGTAATCTTGATGACTTTCACAATTAGGTTCAATATGATGTACCAGTGTATTGTGATCTACATGTTGTTTGTCTCCAATAATTGTAATGCCTTTAAGCGTAGAATCAATGCGCTCTCCATGTTGGTAAAAATTAAGATTGTTACGTGTTAATTTACCTCCAAATGAAAAGGTATGTACAGAACAGTGACTTTCTTGTTTTTGTTTAATAAAGGTGTTGTCTATTAATGAAGCATTTTTATTATCATTTTGAATTTTATAATAATCAACAATAGCCCTTTTCTTAGCAAAGACCTCAGTAACAGAGTTTGTTAAAACTGGGTTATTGGATAAACTTTGATGGCGCTCTATAATTTGAACGTATGAGTTTTCTTCAACAACAATCATATTACGCGGGTGTAACATCACTGCGGATTCATTTCCTGTTGAAAAGTGTATAATTTGAATTGGTTTTTCTACCAATTTATTTTTTGGAATATGAATAAAGGCACCTTCGCTAGAAAAGGCAGTATTTAATGAGGACAGGCTATCGCCAGTTGCGGCTTTGTTAAAATAGTTTTCAATAACCAAACGATATTTTGGTTTTGAAAGCGCAGCAGACATTAAACAAATATCCATTCCATCATGAGTAGTTTGCGATAGATGAGATGAATATGTACCATCAATAAAGATAATTTTAAAAGTATCGATGTCGTGAATAAAATATTTTTTTATATCGCGATATTCTAAGGCGTTTTCTTGTTTTGGGAATACACTGTAGTCATGTTTTAAGATTGCATTTAATGAGGTGTATTTCCAGGCTTCTTCTTTTTTGGATGGGAAGCCTTTGTTTTCAAATGTTTTTATAGCTTCACTTCTAATGTCGTGTACATAAGCATCCACATCAACTTGATCTTCGAACGCAAGAAATGATGATATGAGTTTTTCTTTTAAATCCATGTTTTTTCAATGTTCAGTCGTTGGTACTCAGTTTTCAGGATTTCAATTATTTAAAGTGAAATCTTGTTTTCTTGTACTATAAACTAATTGCTATGCGTTGATTTCGTCTTTTATCCAATCGTATCCTTTTTCTTCAAGTTCATGGGCTAATTCCTTAGTGCCAGACTTTACAATTTTACCATTGTAAATTACATGTACAAAATCAGGAACGATGTAGTCTAATAGGCGTTGATAATGTGTTATTACAATAACAGCATTGTCTTTGCTTTTTAATTTATTTACACCATTGGCAACAATACGAAGCGCATCAATATCCAATCCTGAGTCCGTTTCGTCAAGTATAGCTAATTTGGGTTCAAGCATTGCCATTTGAAAAATTTCATTACGCTTTTTTTCACCTCCGGAAAAGCCTTGATTTAATGATCGAGACAAAAACTTTCTGTCTATTTCCAAGAGTTCTGCTTTTTCACGAATTAATTTTAGCATTTGCCCTGCAGGCATATCTTCCAAACCTCTAGCTTTTCGTGTTTCATTTATCGCTGTTTTTATGAAGTTAGTTACCGACACTCCAGGAATTTCTACAGGATATTGAAAAGATAAAAAGATCCCTTTGTGAGCGCGTTCTTCAGCCGATAACTCTTCGATATTCTCTGTTTCAAGAAAAACATTTCCTTGACTAACCTCATATTCTTCTTTACCAGCAATAACCGAAGCTAGGGTGCTTTTTCCAGAACCATTTGGCCCCATAATAGCATGTACTTCCCCGGCTTTAATTTCTAGATTAATGCCTTTTAAAATGCTCTTGTCTTCAACACTTGCGTGTAGGTTTTCTATTTTTAACATATTATTCCTTACCTATTGTTATCATTTCACCGTCAGCTGGATTTGGTTCGCTTACGGTTATTATTTCTTTAATTTCTACACGAAAAGGCCAACCTTCTTCATTTTCAGGTCTAGGAATAATTTTTCCTTTTACCTCTACAGGAATCATATCAGTAGATTCAGTTTTATACTTTTGTACTTCTGCGTTTAGTTCGTGCATTTTAGCATCTACAATAACAGTATAAACTTCCTCTGTAGTTTGTAATACAGCGGCGTCGTCAATATAAATAAACACCCCTTTTATAAGGGTTAACTCATTATTTTCAACCTCTATTTTTTCAGAGTTGTCAATAGTGTTATTTTTGTCTTCAGCCTTAGTTTCATTTTTGCAGCTGCCTAGTGCTATTAATGCAAATACTAATAAAAATGTTTTTTTCATATTGATTATGTTTTTTAACCTACTGAGCCTTCCAAGCTTATTTCTAATAATTTTTGGGCTTCTACAGCAAACTCCATAGGAAGCTTGTTTAATACTTCCTTAGAAAAACCATTAACAATTAAGGCAATTGCTTTTTCGGTTTCTATACCCCTTTGGTTGCAATAAAATATTTGATCTTCACCAATTTTACTTGTGGTGGCTTCATGCTCTATTTGAGCCGATTTATTTTTAACTTCTATATATGGAAAGGTGTGTGCACCACATTCATTCCCCATTAATAAACTATCACATTGAGAAAAATTACGAGCATTATCTGCACGGGAATTAATTTGAACTAATCCGCGATAACTGTTTTGTGATTTTCCAGCTGAAATTCCTTTACTAATAATGGTTGATTTGGTGTTTTTACCTAAATGAATCATTTTTGTTCCAGTATCGGCTTGTTGGTAATTGTTTGTTACTGCAATAGAATAAAATTCACCGATTGAATTATCACCTTTCAAAATACAAGATGGGTATTTCCATGTCACTGCACTACCCGTTTCTACTTGTGTCCAGGAAATTTTAGCGTTAGTTTCACATAGGCCTCGTTTAGTAACAAAATTATATACGCCACCAATACCTTTGGCATTTCCAGGATACCAGTTTTGAACGGTACTATACTTAATTTCAGCATCATCTAATGCAATCAATTCTACAACAGCGGCATGCAATTGATTCTCGTCTCTACTGGGAGCGGTACAACCTTCAAGATAACTCACATAACTGCCTTGGTCGGCAATAACTAATGTGCGTTCAAATTGTCCAGTACCAGCTTGGTTGATTCGGAAATAAGTAGATAATTCCATTGGGCATCTCACACCTTTTGGAATATAACAGAAACTACCATCACTAAATACAGCACTATTTAGAGCGGCATAAAAGTTGTCTTTTTGAGGGACTATGGTTCCAAGATGTTTTTTTACTAACTCAGGATGCTCTCTAATAGCTTCACTTATTGAACAGAAAATAATTCCTTTTTCGGCTAGTGTTTTCTTAAAAGTAGTAGCGACAGAAACAGAGTCTACAACAATGTCTATTGCAACACCGGCTAATTTTTTTTGTTCGTCAAGAGAGATGCCTAGTTTTTCAAAAGTCGCCAATAATTCTGGATCAACCTCATCAATACTATCGTATTTTGGCTTTTTATTTGGAGCTGAATAATATGAAATGGCTTGGAAATCTGGTTTTTTATAATTTACATTAGCCCACTCAGGTTCTTCCATTTTTTCCCATGCTCTATATGCTTCTAAGCGCCATTCAGTCATCCATTCTGGCTCTTCTTTCTTTTGAGATATTGCACGAACAATAGCTTCGTTTAAACCAACAGGAAATGTTTCAGATTCAATATCTGTGTAAAAACCATATTCATATTCCTTGGTTTTAAGCTCTTCTCTTAAATCGTCTTCAGTATATTTGTTCATTGTAATAAATTATAAAGAGAAACTTTCGCCACAACCGCAAGTACGATTGGCATTTGGATTATTAAAAACAAATCCTGTTCCGTTTAACCCTCCTGAATACTCCAGCGTTGTTCCAATGAGGTATAAAAAACTTTTTTTATCGACGATGATTTTTACACCATTATCTTCAAACATTTTATCACCATCTTGTTGCTGTTTGTCAAAATTAAGGTCATAGGACAGTCCAGAACAACCACCACTTTTTACACCAACTCTAACATAATCTGTTGCGGTGTTGTAGCCTTCGTCTTGCATAAGCTCAACGACTTTCTTCTTTGCTGTTTCAGATACTTTAATCATAGGCGTCAATTCGATTTATTCAAGTGTTATTTTCTCTTTTTATTAAAGAGGTCCTCTGAAACTTTTGTCTGTAATACCAGTATTCTTTCTTAATTTAAAAAATAATTTTATTAAGACGGTTTCTAAATAGGATACAAATATACAACTTAAGTAGTGTTTAATGATTATACCTAACATTATATTAGTATATCGTTTTATAGGTTTTTCCTATGGGTTTTTAAAGTTTGGATTGTTTATAAAGGATTCATCAGAAAGCGATAATAAAAATGCCTTTAGGTTGGATTTATCTTGAGCTGAAAGATGTACACCACCTTGAGCCACTTTTTTCATTAAGGGGTCTATTGTGGTTGAATTTTGAAGCCCTTCACTATAATGATTTATAACTTCATCTAGTGAATTAAACCTGCCGTCATGCATATAAGGCGCTGTAAAGGCCAGGTTTCTTAATGATGGCGATTTAAATTTACCGTTATTGGCAGGGTCTCCTGAAATTTTCCCCAGTCCTAAATCGGTGATTATGGCGTCTAGCCCATTGTTGTGAAAGATATTATCCGTCCATAAAGGATTATTCGCATTACCATGACAATGAAAGCAATCACCACGGGTTTCGTCCATAAAAACATTGAATCCTTCTAATTCTTCAGACGTGAGGTTTATTTGCCCTAATAAATATTGGTCAAATCTTGAATTGGCTGAAATTAAGGTGCGCTCAAACTGTGCAATGGCTTTTGTTACTAATATTGAATCAATGGTTGACGTTCCAAAGGCTTGATCAAAAAGGGATGGATAGTCCTGGTCTTGTTGTAATTTTGAGCTTACATCCACCCAAGTTGCTTTCATTTCAATTGGATTAGTTACCGGCTGAAATGCTTGATGTTCCAAACTAAAAGCGCGGCCATCCCAAAAAAATCTTTCATTGTAATTCCAAGCTAAATTAAATAATGGCATAGAATTCCGATTTCCTAAACGGCCATCAATTCCATCACTAAATCTTGAAGCATCTGAAAATGCATTTTCAGGAGTATGACAATCTGCGCAAGCCTGTGTATTATCACCTGATAATATTGGATCAAAAAACAACTTCTTTCCCAGTGCAATTCCTTCAATGGTTTGAGGGTTGTCTAAAGGAATGACTGGAGCTATAATGTTATCTTCAAATAACTGAGGAATTTCTAAAGCAATTGGGGTTGGTACATATTCGGTTACATTTTCATCTGTACATGATGTGCAAATGAAAACAATGGAAGCTATATATGGGAAGTATTTGTTCATAAAAACGTTCCTATGGAATTAATTCACCTAAGCTAAAAACATTTTGACCGTTATCATGCATCATAACTTGAGCATTGAAATTTGGCATAAGCATGTTCCCTAATAGGTTTAAATCCCATTGATTAGGATTTTTAAACCACTCGGCAATATTCATATTAATGACAATAGAGGCGTTGTTTTTAAGCTCAACTTCACCCAAATCAACGGTAAAAAAAGTGTCTTGAAATACCTGTTGGGCTCCTGAATTGTCGACGGCTCTAATGCAGTGATATGCGTAGCCTGTTTGGGCAGATGCATTGTCAATAAATTTCCCTTCCAATTGCATAAAATGATAACCACCACCTAACTGTGCAGGAACATTCCATGAGGCAGAGTTTAAATCGGTGTAATTTTGATAATTATCGTCATTATTAAATCCAAAAGTGAACGATACGTTAATATAATGCCCAGTTAGCATTTCATTTGGGAGTGTATAAATTAGGTTAGTGTTATTTGTAACATCAATTAAATTATACGCGTTAATTACCGTTGTTTCTCCATTAACTTTTCTAAATGTAATATTCGAAATTAAATACCTTAGTTTTTCAATGCTGAGCGCTTGGCCATTTGCATTGGTATATTGAATAGTGTTAAATTCTGAATTGGTAACATTTGTACCATCCCAGTTATGAGTAAAATTGAAAGAGACAGAGGTAGGTGGATCATCATTGTCTGAATTGCAAGACACAAATAACATGCAAATTAAAAATATTGACACTATTTTTTTCATGAGTTAATTTTCAATTAATTGAATTAACAATAGATCTGTAAACCCTTTGTTTATCATGATATTGTTATCAGAGCTGTTTGATTCGCCAGCGGCAACAATTGTACCGTTATTAAGCTGGATAGCATCGTAAACAAAATCAATATCCGACCCTCCAATGGTTTTTTGCCACTGTATATTTGCCGCTCCGTCAACTTTTAATATCCAGGCATCATTTTGTCCTTGGTTTGAAGAAACATCACCATCTGAGCTCCTAGAACTCCCGCCAATTATAAAACCATTATCTAAAGTTCTATCAATAGAACGACCTACATCAAAACTGCTGCCACCGAATGATTTTTCCCAGATTAATTCTCCCGAGGGAGACATTTTAATAAGCCATAAATCGGCAGCTCCCATGTTTTTAGAGATATCTAAATCGTTGCTTCTTGAGTCTCCAACAATAATATAGTTTCCATCACCAGAATTAACGATGGCACGAGCTTCATCAATTTCTGTGCCCCCAAATGATTTTTCCCAGATTAGTTCTCCTGTAAAAGCTATTTTTATGATCCAAAAATCATAAGATCCCCTATTGTTATTAATATCTACATCATTACTATCCGATGAACCAACAATAAGATATCCATCATCTGTTTGTATACTATCATAAGGTGTATCTGTAAATGTTCCTCCATAAAATTTGCTCCATTGTTTTTCTCCATTGGCACTGAGTTTAATTACCCAATAATCACCACCAGCATGCTCGGTTGAACTCGTACGACTATTCCCTAATCCACCAGAGGCAGTAACATCCAAAACCCCAGTTAATAGATAGCCGTTGTCGCTAGTTTGAAGCAAAGAAATGCCGTTATCCAAACCAGAAAAGCCAAATGATTTTTGCCAGGAGATATTTCCAGACACATCTAATTTAGCAATCCAATAATCTTGAGAGCCCGCATTATTATCGATATCTTCATTACTGCTTTGGCTGGAGCCTATTATTGCAAATCCGCCATCAGAGGTATTAATAATATCACTGCCTCTATCATCATCACTCCCGCCATAGGTTTTTGACCACTGCAAGTCATGCTCTGAATCAAACTTAAGGACCCAAAAGTCAAATCCTATTTCGGCTTTATCAGTAATGTCTTGATCACTACTTTGTGTATAGCCAAGAATAGCATATCCGCCATCCATAGTTTTTGTTAGGGCTTGAGCACTTTCATTATTTGTC
Source organism: uncultured Bacteroidota bacterium (assembly GCA_913062555.1). Lineage (GTDB taxonomy): Bacteria > Bacteroidota > Bacteroidia > Flavobacteriales > Flavobacteriaceae > CAJXVU01. The sequence continues at coordinate 23,604 of CAJXVU010000012.1, forward strand.
CCTCCATATGTTTTAATTGTCAAATCAATGTCCTTTACTGAGGAGGAATCATTATTTGAAGTGCAATTAAACAGAAACAAAAACAGGATTGCTATTAAAACAAAGTATTTATTTTTCTCCATTGTTACTTAATTATGTGCCACTTTTTCGGACAATAAATAACCCGCTTTGCATATCACTAATTATAATATTACCACTTGGAAAATAGGGATAGACATTCCAAGCGCCACTAAAACCAACGGTGTCACTTGAAGGATAGGTGTCAAAATATCCAATTTCAGACATAGTGCTATCACCAATGTTTGTAATATCTATTATTCTTACCCCGGCCTTGTAGTTTGCCAGATAATATAGGTCCCCATTCACATACCCATTATGGTCTATCGCTGGCGAAGGTCCAGAATATTGCATGTGTTGTGCAGGGTTGTCTAAATCAGTAAAGTCAAGGACTATTGTTCTGGTATTATTACCAAAATTTATTTCGTCAAGTTCATCACCAACTATAAAATATTTATGATCCTCAGTAAACCATCCTTGGTGTGTGTATTTTATATTACTATATGTAATCGTTGCTATTTGAACGGGGTTTGATTTGTTTGTAACATCAACGATTACAACTTCATCTTCATTACTTCCAACTAATATTTCTTTTCCGGTATAATCTGAATCAGGCCCATTATAGGTGATGACTTGTGCATCATGAGCATAGCCTCCAAATCCACCTTCATCAACTGGACTTGTTGGATTTTGAATATTTATAAAAAGTGGGCCTCCGGCATAGGTTCCGGTTCTGCTTGTACCAACGATATAAGCATATCCCGTTGTTTCATTAATAACAATGTTGTGAGCGCTACCAAAGCCTGTAAAATGAGCATCAGGTGTAAAAGTCTCGGGTACATTTGTTACATTTCTTAATCGCCTTAAATCAAAGACTTGCATGCCATGATTAGAGGCTTCACTAACGATAAAAGCATGATCATTATATACTTTAATATCCCTCCACGAGCTATTATTAGTTGCCGTTGGAAGTTTGCCAACTAATATTGGGGCTAACGGATTTGAGATATCAACAAAAGCAACTCCGGAAGTCACGCCAACTAAAGCAAATTCTTTGCCAGAAGTAGCATCGGTCCAGCCCCACGAGTCATTCCCTGATAAACCAGCAGCGCCTAAATCAGTCAAGCTCATATGTGCCATTAAATCGTAATCATTACAAGGGTAAATACCAGCCATACCATTTTCACAGGGGGACAATACTCCAGTTGACAAATCATCGTCACAAACATCTCCTACTCCATCATAATCTGCGTCTTCCTGGTTAGCGTTTGCGATCAATGGGCAGTTGTCGTCGGCGTTTAAAACACCATCATTGTCCAAATCGTCATCACAAACATCGCCGATGCCGTCTTGATCGAAGTCTACTTGATCACTATTAGGAGTTAAAGGACAATTATCTAAATCGTCAGCAATACCGTCAATATCTGTGTCAATTACAACTATAGGCGCTAATGATGTGTCTTCATCAGAACAGCTTTGATAAACAGTCATTAAAAGTCCGCATATAATAATTAGGAATAGTTTTGGGGTTTTTCTTTTCTTTTTCATTATATACAATTTTAAAAGGGATACCTCATAGAATGCAGTTATTAGTAAAACGTATCCTTAAAGATAAATATTATAAGCTATAATTACGAAGGTTAAATATAAGAGAATACTAATGAGGTAAAGTAATTTTTGATAAAAGTTAACTCTATGTTAATTTTATTTATAATGTTTAGGTGCTAATCAACTAAAAACTACATTTATTCTTAGTTAGAAAACGTCCAACCAATAACCATTCAATGAAATATATAATTAGAATAACTATCCTGTTTTTATGTGTACAGTTAAGTGCACAAAATATACCGTGGAGTGAAAATTTATTGACAACTCCAGAAAAATCGAATTACCAAAAAACATCAACTTATGCTGAGGTCATGAGTTTTATAAATACAATTCAGAGTAAGTCAGACTTGGTTCATTTAGAATATATGGCAACCAGTTTGGAGGGGAAAGGGATTCCTGTAGTTGTCATGGCAAACCCTAAAGTTTCTACGCCAGAAGAGGCAAAAGCTTCAGGGAAACCAGTAATGTATATTCAAGGGAATATACATTCGGGAGAGGTTGAAGGCAAAGAAATTTTGCAACAAATGATGCGTGATATCTTATTAGGCGATAAAAAACACTTATTAAAAAACCAAATTATAGTATTTGCACCTATTTATAATTCAGATTCGAATGACAAAATGGAAGCTGGCAGGCGCCCTTCGCAGGAAGATAGTCCTATAGAAGTCGGGATTAGAGCCAACTCTCAAGGTTTGGATTTAAACAGAGATGGGATCAAGATGGAAGGGTTGGAAACTCAAGGATTAATACAAAATGTGTTGTTGAAATGGGATCCGGAAATGTTGGTAGATTTGCACACAACCAATGGCACATGGCACGGTTATGGAGTTACGTATGCGCCTAGTTATCATTATGCAGGAGAACAGGCACCATATGATTTTACATGGAATACAATGCTTCCAAGTATCGTAAAGTCTATCGATGAAAATTATGGTGTTAAGCTAGGGCCTTATGGAGGCTATTCTTTGAGACAAGGTTGGCCGGCAAAAGCAATATATACCTATAACCATCATCCAAGATATATAGTAAATCAAATGGGATTACGAAATAAGGTAGGTATTTTAAGCGAAGCTTTTGCACATGATCGCTTTTATAAAAGGATGAATGGAACTTATGGATTTGTTGCTGAAATACTCGAATTTACCAATAAAAATGGTAGAAAAATGGCGGAAATTAATGCCAAGGCAACAGAGGATGCTATTGCTAATGTAAAACAAAATGCAGGCAAGGTTGAAAAAGGGGTGCGTTTTAAAAAGGTGGCTTTAGAAGAGAAATTTACGTTAAGAACTTATGACTATACGGCTTATGAAAATGAAGCTGGAGAAACAAAACATAGCCGTTCAGGGCGGATTATTGAAATTCCTAATGTAGAAAATTACTCAAAATTTGAAGCCCAAGTCAGTAGTACATTGCCAAGGGGTTATTTTTTACCAAAATCAATGAAGGATATTGTTGATCATCTAGAAAAGCAAGGAGTTGAAGTTGTTCAATTAAAAAAATCTAAAAGAGCTACAGGAGATGTATTTACTGCTAATGTCCTGAAAAATGCTCAACGAAAGTTTGAAGGACATTATATGGCAACTCTAGAAGGGGAGTTCACTTCAAAAACCAAAACTTTTAAAAAAGGAGATTACTGGATCGACATGGCACAGCCATTATCTAACTTAATCTTTTATATGTTGGAACCACAATCTGATGATGGTTTAGTGACCTGGAACTTTTTTGATGCTTATTTTAAGGTGCAGGGTATTGATAAAAAACCGGTTAATTACCCAGTCTTTAAGTATTATAAACTAAAATAAGACATTATAACCATAACAAAAGCCCCAATGTGTTTAACAAATTCATTGGGGTTTTTGTATTTAAAGGGTAACAAATTCCGCATTTCATTTATCTATTGTAAACGGTAAAACAATAATAAGATGAAAAATTTGAAAACAATTTTAAAACATTCAATTGTACAAGTGGTAGTAATATTAATAATTACATCTTGTACACCCGACCCTATTACTGATATACAATCAGGAGCGCCCCAGTTCAATATCAATACGTTTGAAGAAAAATTAATTAATGAAATTGGAACCCTATCCGTAGGTTTTTCATATGTAATTTCTTTAAATGGACAATGGAAACGAAAAGGAGGAATGGGAATGGCTCAGACTTCGGCAGACAGAAACATCCAAATGTCTGAAAACTCACGAATGAATATTGCCAGCATTAGCAAGTTTGTAACAACTATTGCTGCTTTAAAAATTATTGAAGAAGACCCGCAAATAGATTTGGACGATCCAATTGGATCATACTTACCAAATGATTGGAATCCAACAAATGATGTTCAGGAAATTACCTTTAGACAATTAATGAACCATACTAGTGGACTTCATATTAATGTAAACGACGGGGAGGATGGACAGTTATTTGATAATTTGAAATCAGTAGTTCAAAACACTCCAGTGGGTTCTAAAAGTTATGATTATGTGAATATAAACTTTGCTTTTTTTAGAGTGTTAATTCCAAAAATGATCAATGCAGGTAATTTGAATGATGAAATGGACTATGCTATTGCATATGAAAATTATATTCAAAATCAAGTTCTCAATCCTATTGGGATATCTGGAGCTAGTGTGAAACAAGAAGATTTTGATGCTTTGTTATATCGATTTCCTTATGATAATAGTACAGGTAAAAATCCTGGTGACTGGACATTGATCTCTGGAGCTGGTGGTTGGTATATGTCTGCATTTCAATTGGCGAATTTAATTGCATATGTATGGCATAGTGAAGTTTTAATTTCAGAAGAAATGCGATACCAAATGAACAATTCCCTGTTAGGCCTGTCAGAATCAGTAGATAATGGTGAACATGGATTTTACCAAGCTAAGGGAGGCGGATTGCGATATGGTGGGGCTCCAAAAAAAGGGCTGGATTGTATGTTTATGAATTACCCAAACGGGATTCAGGTTGTTGTCCTATTAAATTCAACAGATGCAGCCTTTCCATTGCATCCTAAATTAAGAGATACATTTGACGAATCTTGGGAATAAACATTGGTTAAATAAAAAAAAGCATCTCTAATTACAGGTGCTTTTTTTTACATTTAATTGGTGTGAAAAAATAAAAGGATTTGATATATCTTTGCAGTATGATAGAAGATAAAAATCAACAGCGCACTCCATTGAGCGAATTAGGAGAATTTGGACTCATTGACCACCTCACTAAAAACTTTAAGATTAGTAAAAAAAGCACAATAAAGGGTATCGGTGATGATGCTGCGGTACTAAATTTTGGAAAAAAAAATGTTGTTGTTACAACAGACTTGTTGGTAGAAGGTGTTCATTTTGATTTAAGTTATATGCCTTTAAAACATCTGGGGTATAAGGCAGTTGTTGTTAATCTGTCTGATGTGTATGCAATGAATGCTCATGCAACACAAATAACCGTTTCAATAGCGGTATCAAATAGGTTTCCATTAGAAGCATTGGAAGAGTTGTACGCAGGAATTGAAACTGCGGCCAAAGTTTATGACATTGATGTCGTTGGAGGAGATACGACCTCTTCAAAATCAGGACTTCTAATTTCGGTTACTGCTATTGGTGAGATAAACTCGGAGAATGCAGTGTATAGAAATGGTGCTAAACCTAATGATTTACTTGTAGTTTCAGGAGATATTGGTGGGGCATATATGGGGCTTCAGGTATTAGAAAGAGAGAAAGAGGTTTTTAAAGTCAACCCAAATAGTCAACCCGATCTAGATAAATATACCTATATCATAGAGCGTCAGTTAAAACCAGAAGCTCGTAAAGATATTATTAAGCTTTTGAATGATTTGGAAGTAAAACCAACCGCTATGATAGATATAAGCGATGGATTATCTTCAGAGATTATGCATTTGTGTACACAATCTAATGTGGGTTGTGATTTATATGAAAATAAAATTCCACTTGATCCTGAAGTGATTTCTACCTGTGAAGAGTTTAATATAGACAGCACAACAATTGCACTTAACGGAGGAGAGGACTATGAATTACTAATGACTATTTCTCAAGAAGATTTTCCAAAGATAAAGGCCAATCCAAGTTTAACGGTAATCGGATTTATAACAGAAAAAGCTGCAGGGATGCATTTGGTTACTAGGGCCGAAACTAAAATACCGATACAGGCTCAAGGTTGGAATGCTCTTAATAAATAATACCAACTTAGATTTTGAAGTCAATTTTTATTCTAGATTTTGTGGTGTTAAAATTTGTAGAGAAAAAACCTTGAAAAAAAAGGGGAGGAGGTTAATCTGTAAATTGAAATGTAGATTTTTCTGTTAGACTATAGACACTTTTCTTTTTTTTCGAATACGTTTCGTGTGAATGTTTTCCAATTCAATATTTATTTCTTTATATTTAGAAGTAAGTCTAATTAAGTCGCCATTTCCATTTGTAGTAACTTGTTCTTTACACTGTTTACATCGATATTCTTTTACATGTAAAGTAACATGTTTTGTAATCGCGTAATCATGACCAAATATGGAGCAATAAATCTGTTTCAAAATGTCAATATTTTTAATTAGTTAGTTAGAAGGACATTAAAGGTATGAAAATTGAAAGGAACACACTTATCGAACGTTGATAAAATCGATAAAAACACCTATTTATCTGTATAAGTGGCCTTTTTTAGAAGTAACGCCGTGATTGTAGGTGCTTAAATTCAGAGAGGAGAACATTTGGAAGTATTAAAATTCTATAAGTATTTGACTTTTAGTATCCTGATTGACCGAATTTCAAGTTTAATTTTAGCTGTAATTATTTAATATTATCGGGTAATACTATCTAAGTTTAAAGATTGCATTTGATGCATTCGCTGTTCAAGGCGCAAGACTCTTTTTTTATAAATATGTTCTAAAATACGGTTTATCTCTTTATGACTAGGAGTAAGCTCAGTAAGCTCTCCATTGCTATTAGTTGTGAGTTGTTTTTTACAGCAGTCACAGGTGTATTCTTTAACAAATTTTGTAATTTTTTTACTGGTGTGATAACGATGTCCAAAGATATTGCAATATAATCTGGAACGAGCAGATTTAGTTGATGTAGAGGTTTTCATATTAAGTCAAATGTTAGGGTTTCACAATTTACTTAAAATTAATAAATCAAACCGACTAAATGCCTTCTTTTTCGATGAATGACGCAATGCTGTAGGACAATAGCTCTTTGTTTTCGATATGACTCATATGTCCATCGGGTAGTTCTACCACATCTACCTCTGTATTAAGTGTTTGCTTTATTGTGGTATCAAAATCTAATACTGGATCTTTTTTACTTATTATCATCATTTTTTTGAAAGGTCCAAAATGTAAGATAGCTTCTCGATCTTGTCTAATTTTCATACCTTCTAAAGCTGCAATTATGCCCTGAAGGGGAGTATTTAGAGCTTCTTGTTTCACCATTTTAATTTCGTTTGCAAAACGATTTCTGTTTTTGGGGCGAAATAAATTAGAAATTGACAATTTAATAAAGCTTTTATGATTTTGTTTTACAGCTTTAATCGCACGATCTCTATTCTTTTTTCGTGCTTCACTATCTGCCAAAGCTGTTGAATTCATTAAACAAATTCCTTTAACTGTATCTGGGTAAAGTTCACAATATGCTAAAGCAACATACCCTCCCATGGAATGCCCAATTAATATCGAGCGCCTTATTTTTAAATGCTTAAGTACAGCATTTACTGTTTCAGCCATGAGTTCCATACTATGCACATAACCCATACACTCTGTTTTACCATGTCCTAATAAATCTATGGTGATAATTCTGTGTCCTTTGGATAGTATCGGAATTAAAGAGGCCCACATGGTTGAATTTTCTAAAAAACCATGTAAAAGCACTATAACTTTCCCTTTACCAAAATCCTTGAAATTTATTTTTGTGTTTTTATATATTATAAAGCTGCTCATTAAAACTCATGTAAAATTACTATATTGGACAAAGATAAATTCGATATATGAATAAAACTAAAGAATCCTTCATCTTTGGATTTGCAATATTTGCTGCTTTTTTTGGAGCAGGAAATTTAATTCTTCCCCCATTATTAGGATTTAATTCAGGACCAGATTGGTGGATTGTTGCGCTTGGTTTTATTGCTTCAGCTACTGTAATTCCGTTTTTTGCTCTCTTTGCTCATGCCAGATTACAGGGAACTATGCTCGATTTTGGGAATAAAGTATCCCCGGTATTTAGTTTAATATTTTGCCTCTGTGTTTATGCAATAGCAATTGCGCTTCCTTGTCCACGTACTGCAGCTGTGACACATGAATTGGCAATAGCGCCATATTTTGGAAGTAGTTCGTTACTAACAAGTGCAATTTACTTTGTTCTTGTGTTTGTGTTTGCAATGAATAGAAATAATGTGCTTCAAATTCTAGGGAAGTATTTAACACCGTTAATTGGTATTATACTATTAGCAATTATTGGAGTAGGTATTTTTGCGACGGATAATGTTATGAATGCCTCTACTTTTGAGGCGCCATTAATTGGAGGGTTTCTGGAAGGTTATCAAACCTATGATGCTATTGCAGGATTACTTACAGGTGGAATTGTAGTTATTTCTTTAAACTTAAGAGGCTATACCTCGTTTGAAGAGAAAAAGAGCATTATTGCTAGATCTGGATTTATTGCCATGGCAGGATTGTTCATAATATATGCTGGACTTATCGCGGTTGGCGCCAATTTTAACACAGAATTTGAAGACAATATTTCTCGAACAGCGTTACTTTCTGGTTTAAGTATTAAAACCTTAGGAAATGTTGGTTCAACATTTTTGAGTGTATTGGTTGCTTTGGCTTGTTTTACTACTGCAGTTGGAATTATTGTTGGTACGGCCGATTTTTTTAAAGGACTATTTAAGGATTCAAAAAGGGTATACCTAATTACTGTAATTGTATCTTGTGTTGTCGGTGTCTTTGTAGGTCAAATGAATGTGACCTATATTATTAATGTGGCTTTACCAGTATTAATGTTTATCTATCCAATAACTGTAGTGTTGATTTTTTTAAATGTGATTCCAGAAAGATTTGCGTCTAAACATGTTTTTAGAGCGGTAGTATTGGTAGCGTTTTTGTTTAGTATTCCTGATTTCCTTGGGTTTCTAATTTCTAACGAAGCTCTTGAAGGAGTGAAAAATGTAATCCCGTTGGCACAACATAATTTGGGTTGGGTATTACCTTCATTGCTGACTTTTGTTTTAGTAAACTTGACAAGAAAACAACGAATGAAAGTAGATAGTTAACTTATTCTTTAACTCTTTTAATTGCTGAAAATGCTTTGTCAACAAAATCTTCTTCAACGAGAATAGTAAATTCATTCGTAGTCGAAATGACTTCATATAATACAATACCTTCCCAAGCCAATCGTTTAAAAAAATGATAATATAATCCTGCTATTTTGGAGTTTTCTTCGGGTAAATTAATACTAATTGCAGATAGATTGTCTTGAATCGCAATAAAAATTTCGTCCTTAAAACACTCTACAATAAAAGGTTTAAGACTACTGGAAATAATAATATTACTTTCATGAATTCCTCTAGTGAAGGTGTAAAATAATTTGGATTCACCTTTAACTTTTTCCAAAATCTTGGCATGATTAAGTATAAGGGAGTGTGAATTTTTTACAGTGAAATCAGTTAAGTTAGATCGCACCGTAATGTCTCCCAAATTTCGAATAATCTTTTTCATTTTTAAGGAATGCCCTGGAATCATAGGAGAGCTATAACGCCTTAGTGCCATCATTATCGCTCCCGATTTTACTGGTTTTTTTAGCATATCACCAATAGGTTCTCTCAACTCATCTGCTAAAGCACTAAAATTGATAATGCCTCGAGACAAGGCCTCTTCTAAATAAGGTTGCGTTATTAATATGTCTTCTACACAACTGGTTATGGTCTTCATCTGTTAACTATTTAACAATCTGTACAAAATTAAACTAATTTTTTAAAAAATATCCTATTATGAAAAATCATCTTTAGTTTTGAACTCATAATTAATAATATGAAAGTTTTAAAATTTGGAGGCACCTCGGTAGGATCGGTTGAAAATATTAATAATGTTAAGAATATTATTAATGACGGCGAACAGAAAATCATTGTATTATCAGCGATGTCGGGGACTACAAATGCATTGGTGAAGATCACTAATTGTATTGTGAATAATGAACCAAATATAGCTATTGAACTTATTAATGATTTACATATTCAATATTTTGAGACTGTAGACGCTCTAATTTCTAATAAAAAGCTCAATAAGGAAACAAAAGCCTATGTAAATAATGTTTTTGATGTACTGGTTCAATATACTTATGGTTCCTATTCTACACAATTGGAGCGAAAAATAGTGTCCCAAGGGGAATTGCTTTCTACTTTTATTTTTGATATTTATTTAAGGCAAGAAGGAATTCGCTCAACACTATTGCCTGCGCTGAGTTTCATGAGAATTGATAAAACAAATGAGCCTGACTTTTTCTATATCAAACAAAATTTTAAAACGGTTATTAAGAATGCAGCGGAGGCTACTATATATATAACACAGGGATTTATTTGTATTGATGAACATGGAGAGGTTTCAAACTTACAAAGAGGAGGGAGTGATTATACGGCTACCTTAATTGGTGCTGCAATTAAAGCCGAAGAAGTTCAAATTTGGACGGATATTGATGGCATGCATAATAATGATCCGCGTTTTGTAGAACACACCAAACCAATTTCAAATTTATCCTATGAAGAAGCTGCTGAGTTGGCTTATTTTGGAGCAAAAATATTACATCCACAAACCGTGACCCCAGTAAAAGCTGACGGAATACCAGTGCGTTTAAAGAATACAATGAATCCTGATGCTCACGGAACTTTAATTACCGGAAATTATACCGAAAATGGTATAAAAGCCATCGCGGCAAAGGATAATATAACGGCTATAAAAATAAAATCTGGACGGATGCTTCAGTCACATGGTTTCCTTAAAAAAGTTTTTGAAATATTTGAAGTATTTGAAACCCCTATTGATATGATTACAACCTCTGAGGTCGCCATATCTCTTACGATAGATGATGATAGGAGTTTAGATAAAATAGTCACGGAATTAGAAAAATTTGCCTTAATAGATATTGATAAAAATCAAAGCATTGTATGTTTGGTTGGTCATTCTATAGTGCATCATCAAGATACATTTAAGTTGTTTCAGATTTTACAAGATGTAAAAATTAGAATGATTTCATATGGAGGAAGCAATAACAATATTTCATTGTTGGTGCCAACCTACGAAAAAAAGGCAACTTTAGAACGTTTACAAGATTACATTTTTAAATGCCTTGCATAGGTATTTGATTGTAGTTCACCGAAAGGCTCATAAATTATTATGAGCCTTTTCATTTAAACTACAATTTAATGCATCAAATCTTCTATCTCATCAGCTTCAATAGGAATATTACGCATTAAGTTAAACGGCACTCCAGTCTCTTGAACTACAACATCATCTTCTAAACGAATTCCAAATCCTTCCTCTGGAATATAAATCCCTGGCTCTACAGTAAATACCATATTCGCTTGCATCGGCTCTGTTAAGATGCCATAATCATGTGTATCTAACCCCATATGATGAGAGGTTCCATGCATGAAATATTTTTTATAAGCAGGCCAATCCACTTTTTCGTTTTGAACATCGGCTTTGTCAATAAGACCCAAGCCAAGTAATTCTGAAGTCATAATTTTCCCAACTTCAACATGATAATCTGACCAAATAGTACCAGGAACCAGAAGTTTTGTCGCTTCATTTTTGACATGGTTCACAGCATTGTACACTGCTTTTTGACGATCTGAAAACTTACCTGAAACAGGGATCGTTCTAGTCATGTCTGAGGAATAATTAGCGTATTCAGAACCAACGTCTAAGAGAATTAAATCGCCAGACTTGCATTCTAGATTATTTTCTATATAATGGAGGACATTGGCGTTGTTTCCTGATGCTACTATGGGTGTGTAAGCGAAACCTTTAGATCGATTATTTAAAAATTCATGCATGAATTCCGCTTCAATATTATATTCCCAAATCCCGGGTTTTACAAAATTTAAAATACGACGAAACCCTTTTTCAGTAATATCACATGCCTGTTGTATTAAATCTAACTCAATTGGATCTTTAACCGATCGAAGGCGCTGTAAAATTGGATTACTTTTTGCAACACTATGTGCGGGATATTTATCTTTGATCCATTTGGTAAATCGGTCTTCACGTGTTTCTGTTTCAACATTAGCACGGTAGTGTTCGTTTGTGTTTATATAAACGGTATCACACTGAGACATGATTTCGGACATGATTTTCTCCAGGTCCTGCAACCAATATACGGTTTGAATACCACTGGTTTTTAGTGCCGCTTCCTTGGTGAGTTTTTCACCTTCCCATACCGCAATATGTGCATTAGTTTCTTTTAAAAATAAAAGTTCGCGATGTTTTTGATTTGGACAATCAGGGAATAATACCAAAATACTTTCTTCTTGGTCTACACCACTTAAATAAAAAATATCACGATGTTGTTCAAATGGAAGGGTGCTATCTGCACTTACTGGGTATATATCATTAGAATTAAACACAGCCAAACTATTAGGCTTCATTTGTGCGGTGAAATTCTTTCTGTTTTTTATAAATAAATTATTGTCAATACGATTGTATTTCATGTTCCTGGAATTTTATAGAAAACAAATGTAATAATTAAGACAAAAAGAGTGAGTTTATTAGGTGAATAATTCACAGGAATCATCAAAGAGCGTATTTTTTAGTAATTAAATTATTGCTATTAATTTAAGGCTTGTATTGAAATAATAGCCATTAACGCAATAAACTGAAATGTCCCTTTTTCGTAATTATGTCACCTTGAGAGCAGGGTAATTCGGCTTGAAACCAATAATCTGTAGCAGGAAGTCGTTTTCCTTGAAAAGTGCCATCCCATCCTTGGGAATTGGGACCAAGTTCAATAATTAATTTACCGAATCGATCAAAGATGTAAATTTTGGCACTCGAAAAATCTTGAATGTTTCTAATATGCCAAGTGTCATGATATGAATCTCCGTTGGGCGTAAAATAGTCTGGAGCATCAATGCCTATTATAATAATATCGGATGGAGCTCTATCGTATCCACATCCATTTTTGTCTCGTACTACTATGGTGTGAGCCCCTGGACTCACGTTTTCAAACACATTGTCATCTTGAAAAGTAACGCCATCAATTGAATATTCAAAGTTAGTAGAATCATATAAAGAACCGCTATTAGCTCCCTCTGCATAGATAATTATAGAGTTTTCTTCAGCACAGTCGTTAACTTCAATATTTGTGATTATTGGTGCTTCATTAATTGAAACAGATAAGGTAGAAAAGGCATCTGCACAAATACAATCTCCAACGACCGTATAGATATAGTCTCCAGCAAAATCAACTTTTGGGTCAAAAATATTCGTTCCAGATTCTAATTCTGGAAACCATGTTCCTCCAATATCAGGTGTTCCTTCTATAAGCGAAAATAAATCTATATATTCATCTGTATAGCACAATGTTGTTGCTGTGTCAATACCTGCATTTGGGGCTATAATGCTTTCTGCAGTTATAAGTTGGATTAAGTCTGTAGTATTATTACAAGCGTCCCTTAGTGTATATGTACGGGTTATTATATAAGGATCACCATAACATCCCGAACCTCCGTTGTTGGTATCTGCGACACTAATTTCGACTTGGTTACTGCAGTTGTCCGCTATATTAGTTACGGCGTTTATATCTGCATCAGGGATATCATCAAGACAGGACAAATCTAAAACATCCAATGGTGCGATTCCTGTTGGAGCTGTTGTATCCTGAATGCTAATAATTTGAGTAAATACTGCTGAGATATTTCCACAGGTATCGGTACTGGTCCAAGTGTTGGTATAAGTTCCATTAGATGCGCAACTGACATCGGCAACAAAAGCGCCAGTTGTTTTAGAAAGGACGGGTGACCCATCACAGTTATCATTGGATACTGGAGAGAGAGCCATAGCCTCATTTAACCCAGTAGAGTCGTCACATTCTAAAGTGACATTTAAGTTATTGCTCGCAGTTGTCCAGCTTGGTGCTGAGGTATCCTGAATACTGATGATTTGTGTAAATACCGCTGAGATATTCCCACAGGCATCACGACTGGTCCAAGTGTTGGTATAAGTACCATTGGATGCGCAACTGACATCGACAATAAAAGCGCCAGTTGTTTTAGAAATGACAGGTGTGCCATCACAACCATCATTTGAGACAGGAGCTAAAGCCATGGCATTATTCAAGCCATTACTATCATCGCATTCCAGTGTGAAATTTAAGCTATTGCTAGCAGTGATCCAGTTTGGAGCTGTGGTATCTTGAATGCTGATAACTTGAGTAAATACCGTTGAGATATTTCCACAGGCATCTGTACTGGTCCAGGTGTTAGTATAAGATCCATTGGATGCGCAACTGACATCGGCAACAAAAGCGCCAGTTGTTTTTGTAATCGTAGGTGCCCCGTCACAGTTATCATTGGAAACGGGTGCTAAAGCCATAGCGTTAGTTAATCCGATGGTATCATCGCATTCCAGTGTAACATTTAAGTTGTTGGTCGCAGTAGTCCAAGTTGGCGCTGTTGTATCCTGAATGCTAATGATTTGAGTAAATACCGTTGAGATATTTCCACAAGCATCTGTACTGATCCAGGTGTTGGTATAAGTTCCATTAGAAGCGCAACTGACATCGGCAACAAAAGCGCCAGTTGTTTTAGAAAGGACAGGTGACCCATCACAGTTATCATTGGATACTGGAGAGAGAGTCATCGCATTATTCAATCCAGTGCTGTCATCGCATTCCAGAGTGAAATTTAAGTTATTGGTCGCTGTGGCCCATGTTGGCGCAGTTGTATCTTGAATGCTGATAACTTGCGTAAATACTGCTGAGATATTTCCACAGATATCAGTACTGGTCCAGGTGTTGGTATAAGTTCCATTGGATGCGCAACTGACATCGGCAACAAAAGTGCCAGTTGTTTTAGAAAGTACAGGCGTACCATCACAGTTATCATTAGAAATTGGGACTAGAGCCATAGCGTTGGATAATCCGGTAGTATCATCGCATTCCAATGTAATGTTGAAGCTATTGATTGCAGTAGTCCAAGTTGGTGCTGTGGTATCTTGAATGCTGATAACTTGAGTAAAGACTGCTGAGATATTCCCACAGGCATCAGTACTGGTCCAAGTGTTGGTATAAGTTCCATTAGAAGCGCAACTGACATCGGCAACAAAAGCGCCAGTTGTTTTTGTAACCGTAGGTGCCCCGTCACAGTTATCATTGGAAACGGGTACTAAAGCCATAGCGTTAGTTAATTCGGTAGTATCATCGCATTCCAAAGTAATGTTTAAGCTATTGATAGCAGTAGTCCAAGTTGGCGCCGTTGTATCCTGAATGCTGATAACTTGAGTAAATATTGCTGAGATATTCCCACAGGCATCACTACTGGTCCAAGTGTTGGTATAGGTGCCATTAGATGCGCAACTGACATCGGCAACAAAAGCGCCAGTTGTTTTAGAAAGTACAGGCGTACCATCACAGTTATCATTGGAAACGGGCACTAAAGCCATCGCATTAGATAATCCGGTAGAATCATCACATTCCAATGTAACATTTAAGTTATTGCTCGCAGTGTCCCATGTTGGTGCTGTGGTATCCTGAATGCTGATAACTTGAGTAAAGACTGCTGAGATATTTCCACAGGCATCAGTACTGGTCCAAGTGTTGGTATAGGTGCCATTAGATGCGCAACTGACATCGGCAACAAAAGCGCCAGTTGTTTTTGTAATCGTAGGGGAGGCATCACAAATATCATTTGAGACAGGAGCTAAAGCCATCGCATTTGATAATCCAATAGTATCATCGCATTCCAAAGTAATGTTTAAGCTATTGATGGCAGTAGTCCAAGTTGGCGCTGTTGTATCCTGAATGCTGATAACTTGCGTAAATACCGCTGAGATATTCCCACAGCCATCTGTACTGGTCCAGGTGTTGGTATAAGTTCCATTAGAAGCGCAACTGACATCGGCAACAAAAGCGCCAGTTGTTTTTGTGACCGTAGGTGCCCCGTCACAGTTATCATTGGAAAAGGGTACTAAAGCCATAGCGTTAGTTAATCCGGTAATATCATCGCATTCCAAAGTAATGTTTAAGCTATTGATAGCAGTAGTCCAAGTTGGCGCTGTTGTATCCTGAATGCTAATGATTTGAGTAAATACTGCTGAGATATTTCCACAAGTATCTGTACTGGTCCAGGTGTTGGTATAAGTTCCATTGGATGCGCAACTGACATCGGCAACAAAAGCGCCAGTTGTTTTTGTAATCGTAGGGGAGGTATCACAAATATCATAAGAGATTGGGGCTAAAGCCATCGCATTGGATAATCCGGTAGCATCATCACATTCCAGAGCAATGTTTAAGCTATTGATAGCAGTAGTCCAAGTTGGCGCTGTGGTATCCTGAATGCTGATAACTTGAGTAAATACCGCTGAGATATTTCCACAGGAATCGGTACTTGTCCAGGTGTTAGTATAAGTACCATTGGTAGTACAACTGACATCGGCATCAAAAGCACCTGTTGTTTTGGTGATAATAGGAGAAGTATCACAACCATCATTAGACACAGGAGCTAAAGCCATAGCGTTGGTTAATCCGTTTGAATCATCACAATCTAAAATTATGTCAAGATTACTAGCAGCGGTAGTCCACGTTGGTGCTGTGGTATCTTGAATGGTGATGACTTGAGTAAATACCATTGAGATATTTCCACAGGAATCGGTACTTGTCCAGGTGTTAGTATAAGTACCATTGGAAGTACAACCGACATCGGCAACAAAAGCGCCAGTTGATTTGGCGATTGTAGGAGAAGCATCGCAGTTATCACTGGATACAGGAACAAATGCCATAGTATTTGTTAGCCCGAGAGTGTCATCGCATTCCAGCGTTACATTTAAACTATTAATAGCAGTGGTCCATATTGGTACTTCTGTTTCAGTAACAGAAACTGTTTGTATTAAAATTGCTGGTTGACAAAGTCCTGCTCCATCTGGGTCAGTAACACGTAAAGCAACTTGATAGCTGCCACAACTTGGAAAAATATAATTTAAGGATGCTCCCGTGTCCTCTAAATTAAAAGTGACATTGTCGTAACTAAAATCCCATTCAAATATTAAATTATTACCTCCTGTTGGATCAACGGTTGTACTACTATTAAAGTCAACACTGTAACAAGTGTTAAGGGGGTTATATGTAAATAAAGGGGTTAAATTATCAAAAATGATTATCGTTTGTTGATCTATATTGGTGCATCCAAAAGAATCCGTAACTCTCAATGCAATGGTGTAATTCCCAGAACTTATATATGTGTAACTTGGTGTAGAACCTGTTTGTTGAGTGTTAAAAGTGATTCCGTCATAATCAAAATCCCATTCATAAGAGACAATATTATCGTTTGAGTCTGGGGCGGTTAATATCGTATAGGAATTTGAGTCATAATAAGTAGAAGGTGAGCCATAAAATGTTATGTCTTCGCCAACACAGTGATTTATTGGGTGGGCAAATTGGGCAACAGGACTTGAATTGATACCTATTGGAATGCTTGCTGAAAAAGAATCAATGGTTGTAGAATTAATTGAAGGAGATGCAGATGAACTGACGTTTTCGATACTAAAACTATTACAAACAGACTGGCAAGGATCAAAAAAGGAGTTCAACTCAATTCTAAGCTCTATAAATTCTCCTTCAGATGTAGGGTCTAAACAATTGGACTCCCCTATTTTTGCATTAAAATCCAGTAATGAATCAAAATAGGATCCACCGCTATAGTTATAGATATCGGTGTTTGTTACACTAAAAACACCTCCTGTTTTTTTAATTCCGAATAGCAAAAGAATATCTGCTCCTTGATTTGAAGAATCTCCAGTATTAATGTCGCAATCGGTATTGATATAGAATGTAAAGCCAGCCGCTCCGGAACTTACACGACTAAAAGTTAAATATAAATAATCTATTCCACCGTCTCTTTGAGCTGAAGCCCAGAAGTTTAATAAATCGGAAGGATCGGAACTGACATCATCGCCATCAACAATTTGAGCGGCACCATAAGGTTCACAATTATCACCATCGAAAATGACTTGTCCATTTCCTAAAAGTGAAAACAAAAGAAATCCAAATGTTAAGACTAACGCCTTGCCATAAGTAGGTTTTGTGCTCATTATTATTGCCAATTATATTCTAAAGAAGCTTGCAATTACGATTTAACGTTGGGGCAATCTTGCTAAGCCTTTTTTAGACGATTGTAAATAAATCCCAGTATTACTTTTTCAAATTGTTGCTCTAACGGGAATTTATTTTACAAATATATGCGTTTCATCTGAGAAAAACAACATTTCATCGATTATTCTTACGGCAATTCGATTTTAGAGTTAATAATTTACAAAAGATTTCAATTTAGATTGTCAAAATATTAACGTTCTCGAATTTAATTAGATAAGTACTTTATCTATATTTGAAACTGTTATTTTAAACACATAGAATTTTATTTGCTAACCAACTAACCTCCAGTACATGAAATCGAAATTTTTCTTGTTGTGCTTTATATTAAGCATAGCTACTTCACAAACCATAGTGTCTCAAATTGACAACACTATTTTTAAAAACTTAAATTTTCGTTTTATTGGCCCAGAGGGAAACCGAGCAATTGCTATTGCTGGGGTCCCAGGAGATCCTATGATAAATTATATTGGAGCTGCATCTGGAGGTTTATGGAAAACAACTGATGGTGGGGTTTCTTGGAATTCAATTTTTGATAGTCAAGACGTATCTTCAGTGGGGTCTTTAGCGATAACACCTACTAATCCAGACATTCTTTGGGTAGGTACAGGAGAAACTTTTGTTATTCGACCCGCACATGCGATGGGTGATGGCATCTATAAATCTGAAGATGCCGGGAAAACCTGGAAGAATATGGGCTTGAAAAAAACGGGTAGAATAGGTCGTGTAATAGTACATCCAACAAATCCAGATATTGTTTATGTTGCTGCTTTAGGGCATACCCATGGACCACAACAAGAACGAGGGGTTTATAAAACAACTGATGGTGGAGTAAATTGGGAACGTATTTTGTTTGTCGACGAAAATACGGGCGCCGCTGACATCGCGATTGACCCACAGCATCCTGATCATTTAATGGTTGGCATGTGGTCAATACATATTAATACATGGGGGCTCAATAGTGGTGGGGCCGGTGGGGGCATTTATAGAACTAAAGATGGAGGCTCAACATGGGAAGCAATGAAAAATAAAGGACTTCCTGGAGGAGAAGATCATCAAGTTGGAAAAACAGGAGTTGCCATTTCAGCATCCAGTCCAAATATAGCCTATGCTTTATTTGAAATTGATAGTCCGGCGTTATATCGCACGGAAGATTTTGGGGAATCATGGACGCTAATGACACGCAATCATGACATTAATGAACGTGCCCCATACTACACACGTATGGCCGTGTCTCCAACTGATCCTGATGAAATCTATTTTTTGAATGTTAAGTTTATCGTATCTAAAGATGGTGGGAAAACAATAAAAGGAAGTTATAGTGCTGGTGGAGATAATCATGATATTTGGATAGATCCTACTAATGCAGATCGTATTTTGGTTGCTCATGATGGCTGTGCAAGTTTGAGTTTAAATCATGGAAAATCATTTCAACGTGTCGTACTTCCTATTGCCCAAATGTATCATGTGGCTGTAGATAATCAAATCCCATATAATGTATATGGAAATCGTCAGGATGGCTATTCATATAAAGGACCGAGTAATAGTTTGCAGGGTTATATTCCAATTGGCTTATGGGAAGGTGTTGGAGGCTGTGAAAGTGGTTTTGCACAACCCGATCCATTTGATAATAATATTGTGTGGTCTGGCTGTTATGATGGCGGTTTGGAGCGCTATGATGCACGCACCGGTCATGCACAAGATGTTAGGGTTTGGCCAGAAGCTGGATATGGTTGGGCTCCCGCCGATATGAAATATCGCTGGTACTGGAATTTCCCTTTAGCCTTTTCAAATCACGTAAAACACAGAGTGTATGTGGGAAGCCAATTTGTGCATAAAAGTGACGATAATGGAAATAGCTGGCAAGTAATTAGTCCAGATTTAACATTAAATGACAAGTCACATCAACAAAACTCAGGAGGGATTGCCATAGATAATTTAATGACCTGGGATGGTGCTGTTTTGATTTCGATTCAAGAATCAAAACTGGAAGAAGGATTAATTTGGACAGGAAGTAATGATGGTCAAGTACATATAACAAGAGATGGTGGTGAAAATTGGTTAAATGTATCGCATAATATTCCTGAGCTTCCGGAATGGGGAACTATTTCAAATATAGAAGTGTCGAGACATAGTGAAGGATCAGCATATATTACCGTAGACTTGCATCATCAAGGTAATTTTGATCCTTATGTTTATAAAACAAAAGATTATGGTCAAACCTGGAAATTGATAAGTGCAACGGTACCAAAATCTGTTCATAGTTTTGCCCATGTTATCAAAGAAGACCCTAAAAAAGAAGGCATGCTTTACTTGGGTGTAGATAATGGAATATATATAAGTCATGATGATGGTGCACATTGGATGCGATTAAAAAATAATTTACCGCCATCGCCGGTTTATTGGTTAGAAATACAAGAACAGTTTGATGATTTGGTTGTTGGTACTTATGGAAGAGGCTATTATATTTTAGATAATATTTCACCATTGCGTGAGTACGTCTTTGAAGCCCGAGATAAAGATGTGCATTTATTTAGTTTAAGACAAGCTTATCGATTTCAGAATGTTCAAAGTATTAAAACTGATGGTCCAAGTTTAAATTCTGGGAGAAACCCAGCTTATGGAGCTGAGATTAATTATTATCTCAAAGAAGAGACTAAGGAAAAAGTTGAAATTCAAATATTATCTCAAGACGATGAACTCATTAGAACTTTAAGAGGAAAAAATAAGGCAGGAGTAAATAGAGTTATGTGGGATTTGCGTTATGAGCCTACCTATAGGCCAAAATTGCGATCAACACCACCAGGCAGACCATGGGTACAGTTAAATGGTGAGGGTTGGCGCCCATTAGTGACCTGGGATTTAGATTTATGGAGAGGTCAATTCGGGCCAAAAGCAGTCCCTGATACTTATAAAGTAAAACTTATTGTTGGTGATCAAGAGTTTGTTCGAGAATTAAGGGTTTTAAAAGATCCAAAATCGGAAGGGAATATTAGTGATATTAAAGCACAAGTAGCCCTGTCTCTAGAACTTCGTGATGCCATGAATATTGCAGTGAACATGATTAATACTGTAGAAGTAATTAGAAGTGAACTGAATTTGCTTATCCCAAAATTGAAACGAAAAAAAGATATAAAAAAGGCGAAGGAATTGTTAATTATGGCACAGTCAATTGCGGGTTCTTTGTATGATATTCATTTAACAGGGGCTAGAGAAGATGCATTCCGTTCACCAATGAAACTGTATGGACGATTAAGTGCTCTAGCGAGTGATATTAGTGCTCATGGAGTAGATTTTAAACCATCTGTACAGCAACGAGAAGTTTCAGCTATTTTTAATGAGCGCTTGGAAAATGTGAATCAGAAATTTGAAGAGTTTATTGCATCAGAAATTGACAAATTAAATAAACAGTTAGAAAAAAGTCAGTTAAAAATTGAGTTAGAGAAAAAAATAAAAATGTAAAAGTATGATCGCCATACTTTCAAATAAATAGAGATCAATAAATATTGTATTAAAAACCAACACTAATGAAAAAAATAGCTTTCCTATTAATGACCATTCTTGTATTTGCCTCATGTACTGAGCAAAAAGAAGAGACAAATGCAGAATTATTTGCTAGAATCGATAAAGAAATTAAGGCAAATGCAAAAGCATACAGTACCTTAAAAGAAGCTTCTGAAACTATAGGACATCGTTTAACAGGTTCTAATAATGGCGCAAAAGCTGAAACATATGTTTATGACAAATTAATGGACTATGGGTTTACTGATGTTGCTTATCAAACTTTTGAAGTTGAGGCTTGGTCTAGAGGTGAAGTCTCTTTAGAGATTGATGGAAATAGTACCAAAGTAGTAACCTTGGGACATGCTCCTGTTGTGTCAAATATTAATGGAACTATTGTCGATATGGGTAATGGTTTAGAAGCAGATTATTTAGCTAATCCAGAAGGAGTAAATGGGAATATAGCTTTGGTTTATATTGGAATTCTTGAAGGAAGTGAAGAAGGTTTGAGTAATTTGCATCGTAGTGAGAAAACGTCTTTGGCCATTAAATATGGCGCCATTGGAATTATTATTATTAATCAAGTTCCGAACGGAGTGTTGTTAACTGGGACGGCTTCAGTTACAGGCGCATTGATTAGTATTCCAGCTGTATGTATTGGGAAAGAAGATGGTATGGCATTGAAAGAAAAATTAAAAAGCAGCCCCGCTTCAGCAGCAATTAATATGACTAATAATAGCGATATAATTAAGGCGAGAAACGTGGTAGCAACGATTAAAGGTTCTGAATTACCAGAAGAGGAAATTGTGATAGGAGGACATCTTGATTCTTGGGATTTAGCAACAGGAGCTATTGATAATGGGATTGGATCTTTTGCAGTTTTAGATATTGCACGTGCGTTTAAAGCAAATAACTTATCCCCTAAAAGAACAGTGAAATTTGTCTTGTTTATGGGAGAAGAACAAGGATTACTTGGGTCTAAGTACATGGTGGGACAAGCGATTAAGGAAGGAAACATTGATAAAATTAAGTATATGATGAACCTTGATATGTCAGGAAACCCAATTGGAATGAATGCCGGTGGTAAACTAGATGACGAAGACTTTTTTACGACTCTGGGTGCCGTTATACAACAACAGGACAGCATCTATCAGAATAAGTTTTCTAATAATTCAGGATTGCATAGTGATCACCAACCTTTTATGTTAGAAGGCGTGCCTATTCTTTCGGTACACAGTAATTTAGACCGTGCTATTTATGGGTGCTACCATTCAGATTGTGATGATTTTAATTTAGTAAATGAAGTTCATATTACAAACACCTCTCGTTTTGGTACCATGATGCTTTATGGTTTGGCAAATGCAAAAACACTTCCTGCAACAAAAATGGATAGTGAAACGACAAGAGACTTTATGATTAAAAATAATCTTAAAGAAAAACTTATTATTGGTGGCGATTGGAAATGGGAGGAATAACTCTCATTTTCTTTCTCATCTAATTGTACGCCTTGTATAGTTTTTGTAAATCAGATTCCTTCATCGAAATCATATTTACATCTAGGGTTATAGGCGTAAATGGTATGTCTGTTGAATCTCGTTTTACAGCAACGATGGTATCTATTAGTTCCATGCCCTTTATAACTTTGCCAAATATAGTATAGTCACCATCTAAGCGATGGAGGCCTTCTTTGTTCTGTACAATATAAAACTGACATCGCGCAGATAATTTATCTGGATTGCCATCTCTCCCAGCTCCTAATGCGCCATAGGTATGTAATAGAGAATCGTTAAATTCCGGTTCTAATAAATATTCAGGATCATTAAATCCTTCAGGAGTATCCGGGCACCCTCCTTGTGCTACAAAATTTGGAATTACTCTATTAAAAGTTAAGCTGTCCCAATATCCTTTATCTGCGAGTTCAATAAAACTCTTTTTATGATTTGGTGTTTCATTATATAACCATACTAACACTTCGCCTTGAGGTGTTGCAATTTGACCAATCTGAAATGTTTTTTCTTGAGCACAGGATAGCAAAAGAATTATAACTAAGCATGGGATAATTTTTTTCATATAATTGGTTGGATTAGTTAATAAAAATAGGAATTTAAAAATTAGCAGATAAAAATCAAAAAGGAATGTTAAAATTGGCGCTTTTTAAATGGGAATTTTGATGCTCTGCCCAAGATTAATTACTTTCAAACCTTAAACTAACAAACCAACAAATGAAAACTTTTAAATTACTTTTAGCATTAAGTCTGCTCTTCATTTTTCAGACGAATGCACAACAATCTTCGATTGTTAAAAATGTACCGTTTACAAATATTGGCCCAGCTATAATGAGTGGTCGTGTTGTAGATGTAGATGTTAATCCTAACAAAACTAGCGAATTTTATGTTGCCTATGCTTCTGGAGGATTATGGTATACTAATAATAATGGAACAACTTTTAAATCAGTAACTGATACTGCACCAACCCAAAATATGGGAGATATTGCGATCAATTGGAAAAGTGGTGACATTTGGATTGGAACAGGAGAAAGTAACTCGTCACGTTCATCATATTCAGGAATTGGAATTTTAAAGAGCACAGATAAAGGAAAAACTTGGAAAAATGTGGGTCTTCCAGATTCACATCATGTTGGGAGAATTGTTATAAATAAAAATAATCCTGATGAAGTTGTAGTGGGTGTCATTGGGCATTTATACTCTTCAAATGCAGAACGGGGGATTTATAAAACAAATGATGGGGGTAAAACATGGAAGCGTGCATTATTTGTGAATAACGATACAGGGGTAATTGATATTAGTGTATCACCTACAAATCCAAATGTATTATATGCAGCGACTTGGGAACGAGAAAGAAAAGCCTGGGATTTTAAAGGGAATGGTGAGAATTCGGCAGTATATAAAAGTACAGATGCAGGGGATACTTGGGTAAATGTAACTGCTAAAGGAAATGGATTTCCAACTGGTAGCGGTGTTGGACGAATTGGTTTAGCAACTTTTAATGATAATGTGGTTTATGCATTTTTAGATAATCAATTTAGAAGGCCTGAAGAAAAGAAAAAAGAATCCTCAGGATTAAAGAAGGATGATTTCAAAACCATGTCTAAAGCCGACTTTTTAAAATTAGAGGATAAAAGTTTAAATACATACCTAAGAAGTAACAGGTTTGAACGCAAGTATACATCAAAAAGCGTAAAAAAATCGGTGAGAAATGATCAGGTTAAACCAAGTGATTTGGCAAGCTATTTAGAGAATGCGAACTCAGTAATGTTTAACTCTCCAGTGATTGGTGCAGAAGTATATAAATCAACAAATGGAGGTAAGTCTTGGACAAAAACACATAAAGGATATTTGGATGGGGTGTATAGTTCATATGGATACTACTTCGGGATTATAGCAGTGAACGCATCCGATGAAAATAATATATATATTGGTGGTGTGCCTTTATTAAAATCAAATGATAGCGGAAAAACATTTACCTCTATAGGTCAAGAAAATGTACATTCCGATCATCAATCCATTTGGGTAAACCCTAATGTTAAAGGGCATGTGATTAATGGAAATGATGGTGGTGTTAATATTACTTATGATGATGGTGAAAACTGGACAAAAAACAATCAACCCGCAGTTGGACAATATTATAATATTGCTGTAGATAATAAAAAACCATACAATGTTTTTGGAGGATTACAAGATAACGGAGTATGGTATGGTCCAAGTAACTATACTGCTTCTAAGCGTTGGGAAGGTAGTGGGAGCTATCCTTATAAACGTATTGGTGGTGGTGATGGTATGCAGGTCCAAATAGATAGTCGTGATAATAATATTGTGTATTCAGGGTCTCAATTCGGATTTTATTTCAGATTAAATTTAGAGACTCAGGAACGGATCAGAATAAACCCTAAACATGAATTAGGGGATTCGCCATATCGTTACAATTGGCAGACACCAATTTTATTGTCTCCACATAATCAAGATATCCTTTATATGGGTGCAAACAAATTATTGCGCTCAATGGATCAAGGGGAAACTTTCGATGTTATTTCTGGAGATTTAACAACTGGCGGTAAAAAAGGGAATGTGCCTTATGGAACTTTAGCTGCTATTTCCGAAAGTCCATTTCAGTTTGGTTTAATTTATACAGGAAGTGATGACGGATACATTAATGTGACTCATAATGGTGGAAATACATGGGAAAAAATATCCAATGATTTGCCGCAAAATCTTTGGGTATCTCGTGTGATTGCTTCTCAGCATAAAAAAGAACGCGTATATACAACATTGAATGGATATAGAACCGACGATTTTAAGACTTACGTGTTTATGAGTGATGATATGGGTAAAACATGGAAATCAATTAGTTCTAATTTACCGAATTCACCAGCAAATGTGATTAAAGAAGACCCAAGTAATGAAAATATCATTTACGTTGGTACAGATAACGGAGCCTATGTTTCTTTTAATAATGGGAGTTCTTGGGAAACTTTTTCTAATGGTTTAACCAATGCTGCTGTACATGATCTTGTGATTCAAGCAGAGGCTAAGGATTTATTGATTGGAACCCATGGACGATCTATTTATAAAGCTGATATTGCTGCCCTTCAACAATATAATAAAGTAAGTGATAAAACTGTTGCGCTGTTTAAGGTAGCATCTTTACGTTCGTCTTCAAGGTGGGGAAGCTCTTGGAGTCAATTTTCAGAAGTATTTGAACCGTCTACTGCAATTCAATTATATGTGAAAAATGCGGGGAAACAAGTTGTAAAAGTGGTTTCTGAAAGCGGTATAGAACTTAATACAATTACCGTTAATGCTGATAGGGGATTTAATTACTTGGAATATGATATTACCATGTCCAAAGCTGGAAAAAAAGCTATGGAAAAAGCAGACAGTAAAACAAAAATTAATAAGGCTCAAAATGGTAAATATTATTTACCAAAAGGGAAGTACACCATACAATTGGGTGACGAAAAAACAGATTTAATAATAAAATAGAACACATTATTATATTAGTGTATAATATTTTTGACAAGCTATTTTGCATATTTATTGCAAAGTAGCTTGTTTGTTTTATAAAGAAATATGGAATTTTAGTCAAAGAGGATTCCTCTAGATTCTACCCATATTTTAGGGTGTTTCAAAAAATTTCTTTGTTTTCTGAAGCTCGAGCGCTAATTTAGAAGCCTCATATTATGAAGCCACTTTATTTAGATAGAAGTAATACACAAAACGAATCCTTTAGCGTAGCCTATAGAAAACATCCAAATTTTTTAAAAGTATGGCATTACCACAGCGAGTTAGAGCTCGTGGTATTGCTAAAAAGTGTGGGGACTCGATTTATTGGGGATCATATAGGTGCTTTTACCGAAGGTGAAATTATTCTAATTGGTAAAAACTTGCCTCATATGTGGCTCAATGATCCCGTTTATTTTGAAGAAGACTCTAAACTCAAAGCCGAAGCGTTAGTTGTCCATTTTAAAGAAGATTTTGTGGGAGATTCTTTTCTAGAATTACCAGAAATGAAAGGCTTGTCTAAATTGCTTAATAATGCGGTTAGAGGGATTAGGTTTAAAGGTGAGCAAAACGATAGAATTATTAAGAAAGTAAAACGATTAATGCAGCTTAATGGATTTGAAAGAGTCATTTGTTTTCTTCAAATTTTACAAGATTTGTCCCTTGTTCCCAAATATGAATTGCTCTCTAGCGGGTCTTATAATGATGACTTTGAAAGTTCGGATAAACGAAAGTTAGAGCCCGTTTACAACTATGTTATTAATAACTTTAAGAATGAATTTGCCCTAAAGGATGTAGCTCTGTTGGCTCACATGAATCCTTCGGCATTTAGTCGGTATTTTAAAAGGGTACACCGCAAAACATTTACCAAATATGTCAATGAATTACGAGTTGGTTTTGCCTGTAAATTATTGCTGGAAGAAAAATATTCTAAAACCGATATTTGTTTCGAATGTGGTTTTAATAACCTCTCCAATTTCAATAGACAGTTTAAAGTTATTACTTCCTATTCTCCTTCCGAATATTTAAAAATGCAGCGGGATATTGCCTAGTTTTTTAGGCTAACGATTAGCATTATTATAAAAAGATTTATGTTCTTTTATTTACAATAACAAATTTTAATTGATTAATTAAGCAAAAAAAGTATTAGTTTTTGCAAAATACCTTCTTGGTAAAAAGAGAGTATCGTTATAATTTTGAACTATTGCAAAATCATATAACGATATAAAGATGACAATTACTCATGTTGAGGTAAAAGATATTCGATTTCCAACAAGTAAATCTCTCGATGGCTCAGATGCCATGAATCCAGATCCAGACTATTCAGCGGCCTATGTGATATTAAAAACAGACGATGAAAATGGGCTTGAAGGCCATGGTTTAACATTTACAATTGGTAGAGGTAATGAATTATGTGTTGCCGCTATTAGCTCATTGTCCCATCTAATCATAGGGAAAACACTGGAGAGTTTTACTAGTGATATGGAGGCGTTTTGGAAAATGATTACGGGCGATAGTCAACTACGGTGGTTAGGACCAGAAAAAGGAGTGATTCATTTGGCGACAGGAGCAATAGTAAATGCTGTTTGGGATTTATATGCAAAAGTAGAAAAGAAACCGCTTTGGCAATTATTAGCCGATATGTCACCAGAAGCATTGGTAAAATGTATTGATTTCACATATATAACTGATGCCATTACCCCAACCGAAGCACTAGATTTATTAAAAGAAAAGCAGGCAGGAAAAAATGAACGTATCGCATATTTAAAAACTAATGGTTATCCTGCTTATACAACTTCTGCGGGGTGGTTGGGTTATTCCGATGCTAAAATGAGACGGTTATGCCAGGAAGCAAAAGCCGATGGGTTTAAGCATATGAAAATAAAAGTGGGCTCCGATCTACAAGACGATATGCGTAGAGCCGCCATAATTCGTGAGGAAATTGGGGATGATTTACAATTAATGATGGATGCCAATCAAAAATGGGATGTAGATGAAGCCATCTCTAATATGGCTGAATTGAAGAAATTTAATCCCTATTGGATTGAAGAACCAACCAGTCCAGATGATATTTTGGGCCATGCCAAAATTGCGAAAGCCATTGCTCCTATAAAAGTAGCTACTGGTGAACATTGCCAAAATAGAGTGATGTTTAAACAATTGATGCAGGCTGGTGCCATAGATGTTTGTCAAATTGATAGTTGCCGTGTTGGTGGGGTCAATGAGATCTTAGCTATTTTGCTAATGGCTGCTAAATTTAATATTCCTGTATGTCCACATGCAGGGGGTGTTGGACTTTGCGAATATGTTCAGCATCTGTCAATGATTGACTATATTGCTATTAGTGGTTCTCAAGAACATCGTATTATAGAATATGTAGACCATTTACATGAGCACTTCCTAGATCCTGTAGTTATAAATAATGGGGCCTATATGCCACCAAATAAACCAGGATATAGTATTACAATGAAGAGGCAATCGATAAATGATTATGAATTTCCAAATGGAAAAATTTGGGTAGATAACTAATTAATGATATCTGGCAAGGGTCGAGTGTCCTTGTTGGTCTTTATAAAAGATAATAAAAAGAACACATGAAAAAATGGATTAGTTTTTTAGGAGTAATTTTAGTCATGCAGTCGGCGATTGCTCAGCCTGATTATGTGCCATCACAGCAAAATTTGGAAGCCAGACAATGGTTTCAAGAGGCTAAATTTGGCTTGTTTATTCATTGGGGAGTATATAGCCAGTTGGGTGATGGTGAATGGGTAATGAATAATCAGAATATTTCCATTGATGAATACGAAAAACTACCCTCATTTTTTAATCCTATTGCCTTTAATGCGCATCAATGGGTGAAAATGGCTAAAGATGCAGGAATGAAATACATTACCATTACCAGTAGGCATCATGATGGGTTTTCGATGTTCGACTCTAAAGTGACCGATTATACCATCGTAAAAAAGACGCCCTATAAAAAGGATGTTTTAAAAGCACTTGCCGAAGCTTGTAAAAAAGAAGGAATCAAATTGTTTTTTTACTATTCACTTTTGGATTGGCATGACGATAATTATTTTCCTAGAGGGCGAACAGGAACAAATATTCCTGGGAGAGGTGAAGGCGATTGGGATACGTACATTACATTTATGAAGGCACAGCTAACAGAATTGTTAACCAATTATGGAGATATTGCGGGAATCTGGTTCGACGGTCATTGGGATCAAAAAGAATGGGATGGAAAGCATTTTGGAAAGTTGAAGGTGGATTGGCATTATGATGAAATTTATAAGTTGATTCACGATTTACAACCACATTGTTTAGTTGGGAATAATCATCATATTGCCCCAATAGCTGGAGAAGATTTTCAAATGTTTGAAAAAGATTTACCTGGCCAAAACACTACAGGTTGGGGTACTGATGCATCCAACGTAGGGAAACTGCCTTTAGAAGTGTGTGAAACCATAAACGGTTCCTGGGGCTTTAATTTACAAGATCGTAAACATAAATCGGAAAAAGAGTTGATTCAATATGTAGTGAAGGCTGCTGGATATGGAAGTAATTTGTTATTAAATGTGGGGCCAATGCCAAATGGCGAAATACAAATAGAACATAAAGCATCTTTAAAGAAAATAGGCGCTTGGTTACGAGAAAACGGCCCAACAATTTATAATACTACCGGAGGTCCATTTACACCAACAGATGAAATGGCTTCAACTAGAAAAGGAAAGACTGTGTATTTACATATTTTAGAGGCGGATAAAGAGTTGTTTTTTCTAAAAGATTTTGAAGGACGTGTGAAAAGCATGCGTTTTTATAAAAGTAATGCACCTGTAACCTATAATATAACAAAATATGGGATGTTTATTGAAGTACCTCAAGTCAATAAAGAACCTATAGATACAATAATTGAAATTATTTTAAAATAGAATGATGTCAGATTTTAGTTTGGAAGGAAAAACAGCGGTAATCACTGGCGGGGCTAGTGGAATTGGAAAAGCAATTGCCCAAAAATTCGCGGAAAAAGGCGCACATGTTTGCATACTTGAAATTAATAAAGTTGCAGCTCAAGATGCCGTAGATGAAATAATTAATGGCGGAGGGAGAGCAAGTGCTTATCAATGTAATGTGGCTAATCAGGATGAAGTCCTGTCTGTAATTAATAGCATTGCAGATCGTGATGCTATTAATATATTAGTGAATAATGCAGGCATTGCACACATTGGAAATATAGAAGCAACTACAAACGATGACTTGGACCGGCTGTATCAGGTAAATATTAAGGGTGTGTATAATTGTATGTATGCTTGTATTAGTCATATGAAAACTAATGGTGGTGTGATTTTAAATATGGCTTCAATTGCTTCCTCAGTTGGGATTTCCGATCGTTTTGCCTATTCCATGACCAAAGGCGCAGTGTTAACTATGACCTATTCTGTAGCTAAAGATTATATAAACTCAGCAATTAGATGTAATAGTATTTCTCCAGCCCGAATTCATACACCTTTTGTGGATGGATTTATTGCTAACAACTATCCTGGGCAAGAGCAAGAAATGTTTGAAAAGTTATCAAAAACACAACCCATAGGACGTATGGGAAAACCAGAAGAAGTAGCGAGTTTGGCGCTTTATTTATGTAGTAATGAAGCGTCGTTTATTACAGGAACCGATTTTCCAATCGATGGAGGGTTTATAAAATTAAATGGATAATGATTAAAAAAATCACACTGTGTATTTGTACTGTGTTTTTGTTGTCAACTGGGTTTGCACAGCAGAAAAACGAATTAGCGTTAAATAAAAAAATAGAAGAGAGATCCTACCCACAATGGTTTAAAGATGCTAAACTTGGTATTTTTATTCATTGGGGTTTGTACTCAGTCCCAGCTTATGGCGGGAAAGAATCTTATGGAGAATGGTTTTTAAGAGGCTTACAACTCGGGGAAACACTTCGAACAAAATTCATGAAAGACACCTACGGACAAAATTTTGCATATAAAGATTTTGCGCCTTTATTTAAAGCCGAGCTTTTCAATCCTGACGAATGGGCTGATTTGTTTAAGAAATCTGGATCGAAATATGTAATGCTGGTTTCTAAACATCACGATGGTTTTGCCTTATGGCCAAGTAAATATAATCGCAACTGGAATTCTGTCGATGTTGGGCCTAAACGTGATATCGTTGGAGAATTAACAACAGCAGTTAGAAAAAAAGATCTTAAAATGGGATTGTATTATTCATTGGCCGAATGGAATAATCCTCTACATCGATGGTACACCGATCCCCATGATAGTATTGGGAATTACGTCGACAACTATATGATTCCACAATTTAAGGAATTAGTAAGCAGCTATAAACCTTCATTGATTTTTGCCGATGGTGAATGGTTTAATACTGCCAAACAGTGGCATGCCGCCGAATTGATTGATTGGTATTATAATCTAGTAGGAGATGAAGCGATTGTAAATAATAGATGGGGAAGTGGTATTGATACCGGTTTTTTAACTCCTGAATACAGTGCAGGCATAAAAGTAACGGATAGACCATGGGCAGAAGTAAGAGGTATTGGAAGATCCTTTGGCTTAAACCGGAATGAAAATTTGGAAGCTTATGGATCCTCCAAAGAACTCATACAGCGTTTTGTAAAAACCGTTGCCAATGGTGGTGGTATGATCTTAAATGTGGGGCCTAAAGCCGATGGGCAAATTCCACTAATTCAACAAGAACGATTAATGCAATTGGGGAAATGGCTAAAAATTAATGGTGCTGCCATTTATGGGTCTACTCCATTTGAAATAAAAGAAGAAGAGAAAATTGTTGATATAACTCGTGTCGATAAACAGATTAATTTTAATTGGGTTCGTAATTCCCCAATGAAAGGAGTTAAAGAAGATAATTTCTCTATTGCCTGGGAAGGCTTTATAGTGGCTCCAGAAAGTGGGGCTTATACCTTTGAAACAAAAGCTGACGATGAGGTGGCTGTTTATATCGATGGTAAATTGCTTATCAATCAGAATTATACTGCTGGAGGCAGCCAATCGGAAGTAATGGGAGCCAATACGGGGAAATCCACAAATGGAATCGCAAAACTTAAAGCAGATGTAGCCTATCCTATTATTATTAAGTATAACGAGAAAAAGCAAAATGCAGAAGTGACACTGTTTTGGAGTTCGAAAAAGATTGCTAAACAAATCGTTCCAGCATCTGGTTTCTTTCAAGATAAAGCGAAAACAAAACCAGGAATACAAGGGGTTTATACATCTTATCAAACCTACATTTGCTATACACAAAATAATGAAAAGATCTATGCCATTAGTTTTGAATGGGCAGATGAGACCTTGATTTTAAATATTAAAAATCCCGGAAAAAGCGCAACAGTCAAATTACTTGGATTGAACCGTAACTTAAATTGGGAATATCGTGATGGTAAAATGTATATCAATACAAAACGTATAAATTATGCAGAAATGCCATCACACGATGCATGGACTTTTGAAATCACTAAAAATTAAATGAGAATGTCGCTTAACAAAACACTTTTTTATACGCTAATGACTCTTGTTTTAGTGTCTTGCGTAAAATCTAAGGGACAATTAATTCCAACGGCAAGTACGATTGCTATTAGTGACACAGATACTAATGATTCCAAAGTGATTAAAGCGGCTCACGTTGTACCAACTCCTAATCAATATGAGGCTTTAAAAAATGAGTTTATTGCTTTTATTCATTTTGGACCCAATACATTTACAAGAATGGAATGGGGTAATGGGATGGAAGACCCCAAAATATTTAATCTTCAAAACCTGGATACCGATCAATGGTGTAAAGCCATGAAAGCAGCTGGAATGAAAATGGTGATCTTTACTGCCAAACATCATGACGGTTTTGTGCTTTGGCAAAGTCGGTATACAAAACATGGAGTCATGTCATCTCCCTTTAAAAATGGAAAAGGAGATGTGTTAAAAGAATTGTCGGAATCCTGTAAAAAATACGGCTTAAAACTGGGGGTGTATTTGTCGCCAGCCGATCTATTCCAAATAGAAAATGCAGAAGGATTATATGGGAACTTAAGTAAATATACCAAACGGACCATCCCAAGGCCTGTTGAAGGTAGACCCTTTGAAAATACGACGATTTTTAACTTTAAAGTTGATGATTATAACGAATATTTTTTGAATCAACTCTTTGAGTTGCTTACAGAATATGGGCCGATTGAAGAAGTGTGGTTTGATGGGGCACATCCAAAAAGAAAAGGAGATCAAAAATACAGCTACTTGGCTTGGAAAGAACTTATTTCGGCATTGGCACCTAAAGCTGTGATTTTTGGAAAACAAGATATTCGTTGGTGTGGGAATGAGTCCGGGGGAACTAGAGATACAGAATGGAATGTAATTCCTTATCAAGAGGATCCAAAAAACATGAACCATTTTGGAGATCTTACAGAGATAGATTTAGGGAGTAGATCAAAATTACTAGCAGGGAATTATTTACATTATCAACAAGCAGAAACTAATACATCAATTAGAGAAGGTTGGTTTTATAGAGATGAAACGAACCAGAAAGTGCGTAGCTCAGATGATGTTTTTGATATGTATGAACGATCTGTTGGGGGTAATTCTACTTTTTTATTAAATATTCCTCCAAATAGAGAAGGCACTTTTTCTCCAGAAGATGTAAAAGTTTTGGAAGAAGTTGGGCAGCGATTAAGAGTGACCTATGATGTGAATTTGTTTGAAAAGGCCAGTGGATCGAATAATGTATTAGATCGCGATTTGAAAAGTTTTGAATTGTTAGACAGCCAAAATGAGATCATTATTACAACGAAGCAGCCCGTAACTATTAATCGATTAGTGATACAAGAGGCCGTAGCTACCCATAGCGAACGGATAGAAAAACATGCTGCTGATGCTTGGATAGAAAATGCTTGGCAAGAAATTGCATCAGCCACTAATGTTGGTTATAAACGCATCCTTCGTTTTCCTGAGGTTAGCTCTAGTAAATTCAGAATTCGTGTTTTAGAATCTCGATTTACACCTGCAATTTCAAATGTAACCGCACATTATTATAAAACGAGACCACCCCAACTTTCAATTACTAGAACCTTAGAAGGGGACTTAAAAATAAGGCCAAAAAAACACGATTTTGGATGGAAACCCCATGGTGAGGATATTGCTGGGAATTTAAATTCAGAATATGAAATTAGATATACAACAGATGGATCTGACCCGACAAAATCCTCTGAATTATTAAGTCATTCTGTAATAGCCGTTTCAGTTGAACTAAAGGCCGTAGCAGTGGATAAAGGGGAATTTGGGAGTATTGCATCCAAGGGTTTTGGAATTCTTAAGAAAGATTGGAAAGTTATGGCTACCGATAGTAATAAAGCTAAGCATCAAGCTGGATTTGCGATAGATGATGACCCAATGACGTATTGGCAATCTTCTGAAAAAGGAAAAACACATTATGTCGCTATTGATTTGGGAAAAGCATATCACCTTAAGGGATTTGCCTACACACCGCAAAAGGAGCATTCTGAAGGGATGCTGGAGAAAGGAGTTATGAAAGTAAGTGAAGACGGTAAGTCGTGGACAACGTTTGAACATTTTGAATTTGGAAATTTAATAAATGACCCAGAGGCAAGAACACACATGTTTAAATCTTCTCTAACAACCAGATATGTGCGTATAGAATCAAAAATAATAGCTGGAGGAAAAAGTTCAGCGGCCATCGCAGAGATTGATTTTTTTGAGTCGGAATAAAAAAAAGTTGTAAAAATAATAGATAGAATATGAAATTAATACGATTTGGAATAGAAGGAAATGAAAAACCAGGAGTGCAATTGCAAAGTGGCACGCGTATAGATGTTAGCGGTTTTGGTGAAGATTATACCGAAGCCTTTTTTGGAGGAGATAGTATTAATCGCTTAGAAGCCTGGTTAAAAACCAATATGGAAAGTTGTGAGGTTGTACCAAATACGGTGCGATTAGGCGCTCCTTTATGTCGGCCTTCAAAAATAGTTTGTGTAGGTTTAAATTATGCAAAACATGCTGCAGAGAGTGGTATGGCTGTCCCAAAAGAACCAGTTTTGTTTTTTAAAGCAACCTCGGCAATGGTAGGGCCTAATGATGATTTAATTATTCCTAAAAACAGTGAGAAAACAGACTGGGAAGTAGAATTGGCCGTGGTTATTGGGAAAAAAGCAAGTTATGTGTCTGAAGCAAATGCGCTTGACCATGTAGCTGGTTATGTGTTGCATAATGATTATAGTGAGCGTGAATTTCAGCTTGAAAAAGAAGGGCAATGGGTGAAAGGAAAAAGTTGTGACACCTTTGCGCCATTAGGACCATTTATTGCTACAGCTAATGAGATTAAAGACCCTAATAATTTGAATTTGTGGTTAACATTAAATGGTGAAGAAATGCAAAACAGTAATACGGACGATTTTGTATTTAATATACAGGAAGTTGTTAGCTATATCAGCCAATATATGACCTTATTACCAGGAGATATTATCTCGACAGGAACCCCTTTTGGGGTTGGACTAGGATTGAATCCTCCTAAATATTTAAAAGCAGGTGATGTCGTAGAATTGGGAATTGAAGGCTTAGGAACATCTAAGCAAGTCTGTAAAGCTTTCAACAGAGAATAAACAGAGGCAGTACATGAAAATAGATGCACATCAACATTTTTGGATTTTCGATCCAGTAAGGGACAGATGGATTGACGACAGTATGAACGTCATTCAAAAGGACTTTCTTCCGGAAATGTTAGCTCCTATTTTAAAAAAATATGATTTTGATGGTTGTATCGCAGTACAAGCTGACCAATCAGAAACAGAGACTCAGTTTTTACTGGATTTGGCTAGTAAAAATACAATCGTAAAAGGCGTTGTAGGCTGGGTGGATTTATGTGCCGATAATGTGGAGGAACGCTTAGCGCATTTTTCCAAAAACAAAAAGTTTAAAGGCGTGCGACATATTGTACAGGCTGAGCCTAAGGATTTTATGCTTCGAACCAATTTCCAACATGGGATTTCGAAACTTGAACAGTTTGGATTAGCCTATGATATTTTAATTATTCCCGAACAACTCCCTGCAGCGATTGCTATAGTAAAAGCTTTTCCCAAACAACAATTTATTGTCGACCATATTGCTAAGCCCTTAATTCAAAAGAGGGAACTAGAGCCTTGGAAAACCAATATAGAAGCTTTGGCGGAATATTCAAATGTGTATTGTAAGATTTCTGGAATGCAAACGGAAGCCGATGCAAAGCGTTGGAAATATGACGATTTTGTTCCGTATTTGGATGTGATTTTTAATGCTTTTGGTGTGGATAAACTACTTTATGGTTCCGATTGGCCTGTATGTCTATTAGCCGCTAATTATGGCGAACAGCTAAATGTTTTAGAGCGATATATGTCCCGTTTTTCTGAAGCACAGAAAGCGAAGGTTATGGGTGGGAATGCAATTAATTTTTACAATTTAAATACCTGATGTTTATAATGAATTCGACTTTTGTAAAAGAATGGAGCAAGACTTTATCAATTGTGCTTTTTGTAGGATTTGGTTTTTCCTGCGAAGAAAAATCGGAAATGGCAGAATTAATTTGGTATAGTCAACCTGCTGAAAAATGGATGGAAGCTTTACCCGTTGGTAATGGTAGATTGGGAGCAATGGTTTTTGGAGACCCTCATAACGAACGTATTCAGCTTAATGAAGATTCAATGTGGGCTGGTGGACCCGATTGGGGAGATTCTAAAGGAACTCCTGAAGATTTGGAAGACATAAGAACACTTTTAAAAAAAGGAGAGCATCATAAAGTAGACCAACTCATTGTAGATAAATTCTCTTACAAATCTGTAAAAAGATCGCATCAAACCATGGGAGATCTATTTATCGATTTTAAGAACAAAGCGAAGATCGAAAACTATAAGAGATCCCTGAATTTGGATGATGCTTTGGTCACAGTAAGCTATACCGCCGATGGTAACTCTTACTCCGAAAAAGTGTTTTCCTCAGCAGCAGACGATGTATTGGTTATAGAGTTATCTACAACAGCCAAAGAAGGGATGAATTTCAACTTAAAATTAGATAGACCTCAGGATCATGGAAATACAACAGTAAAATTATCCAATCCTTCTAATAATGAAATAAATATGTTGGGGATGGTGACCCAATTTGGTGGAATGAAAGATTCAAAACCATTTCCAATAGATTATGGGGTAAAGTTTGAAACGCGGTTAAAAGTTAGAAATAATTCTGGAACGGTCGAAGCTAAAAACGGAGCGCTTGCTTTAAATGGCGTCCATAAGGCAACACTATTTATTGTGTGTAACACCTCATTCTATCATGAAGACTACAAGAAGAAAAACACGGAAACTTTAAGGAGATTAGAAGATAAATCATTTGAAGATTTATTAATTCGGCATTCTCAAAATTATCAAGAATTATATCATCGTGTCGCATTAGATTTGGGCGGTCACGAGTTAGATTCTATAGCTACTGATAATCGATTAAAACGAATTAAGGATGGTCATGACGACCCAGATTTGGCTGCTAAGTTATTTAAGTATGGGCGCTATTTATTAATAGCTAGTTCCAGACCAGGAACGAACCCCGCAAATTTGCAAGGCTTATGGAATGAGCATATCGAAGCCCCTTGGAACGCCGATTATCATTTAAATATTAATCTTCAAATGAACTATTGGCCTGCAGAGGTCACTAATTTAAGTGAGTTGCATCAACCATTTTTCGATTTAATAGACCGAGCAATTATACGAGGGGAAGCCTTAGCTAAAAATCAATATGGTACAGAAAGAGGGGCTGTTTTGCATCATACAACAGATCTTTGGGCGACCCCTTGGATGCGTGCAGAACGAGCGTATTGGGGTTCTTGGATTCATGGTGGTGGATGGTCCTCACAACATTACTGGGAACATTATCAGTACACACAAAATCAAGATTTTTTAAAAAACAGAGCCTATCCTATTATGAAATCATTTGCCGAATTTTATCTAGACTGGTTGGTAAAAGATGAACAACAGCTAGCCTGGGTTTCAGCTCCGGAAACATCCCCCGAAAATTCGTTTATGACAAAGGAAGGCAATCCAGCGTCAGTATCTTTTGGGAGTGCCATGGGGCACCAAATTATAGCTGAATTGTTTGATAATGTTTTGAGTGCTGCTGAAATTTTGAATTATAATGATGCCTTTATTAAGGAGGTGCAAGTAAAACGCCAATCATTATATCCAGGTGTGGTTATAGGTCAGGATGGAAGAATTCTCGAGTGGAATGAGCCCTATCAAGAGCATGAAAAAGGACATCGTCACACGTCACATCTATATGCATTACATCCAGGCGATGACATTGTAGAAAGCAATACCGTAGCATTTGAAGCTGCTAAAAAAACAATAGCACATAGATTGCAATATGGAGGGGCAGGAACAGGCTGGAGTCGTGCATGGATGATAAATCTTAATGCCCGATTATTAGACGAAAAATCTATTGAAGAAAATATTAAAAAGTTCATGCAAATATCAGTTGCCGATAATATGTTTGACGAGCATCCGCCTTTTCAAATTGATGGTAATTTTGGATTTACAGCTGGGGTTGCAGAGTTGTTGATGCAATCGCATGAAGATTTTATTAGAATTCTGCCAACACTTCCCCAGAATTGGAAGACTGGGCACATAAAGGGATTGAAGGCTAGAGGGAATATTGAAATCGATATAGAATGGAAAGATGGTAAATTGATTAATTTAGGGCTGTTGTCTAAAAAGACCCAAATAAGTAATATTAAATATGGATCTTTATTGATGGAAATTGAATTGCAAAGCAATAAAAAAATGTGGTTGGATGAAAAATTGAAACTGATAAAAAAATAAATTTATGAAATATGGACCTTTTGTTTTTGTAATGATTGTTGGGTTTTTTTTAGGCGGCTGCACTTCTAAAATGATGAAAGTAAAACAACCAAATATTATTCTCTTTTTAGTTGATGATATGGGTTGGCAAGATACTTCAGTTCCGTTTTGGGATAAAAAGACAGCCTATAATTCACTTTATAAGACACCAAATATGGAGCGTTTGGCAGCTGAAGGTATGAAGTTTACTGATGCATACGCTACAGCGGTTTGCTCTCCAACACGGGTGAGTCTAATGACAGGGATGAATGCTGCGAAGCATCGGGTTACCAACTGGACCTTACGGAAAGATAATATCCAGCCAATGGAAAAAAACCACCCGCATTTAACCTTTCCTCAATGGAATGTCAATGGATTGAGTCCTGTCGCGGGAATAGATTATTCAGTACACGCAACAACATTACCAACAGCACTTAAAAATGCAGGTTATTTTACAATTCATAGTGGGAAATCACATTTGGGAGCCAATGATACTCCTGGCGAAAATCCACTTAATATTGGTTTTGATATCAATATAGGAGGACATGCTGCCGGTGCTCCTGGAAGTTACTTAGGGATAGATAATTTCGGAAATGATAAAAAAGGAAGAGAAGTTTGGGCCGTACCGGGAATGGAGGATTATTATGGTGAGGATATATTTTTAACCGAAGCGTTAACGCTAGAAGCTATGAAAGCTATCGATACTGCAGTAGCCACCAAAAAGCCATTCTTTTTATTTATGGCACATTATGCAATCCATACGCCGCTAATGGAAGATAAACGGTTCATACAAAAATATATTGATCTAGGATTAGATCTTAAAGAGGCAAAATATGCCGCTTTAATTGAAGGGATGGATAAAAGTTTAGGTGATCTTATGGATTATTTAGAAACTAATAATTTGGATGACAATACAATTATTATGTTCATGTCCGATAATGGCGGCTTAAGCGCTGTTGCCCGTGGCGGAGAGAAACATACTCATAATAAACCTTTGGCAAGTGGAAAGGGATCAGTATATGAAGGGGGAATTAGGGAGCCAATGCTTGTAAAATGGCCGGGTACAATAAAACCAAATTCGGTGTCGGGAGAATATTTAATCATTGAAGATTTCTATCCAACGATTCTTGAAATGGCTGGAATTAGGAATGCTGAAACCGTTCAAACCATTGATGGGGTTAGTTTTATGCCGCTTTTGAAAGGTGAGGAATTTGACTCTAGTGAACGGGCGTTATTTTGGCATTATCCCAATGAATGGGGGCCTTCAGGGCCTGGAATTGGAGCGTCGAGTGCCGTTAGATTGGGAGATTGGAAATTTATTTATTATCATCTAGATCAACGGATGGAGTTGTTCAATCTTAAAGACGATATCGGCGAACAAAATAATAGGATTGAGAACCAACCACAAAAAACAAGAGAGCTGGCAAAAATATTGTCAGATTATTTGATAAAAGTTAAAGCACAAATGCCGTCAAATAAGGCAACGAATAAAGTAATACCTATGCCAATTAAAAATTTGAAATGAAAAGAATAAACTATATGGTTTTGCCATTTGTTATTTTGATTATTGGATGTAGTGAAAGCTATAAAATCACCAAGTCAATAGATTGGCTTATCGATAATTCAACCTATGCAGCAACTATTTCCGAAGAAAATCAGAGCCTTGTTTTGAGTAATGGTTTAGTATACAGGAAGATTAAAATTTCTCCAAATGCCGCAACTGTTGAGTTTAAAAATAGTATTACAGGAGAAACAATGCTAAGGAGTATCAAACCAGAAGCAGAAGTCACATTGAACGGTGAGATGTATGCCGTGGGAGGATTACAAGGGTTAAAAGAACACGGGTATCTTCTAGAAGAATGGATTGGGAATCTTATTTCAGATTCAACTGCTTTTCAGTATCGTGATCATATAGTAAAACCGATCCAGTCAAAGATAAAGTGGGATGATAATAAACGATATCATACGTCAAAAACGAACACTCCATCAGGAAAAGAACTCATACTTCAGTTTGAACATCAATCGAAGCACTTAGAGGGAGTTCGAGTAAATGTGCATTATGAAATATATGATGGATTACCTTTAATATCAAAGTGGATTACTATTGATAATCAGGG
Organism: uncultured Bacteroidota bacterium; assembly: GCA_913062555.1. Taxonomy (GTDB): domain Bacteria; phylum Bacteroidota; class Bacteroidia; order Flavobacteriales; family Flavobacteriaceae; genus CAJXVU01. Next base: position 65,149 of record CAJXVU010000012.1, read on the forward strand.
GAAATCACCAATTGAAATTACTAATTTCAGTAATGAGATTTTGGCCTTTCCAGAAGTAGAAAACCCAGTTGAGACTCCGAATTCTTGGAAACGCCCTAATTTACATGTTGAAAGTGATTATGCTTTTGGAGGCTTTACTACAGGAGAATCAAATACAACAATTTTTTGGGAGACAGATCCGGAGTATACGTCACAAGTTAATTGGAAAATGGAAACACCTTGCCTATTGAGAAGTAAACTTCCTGTAGGGCCTAATTTAGTATTGGAAGTAAATTCCAGTTTCGAAAGTTTTCATACTTATGAACTACTTTTAGATGGAACAGAGCGAGAGCGAAATACGCTTAGTATGCGTAAAATGTATCGCTCCTTAGCGCCTTGGGCTACAGAGAATCCTATTTTTATGCATCTCACTACCACCGAACCAGAGAAAGTTAAAGTAGCAATAGACCAATGTAAAGCAACTGGATATGAAATGGTTATACTTAGTTTTGGAAGTGGACTTAATATGGAAGATACTACAAGCGTAAATATCTCAAAATTCAAAGCCTTGGCAGATTATGCGCATGATCAAGGTATTGAACTCGGGGGGTATTCCTTGTTTTCTAGCAGGAAAATTAGTGATGCTTACGACGTTATAGATAAAAAAACAGGAAGGCCTGGTGGAGCAAAATTTGGCAATGCGCCTTGTCTTGCTAGTGCATGGGGTTATGAATATTTAGAAAAGATTACATATTTTCTAGATAATACGGGCTTTGATTTACTAGAACATGATGGCCCATATCCAGGTGATTATTGTGCGTCTACTACTCATAAATTTCATGAAGGATATGAAGATTCGCAATGGGCACAATGGAACATGACCAAACAATTTTACCATTGGCTCAAAGAAAAAGACATTTATTTAAATGCACCGGATTTTTATTTTCTTCAAGGGTCAAATAAATGCGGGATTGGTTATAGAGAGGTTAATTGGTCATTGACCAGAGATCAACAAATTCTATTGGGACGACAAAATATTTATGATGGTACTTGGGAAAAATCACCTTCCATGGCATGGACTTTTGTTCCTCTAACCGAATACCATGGCGGTGGAGACGCCGCGACTTTAGAGCCACTGAAAGAACACCTAGATGCCTATGAGTCTCATATGGCACAAAATTATGGATCAGGGGTTCAGGCCTGTTATCGAGGGCCGAGATTATTTGATGATACAACTACAAAGGACTTGGTAATCGCACAAATAAATCATTACAAAAAATACAGGGATATACTCAATTCAGATATTATACATTTACGAAGACCAGATGGCAGGTCTTGGGATGGATTTATGCATGTAAATCCTGAATTGAATGAAAAAGGATTGATCATGCTTTTCAATCCCACATTAAAAGTTATTCAAGAAAAAGTAACTCTACCCTTATATTATACTGGGAAAATTGATGAGGTAGAGTTGGAGAGTAAAGAAGGTTTGAAAGAAACACAACATTTAAATAGAGCGTTTGAAGTGGAAATAGAGGTAAATATTCCTGCCAAAGGATATACCTGGTACATCATACGTTAAAATTGAGAAACGAACATTTAGAAGAGATTAGATTAGAAATAATGTGGAATTCCCTTAATAATATTAAATACATGTTTAATGAATTTGAAATTAGAAAATAAAGTTATTATAGTTACCGGTGGCTCTAAGGGTATAGGGAACGGCATCTGTAAAGTGCTGGCAGAGGAAGGTGCTATTCCGGTTATTGTTGGTAGAAACATAGAAAATGTATTAGATGCCGTAAAGGAGATAGAAACTAATGGAGGGCAGGCTTTCCATGCGTTTGCTGAGCTTACCGATCCCGAACAATGTGAAGCGGCTGTTGAAGTGGTCATCAAAAAATTTGGCCGCATTGATGCTTTGGTGAACAATGCAGGGGTAAATGATGGTGTGAGTTTGGAAAAAGGGACCTACAACGATTTTTTAACTTCTATCAATCGAAATTTAACACATTATTTTCTCATGGCTCATCACGTTTTACCAGAGCTAAAAAAAACTAGAGGAGCCATAGTTAATATTGGATCGAAAACTTCAGTAACTGGACAAGGAGGAACATCAGGCTATGCTGCTGCAAATGGTGGGCGAAGTGCACTAACCCGTGAATGGGCGGTAGAATTATTACCTTATGGAATTCGGGTAAACGCAGTTATCGTTGCCGAATGTTACACCCCTTTATACGATCGTTGGATAAAAACCTTATCAAATCCTGAAGAAAAATTAAAGGACATAACCGAAAAAATCCCACTAGAACAACGCATGACAACAGCAGAGGAAATTGCCAATACCGTAGCGTTTTTGATTTCAGAGAAATCAAGTCATACTACCGGGCAACTTCTTTTTGTTGATGGTGGTTACACGCATTTAGATCGTTCCATATGACTTTTGTCGAAAAAATGGTATAAAAACAAAAATGCTTGCTAAATTGAGAATCGTAATATTAAGACTAAAACTAACTAATAAAATCACGGATGAACAGCACAAAAAAAATACCTATAGTTTCTAAAAAAGTACTAATCCCTTTTATTTTAATCACTTCATTATTTGCCTTATGGGGATTTGCAAATGCTGTTACCGATCCAATGGTTCAGGCATTTAAAAAAGTATTAGAGTTGTCCAACTCTGAGGCGGCATGGGTGCAAATGGCATTTTACGGTGGGTACTTCTGTATGGCCTTACCTGCAGCAATGTTTATGCGTAAATATTCATATAAAGTCGGGATTTTAATAGGATTGGCATTGTATGCTACAGGTGCACTTCTATTTTATCCAGCGGCACAATCGGAGAGTTTTTTGTTTTTCTGTTTGGGACTTTATATTTTAACATTCGGATTAGCCTTTTTAGAAACAGCAGCTAATCCTTATGCTTTGGCAATGGGAGCAAAAGAAACAGCGACACAACGATTAAACTTAGCTCAAGCATTTAATCCTGTTGGGTTGATAGCAGGATTGTTCGTTGCGCAACAGTTTGTTTTAAAGAATTTAAAATCTGATGATATCACAGATTTTAGTGCGCTAGATGAAGCTTCTAAGGTCTTAATTAAAACCTCAGATTTACTCGTTATTCGAGATCCCTATGTCATTTTAGGCTTGGTGCTTATAGGGGTGTTTATATTATTTGTGGCGAGTAAAATGCCACAGTCTAAAGACGAAGGAGGGATGCCTAAAATTGGCGATACCTTTAGAGTTTTAGCTAAAAATAAAAAATATGTTTTGGGGGTTCTGGCCCAAATTTCATATGTAGGGGCTCAAATTATGTGCTGGACTTACATTTATCAATATGCAGAAGGAATAGGAATGGATAGTGTGACAGCTGGATATTATCAAATGGCAGCCTTTCTGATATTTACAATAGGTCGTGCTGTAGGAACTTATATGCTGCGATTTATGAGTTCTGGTAAGCTATTAATGTATTTTGCAGTATTAGCAATCATCTTTGTATTTGGAACCATATTTATTCAAGGTATGTTTGGATTATATAGTTTAGTAGGGGTGTCATTTTGTATGTCATTAATGTTCCCTACGATTTACGGAATTGCTTTGGGTGATTTAACAGAAGAGCAATCTAAAGTTGGTTCAGCCGGATTAATAATGGCAATTGTTGGAGGGGCTTTAATGCCAAAACTACAAGGAATTATTATTGATGCAGGTGGTAATGGAGTCGCCGACACCAAAATTCTAGGGGTTTCAGAGGTTAACTTTTCATTTATATTACCATTGCTGTGCTTTGTTTACATTGCTTGGTATGGATTAAGAGTTTTTAAAAGACACGAAGCAACTGATGATGTATTACATAACGTAAGCCAATAATGAAGCATTTAATACGTCATTGTTTTGCCTTGGATTTAATAAACGATCCAAAACTTATATCGGCTTATAAAAAACATCATGAAAACGTTTGGCCAGAAATAATAGCGAGCATAAAAGACGCTGGAATTGAAAAATTGGAAATTTACCTGGTTGCTAATAGATTGTTCATGGTTATGGAGGTTAATGATGGGTTTTCATTTGAAAAGAAATCAATATCGGACCACTTAAACCCTATAGTTCAAGATTGGGAAACCCTAATGTGGAAGTACCAGCTAGAACTTCCCCTAGCAAAGCCAGGAGAAAAGTGGCTTCTTATGGAAAAGATCTATGAACTGAATTAGTGAACCATAGTATCGATGAAAAATAAGCTATAAAATGAAACTTGAGTATAATCCAAAATACCCTTCAATTGAGGACCTGAGAGCTAAGGCAAAAAAAAGAATACCAAAATTTGCCTTTGAATATTTAGATGGAGGTTGTAATGAAGATGTAAATCTTCATAAAAACACTGCCGAAATCAGAGCAGTAGAATTACTGCCTAGTTATTTAAGTAAGCATAGTGGGTCAAATATGAAAACTGAGTTGTTTGGGCATACTTATGATGCTCCATTTGGAATTGCACCAGTTGGATTGCAAGGGCTCATGTGGCCAAATTCCCCTGAAATATTAGCGAAATCAGCTTTTGAGCATAATATTCCGTTTGTATTAAGTACCGTAAGTACAAGTAGTATTGAACGGATTAGTGAAATAACCGAAGGGCAAGCTTGGTTTCAATTATATCATCCAACTGAGAATAGTCTTAGGGATGCTATTATTAAAAGAGCTGAAGCGGCTGAGTGCCCTGTATTGGTTATTTTATGTGATGTACCCACTTTTGGATTTAGGCCCAGAGATATTCGCAACGGTTTAGCGATGCCTCCTAGAATGACTTTTGAAAATATAATAAGAGTATTAGGAAAACCGAAATGGGCCATGGAAACACTCCGACATGGACAACCAAATTTTGAAGTCTTAAAACCGTATATGGATAAAAATATGGACTTAAAGCAATTGGGTCAATTTATGGATCAGACCTTTTCCGGTCGCTTAAATGAAGAAAAGATAAAACCTATCCGAGATATGTGGAAAGGGAAGATTGTATTGAAAGGCGTAGCGACTGAAGCGGATACAGCAAAAGCGATTAAATTAGGATTAGATGGTGTTATAGTCTCTAATCATGGAGGGCGACAATTGGATGCTGGAGAGTCTACAATTAAGCCATTGACCAGAATATCTAAAGCCTATGGCAATCAAATAAAAGTTATGATGGATAGTGGGATGCGCTCTGGGCCGGATATTGCAAGATCCTTAGCCAGTGGTGCAGAATTTACCTTCATGGGAAGGCCGTTTATGTACGGGGTCTCTGCCTTAGGAAATAAGGGAGCACATCATACCATTTCGCTTTTAAGAGTGCAATTGCAACAAGTTATGGAGCAAATTTGTTGTGAAAGCATCACCGATTTCCCAAAATTCTTAAAGCACTAAGTTTAGAGGATTAATTAAACACAGAAATAGAGTGCTTTGTTATATTAACAAGTTGGGTCCTGTCTTTTTTTACTTCGAGTTTGAGATAATTTATTGAAATCATGCTATTTATAATGAATATGGATTGCTGTTATTTAATAGTTTGTTGAAACTAAATTCGAAAAGATGCCGTTAATATTTATGTTGATTTTTAGAGGTCGATTAAAAATCACAGCGCTTTAAAATCCCAAAAAGCGGGTAGAGCATCGTATAAAAAGTGATATTTGAGACAATCATTTACTGTAAGAATTTTGGTACGGTTTTTGAGACTAAGAAAAATTGATTTATCAATCATTAAAAAACCACCATCATGCTAAAAAAAACTACCCTTCTGTTTCTAGTATTATCAATGCAATTGTTTTCCCAAGAAAAAAGTAACGATTTAAAAGTTTTTTTAGATTGTAATAGATGTGACATTACCTTCATAAAGCAAAATTTGCCCGATGTTGAATTTGTACGGGATCAAAATTTTGCAGATGTACATTTGTTCTTTACAAATCAACGAAATGGTAGTGGAGGGATAGCTTATGAGATAGAGTTTATAGGAAAAAATGACTTTAAAGACTTTCAAGATACACTGAAATTTTCTACTGATACTAATATGACCCGGGATGATATTCGTCAGCGTACATTAAAATTTATTAAACTAGGCTTGGTCCGTTTTTGGGTAAAACTAGGTAAAACAGATAATATCTCGATAACGATAAAAAGTCCGGAAAACACAAATAAAGAGGAGACTGAGAAAAAGGATCCATGGAACTATTGGGTGTTTAACCTCGGTGCCAGAGGATGGTTTAATGGTCAGGAATCTAATAAGTTTAGCAATATTAATTTTAATGTATCTGCCAAACGAGTAACCGAAAAAAGTAAGTTTTCATTCCGACTTGGTGTTTCCGAAAATAAATCGACATTTAGTTTTGATGGTGAGGATATTGTGTCGATCCAGAGTTCAAAATATTTGAATACGAGCGATGTTATTAGTTTGAATGATCACTGGTCTGTTGGTGCCTTTGCTAGTTTAGGGTCTTCTGTGTTTAGCAATAAAGATTTTTATTGGTCTTTAAGACCAGCAATAGAGTACAACTTTTTTAAATATTCTGAATCCTCAAAAAAACAATTGACCTTATCCTATAGAAATGGAGTTGTTTTCAACGATTATATTGAGAGTACCCTTTTTGGAGAAACAAAAGAAAGTCTATGGGAGCATGAGTTATCATTAGGTGGTAGCGTAAATCAAAAATGGGGAAGTATTTCCGGGGAGGCCTCTTACGAGCAGTATTTACATGATACCAGTTTAAATTCACTGTCTTTCTATATGGGTACTAATGTCCGATTATTCAAGGGGTTTAGCATGAATTTAAACGGGAGTTATAGTATTACCAGAAATCAAATCGAATTACCAGCTGGTGATGTGTCATTAGAAGAATTATTACTTCAACAACAACAGTTAAAATCAGGATACAATTATTTTGTAAGCGTAGGGTTTAGCTATTCATTTGGATCAATATATAACACCATAGTTAACCCTAGGTTCAATTTCTAAATTATAATCATTCTAAATACTAATTTAAAGGCTCAACTTGTTGTCTATAATTTGGGGGTAGACTATTTTTGTATGAATTTTTTAAACTTCAATACATCATGGGTGGATTTTTTAAATCTTCGATTGGGAGAAAAGTAGCGATGGCGCTTTCGGCATTCTTCCTCATGTTTTTCTTACTTCAACATTTTGCAATCAATATTTTATCGGTTTTTAGCCCTGATACTTTTAACGAAGTGTCACATTTTATGGGGACTAATGCCTTGATTCAATACGGTTTACAACCTGTACTGATTTTTGGTGTTGTATTTCACTTTGTTATGGGATTCATTTTAGAATTAAAAAACAAAAGTGCTAGAAAAATAAGTTATGCTAAGAATCATGGCGCAGCAAATTCTACGTGGACTAGTAGAAATATGATTTGGAGCGGTTTGGCCATTTTGGCTTTTATCGTTTTACATTTTATTGACTTTTGGTTTCCAGAAATTAACACAAAATTTATAGAAGGTGATTGGTCTGGACTACACGATGGTGAGTTTAGATATTTCCATGAACTTCAAGAAAAATTCTTAAGCCCAGTGAGAGTTGGTGCTTATGTTGTGGCCTTTGTGCTATTAATGTTGCACTTGCTACATGGTTTTACATCGGCATTCCAATCTATGGGAGCTACAGCAGGACGTAAAAAAACATTACAAAATATAGGTAAAGCTTATGCTATTATTATTCCGTTAGGATTTATAGTTATCGCAATTTATCATCATTTTAATCATATCCATTAATCTTAGAACATATGTCGACTTTAAATTCAAAAGTACCAGGAGGTCCAATTAAAGATAAATGGACAGATTATAAAAATCATATCGATTTAGTTAACCCTGCCAATAAACGTAATATTGATATTATTGTTGTTGGAACAGGATTAGCAGGAGGTTCTGCCGCAGCTACATTAGCCGAATTAGGGTATAATGTAAAAGCATTTGCATATCAGGATTCTCCTAGACGTGCACATTCTATTGCTGCCCAAGGTGGAATTAATGCTGCTAAGAATTATCAAGGAGATGGTGATTCAACATATAGATTATTTTACGACACTGTAAAAGGTGGTGATTATCGTTCGCGTGAAGCTAATGTATATCGTTTAGCTGAAGTATCAGCAAATATTATTGATCAATGTGTGGCTCAAGGGGTGCCTTTTGCTCGTGATTATGGAGGGTTATTGGATAATCGTTCGTTTGGAGGTGTTTTAGTGTCTCGAACATTTTATGCCAAAGGACAAACGGGACAGCAATTATTATTAGGCGCTTATTCAGCAATGAATAGACAAATTGCTCGTGGTAAAATTGAAATGTTTAACCGTCACGAAATGTTGGATGTTGTAAAGGTTGATGGTAAAGCAAGAGGGATTATTGCTCGTAATTTAGTTACTGGAGAAATAGAACGTCATTCAGCACATGCGGTTGTTATAGCATCAGGAGGTTACGGAAATGTATATTTCTTATCGACAAATGCTATGGGATCTAATGCCACTGCTGCATGGAAAATACATAAAAAAGGGGCACATTTTGCAAACCCTTGTTATACGCAAATTCACCCAACCTGTATTCCGCGTTCGGGAGATTATCAGTCTAAATTAACATTGATGTCTGAGTCTTTACGTAATGATGGTCGTATTTGGGTGCCAAAAAATATGGAAGATGTAATGGCCATTCGTGAAGGACGTAAAAAGCCAACCGATTTGTCTGAAGAAGACCGCGATTATTACTTAGAACGTCGTTACCCTGCCTTTGGGAATTTAGTACCTCGTGATGTTGCTTCAAGAGCAGCGAAAGAACGTTGTGATGCTGGTTATGGTGTAAATGCAACCGGAGAAGCGGTGTACTTGGATTTTAAATCGGCAATTAATCGTTATGGGAAAGAACAAGCGAAAATTACAGGAATTTCTAACCCTTCCGAAGCAAAAATATACGAATTAGGTCAGGCTTTAGTTGAAGAGAAGTATGGAAATTTATTCCAAATGTATGAGAAAATTGTAGATGAGAATCCTTATGAAACGCCTATGATGATATATCCAGCAACTCACTATACAATGGGTGGTGTTTGGGTAGATTATAACTTAATGACTTCAGTTGAGGGATTGTATTGTATTGGAGAAGCAAACTTCTCTGATCATGGTGCGAATCGATTAGGTGCTTCAGCGTTGATGCAAGGATTGGCTGATGGATATTTCGTATTACCATATACTATTGGTAATTATCTTTCAAATGAAATTAGAACTGGTAAAATTTCTACGGATACCAAAGAGTTTGATGAAGCAGAAACAGAAGTGACTGATAGAATTAATTTCTTTGTAAATAATAAAGGGACGAAGTCGGTGGATTATTTCCATAAAAAGCTTGGAAAAGTGATGTGGGATAAAGTTGGAATGGCACGTAATGAAAAAGGATTAAATGAAGCCATGACAGAGATTAAAGCCATTCGAGAAGAATTCTGGAAGGAAGTAAAAGTTCCTGGTGAAGCGAGTGAAATGAACCCTGAATTAGAAAAAGCAGGGCGAGTTGCTGATTTCTTAGAATTAGGTGAGCTATTTGCTAAAGATGCATTGATGCGTGAAGAATCATGTGGTGGTCACTTTAGAGAAGAATCGGTTGAATTGGATGGTGAACAAAAAGGAGAAGCAAAACGTAATGATAATGATTACGCATTTGTCGCTGCTTGGGAATATAAAGGAGAACCTGCTGATGCCGTTTTACATAAAGAAGAATTAGAGTTTAAAGATATTGAACTAAAACAACGTTCATACAAATAAGAAGACATTATGAATTTAACGTTAAAAATCTGGAGACAAAAAGACGCTAACGCAAAGGGTCAAATGGTCGAATATAAAGTCACTGAAATTTCAGAGCATATGTCTTTTTTGGAAATGATGGATGTTTTGAACGAACAATTGGTAAATTCTGGAGACGAACCTGTTGCTTTCGATCATGATTGTCGTGAAGGTATTTGCGGAATGTGTTCAATGTATATTAACGGAGAAGCGCATGGTCCAGATAGAGGCGTTACTACCTGTCAATTACACATGCGAATGTTTAAAGATGGGGATACCATTACTATCGAGCCATTTAGAGCGGCAGCATTTCCAGTAATTAAAGATTTGGTGGTAGACCGCACATCTTTTGAACGTATTCAACAAGCTGGAGGATATATTTCTGTGAATACTTCAGGAAATACTCAGGATGCTAATGCCATTCCTATTTCAAAACATGCAGCCGATGAAGCTATGGATGCTGCAACTTGTATTGGTTGTGGTGCTTGCGTGGCAACTTGTAAAAACTCTTCAGCAATGTTATTTGTAGGCGCTAAAGTCTCTCAATATGCTTTATTACCTCAAGGTCAAGTTGAAGCTGCCGATCGTGTACAAAACATGGTGGCTCAAATGGACTTAGAAGGATTTGGAAACTGTACCAATACAGGAGCCTGTGAGATTGAATGCCCTAAGGGGATTTCTTTGGAGAATATTGCACGTATGAATAGAGAACTCATGAAAGCCAACTTGAAATAAGATCTTAAAAATATAAACTTATCATAAATTAAAATGTCCTGAGCTTTTGCTTGGGATTTTTTATTTAGATTTGATATGTATCACCAAAAAATCCCTTATGAAGTTTATAACTATGTGCCTTGGAGCACTCATTTTCCTTGCTTACCCTTCTTCTAATGCACAAACAAAGTCTCAACAAAGTACAGATGCTCAGTCCTACTTCAATGGGGAGCAATTGCTACAACATATAAAAACGTTGTCTTCAGATGAATTTGAAGGACGTCAAACGGGAACCAAAGGCGGCATAAAGGCAAAACAATATATTATTGAGCAATTTCAAGATTTAGATGTGAGTCCACTCGGAGATTCTTTCGAACAAAAGTTTTCATTTGAAAGTAGAGATAAAATGTATCAAGCTGCAAATGTTCTGGGCTTGATAAAAGGATCAGAATTTCCAGACAGCTATATTGTAATTAGTGCACATTATGATCATTTAGGAATAAGCGTAAAGGAAAGCCAAACAGACAGAATCTATAATGGTGCTGACGATGATGCATCAGGTACAAGTGCCTTATTTAGTTTTGCTGAGTATTTTAAAAATAACCCACCTAAGCATTCCGTAATATTAGCAGCGTTTGATAGTGAGGAACTAGGGTTAAGAGGTTCTAAATATTTTGTTGATCACGCTATTGTACCTCAAGAAGCTATAATGGTGAATCTCAATATGGACATGATTAGTCGTAATACCAAGAACGAATTATATGCTGTGGGCACACGTTATAACGAAACATTGAAGCAGTTAATTTCAAACTTTAAACCCTCTGGAAAAGTGAAACTACTAACAGGACATGATGGTAAAGATGGCAAACAAAATTGGACAGGATCATCAGACCATGGCTCATTTCATAACAAAAAGATCCCATTCTTGTATTTTGGTGTAGAAGACCATGACGATTATCACAAAGCAACAGATCATTATGAAAATATTCACCCTGAATTTTATAAAGCAACAGTTGGTTTAATTATATCTGTTTTTAGAGAAATTGATGCCATACAGATAAAGAAGTAATTATTATAAAAACCCTAATGAATTCATTAGGGTTTTTATAATAAGATTAATTGTTATTTTCATACAAATAATCAGCGGCCACTCTTGCCATTTTACGTTGATTATGACCAATTCCCGGATTAATTTCTAATTTCCAGTTGAATTTTAAGCGTTGTGTTTTTGCCATATCTTGGCTTTTCATATAAAAGTATTTCCCTCGTGATAATCGATGTGTTCCTTGTTTGTCTACAGTAACAGATCGTAATAATAGACCACCTGTTTCATCTGCATTATCGAGTTCTCCTAGAAATATAACCAGTTGTTTTTTAAAGGATTTGTTTAAACTTTTTCTATTAATACTAAGATCTTTCACTCCAAAAGGAAATGCAGTATTGAATTCAGGTAATGTGTAAGTTCCGGCGTTCGATGCTAAAATACGATTGGCTTTTGAATTTGGAGCGAATAATGCAAACCGATGTAAAATTTGTCCGCCTGCCGAATGACCAAACATATCATAGTTGTCTTGCTTAGAGCTTGTAACTTTTACAGTTAACTCAAACAATCTGTCAAAATCATTATAAATCCATTGATTTGAATCTGGGTTAAGATTAAATTCTACAAGGTCTTCATTCAGTTCAACTTTATTGGTGCCTTTTATAAATTTAACCCCTTTTCGAAGATCTAAATCTTTGACGATACCACCTAAATGATAGGCCGCATAATCGTAATCTTTTTCAGTATATGATGGCGAAATAATCAATACACTATACTTTTCCGATGTTTCGACCCAAGAATCTCTGTAATCATCTGCATTCCTTCCTGCTCCAGGGATGACCATTAAAATTTTAGATTCTGGACTGAATTTTTTTGGCTTATGATAATACACTTTGATGGTATCATTTTGATGACCTAGACCTCCCTCGAATTCAAAATACCCTGAGCCGGTATTGATTGATAGATTGGTTTTCAATGTGGATTGAGCATGAATGTTAAATACTATTCCAAGAGCAAAAAAGGCTATTAAGGCTATTAGTTTAATTTTGTTATTCATGTTTTTTTAATTATTTGATTTAAATTTTTCGAGTAAATTGATCATCGGTTCATCTTTTGAATTACGGGCATGATACATGGCGTATTCATCGCCTGAAGTTCTTAAATAAGGATTTGCTCCTTTTTCAAGTAATAACTTTGCAACTTCATAATGACCGTTTTTAACAGCTGCTATAAGCGCTGTTCCGTCATCGCTAACTTTTAAATCTATTGCTGCCCCTTTCGAGTAAAGATACTTAACAGTATCAAGATGACCTCCCTTTGAGGCCGCGATGAATGGTGTTTCATCACCATTGGCGTGAAATTCTACTTTAGCATCTGCTTCAACGAGTAGTTTTATGAGCATTAAGTTACCCTTTCTAGCAGCAGCTACTAATGGCGTTCGTGGTTCACCATCACCCTTATAAATACAATTTGGTGACTGGTTTGCGAGTATTTCTTTAACACTGGTAATATTGTTCGATTTTACAGCTCTAAGTAAATCTTTGCAGTTGTTTTGAGCATTTGCTGCAGGAATGTTTGATATTAGTATTGCAGCTACTAGAAAGGCAGTACTTATTATACGTTGCATCTTGCTGTTTTGTTTTAATGTTATTGATTTCATTGTGATAAGTTTTAATGATTATGTTTTGTTATATTTAATTTAGGACTAACCTCTATTACTTTCGCCTGGTCGTCTGGTTTTTGACTTTCCAGATTGATTGAATCGATATGTAAACGTTAAAGTATATTTTGGTCCTAGTAATTTTCTATGAGATTTAAAGCTAAAATTGTCTCCGGTTGTTGTTAAAAACTGCTCTCTAGAATTTAGTAGGTTACTAACATTAAATGTAAGAGTGGCCTTTTTATTAAGAAATGATTTATTCAGCCCAAAGTCTAAACTATGGTTCGCTTTGACAACAGTTTGAGCGCTTTCGTTTCTAGCATTATAATTGAAACTAGTTTGCAACGTGATATCTGACGGGAGTTTAAATCTTGAATTAAGTCGCGTAAACCATCTGCTATCATCAAAATCAAAATTCACGGTATTGTAAACCCCTTTTTGTTCAAACCCAAAATAATTGAACTCACCAGATAGTTGCATCCACTTAAATGGATTATAACTCATAGAAACCTCAACGCCAATTCTATTCTCACTATCAATATTTATAGGTTTTGTAACTAAGACATCTTCAGCATTACGTTCGGTAATAAATTGAAATGGGTCATCAGTGTTTTGATAATATATAGAAGGATTAATTCTAAGCTTACCTAATCGCGTTAAAAACCCTAGCTCAATAGAATTGGTTAATGCTGGATTCATGTCTGGATTACCTTGACGTTGGGTGTTAATTTGAGCCAATCCTCCAAAAGGATTCAAGTGCCAAAAGCTAGGTCTATTTATACGTCTGCTATAGCTCAATTGCATATTTGTTTTGTCAGAAAACGCATAAGTTAAATGAGCTGTTGGAAATAACTTAGTGTAACTTTTTGTGTTATTAAATACATTGTTTTTATCTGATATATCAATTTTAGTAAACTCCGTTCTAAGTCCTAATTGATAACTAAATTTATTCACTTTACTTGAAAATTGCGCATACACACCTCCTATTTCCTCTTTATAATCTAACTCATTTTCAATACCATTAAAGATATTCCAGTTTGCTCCATTAAAATCTTCAGCTTTATAGTCGCTCGTAATAATTCTTGTTTCTCCACGTAACCCCGTTTCAAAGGTTGAGTTCTCATTAATAGGATTTATAAAGTCTAATTGCAATAAATAATCTTTACTACTTTCAATATCTCGTGTTCTAGATAAGGCATTTTCTAATTCTACTGGAACCGTTTTTTGTGTATTAAAAGTTTCATTTTCATCATCGTCCCAAAAATCATATTGAAAATCTATTGTTAATTTTTTACCTTCCTTTTCAAAGGTTTTTGCATAATTCAACTCTAATTGATTATGATCCATAGGCTCATGATACTTTTCAATTCTCGTAACGGTACTATCTAAAGTTTGAAGCGCATCAAAATAATTGTAATTATAGTTTGCCTTGTTATTTCTGTCAATCAACATTTTGTAATATGATGCGGTAATGGTGCTTTGCTCATTTAAAAAGTAATCTAATCCCAAATAAAGGCTAGTAACTTTAGAGTTTCTATAACTATCGGCTGTTTGATTTAAGTTCACTAATTGGCCATTCACTAATGAATTTTGATTAACCTGTTCACTAATTTTATTATCTACAAATCGATAGCCTAAAGTAGTAAAGACATTAAATTTGTCCGTTTTATAATTTAAACTTGCGTTTGTATTAAAATCGGCTCTTATAGAGTTACTCATACTAAGAGATCCGCTTAGTCCGCCATTCTTGTTTTTTTTCAGAATCACATTTATTATACCAGCGGTACCGGCAGCTTGATATCGAGAGGAAGGATTGGTTATCACTTCTATGCGCTCTATTTGCTGTGCGGGAATTTGATCTAATCCGTTATTTGCGGCTAAAACAGAAGGCTTCCCGTTAATAAGTACAGTTACATTTGCGTTTCCTCTTAGGCTGATACCGCCATCAAGATCTACCGCAACTGAAGGCACATTTTCTAGAATTTGCATTAAAGAACCATTTTGAGACAATAAGTCCTTGCCTACATTAAACACTTTTTTGTCAAGCTTTAAATCTACCGTAGAACGTTCGGCAATAACTTCAATCGAATCTAATGTTTCCATATCGATATCTAGTGTGATGACCCCTAAATCTAAATGCTGTTCTAATTCAATTTGAGTTTCATAAGTTTTATAAGAAATGTACTCCACTTTTAATAGATAGTTCCCAGTTTCGGCAGCGATTGAAAATTTACCGGCTTCATTAGTAATGATACCATCTATAAGTGTACCGTTACTATAAACTGAAACAGTTGCAAACTCCAATGGTTCTTTAGTTTCAGCATCTAAGATGGTTCCCGTTATATTCTTTTCTAATAATGGTCTGTGATTGTTTCCAAGACATAGTATTGAAACAAGACCTAATGTTATTGTAATAATTAATCGAATCATAATTGTTGTTTTTAATTGATGAGTCAAAAGTCATGTTTAAATCAAGTGTCTTCTTAGAATTTCGATGAATACGGGTTTCTATAGCCTGTATAGGGCATAAATCATGTTGTTCAAAATTCGTCAGTATATTAATTATATTGGGGGGTAGTAAATGGAAATTCAGCATTATTCTTAATAAAAGAAGGGTTAATGCTTATTTTTGATGCAATTCCTATAAACTATGAGTAATTCAAACACACAAATAATAAATAATATTCTTCGAAGACGATGGTTAAGTCATGTCATATTTTGGCTACTACTACTATTGTTTTATACAATTACTTTGAAAATTCAATATGGGTCCTATACCAAAACTTTGATCCATCATCTTATTATGTTGATCCCACAAATACTGGCGTCCTATTGTTTGGTTTATTGGCAAATTCCGAAACTGTTATATAAAAAGAAATACGTTTTGTTTTTACTATCAGTTATTCTGGGTAGTTACTTTTTTACTGGAATGGCCCGTGTCATGGTTGTACACATTATCGAGGAGTTGTATCGATTACCTCCGTTTGGTCAGGAATCATTAGGTGAGATATTTACCGATATAAAACGGTTATATGACTATTATTTTTATAATGTATTTGTACCTGTTTCATTGTTTGTAATTATTAAGTTATTAAAAGAGCGCTTTGAGGCAAAAAGTAAACATGAAATATTAGAAAAAGAAAAGGTGTCTGCTGAGCTTAATTTTTTTAAAGCACAAATTCATCCACATTTTTTATTCAACACACTTAATAATTTATATGTACTAACACTTCAAAAATCAGACAAGGCTTCTGAGACGGTCTTGAAGCTTTCTGAAATGTTAGATTATATGTTATATCAGTGCAATGATGAACGGGTTACGATTGATAAAGAATTAAAACTTATTCAAAATTATATAGACCTGGAACAATTACGATATGGCGAGCGTTTAGAACTTAGTTTTAATCAAGAGATTGATAGCCCGCAGGCACAAATAGCTCCTTTGATCTTGGTGTCACTTATTGAAAATGCATTTAAACATGGTGCAAGTGGCGCTATTAAAAAGCCCATTATAAAGATTGATATTAAAGTCGAAAAAGGACATCTAATGTTTTCAGTATATAATACTAAAACAAAACTCAAACAACAGGATAAAACCGATTTTAAAAAGGGAATTGGGGTAAGCAATACTAAAAGTCAATTACAGTTGTTGTATCCAGATAAACATGAGTTTGAAATTATAGAAGAAGATCTTTCGTATCATGTAAAACTTCATGTAAATTTGGGGGAGTCTCGACCTAGTTAAGGTAAAAGCTAAAGTTAATATCTAAAAATCTATTCTCGATTACAGCTCTGAACTTGATTGAATTACGAAATTCCATAGAATTTTACTCGAATTGACACGTTTTGATTAGTGGCTAAATTAGATTTAATACAATGTTATAAATGAAAACAAAATGCATAATTATTGATGATGAGCCATTAGCAATTGCGTTAATTGAAGATCATGTTTCTAAATTCTCGAATCTTGAGATTGTAGCGACTTGCCACAATGCAATAGAAGGATTCGAAGTACTTAAAACGCATCAAGTTGATCTTATGTTTTTAGATATACAAATGCCCATGCTTACGGGTATTGAATTTTTGAAATCGCTAAGCAACCCACCAAAAGTTATTTTTACAACGGCTTATAGAGAGTATGCGATTGAAAGTTATGAGTTGGAAGTTGTAGATTATTTGTTAAAACCTGTATCATTTGAGCGTTTTTTTAAAGCCATCAACAAATTTTTTAAGACGGTTGAAACTAAAAGTGTTACTGTTCCTGCCGAATCTAAATTAGATGAGACGACCAGGCATATTTATGTTAACATGAATAAAAAGCACTATAAAATTTTGTTTGAAGATATTCTATATGCGGAAAGCTTGAAGGATTATGTAAGAATACACACAGCAGATGCGAAAATTATAACTAAAGAAAAGATCAGTGATTTTGAAAAAAAATTACCGGCTTATTTTTTGCGCACACATCGATCATATATTGTAAATACAAATAGAATCACGGCTTTTACTGCTCATGATATTGAATTAGGAGCGATAGAAATCCCAATAGGGATTAGCTATAAACAAGGTGTTATGGGTGTCTTAAAAGAGGACTAAATATTAATACGTTTTCGCTTTTAGTGCTTTTAATAGTTTCTCATATGATAAAAGTTGAGCACTTGTTTAGATTTTTTTGTTTCTTTATGGCATTAAATAATGCCCCATGAATAATCCAATACAATTCTATAAATCTCAATTAGAGACACATCAACAAACATTAGATTCTTTTAAGTTAAAACTAACATTGTATAGTTTGTCTCGGGTGCTCGTGTACGTAGGAGGCGTTATGGGAATTTATAATTATTTTCACGAATTTCAAATAGTTATCGCCATTGCCTTGGTGAGTGTGACCTTATTTTTAATATTATTATCGAAACACTCAAATCTGAAAGCTAAGCGTGATTTATTTAGAGTATTACTAAAAATAAATAAAGAAGAGGTCGAGATTGCTTCAGGAAATTTTCACGATCGATTTAAAGGCCTACAATTTCAAGACCCTCATCACTATTACAGTTTAGATGTCGATTTGTTTGGTCGTGGATCTTTATTCCAGTACCTGAACAGAACAGCTATTGATGAAGGGACATTTGTATTGGCAAATGCATTAACAGCAAATGATATTGACAATATTAAATTGCGTCAGGATGCCATTAAGGAATTAGCATTATTGCCAGAATGGCGACAACTTTATACTGCAAAGGCCTCATTGGTAGAGACAGAGACTCCCGCCAATATTATAATTAACTGGTTAAAAACGTACAAAAAGTTCTTACCCAAAGTCATGAAATGGCTTCCCATTATCTTTGGTGCGGCATCTGTATTAATAATTGTTTTAGGGATCACAAAAATAATTCCAATTGATTATATAGGCTATTGGTTACTATTGGGCTTGACAATTACAGGGATATATTTAAAAAAGGTAAATAATTTAGCCATGCATACCACAAAAGTTAAAGACACATTTCGTCAGTATGCCCAATTATTAGATCAGATTGAGAATAAAGATTTTGCCTCAAGTTTACTTAAGGCAAAACAATCACTAATACGATCTAATGATGTCAAAGCTTCAAAAATTTTCAAATCCTTATCCAAATCCTTAGACGCATTAGATAATAGAAATAATTTATTCTCTATTTTTTTAGGCAACGGATTTTTCCTTTGGGATATTATACAAAGTTATAAAATTGAGCGATGGCTTGAGACCTATGCTCATAAAGTAGAAGATTGGTTTGAGGTGGTTTCGTTTTTTGATGCTTATAATTCTTTGGGAAATTTTGATTTTAACCATCCAGAATATGTTTTTCCTGAAATAACGAACAATGAATCTGCCATAGAAGCACAGAGTTTGGGACATCCTTTATTAGATGATGCCAAACGAATAGATAGTGATGTAAAAATTAATAATGAACAATTTTTTATTGTAACTGGCGCAAACATGGCTGGGAAAAGCACATTTTTAAGGACGATATCTTTACATATTGTAATGGCCAATACTGGGCTACCCGTTTGTGCTAAGTCTAGTCAATATTCGCCTGTGAAATTAATAACAAGTATGCGAACCACAGATTCATTGACTGATGATAGTTCCTATTTCTTTTCAGAGTTAACGCGTTTAAAGTTTATCGTAGATGCAATTCAAAAAGAACCGTATTTTATTATTTTGGACGAAATTTTAAAGGGAACTAATAGTACTGATAAGGCCATTGGATCGCGCAAGTTTGTCGAAAAACTGGTCGCAGGAAATGCTACTGGAATTATCGCCACTCATGATTTGAGTTTGTGCGAAATAGAAACGGTATTAGAGGATGTTGAAAATCACTATTTTGATGCCGAAATAATTGATGACGAGCTCTTTTTTGATTATAAATTTAAGAAAGGTATTTGTCAAAATATGAATGCGAGCTTTTTATTAAAAAAGATGGAAATCGTTTAGTTTATAAGCTTCTTTATTTTATTAGAAATAAGTATAGCATTTTCGTTTTTTGGATTTAATTCCAACACTTTATTGTAGTTTATTAAGGCTTCTGAATATTTTTTAAGAGCCATAAAGGCTTCTCCTAAACTGTCGTAAACGTTTTCTTTATATGGGAATATTTTAGTGTTGAGATCAAAGATGTAAATCGCTTCATTGATTTCATTTGAACGCAGTTTTACATATCCCAAAGTGTTTAATTCCCTGCTCCCTAGTACAAATTCTGATAATTTTGACACCAAACTATGCTCAGATAAATACAAGCTGTCAATCCCTTTATCTTGAATTAACTGGTTGAGATAGTTTGCAGCCCTATAATTTGGACGGTATTTATTTTGAGAAACAATATTCATAATATCCCGTTCTAATGTTTCTTTTGGGAATTCTACAATCCGATTGACTTCTTTACCGTCTTTATAAAATATAAATGTAGGGACACGATGAATATTTAGTCCTTTTTCTTCTCCACTCGGACTTTGCTTATAGGTCATAGGAGTGCTGTCCACAGCTATTACTTCAAGTTGAGATTCCGGGAAATTAACAGCATCAAGCAGTTTGAAAAAACGCGGTATTTCACGTTTACTATCACCACACCAAGTTCCTAAAAAGGCCTTTATTTGGTAGTTTTTAAGATCATCTTTAATAATTTCAGCAACCTTAGTATTAACAAAATAATTTGTATGATTTGGAACAAACCATTCCTTAAAGGAATTCACTGTTAATGCCTCACGATTTATTTTTCCAAGCAATTTTTCATTCCCTTTGTCATCGATGACTAAGGTATTAGTGCTTTGTGAAAAAGAAGTGTTGAAGCAATAAAAACAAAGTAAAAAAATAACGATTTGTTTCATGATTGATTTTTTTAAATTATAAGGTTAGTGGCTTACCAATATTCTTCGATATAATAGATCTTGTTCCCCCTAAACTTGAAAAGAGTCATAGTGGTTTCTTCATCATTTTCATATTTTTGTTCCACTACAATAGCATCTAGCCCAATAATTATATTTATTGTTTCTCGTTTAGGACTGTCATTATAGCCGCCCTTTTTCAAGTATTTTATAGTATTGTTATATAACAATTCTTTGGAGTAAATACCACCATAAGCGGGATGGTTATATTCAAAGTCTGCCGTGTAAAATACATTATATAGTCTATCGGCATCTGCGACTGTGCCAGCTTCACTAAATAGTTTATTTGCTGTTTTTTGGTATTCTGAAAAGACCACTTTTAGTTCGGCTTTAGTCAATGATTTTACGTCTTGGCTATACGATGGATTTATAAATAAAATATGAATAAGCGATAGTAATAAAATTTGTTTCATGAGTTTTTAAATTGTTTTTTCAATGCGAATATATAACATCAAATGTGAGTCGTTTTCTTGGTTGATAAAGATGCTGTTATTCAAGTTTCATAGGATTTGATTGTGATTACAAAAGTAGCCTTATCTTTAAGTAATAGTCCGTAAAATTGACATAAACCACTCTTGATGTTGCCAATGATAAAAACACCTAAACAAACTACAATTTTGACGTTGGTCACTATAAAACCGATTTTTGTACATATTTTTTGATGATTCTCCCTTTTCTGAGTATTTTTCAATACTGAATACATTTTGTTTTCACGACTATGAATTATATAAACAAATATATTTCGCAAATACTTGTCCATATTTTATTCTGGGTACTTTTTGTATTTGTATCGCTTTTTATTTTCTCTGAATATTATTGGGTTCAAAATCCATTTCTTCAGTATTTATCAATTCTTGTAGTAATTGTATATTTAAATAATTTTATTTTACTGCCGTTTTTTGTTAAGAAACGAATGTATGTACTATACGTATTTGTATTTGCTATTATTTCATTTTTAGCAACACAATTGTATTGTAATGCCTTTAGACGTTGTAGTTGCAGTATCATGAATTGTTTGAGCGAATATTTATGGCAGTCTCTCGTGCCCTTAATATTCTTCTCTTTTATATGGGTGTTATATCGCTACATTGATAAACAAGAAGAGGTTGAACGTGTTAAAAAAGAACATACGGAAATGGAGCTAAAATTTCTAAAATCACAAATTAACCCTCACGTACTTTTTAATAATTTAAACACTATTTATTCCTATTCATTAGAAAAGCCAAGTGAAGTTCCTAACATGATTTTAATGTTATCTGATAATTTAAAACATGTGTTGTATGAAAGTAATTCTAAAACCATTGGTTTGGATAAAGAACTTCAGTTTTTAGATAATTATATAAAGTTTCAAAAAATAAGAACCGAAGGAGTGAAACAGATTAATTATAGACTTGAAATCGATTCAGAACAACATGAAATTGCCCCATTATTATTAATTACAATCATAGAAAATGCATTTAAACACAGCACATTAAATAGTGATATTGATATTTTATTAAAAGTGAATCATGGAATTTTAGAATGTACTTGTAAAAACGACTATAACCCTAGTACTGTAAACGCTCACGATTTTAAAATAGGACTTCAAAACCTTGAAAAGAGATTACAGCTTATTTATAACAACAATTATGAATTCACGATCACTAAATCAGATAATTTTATAGTGTATTTAAAACTAGAATTAGTATGACTTGCATTATTATAGAAGACGAAATTCCAGCACAGATAATTTTAAAAAACTTTATTGGTAAGATTCCCAACCTTACTTTGATTGATACTTTTAAAGCTGCTATTGAAGCCAATTCATTTTTAAATTCGAATACAGTAGATGTCGTTTTTCTAGATATAAATTTACCTGATATTTCTGGAATTGATTTTATAAAAACCATTAAAAATCCACCTGCAGTTATTATGACTACAGCCTATCCAGATTATGCTGTAAGTAGTTTTGAATTAGAGACCATTATCGATTATCTGGTTAAGCCGTTTTCATTTGATCGTTTTTTGAAAGCTATTAATAAAGTTAAAACTAAAGTGACTCCAGTAGAAGAGGCGCCTGAAAGTGAGATTCTGTTTTTAAATGTTGATAAAACCCATCATAAAATTGTTTTGAACGATATCTTATTTCTTGAATCAGACAGAAATTATATTACAGTGGTTACTAAAACACAAAAGTTATCCTATATCGATTCCTTAAAAAATTGGAGAGCTAAGTTACCAGTAAATCAGTTTGTACAAGTACATAAATCGTTTATTGTAAACAGTAAATGTGTGGATAAAATTATGGGGAATGAGGTTTATGTAGCGGGAAATAGAATTCCAATAGGTAGGACTTATAAGCAGGAACTATTGGTGCAGCTAAAAATTATTTAAAGATAAGGGCTGTTGTTATATTTGTTTCTAGCATGAATTTTTGTAAAAAAGGTATTGCTATATTTACAAAATGCAACATACATCCAAACTTCCCAATTTAGAAACAACTATATTTTCTGTCATGAGCGATTTGGCTCGAAAATATAAGGCCATTAATTTGTCACAAGGCTTTCCAGATTTTAAAGGCGATCAAAAGTTAATAGATATGGTGAGCGCGGCAATGAATGAAGGGCATAATCATTATGCGCCAATGCCTGGGATATTTTCCTTGAGGGAAGCCATAGCAAATAAGTATAATTTATTATATAATTCATCGTATAATCCTGAGGATGAAATCACAGTTACATCAGGAGCTACACAAGCAATCTATACGGCAATTACGGCTTTTATTAGGCCAAATGATGAGGTGATTGTGTTTAGACCTGCATACGATTGTTATATTCCTTCTGTGGAATTAAATGGAGGGATTGCAACCTCAATTCAATTAGAAAGCCCAGATTATAAAGTGGATTGGGATGGCCTAAAGCAAAAAATTAGCTTAAAAACCAAGATGATAATTATCAATACCCCGCACAATCCTAGCGGGACGGTTTTTTCAAAGGAAGATATGCTTCAGTTGCAGGAGTTGACCAAAGACACAAATATTATTGTATTAAGTGATGAAGTGTACGAGCATATTATTTTCGATAAAGAACAGCATCAAAGTGTATGTTTGTTCCCCGATTTGAAATCGCGGAGTTTTATTACGGCATCTTTTGGGAAAACATTTCATAATACCGGATGGAAAACAGGGTATTGTTGTGCCCCTAAAGCACTAATGGATGAGTTTGTAAAGGTGCATCAGTTTAATGTGTTTAGCGTTCACCACCCTACTCAAATTGCATTGGCAGAATACTTAAAAACACCAAATCATTATTTAGAATTATCAAACTTTTTTCAACAGAAAAGAGATCTATTTTTAAACTTAATAAAAGACTCAAGATTTAAATTCACAGCTTCCAAAGGGACTTACTTTCAAGCATTAGATTATTCTAATATTTCTAATGAAAATGATTTTGATCTCGCCACACGATTAATTAAAGAGAATGGAATAGCATCTATCCCTATATCGGCATTTAATGCCAATAAATTAGACAATAAGGTGCTGCGCTTTTGTTTTGCAAAAACAGATGATACTTTAAAAAGAGCTGCTGATATTTTAAATCAAATCTAGTCCTGACTTAACTCTAATCGCATTAACCAATCCATTTGTTTGTCTTTTCCGATATAGTAGGGGTGTTCACTAAAAATTTTAAAATTGTGACGTTCATAAAAACGCAGTGCATTTTTGTTTTCTTGCCAGACTCCCAGCCATAAAAAGTTCAATCGTTTAGATGATGCGATATCGATTATTTTTAAGAGCATTAGTTTTCCAATTTGCTGTCCCTGAAAAGCCTCCAGAACATAAATGCGTTCCAGTTCCATACTTCGTGTGTCAAACGCTTCGTTTTGGGCGTCTTTTTCGTTCAATTTGAAATAACCAACAAGAGATGAATTTAAGTAAACGAAGTAAAAAGAGGAATTTGGGTTTAAAAGTTCTGCTTTTAAAGTTTCTTCATTGAAAGCTGAATTTATATAATTTTGAAAATCTTCTGGATTATTAACCTTCGCAAAAGCAGTAATAAAGGTCTCTCTGGATATTTCTAGAAGCCTATCCAAATCTTTGAGATCACATATGTTAAACGATAAATTCACAGCTTTAAAGGATAAAAATAGTAAAAATTTTAATTAATTTTAACGAATGCAAGATCAGTTAAAAATAGCGCTTATACAATCAGATTTGGTTTGGGAAAACCCAAGTCAAAATAGATTGAATTTTACTGAAAAAATAAATCATATTCAAATGGATGTAGATATTATTTTACTTCCTGAGATGTTTACTTCTGGCTTTACTATGGCTCCCGAAAATGTATTTGAAGCTATGGAAGGAGAAACCATAGCCTGGATGCTCAAGATGGCTAAAGCAAACAAGACTGCCATTGGAGGGAGTTTAGTGATTCAAGAAAATGAAAAGTTTTATAACCGATTTGTTTTTGCTAAGCCCGATGGCCTTATTGTAACTTATGATAAGAGACACACCTTTACACTGGCCGGAGAAGATAAAAAATATACCTCTGGAGATTGTCGGGTAATTATAGACTATAAAGGCTGGAAAATTTGCCCTTTAGTTTGTTATGATTTGCGCTTTCCTGTTTGGGCTAGAAACACCAATGATTACGATGTTTTATGTTATGTTGCCAATTGGCCCAAACCAAGAATTACAGCCTGGGATACCTTATTAAAAGCGCGAGCCATTGAAAATATGAGCTATTGCATAGGCGTAAATAGAGTGGGTATTGATCACAACTCACATGAATATTCTGGGCATTCTGCTGCTTACGATGGTTTAGGTGCTGAGCTTTCAGGTTTAAAAGACAGTGAAGAAGCTATAGCAATAGTTAACTTAAGTAAAAAACATTTACAAACGATAAGAGAAACATTGATGTTTTTAAATGATAAAGACGATTTTACCTTAAAATAAGCTCGATCACTTGTTCAGAAAAAGCCCTGACATCTATTAAATCAGGATAATAACTAACGCGCTCAGACTGACGCTTTTTAAGATAAGTTCCAGGATCGTATATTTTGTTGCCATTGGTATCAAATATGACTCTTAAATAATATTTTCCAGGAGTGATACTTATAAAATCGATGGGCGCCATACTTGTTGAATATTTTTCCATTTCAACATCGCCTTTCTGATTAACAAGCTGAACAATTAAAGGGTAAACAGGATTTTGTAAAGAAATTCTTAAATCTCCATAATCTTCAAGCGACTTTGTTCTAACATTAAAATTTAAACTGTCATTTTGAGTCCCAAAAAACTCAGTAAATGCACCAGGAAGCATTTCTAATCTATAAATATTGTCTTCCGTTTTATCAAATTTTAATTTGTATCTATTTTTATAGCTATCTAATGAACTTGTAAAAGTAACTGGGACAGAGTCTTTATCAAGAATATTGATCTTTGAATGGTCAATATTCACGAACGGAGTACTGGCCTGAAGTTCAAAATCATCAGTTAGACGAAGTGTTCGGGCTTCAATAGGCTTAATAATTAAGGAGTCCTTAATTTGATCTTTTATCCTTACCGTTAAGGTGTCCACATAATTTTTATTGGCGACTCTAAAAACTAACGAGTCAACTTCTAATTTTGGTTGATACCAATAATTTAAGGTGTCTTTTTGAGGGTGTTTCGTTATTAAACTGGTAAATTCTTCAGGAACTTGAGATAGAAGATCTAACTTCATGTCTTTGGCATCACCCTCATATCCAAAAGCAATTTTATTACCCGAGACCAACATTGGTCGAGTTGTTTTAAAATCGGTGGTTTCCTTAAATAATGTAAGTTCGTAAATTGAATCGGTTGGTACCGTTATGAACGCTTTATGAAACCCAATTTTATCTTTTTTTTGTTGAAAAGTATAATTGCTGTTTTCATCTTTTAAGGCCACTAATAAATATTTCCCAGCCTTTAAATTTTCCAACTGAAACGTCGTTGTACTATCTAAAGTATTTGTGATGTATTTAGGTTTATGCTTATATATAATAGAGTCGGTAAATGTAGAATCAACTTCATAGAGTGATACAGAAACAAATTCGTCGGTTTCGCGTTTTAAAGCGTTTTTAACAGAGCCATTAACCTTTAACGAGTCAATATAGCTACCAGTAGAAAACACGTATCTATAGTATGGATATGGGTTAGATTCATTGTTATCTACAATACTTTCACCAAAATTAAAGGCGTAGGTTGTGTTTGGTCTAAGAGTGTCGTGAATTTTTATAGTAATGTATTTACTGGCGGCTCCTAAAGGTGTAATCTCAGGTTCATAATCCATTGGAGGAGATATGATAAGCTGTTTCTGTAAATCTATGATTTTCACATATTCATCAAAATAGATTTTTATTTCTTGAGCATTAAAGTTAGTCGAGTAATTTTCAGGGACAGATTTTGTGATAACTGGAGGGGTAACATCTTTTTCACCACCGGTTGGATTCCCACGATTAGCGCAGTTGGTAAGCACTAAACTTATAACAGCTATAAAAACAAAATTTGAGAGCTTTTTACTCATTATCTTATAGATTTTGCACAAACCTACATAATTTTTTTCGTTTTAAATTTTAATGTACAAAATGAAAAAAAATATTCAATAAGTTCTCCTAGCTATGAATTAATTTGGGTCTGCGTCTTGAATGGAATTATTTTATTTAGAACAAACGCAAAACTCACTCTGCTATTGCCATTGTGGCAATACTTATTTTAATGTTTTCAGCTTTATTTAGAACATTTGCACAAGCTTCCATGGTGGCTCCTGTAGTAATTATATCGTCAACCAAAAGAATGTGCTTTCCTTTAATTAAATCTAAATTTTTAATTGTGAAGACTTCCTCGAAATTATTCCAACGAGCAATACGTTTTTTAAATACTTGTGTTTTAGTGGTCGATGTTTTGATTAAAACATTATCCAAATAAGGAACATTGAGGGCTTTTGCAATTTCATGCCCAAATTTCGCGACTTGATTATATCCTCTTTTTCTGAGTTTACGCTTATGTAATGGGACTGGTATAACTAAGTCTACAGCTTTGTATTTCTCAACAGATTTTAATTCATTTCCTAACCATTCACCCAACACTTCGCTAATAACATCATGTCCCTTGTATTTTAAATTATGAAGCAATTGTTGTACAATTCCTCTTTTGTGAAATTTTAAAAGCGCTGTAGCTTCTTCAATTTTTTGTCGACCGTAGAGTATTTTTTTTACTGTATCATTATCTTCAAAATGATAATTAGTGACAGGTAAGCCATGTCGACAAACGGTACAAATATGCCGCTCATTGTCCGCTAACAGGGTGGTACACGCATAACAAACCTTCGGAAAGAACAAGTTTAACAAATTTATTACCATTTTGACGACTATAATTAATTATAACAAACTTAATATATAATTTCGCGAGAATTAATTTAATTCCGAATTCAATATTTAAAAAATGTTAGTTAACCCTCAAGTATTTAACTTCAGATTGACTTTAGGAACATTAATAGTTGCGTTTGTAGCTTTTGCTGGTTATAGCTATTCTAGTTATAGTGATGTTAGAGCTGAAGAAGTATTTTTAAAGCAAGAGAAAAAACTTTTGGTTAGTCAAGTTTCTGAAATGATTTCTCATTATGATCAATTAGATGGAGAAGCAGAAGCTCTAATTTCTGAACTTAAAAATGCAAATTCAAAAATAGAAAGAACGCAGGACTCTCTTTCAATATTAAAAGCAAAAATGTTTTTAATTAATAAAGATAGAACTGAATTAATGCATCTTAGAGATCAAAAGCTTAGTTTACTTAAAAAAGAAGACTCTTTTTCTATAGCTAAGCAAGATTTTATAGAAGAAAAAACGGCAATATCTAAGCACTTAGATCAACAAATTGCATATAGTTCTAAACTAGAAGAAGAGAATAAGAGTTTAGAGGAAACTTTGAAAAAAGGAGCTTTGATTACGGCTAACTCTTTTGATGCAGCAGCCTATGGTATAAAAGACACTGGTGAAATAACCGTGTTAAATAAGGCTGAAGATTCAAAAAATATAAGAGTCGCTTTTGTGATTGCCAAAAACGCGCTAGCGCTACAGGAAGAAAAAGATTTATACATCCAAGTAATAGGACCCGATAATAATGTTGTGGCGAACAAGGGATTTATAGAATTTAACGATGCCACACTTATATACAGTTCTAAATTAAAAGTAAATTATAATAAGGACGTTTTAGAAATATGTACCAATATTAAATCGGAAACACCTTTAAAACAAGGCACTTATTATATCAGTGTTTTTGAAAATGAAAGACGACTTGGAGGTACAAAAATAATGTTGAACTAATCAAAAAGAATTCCTCGAGGTTCTGCCTCGGGTTTTTTTCTTTTGAATCTATATTCCGAGCTTGTTTCGGAATCTAAATAAGATAATTTCAAAAATTTCCTTATTTAACTTAAATATTTAAAAAACCGTTTCATTAGTATGAAACGGTTTTTTATTTTTGCAGGATGGCAAAACAAGAAGATCAGTT
>CAJXVU010000013.1 GCA_913062555.1 uncultured Bacteroidota bacterium
TCTTACGCTCAAACTTACTATCCCAAAAGTAAAACAATTCTTTATTTAAACAACTTAGCAGCAAAAGCTTTTCAAAAAATATATAAAACAAAACGAGAGGACACCAATCGTTTTGTTCATTTTTGGAAAACAGAAGTCCCTTTAATTGTCTATAACAATAGGCGTTATGTGCTTTATGCTTTTTTGCTTTTTGGAACATTTGTAGCTATTGGTGCTCTCTCAGCTGCATTTGATGATTCCTTTGTTCGGCTAATTCTAGGAGATCATTATGTAAATATGACTCTAGAAAATATTGAAGCTGGAGATCCGGTCGCTGTTTATAAAAGTGGTAGCAATTGGGGTAGTTTTATTGGCATTACACTAAACAATTTGTATGTTGGATTGCTCTCGTTTATTTATGGGGTATTTGGTGGTATAGGTACTGGCTACATCCTCCTAAAAAATGGGATCATGCTAGGATCCTTTCAATATTTTTTTTATGCAAAAGGTGTGTTTTGGGAAAGTGTTAGAGGCATATGGATTCATGGTGCCATGGAAATATTTGCCATTGTTATTGAAGGAGCAGCTGGATTAATCCTTGGTGCAAGTATTTTATTTCCAAAAACTTTTTCCAGAATGACCTCGTTTAAAATAGGTATGAAAGATGGTGTGAAAATATTGATTAGTACCTTTCCTTTTACATTTGCCGCAGGATTTTTAGAAGGATTCGTCACGCGATATTCTAATACAATGCCCAATTGGTTATCTGTTGGAATTATTATTTTAACCCTTGGTGTTATTTC
Organism: uncultured Bacteroidota bacterium; assembly: GCA_913062555.1. GTDB lineage: Bacteria > Bacteroidota > Bacteroidia > Flavobacteriales > Flavobacteriaceae > CAJXVU01. The sequence continues at coordinate 783 of CAJXVU010000013.1, forward strand.
TTATTACTATTTAATTTACCCATTTGTTCTTCACAAAAAAATGAAACAGACCTATGCAGTTATATAAATCACGAGATTTTAGTGCTTTTTTTCAAGATACTTTCTCATTTTTAAAGCAAAATGGGAAACATTTTTTTAAACAATTCTTTATTATCAACGGGATTTTCCTGCTAATTCTGATGGTGTTGGGCTATTTTTTCACCAAATTCTACACGGACGTCGTTTTTGGTGGTTTATTACAAAATAACCCGAATGCCATGGACGACTATTTTAATGACAATTTTGGAATGTTCTTGCTTTTTATTTTTGTGTTTTTAACCGTTGGTCTGGCTTCTGGAATCATTTCTTATGCCTATACCGCCATATATTTAAAATTATACGTTGAAAACGATGGCAATAGCTTCAATTCTAAAACAATAATTGACAGTTATAAAGCTAAAATTGGAAAGCTTTTTATTTTCCTTATTTGTAGTATACTTATCGGTATCCCATTAGTAATGGTCGCCGGTATTATAATGTTCATTTTAACCATTACAATTATTGGCATCCTATTATTACCAGTATTAATAGGTGCAATTGCTTTATTTTATTATATGACCCTCATGGAATATATGGAAAACAAAAAAGGCATTTGGGAGAGTTTTGGATATGCATGGACACTCCTAAGTTCAAAATTTTGGACAGCAGTTGGTAGCGTAGGGCTCTTTTATTTAATGGCATATATTTTACAAAATGTTATAACGATTATTCCTTATATTTTTGGAATGGCTAGTGTATTTACTACAATAGATGAGGGTGCACCTAATCCTGAAGACCTTGGAACAACTATGATGATTATTATGCTTGCTGTTTTCTTTATATCATTTATAATTGGCACTATTTTAAACACTATTATTCAACTTAATCAAGGAATTGTTTTTTACAGTCTAAAAGAAGAGAAGGAAAGTATTAATACTAGAAGTATAATAGACCAAATTGGATCCGGTGAATAAAGTTCGATGGCTACATATTATACTATTTTGCATTGGCATATCATTTAATTCTCAAGCTGAGACCGTTACTGATACCGAGGAACTCCGTACCATACAAGACAGCTTACAAATAGATAATTCCAGAGTAACACCACGGCATTTTAATGATTTAAAAAGCAAATATAGCACTCCCGATTTTATTTATGAATATAGTGTAGAAAATTCTGGATGGTGGACACGATTTAAACAATGGTTAAGCGATTTTTTTAAAGATCTTTTCAACATAAAAGATAAAGGACAAGCAGCAAATGCCACAGACATTGCCATTAAAATTGCAGGTGTCATTCTGTTTCTTTTAGTGATCTATTTCATTTTCAAAGCTGTGGTTAATAAAGAAGGTACTTGGGTCTTTGGAAAATCATCAGACAAAAGCATAATTCCAGTCACAGACATAGAAACAAATATCCATACCAACAATTTTGAATCACTAATTGCTGAAGCTGAAGCTGAATTCAACTACAGACTAGCTATTAGGTACTATTATTTGTGGCTGCTAAAAAAATTAGCCGCCCAGGAGATTATTGCATATGATGTTGAGAAAACAAATAGTGATTATCAAAGCGAAATTACATCAGAAACTATCCAAGACGAATTTTCATATACATCTTACCTCTATAACTACATTTGGTATGGCGAGTTTGATGTGAATGAAGAACAATTCAACAAAGCTAAACTAGCCTTTATTAATTTTTTAAATTCGGTAAAGGCATGAACAAAACTATAAAAATATATATTGGCTTATTGGTATTACTCTTTATTGGTACAATTGCAATAGAGTTTTCTACCCCCAAACCTATAAACTGGACTAGCTCGTTTAATGAACAACACAAAATACCATATGGTACTTATGTTTTATATAACGAACTAGAATCTTTATTTCCACAAAGTAAAATTCAAGATATCGCGGTAAGTCCTTATGAGTACTTTATTGACTCATACAATTGGGAGGATTCCATTTATGACATCAAGGGAACTTACATGTATATTGATGACTATGCCGATATGGATGAAGTTTCCGCTCAGGAACTTTTAGATTTTGCTTCCTATGGTAATTCTATTTTTATTTCATCAAATTATATACCTCAAAAATTTAAGGACTCTCTATTTATTGAAACTGAGAATGATTATAACTTTAAAGGGAAGGCATATTTTAATCTGGCAAATAAAAACTTCAAAAATGATTCTATAAGTATTGAAAAAGGGCTGAGTAATATTTATTTTTCTGAACTTGATTCTACCAATACCACGGTTTTGGGATATCAAAAATTTGATAGCATTCCCAATATCAATTTTATTAAAGTGGATTATGGAGATGGTAGTATCTATCTACATCTACAACCAATTGTATTTACAAATTATGCGCTTTTAAAAAAGAATAATAAAAAATATGCCGCTGCAATACTTTCTTATTTACCTGATGAAACTATTTTTTTTGATTCTAGAAATAAAAAAAGAAACGAACTTGGAACGACGCCCTTGCGGTTTATATTGAGTCAACCTGCCTTAAAATGGGCTTGGTATTTAGCATTAATAACATTAACTATATTTATTATATTTAATGCAAAACGAAAACAACGGATTGTAAAAGTTATTAATCCACAACAAAATACAACAATTGCCTTTACTAAAACCATTGGTAATTTGTACTTTGAAACAAAAGATCACAATACCATAATAGACAAAAAAATCACCTTTTTCTTGGAGCATATCAGGCGTGCCTATCTTCTAGATACACAACTTTTGGATGAAAAATTCATAAAGATCTTATCTTTAAAATCTGGACAGGACCTTGGAAGCCTTAAAAAGTTAATCAACCGTATTGTACATTTAAAAGCCAAACAAAGCTGTACAGAAGATGATTTATTAGGCTTAAATAAATTAATAGAAGATTTTTACACGAAATAAACTATGGAGAATTTAGACAATACTCAAAACGATAATTTAGAATCTAATGTTGAATCTCAATCTAGCGACAATGTTCCCTTTGAGAACATTGATAGCCCAGCGCATGACATAAACTTCAAAAATCGCATTGATTTAAGCGAATTACAGGATGGTATTATGCTTATTCGAAATGAAATAAGTAAGGTTATTGTTGGGCAGAAAAGTATGATTGACATGCTTATTGCTTCTATACTTGCAAATGGACATTCACTTATTGAAGGTGTTCCGGGTGTTGCTAAAACAATATCCGCCAAACTGTTAGCGAAATCTTTAGAGCTTGGGTTTAGTCGTATTCAGTTCACACCAGATTTAATGCCGAGTGATATATTAGGAACCTCAGTTTTTGATATGAAAAGTTCAAAATTCGATTTTAAAAAAGGCCCTGTTTTTTCTAATATGATTCTCATAGATGAAATAAATCGTGCTCCAGCAAAAACACAAGCAGCATTGTTTGAAGTTATGGAGGAACGCCAAATAACAATCGACGGCCATACTTATAAAATGGATCTACCTTTTATTGTTCTCGCTACCCAAAATCCGATAGAACAAGAAGGAACTTATCGTTTGCCAGAAGCTCAATTAGATCGCTTTCTCTTTAAAATTGAGATCGATTATCCCAACCTAGAAGAAGAAATAGAAATTATTAACCGTGAACAAACATTACAAGGTGCTGTAAAAACAGATCAAATTACAGCCCACTTAAGTAAAACTCAAATTGAAAAGTTTCAGGGTTTAGTAAATCAAATTATTATAGAATCACATTTGGTAAAATATATTGCAGATATTATAGTAAACACCAGAAACAACCCCTTTCTATATTTAGGAGCTTCTCCTAGAGCGTCCATTGCTATATTAAAAGCGAGTAAAGCTTTTGCCGCAATGAATGGTCGGGATTTTGTAACTCCTGAAGACATTAAACAAGCTGCAATCCCTGTATTACAACATCGTGTTATTGTAACTCCAGAGCGTGAGATGGAAGGTGTTACCACAAAACAAATTATTAAACAAATTATTGAAGCTGTAGAAATTCCGAGATAATTAACAGTATTCAACGAGATATTAAAATTGAAGACCAATAAATAACCCTAGTGAAACTATTAAAACCATTTTATATACAAAACCGTTTCTTTTATACTTGCTTAGGCATTACAGTCCTGTTTATACTAAGTTTCGTGTTTCCAAGATGGTTTAACATTGTAAAACTTCTATTTGTGGTTCTTATAGGATTTACAATGTTAGATACTTTTCTTCTTTTTTCTGCAAAACGAGGTATTAAAGGGATTCGTAATTTGCCTGAAAAATTCTCTAATGGTGATCAAAATCCCGTTGGTCTATCTATTGACAATTATTATACATTTATGGTTTATATTAAAATTATAGACGAGATACCTGTACAATTCCAGATTAGAAATTTCAATATTGAACGTAAGCTCCTAGCATCGAGTAAAACGGAATTACAATATAACTTACGCCCAACAGAACGTGGCGAATACCATTTCGGTAAGTTAAATATATATACCCGGTCTGTTTTTGGTCTAATTGCTAGGCGATTTAGTTTTGACGATCACACTATGATACCCACATACCCCAGTTTTATGCAATTGCGTAAATATGACTTAATAGCTATAAGTAACAATCTTAATCAATATGGCATAAAAAAAGTCAGAAAACTAGGACATACCATGGAATTTGAACAAATAAAAGAGTATGTTCTAGGTGATGATTTACGTACGATAAACTGGAAAGCTACAGCCAAGAAAAATCAACTCATGGTCAATCAATTTCAAGATGAAAAATCACAACCTGTATATTCAGTAATTGATAAAGGGCGCATGATGAAAATGCCTTTTGAAGGCTTAACGCTTTTAGATTATGCCATAAACGCTTCTTTAGTAATTTCCAATGTTGCCTTAAAAAAACAGGATAAAGCTGGAATTTTCACATTTTCGAAGAAAGTAGAAAACATGGTAGTAGCAGAGCGACGAACCTCCCAAATGAACTTAATTCTAGAGAGCCTTTACAATGTTAATACCGACTATTTTGAAAGTGATTTTGGGAGGCTATATGCCGATGTGAAACGTAACATTACGCAACGGAGTTTAGTTTTATTATATACAAATTTTGAAACATTGGATGGACTACACAGACAGTTACCATTTTTAAAAGGTATTGCTAAAAATCATTTATTGGTTGTTGTTTTCTTTAAAAACACAGAACTCAATAGCTTAATCACCGAACCAGCACAAACTATACAACAAGCTTATGATAAAGTGATTGCAGAAAAATTTGCTTATGAAAAACGGTTAATAGTAAGCGAATTAAAAAAATATGGAATCTATTCAATTTTAACTACTCCGGAAAACTTAACTATTGACACCATCAATAAATACCTGGAAATAAAAGCAAGAGGTTTATTGTAAAAAAGTATATTCCCTTCTTCGTGTCTTCCAACTTCAAACTTCCAATCAACAAAATAACATTTCGTCATTAAAAAATTACAGTTCGGTTTTTAAAATTATATAATAAACTGACTTATATAGACTTTTACAGTGTTAATCAAAAAAAATAAAACGAATAATATGAAAACACTAATTAAATTAATTGTATTTGTACTTTGTACAACCTTCGCAAATGCTCAAGACAACAATGGTCAAACTATTACTGTAAGTATTGACAATGTTTTGAATAACAAGGGCAAAGTTGTCATTTCATTACATACCACCGAAACATTTATGAAAGGGCCTGGCGTTCAAAATGTAGAAACTAAAATTAAAGATGGAAAAGTAAGCGCCATTTTCAAAAATATTGAGCCTGGCGAATATGCCATTTTAGTTTTACACGACGAAAATGAGAATAATCGAATGGATTTTGAACTTAATGGCATGCCAAAAGAAAATTTCGCCACATCAAATAATATAATGAGTTTTGGTCCACCACAATTTGGAGAATCTAAATTTGAAATCAAATCTGAAGACATCAATCTAAAGATTAGATTTTAACCCACAATTTAAAATTAATATAATCGTCATTGCATTCACTTATTAAATTAAAGTTGTAACAATGACGATTATACATTCGCTTAATTAAATGCTTTCATTAAACCAAGCCTTCATCATCCAAATTGTTTTTTCCTGAGCAGTAATAAAATCACTCATCATCGCATTGGTGCCTTCATCGTTAGCATCATCAGACTTTTCTAATAATGACCTTTCTATTTTAAGCAATACTGTTAAAGAATCAACAATTAATCGCATCGCCTTTTCATCTTGTGAAATATTTTTTCCAACTGGAACTTTTGCTCTAGAAATATAATCTTCAAAAGTATGGAATGGTGTTTCCCCGAGTGTTAAAATTCTTTCTGCAATATCATCAACATTTATATTTGCTTCAGTATATAACTCTTCAAACTTCACATGCAAATCAAAAAAGCGTTTGCCTTTTATATTCCAATGAATTCCCCTCAAATTTTGATAATATATTTGAAAATTAGCTAATAAGTCGTTTAAATCATTGGTTAAATCTTTGGTTTTAAAAATGTCTAAACCTAAACTATTATATGTCATATTATGTTTATTTTAAATATTCACTACAAATTTAATCTATAATAAAGGGGTGTTTCTATAAATTTTATTGATAGTTTTTATATCTTTATAGCCTAAATCAATAAACATGACAATTACTCAATTATACTATGTCTTGGCCGTTGCCGAGCAGCAAAATTTCACAAAAGCAGCTGAAAAATGTTTCGTTACTCAGCCAACATTAAGCATGCAGATTCAAAAATTGGAAGACCAACTCAATATTTTAATATTTGACAGAAGTAAAAAGCCTATTGAACTAACAGAAGTAGGTAAAAAAATTGTACATCAAGCACGAAACATTGTAAATGAAGCTGATAGAATAAAGGATATTGTAGACCAACAAAAAGGCTTTATTGGAGGTGAATTTAAACTAGGTATTATCCCAACAGTCATGCCTACATTACTACCGATGTTTTTAAAGTCATTCATTAAAAAATATCCCAAGGTAAAATTGAAAATTGAAGAATTGACTACGGAAGAAATTATTTCAAGAATTAACGATGGGCATCTAGATGCTGCAATAGCGGCTACACCTCTAGAAAATGAAAATATTAAAGAGCGGGCTTTATATTATGAACCTTTTGTAGGTTATGTTCCTGACAACCATAGATTAACCGAAAAAAAATCGATTACAGTTGATGATTTAGAAATTGAGGACATGCTATTACTTGAAGATGGCCATTGTTTTAGAGATGGCGTAATAAACCTCTGCAAATCATTCAAAAAACACGATGAGGATAAATTTCAATTGGATAGCGGGAGTATTGAAATGTTGGTAAAATTATCAAATGAAGGCTTAGGAATGACGCTACTTCCATATTTGCATACACTGGATATTAAAGATAGTGAAAAGAAAAATTTACATTACTTCAATGAACCATCCCCTGCTAGGGAAGTGAGTATAATATATCACAAGAGCGAGCTTAAAATGCAAATTATAGAAGCCTTGCAAAATGTGATTTCCGGAATAATTAGAGGTGCAATTGCGTTTCAGAATGTACAAATTATTAGTCCTATAACGAAATAAAAAGAGCGACCAGTGGTCGCTCTTTATTTTATTTTTCCAAATATATTAAACATTTGTCTAATTCCGGATTTTGCTGAACTAGAGAGTTAATAAAAATCTTTAACTCTTCAATTTCATAAGGTAATAATCGTTGGAGTGCTTTTTCCAACTCCTTACAAAATAAAGACACATCAAAACTTACTTTTTTAAGTACAGTTTTCGTGTACTCAAACATTGCTCTTGCCATAAATATTCCTTAGTTTTTGTTAGTTAAAATTTAAAAGTAGAAATTATCTATAGGCTATTTTGTTTTAGTTTGATATGTTTAAATTTAAGGAAAAAAGTGATTCGTTTTAAGTTTAAGTAAAACTTTAACACTAAAAGCCAACAAAATCACAATATAAAATAGGCTCTAAAAAGTTAAAATCTATTGTCACCATCTAACAAATCTCCTAGCCCCCCCAACAAGCTTCCTTCTCCTTTATCTTTCCCACCTCCTCTGGGAGCACTTGCCAATACACGATTTGCTAATCGGCTAAACGGCAAGGATTGTATGTAAACTGTTCCTGGTCCTTGTAATTTTGCAAAAAATAAGCCTTCACCTCCAAAAATAGTATTCTTTATTCCACCAACAAACTCGATATCATAGTCAATACTTTGAGTAAAACCTACAATACATCCAGTATCGACTTTCAAAGTTTCACCACGTTGTAATACTCTTTTTGCCATGGTTCCTCCTGCATGAACAAAGGCCATACCGTCACCTTCCAATTTTTGCATAATAAACCCTTCTCCACCAAACAGGCCTCTACCTAAACGCTTACTAAATTCAATTCCAATACTAACTCCTTTCGCGGCACATAAAAAAGCATCCTTTTGACATACAAATTTACCATCGAATTCGGTTAAATCTATAGGAACAATTTTACCTGGGTATGGTGAGGCAAATGATACTTTTCGTTTACCTGAAAGTGTACTATAGAAAGCAGTCATGAATAAACTCTCTCCAGTTAAAATACGCTTTCCTGCTCCCAAAATTGAGCCTAAGAACCCTTCGTTTTTCTTTGAGCCATCTCCAAAAATGGTTTCCATCTTTATTCCATCGTCCATCATCATAAAACTTCCTGCCTCGGCAACAACCCCTTCTTGTGGATCCAATTCAATTTCTACAAATTGCATTTCTTCTCCATAAATTTTATAATCAATTTCGTGTGCTGTCATAATTTTAGTTTTTGTTGATTCAGTTATAGGTTGACCAGTATTCCATTTTGTTACAGTAATATTGAAAGTTTCAATGATTCAAATCAATAATTTGGGTTTTAAAGTCAACAAATTTCACTAATAGATATGGCTAAGAGTTTTTCAACTTTAAGCTCCACTCAAAATTGAAATTAGAAACTTCAATGCCCTCTGTATTAGTTCCTATAGCATGCAATACAATTGATTGCCCTTCTCCAGTAGTAATCGCTTTAGAAATAGTTTGATCAATAATGTGGCCCTCATTACATACAAATGTAATTCTACCAGTTGCCTTTTTAGTGAAGCTTGCATTATTAGTTGCAACTAACATTGAGATTTTCTCCCCACTTTCTCGTATTTTCATCATGACCAGAGCCCCTGTGGTTAACTCTGCAGCCATACCTTGAACTGCCCAAAACATCGATTTAAATGGATTTTGATTAATCCATTTGTACTTAACAGTGACCATACACTTGGTGGAATCAATATATTTTGCACGTACACCACATATATAAGCCGATGGTAACTTAAACATTAAGAACATATTGAGTTTACTGGGACTTAGCTTCATAATTTTTATAAGTTTTTACTAAAATAAATAAAATATCCAACATAAGAAAGTGTTAAAGTTATGTTAATTATAGTACTATGTTTTGCATAATACCTTCTTTTAACCATATATTTGCATAAGAAAATACTATATAAATCTATCATGTTAACAAAACACCATAAAAATTTAGCCGCTATAATTCATTTATCAGCACTTTCGAAATTTATATTTCCACTAGGAAATTTAATAATGCCATTAATATTTTGGACCATTAATAAAGATAAATCTGATTTTATAGACAACCATGGCAAACAAGCTATCAATTTTCAATTAAGTATTTTAATCTATACAATTATTATTGGCTGTTTAACTATTCCTCTATTTTTATTTGGCATTTTAAACAGTGTAAGTTTCCCAGAATTCTGGCATACTTACGATTTCGATTTTCACCTTTCACGGCATGATAATTTCAATTTTATAATTGTATCAATTCTGGCAGGATTACTAGTAATGGCCGCCTTTGTTTTAGAAATTGTTTTTATAATCATTGCCACAGGTAAAGCTAATAAAGGAGAACCATATAAATATCCAATCACGATCAATTTTTTAAAGTAAAATCATCAATCAATCAATCATCAATCATCAATCAAAAAACGATCAGTTATTATGAACTTAAATTCTACATCCTTTGACATTATTACGATTCCATACGATGGTTAGAATATAAATAATTTATTACACATGAAAATAGAAAACACAAAAGCTCAAATGCGTAAGGGCGTTTTAGAATATTGCATCTTGTCGGTCCTAAAAGATGACGACGCATATGTTGCTGAAATTCTAGGCACCTTAAAAGATGCAAAAATGCTAGTTGTTGAAGGCACTATTTATCCGTTGCTTACACGACTAAAAAACGCAGGTCTGCTGAATTATCGATGGGAAGAATCTACTTCTGGCCCACCAAGAAAATATTACGGCTTAACTGAAACAGGGAAACTATTTTTAAACGAATTGAACAGTACTTGGGGAGAACTAAAAAATGCCGTTAACTTAGTAACTAGACAAAAAACAACAAAAAAATGAATAAAACAGTCAACATAAATTTAGCAGGTATATTTTTTCACATAGATGAAGATGCATACTCAAAATTACAACGCTACCTTGAGGCTATTAAACGTTCATTCACTGATTCCCAAGGGCGTTCAGAAATTATTTCAGATATTGAAGCTCGTATTGCTGAGCTTTTTACTGAAAGAATTCAAGACGAAAAACAGGTTATTTCGGCTAAAGAAGTCGAGGAAGTTATTACAGTAATGGGACAACCTGAAGATTATTTAATAGATGAAGAAATATTTGATGACGAGCCTAAAACTCAGGAACGTAAATCATCTTCATCTAGAAAATTATATAGAGACACAGAAAACGCATATATTGGCGGGGTTTCTGCTGGATTAGCTCATTATTTCGACATAGATACACTATGGATTCGTCTAGCTTGGGTCATATTAGTATTAGTAGGAGGTACAGGTATATTTGTTTATATCTTACTATGGGTATTAATGCCATCAGCTGAAACAACTGCCGAGAAATTGGCCATGTCGGGAAAGCCTGTTAACATTACTAATATAGAACAAAAAGTAAAAGAAGGGTTTAGTAGTGTTAAGGACAGCCTAGAAGATGTCGCTGATCGTGTAAAGAATAAAGATTACGAAAAAGTGGGGAACAAAGTACAGTCTACTTCACGCTCATTTTTTGATGCTTTAGGAAGTGTTATTATGTTTTGCTTTACCATATTTGCAAAGTTTTTTGGAATAATTTTAATGATCACTGGAGCAGCTACTTTAATTGGATTAATCGTTGGATTATTATCATTAGGAGTTGCCGATATTTTTCATTTTCCAGGAATTGATATGGCAGATGTTGTTAGTTCAACCGATCTTCCTATTTGGTTAGTTTCAGTTTTAGTTTTATTTGCTGTTGGAATTCCTTTCTTCTATATTTTTATTTTAGGATTAAAAATATTAGTTGGAAATTTAAAATCACTAGGGAAACTGGCAAATTTCACACTTCTTGGAGTTTGGTTAGCAGCAATCATTACGCTCTCTGCCTTTGCTCTTAATGAAGTTAGCGAATTTTCAAGAGATGCTAATGTGATCACTAAATCTGAACTAAATATAACCGCCAATGATACTATATATGTAAAAATGGCTAGTAATGATATTTATTCTAAAGGAATTTATAGAGACTACGATTTTGACGTTGTTTATAACGAAAATGACGAAAAGAAAATTTATTCATCTAATGTTAGACTAATTTTCAGATCGACTATAGATTCATTAGCGACAATAAGCATAGAAAAAAATGCTAGAGGGAGCAATTATCAAAACGCAAAAGAACGTGCTCAAAACATTGAATATACTTTTGATTACAACTCGAACGAATTATTACTTGATGGTTATTTTTTAACCGATGCTGAAAACAAATTTAGAGATCAAGAAGTTGAGGTCATTATATATTTACCTGAAGGAAGTATTGTTAATACTGATGGAAACACTTATTCCTTCCATCGTAATTATGGTCATTATAGAGATATTATTGACAATGGTGATGAAAATCAATATTTAAAAGTTATTAAGGATGATGTCATTTGTTTAGACTGTGGTCATAATAACAACAGCGATTTAAACATTGATTTGAAAAACGACAAAGCTTCTTTAAAATTAGATAATGATAGCCTTAAATACCAAGATGAGAACGTAAAAGCAACTATAGACTCTAGTGGTATTAGTATTAAATCAAAAAACAATTAACAATTGAGCCCAAAACTATTACAGTTCAGGCGCTAAAATTATAAAAACATAAGTATTATAAATACTTTTATTAAAAATCAATCAAAAAAATCACACTATTATGGCAACACTCATGAAAATCATCGTTGGCTTTATTATAAGCCTAACATTAATGTCCTGTCAATTTAATTCAAACTTTAGTTTTGGGGTTAAAGGCAACGGGAATGTACAAACTGTAGAACGTAACATCAGCGACGACTTTACCGAAATAAAAGTTAGTAGAGGATTGGACGTCTATTTAACACAAAGTGATGAGGTTAGTTTATCGGTTCAAGCCGATGAAAACCTACATGACATCATTATGACCAAAGTTGAAAATAACGTATTACGTATCTATGCTGATGAGAACATTAGCTATGCAGCTTCTAGAAAAGTTATGGTAAATATTAAAAATATTGAAAAGATAACTTCAACAAGCGGAAGTGATGTCTATTCAACTAATACAATTATTGCTGAGCATTTAGAACTTAAAACAACCAGCGGAAGTGATATGGAACTTAACGTTGACGCAAATGTTATTGACTGTAAATCTACAAGTGGTAGCGACTTACGCATTTCTGGAAAAACAAATAAATTATATGCAGAAGCTACTAGCGGTAGTGACATTAAAGCAGGAAACCTAAAAGCAAAAATATGTAATGCAAGAGCAACAAGTGGCGCCGATGTAACTGTAAATACTTCCGAAGAATTATATGCGAAAGCTTCAAGTGGTGGTGGTATTAAATACCATGGTAATCCAGAAAGGGTGAGTAAAAAAGACGGTGTTTCAGGAAGCGTGAGAAAACAATAAATCAACCTAACAAATCCTGTATTACCAACCTACAGGATTTGTACAATATTATGTTCTTTTAAAAAGAGCATTTTAACCAATCATGTTTAACCATCTCAACAGTAATTCATTACTTTGGGATGGTTTTTTTGTAGTAACATCAATAAAAAAGCCGAAGCAATTGCTTCGGCTTTATATATATATAATGCAAATATTAAGCTTCTATTGTCACTTCTTTAGCTGCTAAATATCGTTCAGCATCTAAGGCAGCCATACATCCTGTTCCAGCAGCAGTTACCGCTTGTCTATACACATGATCTGCAGCGTCTCCACTTACAAACACGCCTTCAACATTGGTTTTAGCTGTTCCAGGCACATTGATGATATATCCAGTTTCATCCAAATCGATATAATCCTTAAAAATATCCGTATTTGGCTTATGTCCGATGGCTACAAAAAATCCGGTTGAAGGAATTTCTGTAAGAGCTCCAGTTACATTGTTTTTAGCACGTACCCCTGTTACTACTTGACCGTCTCCTAACACCTCATCAGTATTAGTGTTGAACATGATTTCAATGTTTTTAGTATTTTTAACTCTTGATGCCATGATTTTAGACGCTCTAAATTCATCACGCCTCACTAACATAGTAACCTTTTTACAAAGTTTAGATAAGTAATGAGCTTCCTCACATGCAGAATCTCCAGCACCAACAATGACAACTTCTTGATTTCTATAGAAAAACCCATCACAAACAGCACAAGCAGAAACACCGCCACCTAACTTCAAATATTTTTGTTCAGATTCAAGTCCTAAATACTTAGCCGATGCTCCAGTTGAAATTATTACTGTATCACAATGTATTTCTTTAGTTCCATTAATCCATACTTTATGTACATCTCCAGAAAAGTCAACTTTAGTTGCCCATCCATCACGAACATCTGTTTCAAATCTTATGGCTTGATTTTGTAACTCAATCATCATTTCAGGACCAGTAATACCCTCTGGATATCCTGGGAAATTCTCAACTTCATTAGTTGTTGTTAATTGCCCTCCTGGTTGTGTCCCTTGGTATAATACTGGTGACATATTAGCTCTGGCAGCATAAATAGCCGCAGTATATCCTGCAGGTCCAGATCCTATAATTAAACATTTTACTTTTTCTATCGTTTCAGACATAATTCTTTTCTTATTTATAACATAACAAAAGTAGCTTTTTTGTATAAATCCTTACTTAGAAGTTATCAACAGTTCTTATGAAAATATAAGCTTTAACTATAAAAAAACTTAAATCTTGTTTATTCATGGGTTACATACTTATTTTTAGACACCTCCTTTACCTTCAAAGGTTCGCTTATTGATGAGGACTAACATTGTTACTTATTCCGTTATAACAAAATGAAATCTAACATTTTATAAAATAATTTTTACAGAAATGACTGTGGTTTTCCAATAGAAAACTTGGTAACCCTTATGATGAGAATTTTATTTCCAAATTAGTCTGTAAGATTTGTTTTTCACGAGCCTTCTGATGTTATATACAATTAGCATATTACCATTAAAGACGAGCACGGCTTTTAGTACATGCACAATTACTAATGCCTCGCAAAAAGTCGAAACCAACAGTAACTGCATGCGTACCAGAATTATATGCTGAGAATTTATTGGTTGTAAATTGATAGGCATATCCGAAATAGAAAACGGACTGTTTAAAACCTACCATTGGACCTATATTAAGTGGTTTCAAAAATTGATCGTTGAGAAAACGATATGATATTCCTGCCCAAAAGTAATTGTCGTCTCTTCCATACTTTCGAAGCTTAAAGTTTATATCTGTACTTGCCCGCTTATCGCTATTAAATAATTGATAATAAATTGATGGCTCAAATTCAATACTATCTTCTTTGGTTTGACCAAATGTATATCCAGCATATACTTGATAATTTAATAGTAGATTAGGCTCTAATACTCTTATATTTCCATCAATTTCTTTCTTTAGGATATTATTTAGGTTCAAACTTAAAAAGAAGGCTCTAAATCGATAAAGTGCGCCAATGTCAAAGTTGTTATTAGAAGTACTTCTATTGTCAGTAACAAATGGATCAATTGTTGGGTTTTCAAAGGTCGTATTAAAATTATTAGTGTCAATTTTAAAATTATTGATGTTATAAGAAATCCCAAGCGATAAATATTGCTCAGTAATAAAATCCAAAATAAGGTGATGTGCAAATGAAAATTTCGCACCGGTTTGAATAGTGTTTCCGTTTCGATCATTATAAAATGAAATTCCAAGGCCTGAACGTTCACCTATTCTAATATCTCCATAAAACGATTGATTATCTGGTGCACCCTTGATTCCAACCCATTGTGTCAACCCATTAGCCCTTAGTTTTAAATTATCGCCAATACCTGCAAATGTTGGGGAAACTACAAAGTTATTATCTGCCAAGTATTGTGTAAATACGGGCAAATTCAACTCTTGACTATAACTGTAAGTCGCGGTAAAGAGAAGTGAATATATAATTAATTTTTGCATTTGTTAAGTTTTAGTGTTAGGTAGCATACCATCCTGTTTTTTTATCGGTATAATGTAAAATGACCAACGAAGTGACGATTATCATTTGCATCGTTTAATTTTACAACATACCAGTAATCACCAGTAGGAAGCTCATTGCCTTTATATTTACCATTCCATTTTTCGCCTTGTCTAAGTGTAGCAATAGCACGACCATATCTATCAAAAATATCGAACATAAGATTTGGATATTGATTGGTACACCCTGGACCCCATTCATCTAAAACACCATCGCCATTTGGTGTGAAATAATTGCTAATACAGACATCAATAAACTCCATAAATATTGAAGCAGTAGCCATACAACCATTAGTATCGGTTACTGTAACTGTATAGGTTCCTGTTTCATAAATGATAAATGTATTTGTATTTCCGAGTGATTCTCCATTTAATATGTATTCATAAGGAGCAGAGCCGCCATCTGAAATTGCTGTAATTTGATTAATCTCGCCCTCTTCTAAGGCCAGTGTTAGTGGGTCAAAACTTGGAATATCAAAAAATTCTGTTCTTTGAGTGCATCCATTGGTATGTCTTACATCTATAAAATGGCTTGCTCCTGTTGGCACATCAACAAATACATTACTAGTTTGATATGGAGCACCATCTAAGGAGTAGTCTAAATCTGAAAGATCAGAGATGTTATCATCCACAGTCACAGTTACAGTATTAGTTACGGTATTGAATGATAAATTATTTACACAACCAAA
Organism: uncultured Bacteroidota bacterium; assembly: GCA_913062555.1. Taxonomy (GTDB): domain Bacteria; phylum Bacteroidota; class Bacteroidia; order Flavobacteriales; family Flavobacteriaceae; genus CAJXVU01. Next base: position 17,032 of record CAJXVU010000013.1, read on the forward strand.
TTCAACCGCAACCATTGGATCAATTAATACGGATTCAGGGAAAGTGATATTCCATTCAGACTCACATCCTAGAGCATCACGTACATAAACAACATGATCTCCACCTGCCAACCCTGTAAAACCGAATTCTGTTTGCGTTAATAACCCGGTTGAATAAGTTCCATTTATTTCATCTAAACTCACACTGTAAGGCATATTACCTCCTGAAATACTAACACTAAATTCACCATCCATATCGCCTTGACAAACTTCAGGTAAAATCGATCCGCCAGCAATATTGAGTACTACTGGAATAGGATCATTTATCGTTAAATCAATAATCACAAAGCAACCAAATTCATCCTGTGCTATTGCTTGATATGCCCCTGGTGCTAAATCTTCAAAAATTGGTGAATCAAAAAATTGATTCAATTGCGGTGAAATGGCATATTTAAGAGTCCCTGTTCCCCCTGATGCAGTAATTTCCAATATCGCGTCATTACTACCGCTACATGTTACGACGGTTAAGGTGTAATTAGCCACGAGAGGAGAGGACGGTTCGGTAATATTAATTATTACAGACGTTGACAAACAATCTCCACTTTCTACTCTTACCTGATATGTTCCAGCAAGAAGGCTTGCAAAAACGCCTGGACTATCTTGTGTTGGTGCTGGTAAAATATCATTGCCAGATCCATCTTGTAAAGTATATGCATAACTCCCTAAACCGCCTTGCGCGGTTGCTACAATTCTACCGGTATTATCACCAACACAATTAATAAAAACATCTGTAGCTTCTAAATTAACTTCCAATGCAGGTAATGTATCAATTGTTATTTCATTTGATACATTATCTGAACAACCATTGGCATCTCGAACATAATACTGATAAGTTCCAGGTGTAGCTAAAAATGTTACTGATGTAGCAAAAGTTCCTAAAACTGTAGTAAAGGTAGCATCATCACTATAAGTATATGTTCCTGTTCCTCCTGTTGCGCTTAAATTAAGTGTTGCATCTGTTGTACAAGTAGGTGCTGTACTTGCTCCCAAAGTAGCTTGTACTTGGATTGGTTCAGTTATAATAATATCTCCAGAAATAAATTCACAATTATAACCATCTTTTACAACCATATTATATGTTCCAGCTCCTAAATCGGTAAACACATTTGATGATTGCGGTCCTGACGAACTTACAGTAGGCGAAAGCATATTCAATGTATAAGAATAACCTGTGCCTGCCCCACCAGATGTTGCATTAGCAGTTATGACTGCATTAGTGTCTCCAAAACATGACAGCAAAGTAGTACTTGTGTTTACCGTAGTACCAATTGGTGATGGGATAGTAAATGTTATATTATCTGAGGTTATACATCCCCCAGCATCTCTCACATTCACGGTATAAGTACCAGCAGATAAATTAGTAAATGTTCCGTTTGATGAGAAAGAAACTGTTGCTGTTCCTGTTAACTCATATTCATAAGTTCCCCATCCTCCACTGGCAATAGCTGTTATGGTACCACTGTCGTCATCACAAGTTACATTAGATGTTTCATTAGCAACCACTGTTAAAGCATCTGTTGGAGATGAAATTATAACACCTGAAGTGTTTGAACAAAACGGACTAGCCGTCTCGGTGATTTCAACGGTATAAGAGCCAGCAAATAATCCAGTGATAATTATTGGGTTTATTGATGTATTGGCACTCACAACACCAAAAACAGATGTATTTATGCTATCAAATACTTCATAATTATATGGTCCTGAATATCCATTGACATTCAATTCAAATGAACCTGTATTATCCCCAAAACAGGTTACTGCTGCAGGTGACGTTGTAAAAGAAGGCAATATCGCTTCTGGGACAACAATCCCAACATCTTCAGAACATAATGTTGTTATATCTGTTATAGTAACAATATATGCTCCCGATGGCACACCAGAGAACACATTGCCTGCCAAGGTAATTGATGTAGGATTTGGACTTATCGAATAACTATAAGAACCACTTCCTCCAGAGCCTGTTATGCTAATCTGGCCATCATCATTAATACAAGACGGAATAATTGTTACATCTGGAATTAAATTTAATGGAGCAAAAACATCCACTGATACTAAATTACCACAACCATTAGCATCTTGGATCTCAATAGTATGAGTTCCAGATACCAAATTTGATATAGCAAAAGGGGCTGTCAATGTTTGAAAAGTTCCACCATCAATACGATAAGCATAAGGAGCAATTCCTGTTGAAACTAATGTAACATCAATTTCAAATGCTCCATCAACAACGGTACATTGATTATTTATTACAGCAGAGATTATTGGTTCTGGATCAGAAGGTAATACAATAACAGGCGTTGATTTTATACATCCATAAGCATCTTTTACATGGACATAGAAACTATTTGCATCTGCATAAAAAACGCTCGCAGAAGCCCAAAGAAGGTTAGTTGTCAATGGCGGAATAGCAGATGTTGTTAATTGATATAAATATGGAGAAGTACCATTTGTTGCTATTGCACTAATCATTCCTGAATTTGGATTACAGTTTGAGTTTTTATCAACAGTCGCAGATATCCCTAAATCAATAGCCGATTCTGTAATATTAAAAGACACTGTTACTACACCACATCCAGTATTAGCCCCTGTAGTTTCTGTAATTAATACAAAATAAGTTCCATAAGGCAATGGCCCTAAATTGGTTATTGGTAAGGCACCTCCTGCCGGAACTGTTCCAGATCCAGTTATTCCGGTTGTTGTAATAGATAAGGACTCAAATATTTCATAATTCACATCAGTTGCTAAGCCATAAATACTATTTATAGTGAATGAAACGTTACCATCTGCACTACCAACACATGTAATATTATTTGAAATAACAGCATCAGCAATTAAAGTTGAATTAGTTGGAATTGGTGATGTTGCCGATTCATAATAACTGCATCCTGTTGATGCATCATAAACTATAAATGTATAGGTGACTCCAGGTATTAAACTAGTAAAAGTAGCCGATTGACTTCCTGGCAAATCTTCAGGAACCCATGTTCCTCCTGGTGGCGGAAGTGGAATAGATCCTTGATATATATCAAAGAAGAAAGGTCCAGCACTAACTAAAGTTGTACCAATACTAACTAAAGCTTCTCCTCCTAAAGAACAATTTACTGTTGAGGTTATTGAAATATCCAAATCATTTGGTGGCGATGCAACTAGCACATCTTGAATCAAAATTGAACACCCATTAGTATCAACAACCAAAATTTGATACAACCCGAAATCAACAACATCAAACGTTGTTGAGACGGTACCACTCACATTAAGTTCAGACGCCGAATAACCGTTGGTACTAGTTACAAAATAATTATAAGGAGCAGTTCCTCCAGTTACACCATCAATAATAACCGACCCTTTTGAAACACCAGCTAGACTACAGGTTATATCTACGGCATGAGATGCTGCTACAATTGGATCAGGTTCTGATATTATAATGGTTTCTGCATCTGTACAAGATTTAGAATCAGTTAATGTAATTGTATAATTACCAGCCGATAAACCACTAGTTTGAGTTCCATAATCAACTCCAGTTGTGTTATTGTATACATTAATTACAAACGCTGCTGTACCAACCGATGCATTAATTGTAATATCTATAGCCGCATTTGAATCTCCATTACATAAAATAGGTATGGTTTGAGCTACTGATATCATTTCAGGTAACGAAATAGCATTCACAATTTGTACTCCTGATTCAGAAACACAGCCATTTCCATTAGTAATTTGAAATTGATATGCCCCAACAGTAGGGGTTGAATAAACAAATGTTGATTCTGTTGTTCCTAAAGAAGAGAACCCCCCTCCATTTATGGAAACAGCGTACAGATATGGTGCTGTTCCTCCTGAAATTGTCCCAATAATTATGGCATCTGGTGAAGCTGTACAATCCAAACCTTTGTTTAAAACTGTACTCACGGTTAATGGTGGTATTGGGGGAATAGTATAAGACTCACTATAGGTGCAATCGTTGGCACCTCTAACCTGAAAAGTATAAGTTCCTGGAGCTAGATTTGCAAAAATATTTGATGTTTGATATGCTGTAGCAGATGCTAACGGAGCAATAATTTGGTATTCTAAGGGGACTGAACCTCCTGTTATTCCTGAGATGGTTACATCAGAAGTTAAAGTTGGACAACTTAAAGGTGTATTAATAAAAGTTAAATCTGTTGGTGGATCCAGTGGATCTACTGTAATTGATGCAGCATTGAATATGCAGTTATTAGTATCATTTATAGTAATAGTATATGTTCCTGCTGTTAACCCAGTGAATGTATTTCCTGACTGAAAAGTAATTCCATCTATACTATACAAATATGGTGGTGTTCCTCCTGTTACTCCTGAAACTGTAATAACTCCAGTGCTTGTACAGCTATAATTTGTGGTTAAAGTTACTGTGCCATTCACCGCAGCAAGGGCTATAATAGTCACAGTTTGTGGAGTCGTAACACATACATCTGTTCCAAAGGTGTATTGTACTGCTACGTCATAATCACCTGCTGCAAGTCCTGTGAAAATTGGAGAGCTAAAGAATGTAACTCCTCCATCAATACTGTATTCTAGAGTATTTCCGTTAGCATTTGTTACATTGATATTTATCGTTCCTACATCTCCTGCATCTGAACATAAAATATCTGTTCTTGTAATATTAAAATCAGGAGCAGGGATAGCATCTACATTTATAGTTGCAACCGCTGAACAATTATTAGAATCCATAACTGTTATATTATAAATTCCAGCTGAGGTAACATTTATGATTGGTGTTGTTTGAAAATTCGTCGTACTATTCACAAAATAGAAATATGGTGGTGTTCCACCAGCCGGATAAACCGTAATCTCACCATCGATACAGGTTAAAGGTTGCGTAATTGCGGCAGTAGCTGTTAATAATGGGGGGTTGATAATTTCAATAGCTTCTGTAAAAGCACAACCATCTTCAGTTGAAACATTTATTGTATAGATTCCGGGATTTAAATTACTAAATGTATAATCACTTGCCACAATAGGTCCAACACTATTAATTAGCGTTGCGCCAAGATAAATTGAAAAGAAATATTGCGGATCTGCATCATTGGCAGCAATATGAACGCTACCTAATTCTCCATTACAATATGGTTGTGTGATAATTGTTGAAACGGTAAAATTTCTTTCTCTAATTTGAACATCAGGAACGGTAAAAATACATGGATTAGGTGATACCCCGACTTGTCTGATATAAACAGTATAAAAACCTGGCGAAGTAATTGAAAAAATATTACTAGCTTGATAGTTGACCCCATCGATACTGTACTCGTAACCGCTTGGGACATCATTAACAACAATTTCTCCAAGAGTAGTACAAATGATGTCTCTTGACGTAACAGTAGGTACTAATAAGTTTGTATATACGTTAAAATAAAATTGGTTAAAACACCCCCCTTGATAATTTAATGTTAATCGATATTGTCCTGACGCATCAACAAAATAATCTGACCCTGTAGCTACTTGATTCCAGACACAAGTTCCATCTTCATTAGCACAATCTTGATTTGCAACAGAAGCACAACTAGTTTCATTCAATTTTTCCCATATCATAGATGTAGCATCTGTAATATACGTCTGGATGAATCTTGAATCATTCGCTCCACATAAGAATATATTAGGCAGTAATTTTCCATCATTGGGACATGTGACTATTTGATCTGCATACGGTAATACTGGGTTTGGTACATTGGCTCCAAAAGTAATAACATTATACGATTGCTCAATAGATTGACAAGGTGCTACCGCTATATTAAATGAATAATATGTCCCAGTGCTCGTAACTGTAATAGATTGTGTTGTACCAATTTCTGGAGTACCAGTGGGACTTGTTGACCATGAATATGAATCATAACCGTTGGCGGCCGTTAACAGGACACTATCTCCACACAAAATTACATCTTCAGTAAATGTACAATTGAGATCTGCCAAAAAATTAGTCGCAGCCGGGGTTAACAAACAACCTGTATTACTACTTATACTTGGATCATCAGTAATCTCAAAAGCAGGATTTAGTGTTCCGTAATACGTTACAAATGCTTGATTGCTTACTAAATTAGAACAGGCATCACTGAGTAAACTACAAGATTCAACAATAGTTACTTTAAATCGAATTTCTGAAACAGGATCATTTTCTTCTACCACTGATTCGTCAACTCTAAAAATAATTTCTCTGGTAGTTGCATTATAGCTTTCAACAGTTACACCTGCAGGAAGAGAGATAATATCGGTAGGATAGTTAAAAACAATGTTTGTTGGTAGTATATCCCTAATTCTAATGTTTGTAGCATCATCATTTCCAATGTTCTGAAATCCAATGACATAATTTAGCTCATCACCAAGATTTACTAACTGACCACCAATATCGCTTCCAAAGATGTCCTCAACTATTTTTGTGAGCAAAATGTTAGGCTCTATTATTTCAACTGCTAAAGCCAATAGATATTGAAAATAAGTATCTCCACTAGTTTCCAGACGTACCGTTGCAGAGGTGGCATCATTTGCAATAACTGTATTCCCAGGATTTGGAACGACCATTACACCAGTATCAAACCCTAAGGTATTTGTACTATTAGGAATTCTATTATTAACAGGCAGAGCACTTAATTGAGTTACCGAGCTGTTAAAAAAGTTACTTTCCGGACGATCAACAGTTGAGAGTCTTACGCCATTAAGTAATAAACGGTCTCCTTGAATTGGTTTATCTCCTTCTAAGGTGGCAAATGCAAAATTTGCTCTAACTGGTGCTGGCGCTGGGATTGTTCTGAATCCTGAAACAGGAATATCCAAAACAGGATTGCCTCCAGCGACACTAATAGCACTGAAGCCATCAAAACTGGTAATAGATTTCCCAGGGACTGTAGGGTCTTCATAAACTATAAATAAAGACCATCCTGCAGAATTCCCTGTGCCATTTCTAGGGGAATAAGATCCGGTTTGACCTTGCGCTGATGATACATTGGCAATTGTATATGTTCCTAAATCTGATGTTAAACCCGTTACAATAGATGTTACGTCAGCATAACAGGCATATGGGAAGCTATTGCCTCCATCTACAGATGCTCCATTAGCATCAAAAATAACGCTACCTACAACATCATTGTACCCTCCTGTTGGACCTTTAAATTTTATGTTAGTAATAGGTTCTGATCCTTTGGTAACTGCTCCCCAATATAAACCAGCATGGATAATTTTATAACAATTAGGATTTGGTATTTCTAAATCGGCGCTAGAAGAATTATAGGTTGATACATCTCCATCAATGTCAATATATTGCATATTAACATTGTGATTATAAACTGAATTATTATTAAATGCATTATTATCAGGTCCTAAAATATTATTTCCAATTAGGACAATATCTCCTTTAACATCTTGATCAAATCTAGGTGTAAATGGCACGAAATTTTGTGCAAAAGACTGTAAACCAAATAAAAACAATAAAGCAACTAGACAAATCTTAACATAAGTAGGTTTTTTCATGATTATATATATTTTACACTTTTGTCTACGTGGGGAATCGCTTAAAAAATGTGAGGTCTATTTTTCTATTTTTACTATTGACAGCTTTCTATTATAAGGTCTGCCCTTGTTTGATTGCATTGCCTTTTTAGCCGCCTCTATGTTGCTGAATTTTTCATAGTAAATAAAATATTTACTTGAATTTAGATCATAGAAGAAATCTATATTTTCTCGTCCTGCTGATATGGCTTTAGTTAAAAACTTATCTCTTTTGTTGACATCACTATGCACTGCAAGAACCATGTAATATCCTTCATCAACATTCTTAACATCCTTAACAATTTGAATATTATCTAAGACTCGCTCTTCTCCAAAATCAAAGTCTTCTTCTTTAAATAATTGATTAGAACCAATACCGGTATTCTGTTTTATTTGAACAAGCCTAGCCCTATCTTTTTCATATCTATCTTCTTCATTATCATAAAGTGCTCGTTTTATTCTTCGATTACGCTCAAATTCTAAATCAACATCAATTCTTTCTAATCTTGAAACCAAAGTTACCTGTGATCTTAAAGATTGTTCCTGTTCTTCTTTTAATTGTTGAATTGCAGCACGATAATACTGGTTGGTAGCATCATTTTTATTCGATATAGTTTTATGTCTATCATTATATTGCTGCTCTAATTCTAGAATGTTTTTATTTCTTTCACTAATAGTATAATCCACTTCTATTTTCAATGCTTCTAAAGCTCTATTCTGCGCTGTTATACTTTTAAAAGGTTTGGGCTCTTGATAAATACCTTGTTCGCTTAAATCGTTTTCTTCTTTTAAAGCTTCGAGGTCTTTATTTTTACGCTCAACAGCAAGGTCTAATCTGCTAAGTAAATCCTCTTGTTTTAGTTTAGATGCTTTGGCTAATTCTGTTATACTAAACATCGATACCGCCGTCTCATCTTTATGTGTTATAGATCTCTTAACTTTTTCTTCAGCCGCTACCACTAACCTTGCTTCTTCCTCCTTTTTAACTTTAGTGGCTAATATTATAGCCTCAAGTTGTTCTTCTTTTATACGAGCCTCTTCATCTGCTTTAGCTTTAGCTTTTTGTTGTGCTTCTTCCTCCTTTTTAACTTTAGCCGCTAATATTATAGCTTCAAGTTGTTCTTCTTTTATACGAGCATCTTCATCTGCTTTGGCTTGAGCTACTTGTTTTGCTTCTTCCTCCTTTTTAACTTTAGCCGCTAATGCTATAGCCTCAAGTTGTTCTTCTTTTATACGAGCATCTTCATCTGCTTTGGCTTGGGCTACTTGTTGTGCTTCTTCCTCCTTTTTAACTTTAGTCCCTAATGCTATAGTCTCAAGTTGTTCTTCTTTTATACGAGCCTCTTCATCTGCTTTGGCTTTGGCTTCAACTCGTTTTGCGCGGTCACCAATATTTTTAGATGGCTTCGCTAAAACACGGTTGCTTTTTTTAGGTATAATAATGGCTGTTTCTTCATCATCTCCACCATAATAATAGCGCTCCTTATTTTTAAATCTATATGCCAATGTAATTTCATGTGAAGCCCCAAATGTTTCTAAATCACCTATAGCTTTTTCAAAATTATACTCGACGGCAATTTGTTCTGTAATGTTTATACCAATCCCTCCTGAAATTCCATAGGTTGTATTATAACCAACTTGTCCCCAAATACCCTTAGGAACTGTAAGCATCGCTATTCCAGAAATAATGGTTTGATCTTTTTTAAATTCAGATCTGATTAAGGTGGAAAATTTACTCTCATCAAAAAAGCCTCGAGCATCCATATAACCTGTATACATTAAATGAGCCTGTATACTTTGTTGCGGGTTCTCTTCAATTAACTCAGAAGCTTTTAAATTATATTGTACTAGGTTGTTGACAGATAATCCAAAATCAAAAAACTGTGTTCCATAATTAACCCCAGGACTTATACTTAGAAGGAAATTTGATGGCATATTATTTAATGATGGATCTGGAACATTAGTTAAAACGTTCCCATCATTAACACCACTTTTATAAAATCCTAGATTTAAACCAAAAGTTAAATTACTTTCTTGTTGAAGTCTAACATTGTATGCAAAGTTCAAAATTCCTCCAAACGAAGTTAATACGCCAAAATTTTGTTGAAATAAGCCAACTCCAACACCAATATTTTCTCTAAACCTGCCAGAATAACTAGCTAAATAGGTTAATGGAGCATCATCAAACTGGACCCATTCTCTTTTGTTAGTAAAACTGATATACTTATTTGACTCCCTTACAAAACTAAAAGTTGGGTTAATATTAAATCTATTAAATTTTAGAGAATTTCTTACTGGTATTGCAAGCGAAGCGACTCCATCTTCTTGCGAATAGGTAAACTGCGTTGCACAGAAAAAAATCAATATAATAAATAGATTTATTTTCATGTTATTTTATAACTGTTATCGAACCCTTTTTTGTTTTATTATTTTGTGTTGTGATAACATAATAATAAACCGGGTTTACGTTTTTAAATTTCAATTCATCTTGTGGCCAATTATTTTGGTAATCACTTGTTTGTAAAACTATTTTACCATAAGAATCCATAATAATCACTTCTGTATTTGTTCCGGCCACATATTCTATCGGAATCATCCATGTATCATTAATATTATCTCCATTTGGACTTATTAAATTTGGTATGTTAGCTATATCTGGAAAGGGTTCGCTAATTATAAAATCAAATTCCTCCGACACATTACATCCAATGGTTTGGGTAACAACAACTTTATAGTTTCCAGGTTCTGATACTTCGTAGCTACTATTAATAGCTCCAGCAACAACAGCGTCGTCCAAATACCATATAAACTCAGGAGTATTCGCTGTTGTGCTTACAGTAACTATTATTGTTCCCCCTTCTTCCAAGAAGATTATTTCGTCAATATCTATGCTACTTGAGAAACCAGTAGTATCAAGATCGATTGAAGCATTAGCTACACAGTCACCTAGATCTATGCTAACTTCATAATAGCCAGATTCATTTGTAACTAACATTTGGTTTGTAGCATCAGCAATTATTTCACCATCTTTAAACCATTGATAGCTATTTCCATTTATGGCATTTAAAGTTGTTGATCCTTGTGTAGAGCAATAAGGGTTACCTAAACTAGAACTAATTGAAGCGGTTATTTCACCAGAAGAGGATTCACTAACTGTAACTCGATTTGAAAAAGAATTAGACGTACAAGAACCATAATCTGTTTCAACATAATAAATACCCGGTTCTGTTACAGATAAGGTCTCACCTGAAGCAACCAAAATCGACGTTGTTAGACTTGTTTCTTTGAACCAATTGAAAGATAATGAAGGATATTGTAATGGCGAATTGTTTGATGGACTACCGGGATTATCTATACTTAATAAGTAACTACCTCCAGAACAAAATACGGCATTTTCAATTAAATTATTAATTGAAAATGGTTCATCTTGAACTTTATAGTAAGCTGGAAAAGACACAGAACCTGTACTTGTTGCAACTGGAGCTGTACTCTTTATTCTAACTTTATAAGTTTCAGAAGAAATTGTTGTTGGAAGTGAAAAACCTAAAGTTGCTGGAGATGTTGTAACAGCGCCTTGAGCAGAGGTATTAACTATTATAGGAATAGCGAAACTTCCCGTATCATCAGAAAGTTCAATTATAAATTGATTGCTTGGGCTTAATCCTGATTCTGGAGAAAACGTAAACGTTACATAGTAAGTATTAAAAGACTCACTTGCACAAGCTTGACTAAAACCCAAACTAGGTGTACTAATTACTATCTGTGCACTAAGTGTAGAAGTTAAAGAAAAAAGAAAGAAAATAATTAAAGTAAAGTTTCTCATCATACATTATCTATTTACTAATCAAATGGTTTACGATTTGTAATGTTTTAACGTTGTTATTGCTTAAAACATTAAGCAATAATTTTCTTAGCTATAGTAAAAAATGGATGAGGGAAATAAATGAGATAAGTCTAAGAATTTATAGTACTATTTTACTGATTAAACAGATTTTATTAAGCTCAATTTTAATCTTAATCATCTGTTGAAGCCATTATTCTATTAATTCGCAATCTGAAATCAGGTCTTTTTTTACTTTCTACATTAATAAATGTTTCAGCAACGTCCCCTCTAGAATACAAATTAAAAAAAGCTCTATTGCCATACCAGTTTTCTAAATCTTCATTGTTCCAATTATTTCTGGTAAATATATTTCCGTTACAATTATTAAAATACATCTCTGTAATCTTGATTTTTTGAAGATTTTCTTGATTAATAATAATCTTATCATCAAGCAACACTGCTGGATTAAAACCAGAAATAACGCTCTTGTTCAATTCTAGCGAAGCGTTTTGGTTTATGAATACGGCTTCTTTTACTAAGTTTGATTCAATATCTGATTTTAAATTTTCACTATTATTAATTAATGTTAGATTTTGAGCAACCACCGAAGTTCCTTTCTTTGAGAAATCAACTTCTTCCTTTTTGTCATATGACTTAATTAACACACATCTTGAGCCGTCACTATTTGATACGTATGGAGATCTAATTGCTAAAGCATTATATAACTGACATTGCGCCCCATAATTAAACTTGAAATCGTTTTTATTAGATTTATAAGACACTATTTTTTCCAAATTAACTCCGCCTCCCCAAACTTCAATCGAGTTTCCGGCCGAATAACTTACCATTATGTTTTCTAGAGTTGTTTGATTACCAACACTAGCTAATAGCAAACCATTAAAATTACCAGCACCTTTAATTCTCTTTCCTGCATATTCTATTCTTACATATTTTAACACGCCAGAAGATCCGTTAAGACTATCCCCTCCGTGGTTTGTGTACTCATAATTTGAAGGCTTAATTTGTGGGTGATAAGACGTTACAGAACTATAGCCAAATTTATTACTTGGTGCATCACCAAGAATAATTATCCCTCCCCAATCACCTGATCTTTTGAAGCCTCTATTTGATGTAAAAACAATTGGATCGGTCTCTTCACCGTCTGCAATTATTTTAGACCCCCTGCTAATGGTAAGTGATGCCTTTGACTCATAGTCTCCAATAATTACTGTTCCTGGTTCTATGGTTAGTGTCGCATTATTTATAACAAACACACTGCCCATTAACCTATAAACATATTTTTTAGACAAGGTCATATCTTGAGCTATATTCCCTGCTAATATTTGGGTAGGCTCACCATAGTCAACTGATTTAGAATCAAATTCAGTCCAGTTATTTAGCCAATTATTAATTCCTACTATTCCTTTTTCTTGCTGCGCAGACACGCTTCCAATTATAAAAAGAAACATACATATGATTTGGGTAAAGTTTTTCATAACGACAATTTCAAAATTAAATTCTTTGTTGATAATCCAAATCTATATAACACCTGTATAAAAAGCAAATATATTCGATTAACGGAGTGATCCCGTGTGACTTTTCCGATAAACCGTATAAATGCGTATAATTTATCCGATTAACGGTTAGATAAAAATCAAAAAAAATGCCCTTTATTTAATCACTAGAATTAAATAAAGGGCAGCTATACTATTTGGTGAATTATACACTACTAATTTTTAACACATCTTCACGCAGTTACAAATAAAGAGTATTGTTAATATTATTAGTCAAATTCATTATATTCATGTAGTAACTTCATTGTTTCTTCATAAAACAAAATTGCAATAATTAAGTTGCTTTTATCACTATACGGTAACATTTTCTTTTGAAATCCTGTCGTAGCTTTTAGAAATTCTTCGGTTGCTTCAACTTTAACTTCAAGGCTCTTTCTGTTCTCTTTTGTGTTCGGGATACCATAAGTAGACATGGTCTTTCCCGGTTTTGTTGCAAATGCAATATAAGGCAAAGTTTGAACTAGACTTTCTGTTCGCTCAATATATAAACTGAGTAATTCACCTTTTTCCATTTGGTTTAACTCTTCTATATTATGGTACTTTTTTATAGCAACATTTTCACTAATGATACTTTGAGGTTCGTTCTTTTTTTGAGCATGGCCAATACCAAATACTAACAAAAAGCCAATTAATACAAGCTTCTTCATGGTTAAGATTTAAGGGGTTATTACTACAAACATACGCAAATAATCGAAGGAAGCAAGCGTTTTGTCGATTACTTTATTCCAAAATGCAAATCAATATTTATAATAAGCCTCCTGATAATTTGAATATTATAATTTTTCATTTCAACGATGATTATTTACTTTCACGAGTTTAAAATCCATACATCGTAAAATTTAAACGTTCAGACGATTATTATTTTTAGACAGGTTTAATTGATTAATTTTAAGGTAATTAAGATATAATCGCCCTATGAAAAATCTACTTACTCTTTTCTGTTTTGTTTGTTTTGTAGTATTTAGTTATGCTCAAAATACCATTGGAACAAAAAATGATTTAAAAGAAACCTCATCTAACTATAAGAAACAAAATCCAATCTATGATTATTCAGAAAATCAATTAACCAATACAGATACTATTCCCGATTTTGATACAAAACCGAATAAATTAAAGATTACGGGAACCATCTTTAAAAGCGATGGAGTGACTCCTGCAAAAGATGTTCTTTTGTATGTGTACCAACCAGATGAGAATGGTGATTATGTAATAAAAAACAAAAATGATAAGCGTTATATTCATCACAGAGGTTGGATAAAAACCGATGCTGAAGGGAAATATACATTTTACACCTTTATACCTGGCTCTGCTATTATACCCATCACATTTCCACGCAAAAGAGGATTTAAACAAATATTCCCAGTGATTAAAGAACCCGGTAAACCTGAATATAATCTTAATGCATTTCTGTTCGACGATGATCCATTATTGACCAAATCTTGCCGTAAAAGATTAAAACGACGAGGTGTTGATTGTATTTTAAAACTTGAAAGAAAAGCGGATATCTATGTAGCCACCAAAAATATTATACTGGATGAAAAGCATTCCGGAATTTAGTTAAAGAATTGAGTTGTATCGTATCTGTTAAATTTAATTCTCAATTGATTTCGGTAAATTCAGTTTTTAAACACCAATGAATAGAATGTGGTAACTCACTCCTGTTATGTAGAACCAAAAATACTTTGATTCTATCTATACTAAAATCTGCTATTAATTATTTACTTTTTTAAAGTCTTCTCACAATATCAAGCTACCAATTAATGGTGTTTCATATCATAAAAATCCGCTATGAAAATTACTGATACAATCTTTTAACGTATATATTGCTCAAAATAGCCCTACCAGAAGGGTCATTGCTTTTGGTAGGGGTAACAAGAATAACTCTCTACTCTCGGTGATCCTGAATTAAGGCTGTTGCAATGTTAAAGTTTAACCTCACTTTGTTCGTTTCAGCTCTTTTTATACTCTCAATTTGAGCAAGCTCAATTTTGGGCACAAAAAAGCCCTGCTAAAAAGCAAGGCTTTGTGAATGTCGGGGTGGCAGGATTCGAACCTGCGACCTCCGCGTCCCAAACGCGGCGCGATAACCGGGCTACGCTACACCCCGAAAAATGTAACGGGTGCAAATATATTGATTTCTTTTGAAATCAAACAACTTTTATTCGTAAATTCATAACAAAATAATTTCATGAAGTTTCATAATCAAATTCTCCTATTATTTCTAGGATATAGTCTATTTTCTTGTGCTCAAAATTCAGACAATCATCAGTCTGACGACCACACATATAATATTGTTGTAAGCGATTTAGTTATTCCTTGGGGATTTGTGTTTCTTCCTGACGAGTCTATGTTAATTACAGAAAAACATGGCGTACTCACTCATTTTAAAAATGGTAAAAAAACATTCGTAAAAGGCCTCCCAGATATAAAAGCGCTTGGTCAAGGTGGATTAATGGATGTTGAATTGCATCCAGACTATAAAACAAATGGATGGATTTATCTCTCTTTCGCATCCGCCGACGGAGAAGGCAGCGGTGCAAATACGGCAATTATGCGCTGTAAACTTGAGAATAACACTTTAATAGAAAAACAAATGCTTTATAAAGCTACTCCAAATAGTACCAGAGGTCAGCATTTTGGCTCAAGAATAGAATTTGATAACAACGGTTATTTGTTTTTTTCAATTGGAGAACGAGGACAAAGAGATATAAATCCTCAAAATATTAATCGTGACGGTGGAAAAATATATAGATTACATGACGACGGTAGGATTCCTGTAGATAATCCATTTGTTAAAGATCGTTACTCCAAAAAGGCAATTTATTCTTATGGTCATCGTAATCCTCAGGGGATGGCACTACATCCTGAAACTGGCGCATTATGGACTCATGAGCATGGTCCACGTGGAGGGGACGAAATTAATATTATAGCCCCTGGTAAAAACTATGGGTGGCCTCTAGTTAGTTATGGAATCAATTATAGTGGAACCATATTTACAGATAACACCGAATTACCAGGAATGGAACAGCCAATACATTATTGGGATCCATCGATCGCTCCTAGTGGTATGGCTTTTATTACAAGTGACATTTATCCCAACTGGAAAGGGAATTTATTAATAGGCTCATTAAAGTTTCAATACCTAAATCGCTGTGTATTAGTCAACAACAAAATAACCAAGCAAGAAAAACTAATTGAAGGATTAGGTCGAGTACGCAGTGTAAAGCTTGGTCCAGATGGTTATATTTATGTCGGTATAGAAAATCTTGGCATAGTTAAAATTATTCCCAAGAAATAATACTAAATTTGTGCGATCAAATCAAAATAAATAGTCATGCTTATTATTGGAATTGCGGGTGGAACTGGATGCGGAAAAACTACTGTTGTAAATCAGATATTAAATGAACTTCCAGAAGGAGAGGTTGGTGTCATTTCGCAAGACTCCTATTATCAAGACACCTCACATCTCAATTATGAATCTCGAATTAAAATTAATTTTGATCATCCCAGGTCTATAGATTTTGATCTTTTGGGTGAGCATCTAAAAAGTTTAAAAAACGGGGAGCCAATCCACCAACCGATCTATTCGTTTGCAAATCATAATAGAACAGGTGATACCATTTTAACACACGCAAGAAAAGTAATGATTGTTGAAGGCATCTTAATTCTTACTAATCCAAAATTAAGAGAAATGTTTGATATAAAAATATTTGTACATGCCGATACTGACGAACGGCTTATACGTCGTTTAAAACGTGATATTGCAGAACGAGGGAGAGATTTAAATGAAGTCCTTACACGTTACCAATCTACATTAAAACCAATGCACGATCAATTTATTGAGCCTATGAAAGAATATGCCGATATCATAATACCAAATAATAAATATAATACAGTGGCTGTGGACATCGTTAAAACTATTATTAATGAAAGGCTATAATGAATAAGCTTAACACGAAATACAAACGATATATTAAACCCTTTAAGAATATCTTCTTTCTTATTTTTATTGTGTTTTCTGTATGGATGCTTTTTTTTGACTCCAACTCATGGTTTATACACAATGAACTAAACAATGATATTGAAGCGCTGGAAAATGAAAAAGAATATTATAAAGAAGGAATCGAAAAAGATAGTAAAGAAATCAAAGAACTCAATAATGATAAGGGCTTAGAAAAATATGGTAGGGAAAAATATCATATGAAAAAGGAGAATGAAGAAATTTACTTAATTGAATACGAAGATAGCATTGCAAAACAAAAAAAGGATGAATAAATCGCTGTTTAACGAATTTGATCCCATTACAGCTAAGGCCTGGAAACTAAAGATTCAATCAGATTTAAAAGGAGTAGATTATAACGATGCTCTAATTTGGAATTCCATAGAAGGTATTGATGTCAAACCTTTTTATCATAATGATGATCAAAATGAGTTCAATAATAATTGCAACACCAAGGCGGCCCAATGGAATATTTGTCAGGCGGTATATGTTATGGATGTTGAACCTGCCAATGCAAAGGCAATAAATGCGCTTCAAAGAGGAGCCGAAAGTATAAAATTCATACTCCCTTCCAAAAATATTTCAATTGAAGCATTATTACAAAATATAGATGTAGTCACTACCCCAATTCATTTTAAAATGAATTTCCTTTCCAAGGAATTCACCAATTCCATTAATCAACTGGCTTTAAAATACAATGGTTCATTTTATGTCCAAACAGATATAATTGGCAATCTCGCGAAATCAGGAAATTGGTATTCAAATTATGAGGACGATCACCATTCTTTAAATGCCATTATTATGAGTACATCGGCATTAAAATCTTCTATTTCTATTGACGTTGCTTTATATCAAAATGCTGGAGCTACAATAATTCAACAATTGGCATATGCTATAGCCCATACCAATGAATATCTAAATAATTTTGGTGATAAAATTCAAGACAGCATCACATTTAATGTTTCTGTAGGATCTAATTATTTCTTCGAAATTGCCAAACTGCGTGCCCTAAGGTTGTTATGGAAAACTCTGGCTTCAGAATATTATGACCATATTCCTAATTGTCATATTAATGTTGTTCCCAGTAAAAGAAATAAGACCATATACGATTACAATACAAATATGTTGCGAAGCACAACAGAATGTATGAGTGCAATTCTAGGTGGTGCAAATACGATTACAAATTTACCTTATGATGCCATTTATCATAAAGACAATGAATTTGGAGAACGCATTGCAAGAAACCAATTACTGGTACTAAAACATGAAAGTTATTTTAATAAAGTGAACAATCCAGCTGAGGGAAGTTATTACATCGAAACTTTAACACAGCAATTTGCAGAAAAAAGCCTCGAATTATTCAAAAATATAGAAAAAAGTGGCGGTTTTTTAAAACAATTAATAGAAGGAACTATCCAAAGAAAAATAAAGGAAAGTGATGCTAATGAAAAACAACAATTTACTTCAGGTAAAATTGTGCTCTTAGGAACCAATAAGTACCCCAACTTAGATGATAAAATGTCAGATGACTTAGAGTTATATCCATTTAGTAAAAGCAAAACAAGAAAAACATTAATTGAACCAATAATAGAAAAACGTCTTGCCGAAACGGTCGAACAAGAACGTTTAAAAAAGGAATAAATGAAAAAAAATATTATTTTATTATCAATAATTGCACTTCAATTTAATAGCTGCAAACAACAAAATTTAGATTATAAATATTCTGATAAAGACAAATTAGTAAAATGCTCATCTCAAGAGATGGAATTAGTCAAAGAAGCAGTATATGAATTTGAAAATTATATTTCTAAACATTATACTTTCCTCGGAAAATCTACAGCTGAAGGCTATCATAATTATATTGAGTTACTCTATGATAATAGACCTCCAGCAAAAGAATTTTTTAGTGATCATTTAAAAGAAATTGTTACTGCTTTGAAAAATGCAGAAAACTTATACCATATAAATGGAAACAAAACGAGGCTCAATTATAACCATGAATTAGTGAACTGCATCATTGAAAACATTAAAGATGAACAAATAAAAAGCTCATTATATGCTATGATTCCATACAATACACTTAGTGCTGTAACATTGGCTCCAATTTTGTATTCAAAAAAATTGACCATGGCAAAAGAGGATCGAGCATTGGCTACTTATGTTGCCTTAGATATGTTTTACACAAAACTAATTTATATGAGTTTGCCAGACTACAAAGAAGAGCCATTTAAAAATAGATTAGATTTTGACATCAAGAATCACAATGCGGAATCGATAATAGATAGAAGGTCGTTAACAAAAAACAAAAAAGATAGTTCAAAAAACTAACTAGTCTCAAAACAATAGAATAAATTATAATGCGCAGAAAATCAATACAATATTTTTACCTAATGGTCCTCTCAGCCATTATATTTTCTTGTCTGAATTCAAACGAAGAAAATAATAACTGGTTAGAGAATAATAAAATATCTGGCAAATATCATCTTCTAGAAGACCATGGTTCCAAAGTCTATTTACCATTAGATTTTGAAAGATATTCATTATCCAAATATCAAAGACTCCTCGATTCATTGTCTACTAAAAAGGCCTATAAATTTGAGACGGAACATTTAAATATATTGAGTAAAATGGAAGGAGCTCTATATATCTATTTCGACAAAAACACGGGATCAACCTGCACCATTAATACAATCCCCTATTACCCATTCAACAAAGATAATGCGGGTCAGATATTAGGATTAATCCAAGCCAATCACCAGAAAGTATCTAAAAAAAGTGAATCAACTTTTACGAAAGTCACAGCAAAATATGGTGGAAATTCAAAACAACAATTATTCAAAACCATTTATAAAGTAAATAGTAAAAAGTTTAAAATTGATGTTTATAGTGCTGCTTATATTATTTCTTCAAATGATAAAACCGTTTTTATTCAACTCACTACAGGAATTAATACTGATTTCGATCCATTTATTGATAAACTGATGCTATAATGTCAAGAAAAGACCTCCAACATATCGCACTAAATCAAGACTCAGTAAAACAACAAGATACTGAGCAAGCATCTTTTTTAACTGCTGAAAATATAGAGGTAAAATCGACATATACAAAGGCCGATTTAACAAATATTGAACATATCAACTTTGTGGCTGGTATTGCACCAAATTTGAGGGGGCCATATAGCACCATGTATGTTCGTAGACCTTGGACGATTCGTCAATATGCAGGGTTTTCTACGGCAGAGGAAAGTAATGCATTCTATAGACGTAATTTAGAAGCTGGCCAAAAGGGACTATCTGTTGCCTTTGATTTGGCAACTCACCGAGGATATGACAGTGATCACGAACGTGTAGTGGGGGATGTTGGAAAAGCCGGAGTAGCAATTGATTCTGTTGAGGATATGAAAATTCTTTTCGATCAAATTCCACTAGATAAAATGTCGGTTTCAATGACTATGAATGGCGCCGTTTTACCTATCATGGCCTTCTATATTATTGCTGCCCAAGAACAAGGTGTGAAATTAGATCAATTGGCTGGAACCATTCAAAATGATATTCTAAAGGAGTTTATGGTTAGAAACACGTACATCTATCCGCCATCACCTTCCATGAATATTATTTCTGATATTTTTGATTTCACGAGTAAAAATATGCCAAAGTTTAATAGTATTAGTATTTCCGGATACCATATGCAGGAAGCTGGTGCTACCTGTGATATTGAATTGGCTTATACTTTAGCTGATGGTTTAGAATATATTAGAAAAGGACTTGAAGCAGGAATGGACATTGACACATTCGCCCCACGATTATCCTTCTTTTGGGCTATTGGCATGAACCATTTTATGGAAATAGCAAAATTACGTGCGGCACGCATGCTCTGGGCAAAATTGCTAAAACAATTTAATCCTAAAAACAAAAAATCATTAGCATTACGGACACATTGTCAAACCAGTGGTTGGAGTTTAACCGAGCAAGATCCATTTAATAATGTATCCAGAACTTGTATTGAAGCTGCTGCTGCTGCATTTGGAGGAACGCAAAGTTTACACACCAATGCATTAGACGAAGCCATTGCGCTGCCTACTGATTTTTCGGCTAGAATAGCTCGAAATACTCAAATATTTCTTCAAGAAGAAACTGAAATCACTAAAACAGTCGATCCTTGGGCAGGAAGTTATTATGTTGAAAAACTCACTCATGATATTGTACATAAAGCATGGACACTTATAGAAGAAGTTGAAGCTTTAGGGGGAATGACTAAAGCTATTGAAGCAGGAGTTCCCAAAATTAGGATAGAGGAAGCTGCAGCTCGTAAACAAGCACGAATAGATTCTGGTCAAGATATTATTGTTGGTGTTAATAAATACAAATTAAAAGAAGAGGATCCATTACATATCCTAGAAGTCGATAATCAAACGGTTCGAAAAGCTCAAATTGAGCGATTAAAAAGCATAAAATCTGAACGAAATTCAATTAAGGTTAAAGCACTATTATCGAAATTAACAGAGGCAGGACGTACAGGAAATGAAAATTTACTAGCTTTAGCAATTGAAGCGGCTCGTGAACGTGCAACCTTAGGTGAGATTAGTGATGCTTTAGAAGTATCATTTGGCCGTTATAAAGCACAGATAAAATCATTTTCAGGCGTGTATAGTAAAGAAATAAAAGACGATAGCTCATTTAAAAAAGCAAAACAATTAGCAGATCAATTTGCTGATCAAGATGGTCGAAGACCACGAATTATGATTGCAAAAATGGGACAAGATGGACATGATCGTGGAGCTAAGGTTGTTGCCACTGGTTATGCTGATGTAGGCTTTGATGTTGATATTGGCCCATTATTTCAAACTCCTAAAGAAGCCGCAAAACAAGCAGTAGAAAACGATGTGCATATCTTAGGTGTCTCTTCTTTAGCTGCAGGACATAAAACATTAGTTCCTCAAGTCCTTAAAGAATTAAAAATATATGGCAGGGATGATATTATGGTTGTTGTTGGAGGTGTAATCCCTAAACAAGATTACCAATTTTTATTTGATGCCGGTGCCGTTGCTGTATTTGGCCCTGGAACCAAAATTAGTGAGGCCGCCATAAAAATTTTAGAAATATTAATTGATGCCGAAGTCTAATTTCTGCTTCTTAAATTAAAACATAAAAAAAAGGAGTTATTGAATACCAATAGCTCCTTTTTTCAAATATTAAAATCAATCTTAAATCTATTCTTTTTTATAAGAAAATAATTTCGGTTTAAATACAAACATTGCCCAACCCCAATTATTAGTGGCATTGTGATCCCCTCCTTTTAAAACCTCCATCGTTTCAGTTGCAAACATTTGCGAGTACCCTACTTGTAAAGTAATATTACTGGCTACTTTGTATCCAAAAGTTAAATCAATTTCAGTCCCTAAACGATCACTCATTTTTACTCCTGAACCATCAATAACTGTTGCTGCCGCAGAAAATAGGTGTGGCACTATAGCAAATGAATATTTATCCTTTTGATATTTTAAATTTGCACTAAAATCAACCAATCCAACAGATTTGCTATGATTCCCCACATAGAAATAATCCATCCATCCGTTAAATTTATGATTAGTTCCAAACCAAGGACTAAAGGATTTTAGCTTATTATTTGTAGCATTCATATCTGTTCCAGAAAGCAATTCAACACCCAAGCCGGCATTTAAAGTCCCACTTAATTTATAACTCATGTTGGCTGCAACATTATAGGCGCTTAAATCAACATCAGCAATTTTTCCTGTTTGGAAATATAATGAAGCGTCTGCTTTAAATTTAGTCTTACCATAAGTAAAACGTGATCCAATAGTTTGATTATAATCAACCTTTTGCTCACCATTATTATCAAAAGCGAGTCCGTTATTTAGCATCAAAAAGCTCAATGAAGCATTATTAAAATTGGTATGATACCATACATATTGAAAAGCCTTATTGTTATTTGCGATATAGTCTTGAGAAAATAGAGATTCGGAGTTTTCATTAATAGCCAAACCAAAATCTAATCGCGATTTGTCATTAGGGGTATAAATAGCAACTAGGGCATCATGCCTTCTCGCTTGCTGCACCCAATTTACGCTACCAAAAATTCGTTGATCATCATAACTAATTTCTTGACGCCCAATTTTCAACGAGAACTCTGGACTTAAAAATGCTTGTGCCCAAGCCTCGTGAATAGATACTGCATTCGCATCATTCGTTGAGAGTGTAGGTTCATCCCCCCATACTCTTACACTTTGAAAAGAAATAAACGTATTTAGTTTTTCGCTTTCATATTTAAAATTTAGTCTAGATCGTTGTGACACAAATGTTGCTGCATCCATTCCATCTGGAGCTAAAGTTTTATAACCATGTCGATATTCAAATCGTGGTCTAAATTCTGCTGAGACGTCCAACTCTTGTGCGGACACAAAACAGGTAATTGATAAAAATAAAAAGACTACTAAATTTTTCATCGTATTGTGTTTTATGAATTAATATAAAATTATAATTCTTTCTCTAACTGAATTGCCTTAGGGTGCAAAATATTATTCTCTAAATGAATATGCTGATGTAAATCTTGCTCAAATTCATCCAACTTTGCATACAAGGCTCTAAATGTATTACAAGCTTCTTCCGGTGGTGTATAATTATTTGTCAAGTAAGCAATTGTTTTAAAAATATCACCAGCAGATTCATGCTCGGCTTCCATCATTTGAATAGGATTATTAACCGAACCAAATGGTGGCAGTGTTACAGACCCATTTTCATTTTTAAGAATCACTAATTTCTTAATATATGGAAATAAAATAATTTCCTCTTTTTTCATGTGAGATGTTAACTCATTAGCCACCTCGTTAAACAGCGTGTTTATTTCTAAAACCTCACTATAATGATGTCCATGAACCTCAGCTACCCTATTTGAATATTGAAGAATTAAAGGAATTGATTCTTCAACGTAACTATGATGTACATTAACAATATGATCCATTAAAAAGTCTAATTCCCAAGTATTATAATTATAGGCTCGAGGAGCGTCGTCAACCGCTAAAAGTTCCGCTTTCAATTGCTGAACATCTACATCCTTTTTTTCACAAGCTCTATCAATGCTAATTCCCCCTCCACAGCAAAAATCAATACCATATTTTTTAAACACATGTGCTGTTTTTATATTTTCAGCCACTACTTCTGCTACCGTTTTGTCTTCTATTGTTGTCATAATTATTATTTATATTACAAAAAGTAATTGTTAATTTGTCTCAGCCAAATCAAGAATGGTTTTCACAGTTTCTTTATTATCCACTCCTAAACCTTCTTGCTGATGTACCATTACACCATTAGTATCAAACACACTAATAATATTTGAATGTGAAAAATCCATAGGTGATATTTTTTTATAATTCACAGCTAATACCGCTGCAAATTCTCTAGTCATCTCGATGCTACTTCTTAAAAACAGCCATTGCTCCGATTCCATATTATTTTCTTTTGCAAAGGCTTTAAGGCGTGTAGGTGTATCTGTTTCTGGATCAATACTTACTAAAATAAGTTTAACTTTTCCTTTATTATTCTTCGGAATTTGAGCTTCAATATTTCTCATATCAGAAACCAATCTTGGACAGGCCGCTTTACAGGTTGTATAAATCATAACCATTACCAAAATATCACCTTTAAGAGATTTTAACTCGATGTCTACATTATCTTGAGTGGTCCAAGTAGACGGTAAATTGAATATAGATAGTTCTAAGATTTCATTTGACACCGCTTCTTTTGGACTAATATCAGAAGCTATATTAGTGTTTTTATTATTCTTACATGATGTAATAACTAGTGCTATTACAAGAATTTTTATAAGTGCTTTCATAGCTTTATAATTATTTTTAAAATATTCACATGCCGTTCAAAACGTCATACTTAATGTTATCATTTACTCCAAAACCTCAACGTCTTTAACGCATCTAAACCCTAGGTTTCGGCCTGTATAATTTGCTTTAATACTCCCTCTAAGTGCATAGCGCATAAAAGCTGCATAATTCATTAAATCTGAAGCGCCAACGGCTGCGCTTCCGCAGAAAAGGTTAGTATCCTTATCTACATCTTTTCTAGACTCCCCCGAGATCAATACGGAGTTAAAATCTAAAGTCCATTCCCAAACCAATCCATGGAGGTCATAGATTCCCCAATAATTTTTAAAAGTTGACCCTATGGGGTTTTCAAATGTTTTAGGAGCTTCATACCAGGTTAGAATTTTTTGATTGTATTCTGGCAAAATTCTTGCGTCTGGCAACTTTTCATCGGCCATAGCCGCATACTCCCATTCATCGACAGTAGGTAATCTTTTTCCTTGGCATTCACAATAGGATTTTGCTGAAAACCAAGACACATTTGTTACCGGAGAAATGGGAAGAAAATTAATTCCTAGCGTAACATCATCTTCCCATTTCACCAAATAACTCTCTTCGGAAAAAAGGCGTATTATTTTAGACTTTTTCCATTTTGGATATTTTTTAACGAATTCTAAATAATCATTATTCGTTACTGGATAAATGTCCATTTTAAAATCTCTCACAACCACAGTTGCAGAGTCCGTTCCATATAGTGGTATAAAACTTCCACCAGTTACAAGAACCATTTCGTTTTCAGATTGACCAAGAATATTGTTTGAACAACCTATTACCAAAAAAACCAATATCAATCTAAAAAACGAAACCATTCTATTTTATTTTAGTGAGCACTTCTTCTACTTCTAACCATTGCAGGAGTTACCTCTTTTTTAGAGTTATCCCAGCTGTTGTATACATAAGTAAGAACATTTGCAATTTCTTCATCTGTAAGATCTTGTCTAGTCATGACACTGTTATAAGTCACACCATTAACAACAACCTCTCCTGTTTTACCGTTTAGAATAATATCTATTGCACGGTTAACATTGGCATTTAAATAATCTGATTTTGACAATGGAGGAAATGCATTTGCTATCCCTTGTCCTTCGGCTTGATGACAAGCAAAACAAGTTTGCATATAAGTTGCTTTACCATACTCCATTTTTTCTTCTAGAGTTTTTGCAGAAGCCACAGCTTGATCAGCTCCTTCTACAGCAGGCATATCTTGAATTCCACCACCCTCTGGTTGATAAATCCCTTCTTCTTGCATACCAGAATAGATTTTTAAATCTTCTTCTCCTTCTACTTTAAGCATTCCTAATGCGCCTTTATTAAAGGCTCTAAAAATGGCGTGATCAACAATAATAAAAGTTCCAGGAACATCGACTCTAAATTCTACCATAGCGGCACCACCAACAGGTATAAGTGTAGTTTGTACATTCGTATTCACAAGGTCTCCACCTTCAACGTTTACCTTATCGAATATTTCTCCAATAACATGGAATGATGACACTAAATTTGGTCCTCCATTCCCAACAAAAAGTCTTACGGTTTCACCAACTTTAGCAGTAATTGCATTATCTCCAGTTAAAGAACCTACCTTACCATTAAATACAACATAGTCCGCATCCTCAGCAACTGCTTTTTTCATATCGAAAGGCTGTAATCCACGTTCTCCTGTTTCTCCTTTAGTATAAAAATCACCTTGCATTATATAATATTCTTTATCAACTTTAGGTAATCCCCCTTCAGGCTCTACCAAAATCAAACCATACATTCCATTTGCAATATGCATCCCAACTGGTGCAGTTGCACAGTGATATACATATAATCCAGGATTCAACACTTTAAATGAAAACTGAGCTTCTTTACCAGGTGCAACAAAAGATGACGTAGCTCCACCCCCTGGGCCTGTTACAGCGTGTAAATCTATATTGTGAGGCAACTTGTTATCTGGATGATTTTTTAGATGAAACTCTACTTCATCACCTACTCTTGTTCTAATAAAACTTCCAGGAACTGATCCTCCAAAAGTCCAAAAGGTATACTTTACACCATCTGTCATTTCACCAACCTCTTCTAATATTTCCATATTAACGATTAGCTTTTTTGCTTTTCTACGTCCAACAGGAGTTGGGACATGTGGTGGAGCAGTTAATTCCGCAACCATTTCTCTACTTACAGGAATGTCTGCAGTGTTTTGATAATCCTTTTTTTCATTATTGTCTACACAAGAAAATAAGGCGATAAGTGGCGTTAATGCAATCAATAACATTAATGCTTTCATCTTTGATAATCTTTGATTTAACTTCATGAACAAATTATTTAGTTGATTTTAATATAAAAAGACGTTTTTATCTTTTATAGGGTCAAAATTAAATCCAAACAAAATTATAAAACATGATTTTTATCAGTTATCAAACTTTAATAATTTATTTTTAAATTAAATAATTCCAATTTGTAGTTAACTATCAAATTGAATCTTTAAAATTCTAGCTTAGTTTATTTCAAAATATATTCAATTTTATACTGGCTTTTCTTACATAAAAGCGGTACATTCGCTTTCTATCTGCCGATCTTTTAATACACCATATTGTTAAATTATTTATGTAATATCATTACATGAATGCAAAACTTATTACTCATGAATATTAAAACGCAGCTGTTATGTTATGTTTTACTAACAACAACACTAGCAGGATTTTCGCAAAATTCAGATTTAGAAAAATCACAACCCGAAGCTCAAATTGAGACCAAAAAAATTCCGATAGATCCCAATGTGAAAATCGGCAAATTGTCAAATGGTTTGACCTATTATATTAGAAACAATGGAAAACCAGCAAATAAAGTTGAATTGCGCCTAGTGGTGAATGCCGGTTCAATATTAGAGAATGATAAGCAACTGGGTTTAGCGCATTTTATGGAGCACATGAATTTTAATGGCACCAAAAACTTTAAGAAAAATGAGCTTGTCGATTACTTACAAAGTATTGGCGTCAAATTTGGTGCAGATCTTAATGCCTATACAAGTTTTGATGAAACTGTATACATCTTACCCATCCCTAGTGATGATCCTGAAAAATTAGAAAAAGGATTTCAAATTATTGAAGATTGGGCGCATAACGCAACCTTAACCGACGAAGCTATTGATGATGAACGAGGCGTAGTTCTTGAAGAATACAGATTAGGTCTTGGACCAAATAAAAGAATGATGCAAAAGTATTTGCCCAAATTAATGCATGGTTCAAAATATGCCAGCAGACTCCCAATAGGTACTAAAGAAAATCTTGAAAACTTTACTTATGAGGATGTCCGTAGTTATTATAAAGATTGGTACCGTCCAGATTTAATGGCAGTAGTTGCTGTTGGAGATTTGGATGTTGAACAATTAGAGGCAAAGATTAAAGAACATTTTGGAGGGATTGCGAAAGCAGATAACCCAAAAAAAAGAGCGTCATTCGATCTTCCAAATCACAAAGAAACCTTTGTTACCATAGCTACAGATAAAGAAGCCGCATTTTCACAAGTTCAAATAATGTATAAGGACACTTATAATGCGCCTAAAATTGAAACTACAGTAGATTATCGCGATATGCTAATAAGAAATTTATTTAGTGGTATGATTAATAATAGGCTTACCGAGCTTACCAATAAACCAAATCCGCCCTTTGTATATGGCTTCTCTAACTATGGCGGGACTTTTTCACGATCTAAAAATGCATATCAAAGTTTTGCAATGACCAGTGAAACGGGGCAACTTGAAGCCTTAAAAACATTATTAGAAGAAAATGAACGTGTAAAACGTCATGGTTTCCAAGAAAGTGAATTTGATCGTGCAAAAAAGAATATTTTGGCAGGCATAGAGAAACAATTTAAAGATAGAGATAAACAAGAAAGCGGTCGAATTATTGGGGAATATGTCAA
Source organism: uncultured Bacteroidota bacterium (assembly GCA_913062555.1). Classification (GTDB taxonomy): domain Bacteria; phylum Bacteroidota; class Bacteroidia; order Flavobacteriales; family Flavobacteriaceae; genus CAJXVU01. The sequence goes on from CAJXVU010000013.1 coordinate 45,771, forward strand.
TCATTTTTTAAGTGATGAACCCATTCCAGGAGTTGCCTGGGAATTTAATACAACGAAACAATACCTTGAGAATATTCAACTGTCTGAAATAAATATGCTTATAACCAATTTTATTCATGACGACAACCGTGTTATCATCCTAACTGGCCCTGAAAAAGAAGGATTGACACCAGCCACTGAAACAGAAGTATTAGCACTGTTAGAAGGAATTAAAACGTCTAACATTGAAGCGTATAAAGATTCGGAAATCAGAGAAAATCTAGTTGAAAATATTCTTAAGGAAGGCAGTATAACCAACACAGAAAGGAATGATTTAATTGATGCTACTACATTTACTCTAAGTAATGGTGCCACCGTAACTTATAAAAAAACAGATTTTAAGAATGATGAAGTATTGTTTGAAGCGACTAGTTTTGGTGGAACTAGTTTATATACAGACGAAGAATATCTTGCCACAAACTTTGCTAATGGTGGCCTTTCAGAAGCAGGAATTGGAGGTTTATCAAAAACAGATTTAAGTAAAATGCTAAGTGGTAAAATTGTACGTGTAAATCCATATATTCAATTAATTTCAGAAGGATTTAGAGGTCAAGCCGCGCCTAAAGATTTAGAGACTTTGTTTCAACAAGTTTATCTATATTTTACAGATTTAAACAAAGACGATGAAGCCTATACCTCATATATAAATAAACAAAAAAGTTTCTTAAGCAACTTAATGGCTAATCCTCAATTCTATTTTTCTAATGAAACAGGAAAGTTTAGAAATAAAGGAAATAAAAGATATACAGGCTTTCCAACCCCAGAAAAAATGGATGAGGCCAACTATAACTTGGCCTATAAAAAATATCAAGAACGCTTTGCTGACGCAGGGGATTTTAACTTCTATTTTGTCGGTAATATTGATGAAGAACAGCTTAAATTATTTTCAAAAACATACCTTGCTTCATTACCTACTACCAATTCAAATGAATCCTTTAAACCCACGGTATTTAGGGAAAAGGATACTTATAGAAAACAAATTGTTAATCGAGGGAAAGATCCAAAAAGCTTAGTCTCTATCAATTGGGGGGAAGATGACATCGAATATTCGGCTAAGAAAAAATTAGAAATTACCGCATTGGGAGAAATTTTAACTATAAAATTGATTGAAAAACTTAGAGAAGAAGAAGGCGGTGTATATGGAGTAGGTGCAAGAGGCTCATTCAGAAAAATTTCATTTACCGGTGTTGATTTCACAATATCATTTCCATGTGGCCCAGAAAATGTTGATAAATTAATTGCTGCTGCACTAGCGGAGGTAGAAAAAATTAAAATTGAAGGTCCAACAGAAAAAGATCTTTTAAAAATAAAAGAATCCTATTTGCTTAAATATAAAGAAGACATTAAAAAGAATAGATTTTGGTTAGCAAACTTCATACGTTCTACACAAGAAAACAGCGATCCTGCAGCTGTTTTAAAGAGCGAAGCAGCTATCAATGCTTTAACTATTGAAGGCATAAAAAATGTAGCTAATGAGTTTTTGGATGAAAATTACTTTTTAGGTATACTATTACCTGAAGAATAATGTATTCCTTTTATAAAAATCATAAAGGTGGCTTATAATAGTCACCTTTTTTTATTTATAAGAACTGTTATTGCTTCGAATATCAGTACCTAAAAAAAATCAATTCTCCACTAATCTTTAAAAAGTGCTGAAAATAATATTCGAATAAGCATAAAGGTCTAATAAATATAAATGATGATCACCTCATAGCATATCTAACTAGAATTAAAAGAAAACCTAGGCGTCTCATATAACGACTTAAACAACTAAAGATGGATGCATCGTTTATGAGATAAATTCAAAATTCCCGAAAATATTTACTTCTATTTTTTGTTTTTTAAATGTCCAATTACTGCAGTATAGACTGAAAAGATATAAATTTAATAACCTTGAATTTCATCTAAAAAAAATATTGTTAGAAAACACCTATTAATATCTTTTTTTTAATAGATTAGGCAATGTATTTTTGTAACTAAAAATTAACCGAAAGAATGGGTAAAATTATAGCAATTGCCAATCAAAAAGGAGGCGTTGGTAAAACAACAACATCTATAAATTTAGCGGCTTCACTTGGGGTTTTGGAAAAGAAAGTACTATTAATTGATGCCGACCCCCAAGCCAATGCAAGTTCTGGTCTTGGCATTGATGTCGATGCGGTTGTTAATGGATCCTATCAAGTACTTGAGCATACCTGTTCTGCTGAAGAGTGTATTTTTAAAACAACTGCTCCGAATGTAGATATAATTCCTGCTCATATTGATCTAGTAGCCATTGAGATTGAACTTGTAGACAAACCAGAACGTGAGTACATGCTTAAAAAAGCAATTTCGCATTTAAAATCGGCTTACGACTATATTTTAATAGACTGCGCACCTTCACTCGGACTTCTTACACTTAATGCACTTACGGCATCAGATGCTGTGATTATTCCTATCCAATGTGAATATTTCGCACTGGAAGGATTAGGAAAGCTTCTTAACACCATTAAGAGCGTTCAAAAAATTCACAATCCCGAACTGGATATCGAAGGTTTATTACTAACCATGTATGATGCCCGTTTAAGACTCTCTAACCAAGTGGTAGAAGAAGTTCAAAAGCATTTTAACGAAATGGTTTTTCAAACCATCATTCAACGAAATGTGAGGTTAGGTGAAGCACCTAGTTATGGAGAAAGTATAATTAACTATGACGTCAGTAGCAAAGGTGCTACGAATTACTTAAGTTTGGCAAAAGAAATTATCAATAAAAATGGCGATTAATGGCGAAGGCAACAAAAAAACAAGCGCTTGGTAGAGGACTCTCTGCACTATTACAAGACCCCTCTAACGATATTACTTCTATTCAAGATAAAAACGCCGATAAAGTTATTGGCAATATTGTTGAGCTCGATTTAAATACAATATCGGTTAATCCGTTTCAACCGCGTACAAAGTTTAATGAAGATTCACTACTTGAACTTGCTTCTTCTATAAAAGAATTGGGGATAATCCAACCCATTACCGTTAGAAAAATCGCATTCAATAAATATCAATTAGTTTCGGGAGAACGTCGTTTTAGAGCCTCCAAACTTATTGGTTTAACGGCTATTCCTTCTTATATTAGAATTGCTAACGACCAAGAATCGTTGGAAATGGCATTGGTTGAAAATATTCAACGCCAGGATCTCGATCCAATAGAAATTGCCCTTTCTTACCAACGTTTAATTGATGAAATAAACCTAACACAAGAACAAATGAGTGATCGTGTTGGAAAAAAACGATCTACTATTGCTAATTACCTGCGATTATTAAAACTAGATCCTATCATACAAACAGGTATGCGAGACGGTTTTATATCTATGGGACATGGGCGTGCTATTATTAATATTGAAGATTATACCGCACAGTTAGAAATTTATGAAAAAATACTTTCTAGTAAATTATCTGTACGTGAAACCGAAAGTCTTGTAAAAAACTACCGAGAAAACAAAGTCGTTGCAGCACCTGAAAAGGTTGAAATTCCTGAGTTTGTCCAAAAAGGGGTTAAACAAATTTCGGAATACTTTGGACATAAAATAAACGTTAAAGTATCTAAGAATGGCAGTGGGAAAATTACAATTCCATTTCATTCAGAAGAAGATTTTAACAGAATAAAAAAACTGGTTAAACGTGAGAAGTAAATTTCTTTTTGTAATCTCATTATTGGTTTTTCCACTTATCGTTTTTTCTCAAAATAAAGACAATACAACTCGAGATAGCATAAGTTCTAAAAGCAATATTACTCAAAAATCTATAGCGAGAAAGCCTATAAACCCTTTGTCACCAGCAAAAGCAGCCTTTTATTCGGCTGTGCTTCCGGGACTGGGTCAAGCATATAATAAAAAATATTGGAAAATTCCATTGGTATATGGAGCCTTAGGAACTGGAATCTATTTATACATAGATAACTCAAATAAACTTGATCTTTATCGAGACGCCTATAAACGACGCCTGGCTGGCTTTACCGACGATGAATTTTACGGAGCGAATCCCGACGGAACGCCATTATCTGCACCTAGAATATCAAATGATGGACTGATCCGCGCACAACGTCAATTTAGAAAAAATAAAGAATTGTCTTTGCTTATAACTATTGGTATTTATGCATTAAATATTATTGATGCTAACGTAGATGCGCATTTATTACAATACAATGTTGATGATAACTTGGCATTAAAACCGCATCTCAACTTTAATGAATTTGATGCTACAACAAATCTAGGCTTAACTTTAGGTTTTAAATTTTAGACAGATGAAAATAGCATTACTTGGCTATGGAAGAATGGGGAAGGTAATTGAGCAAATTGCGCTTCAACGTGGACACTCTATTGTGATAACCGTTGATGAAAATACGTCTTCTTATGATATTACTCAGGCAGATGTGGCCATTGACTTTAGTGCTCCAATGGTAGCTGTAGCAAACATCTCTAATTGTATTAACAATAACATCCCAGTCGTTTCAGGAACTACAGGATGGTTAGATAGTTATGAGAAGATGGTATGCTTATGCAAAGAAAAAGAAAGTGCCTTTATTTATGCTTCCAATTTTAGTTTAGGTGTAAATATATTCTTTGAGCTAAATAAAGTTTTAGCTAAAATGATGTCCAATCTTTCTCAATACAATGTGAGTCTGGAAGAAATTCATCACACACAAAAATTAGACGCACCAAGCGGTACAGCAATCACACTTGCCGAAGGAGTTATAGAAAATTCTAATTATATTAATTGGAAACTCGGAAATTCCAAAAAATCCCATGAAGTTCCAATTGAAGCAAAACGAATTGAAAATGTTCCAGGTACTCATGATGTCAATTATAATTCGGAAGTAGATGCGATTAACATTTCTCATACGGCACATAATAGAAATGGTTTTGCTCTAGGAGCTGTAATAGCTGCTGAATGGCTCATTGGTAAATCTGGAGTTTATACAATGAATGATGTGTTAAATATTGGTTAAGATATGTTATTATTGTAACATCATTAAGCCTCTAGGTACTAACAAACAACTAAAAAAATTACAATTATGACACTAATACAATGGTTTATATTGTTCCTAATAATTCAAGTAGTTCATGGGTTAGGTACCTGGAAACTATATCTTAAAGCTGGACGACAAGCATGGGAAGCCTTTATTCCTGTTTATAATGCCGTTGTTTTATTAAAAATTATAAACCGCTCTCCTTGGTGGACAATTTTGTTATTTCTCCCTATAATAAATCTAATTATGTTTCCTGTGATATGGGTTGAAACTGCGCGTAGTTTTGGTAAAAACACAACTACCGATACCTTTTTATCAATTATAACTTTAGGGATATATAATTATTACCTAAATTATATGGTTGACGTCACTTATATTGAAAATCGTGATTTACACCCAAAAAGTACCGCTGGAGATTGGATAAGCTCAATTTTATTTGCCATAGTTGCAGCCACCTTGGTACACACTTATTTTATCCAACCGTTTACCATTCCAACCTCGTCGTTAGAAAAATCCTTGTTGGTTGGTGATTACTTATTTGTTAGTAAAATGCATTATGGTGCGCGAACTCCAATGACTACTATCGCAGCTCCTATGGTGCACGACGCGATTCCTTTTAGTACAAAAAAGTCGTATGTATTGACCCCTCAATTGCCATATTTCAGATTTCCATCATTACAAAGTATTAAGCGCAATGACATTGTTGTATTTAACTGGCCCGTTGATACGCTTACCGTAATTACTGATCCAAATAGTGAATATTTATACAAGCCAATTGATAAAAAATCAAATTATGTAAAACGCTGTGTTGGGGTTCCTGGAGATTCACTTGAAGTTAGAAATGGCTATGTTTTTATTAATGGGAAACAAAATGAGTTACCAGACAGAGCAAGAATTCAATTTTCATACGATATCGCTTTTAAGGGACAAGTTTCTAACGATGATGTTAATAGAATTCTATTAAGATACAATTTAACTGATGGCTTAGGTTATGATACTATAAATGAAAATTATTATGTCCCTGCGGCAACACAAGAAGATGTTGCAAAAGCTAGGAATCATCCCAATATTGAATCCATCGAAATAAGGAAAGATATTCCGGGTAATAGGGATATTAGCGTATTCCCACATTCACCAGATTACAATTGGAATAATGATTTTTTTGGCCCTATTTACATTCCTGAAGCCGGAAAAACCATCGATATAAATGTAGATGTATTGCCGCTTTACAAACGTCTTATCACTGAATATGAAGGCAATGATTTACGTGTAGAAGGAAACCAGATTTTTATTAATGATGCCTTGGCTAGTACTTATACCTTCAGGCAAGATTATTACTGGATGATGGGTGACAACCGTAACAACTCACAAGATGCACGATCTTGGGGCTTTGTTCCTTTTGACCATGTGGTAGGTAAACCTGTATTTATTTGGTTGAGTTTAGATAAAAACAAAAAAGGCTTTAGCAAAATTCGTTGGGATCGTATGTTCACTACTGTTCATGGCAGTGGCGAACCTGTATCTTATTTAATTCCATTTATAGTAATATTGTTAGGCTGGTTTGGATTTAACACCTGGAGAAAACGTAAAAAAGCAAACTAGTGTAGCCACACCAATGAGCAATATCATTCTCCATCCAACATACTTTCCAAATATTTCTCATTTTGTCGCTATGGCAAAAGCGGATAATATTGTGTTTGAAGTTGAAGATAATTACCAGAAACAAACTTACAGAAACAGGACCTATATTTATGGTGCCAATGGGAAATTAGCGTTAAACATCCCAATTAAGCACAGTCATAATAACAGGCAACTGTTTAAGGACGTTAAAATTGCTAACGATACCAAGTGGCAATCCTTACATTGGAAATCGTTACAAAGCGCTTATAGAACCTCTCCTTTCTTTGAGTATTTTGAAGATGATCTGGCTCCTTTATTTCATTCAAAACAAGACTATATATTAGACTTTAATTTTAAGTGCTTAACTGTTATTTTTGAATGTTTACAGACAAATCTAAACTACCTTACTTCTAAGTCTTATAAATTAGAATTTAGTGAAGGCTTAGATTTTCGATTTCTTGTCAATGCACGTAAAGAAAAAGAAATTCCCTTCACCCCTTATACCCAAGTTTTCACTAATAAGTACGCTTTTATTAATAATTTGAGCATTTTAGATTTACTTTTTAATGAAGGCACAAACGCTGTGGAATATTTAGAATCACAAAATTTAGGATTGTAATGCTTCAACCAATACTACACTATGGTATTCATTTTGTACTTCCATTGTGTATTGCTTTAACATGCTTTAAAACGAAATGGAAGTTAGCATACCTCATAATGCTTTGTACCATGCTCATTGATTTAGACCATTTATTGGCTATTCCTGTTTTTAACCCTGAGAGATGTAGCATCAATTTTCATCCCCTACATTCGTATGTTGCAATTGTTGTATATTTCTTAATGTTAATTCCTAAAAAAACGAGAATTCTAGGCTTAGGCTTGTGTATACATATTCTTGCAGATTGGGTAGACTGTTTACTTATGTAGGCTTACTTTGGTAAGTATAGGGTAATGATCGGAAAGCTTTTCTTCAAAAGTTTTAAAACCATTCACCTTAAAAGCATTATCAACAAGGATAAAATCAATTCTGATAGGGAAATATTTAAAATCGAAACTACGTCCAAATCCATTACCAGCCTCATGAAAAGCATCAATTAAATCGCCCTTTATTTCCTTGTACACATAAGAATATGGTGTATTATTAAAATCACCACAAACCACAAGTTTATAGGGGGAGCCCTGCTTATGCTTCACAAACAGTTCTGTTTGTAACTGCTGCATTTCAAAGGTCTCTCTTACCCGCTTTATTAGCGCTTCAGAATCCGCATTTTTTAAATTTTCAACATCAGCATCAATTCGCAACGATTGCAAATGCACATTATAAATTCGGATGGTGTCTTCCCCTTTAACAATATCGGCGTAAATAGCATTATTTGCAGTATTAGGAAAAGCGATAGATCCTGAATCTACAATTGGATACTTCGAAAAAATGGCTTGACCATATTTTATCCGCGTTCCAGAAAGTGCTTCAAACTTATACTTATAAAATGACAAATCTACATTATCATGAGGATGATACTCTTGAAAGCTAATAATATCCGGGGCTGCATCCTTTATTAACTTGACAATATTCGTTTCAACATGGTCCTCAGGAATCCAATTATACAGATTAAATAAGCGCACATTAAAATTCATGATAGCAATGTTATCACTGTCCTCTATATTCGTTGAAGATGTAAATTTATAAAGAGAAGTTACATGATTGTAACCCAATACAAGAACTAATAATGATACTAAAAGATGTTTCTTTACTTTAAGCAGCCAATACACCATAAATAGAACATTCAGTATAATAAGTAATGGTACAGCAAGGCTTAAAATTGAAAGAAAGGCAAAAGATTTTGGTGCAACATATGGCAAGAGATATGACAATAATAGCATTGCAGCAACAAGTGAATTGAAGAAGAAAATGATTTTATTAATCCCTTTTAACTTCTTCATATCCCTTACTTTTTGCCAGCCTTGAATAAGAATTCTTTTTCCACTTTGCTTAAACTTTCGTAGCCGCTTTTGCTTATTTTGTCTAATATAATATCTATTTGTTTCTGATTATTAAACTCATCAAACTCGTGTTTAGTGTGTCCTGCAAGTTTATCGCTCTTTTTTCGTTTATGTACTGTTTTTAAAGGTGAGCGTTTTTTCTTGGAAAAAAAGTTAGAAACAGCATCCATAACCCGTTCAAAACCCTTACCTATATCCGTTCCTTTTTTTAATTGAACAGCATAAAAGTATCCCAAAAGATCACCTCCCAAATGCGCCACATTACCTCCTGGGTTTCCATTAAACAAACCAAGGATATCCAATGCCACTATTAATAACCCAACATATAACAGCTTAATATTGAAGCTAACAATTCGAATTTCCTTATTTGGCATATAAGCACATAAAAACACCAATACCGCTCTTACTCCAGCTGAAGCACCCACTAATGGTCCTGCCAATTTTAAGATGCCATTTGGAAACAAGGTGTAAATTAATACATATGAAATTCCGCCAAAAATAATTCCTAAAAAATAGATATTAAGTGATAGTTTGACACTAAATAAATTGGAAAATGAACGTCCCACAAAATACAATACAAAAACATTAAAAAAGAGATGCCAGAAATCGACATGTGTAAATCCATAACTTAAAACGGACCAGGGTTTAACAATAAACTCTGAAAAATCTTTAGGTAAAGCCAACCATATTAAACTTTCAGCTCTTGCCAAATGTAAAATAATCGACAATAACCATCCAATAACGTATACCCCAATATTTACAGCAATTATTTTTTCAAAAACTGTTAGGCGTTTTAATTTATCTTGTATGTCATAATTAAGTGATGTCATTTAATTCCAACGGTGTTTATTAAATTGATCTTTTTTCCAAAAATACATGATTACAAACCCTGTTAATGCTCCCCCAACGTGGGCCATATATGCTGTATTACTCGGACTAAAAAATGATTGTCCGGTTAATCCTGAAATTAAATCTAATATAATAATAGCAGGAATAAAGTACTTTGCTTTTATAGGTATTGGTAAAAAGATTAACATCAATTTCGCCTCTGGATTCATCATTCCAAATGCTGCAAGAATCCCCATAATACACCCCGAAGCTCCAACCATAGAAGCATTATAAATTGGAAATGCTTCTTTTAACATTGCAAATTGCCCACTTCCAATTCCATCTATGGCTTTATTTGAGGTAAACATTTGAACTATTTGATCACTGGTTAACCCACTATCTATCAAATCAGAGTATATCGGTAAATAATTAAAATAATAATATCCAAGCTGAAACAAAACAGCTCCAAGGCCAGCCGACAGATAGATAAATAAGAATTTTTTACTTCCTAGTTGCCTTTCTACTGGTGTTCCAAACATCCAGAGCGCAAACATATTAAATAAAATATGCATGATACTAAAATTAGTGATACTTGCCCCACCATGCATAAACATATGAGTGAAAATTTGCCAGGGTTGGAATAATTCGTTTTTCGGAAAATATAGTGCAAACCAACTATAAAATAAATCTCCATTATTTCCAACGGCCATGGTGCCGATAAACATAATTACATTTATAATTAATAAATGCTTAACTGTATTTGATATCCCTCTCATTATATGCTGAATTTATTCAGTATTTTTTAATTAAATCTCTTATCTAACTCTTCAACTCGCATCGTAATAGTTGTAGCTCTATTGGTAGGAGAAATAGATGGTTCTTTACAGGCAAATAAACTATTTACCAAATGTTCTTGTTCTAATACCGTTAATCGTTGGCCTGTTTTAATGGCCAAACTTTTTGCTAAACTCTTAGCCAATAAATCTGTTTGACTAAAATTACTATTGGGAACTTCATTCTCAACATCGTTAATCAACTGTTCTAAAACAATAGATACACTAGATTCAACAACGCTCACTGGAACTCCGGTAATTTCAACAGTTTCATTTTCTAATTTTGAAAACACAAACCCCGTTTGTTCTAACTGCTCTTTCAAATTATGAATAATCCCAATTTCTGAATTTGAGAATTCTAAACTTAAAGGAAACAACAATTGCTGACTTACAGCTTCTTTAACTGTAATATGCTGCAAAAATTGTTCGTATAATACCCTTTGATGTGCACGATGTTGATCAATTAACAACATCCCCGATTTAATAGTATTTACAATATATTTATTATGGATTTGAAATGTTTTCAGTTTACTTTCTATGGCATCATCATTAAAAATTGACGGTGTAACTTTCTCACTTTCAAATTGTAGCTCACTTAACTCCTCTCGATTCGCATTGCTTTTTGACTCCAATCCTACATACAAACTTTCCCAGCTCGTTGCAGGTTCTTTTTTATAATTTGAAGAAAAGCCTTTAGATATCTTTTCCTCTTTAAAAGGATTAAAGCCGCTATCAACTTCAACATTTGGATTTGAAATATTCTTATTTTTATAGTTATACGGGGTATCCATGCTACTATTGCGCTCAAAATCTAGAATAGGAGCAATATTAAACTGACCCAAACAATGCTTAACAGCAGAGCGCAAAAGCGCATATAAAGTATGCTCGTCATCAAATTTAATTTCAGTCTTTGTTGGATGAATATTTATATCTATTGTTTTAGGATTTACCTCCAAATACAAGAAATAACTTGCGTGAGTTCCTGGTCTCAATAAGCCTTCAAATGCAGCATTTATAGCATGATTTAGATAAGAGCTTTTTATAAAACGGTTATTTACAAAAAAAAACTGTTCTCCTCTAGTTTTTTTTGCGAATTCAGGTTTGCCAACAAATCCAGAAATTTTCAAAACTTCTGTAAATTCCTCAACAGGCACAAGCTTTTCATTAGTTTTTCCGCCAAAAACATTGACCAATCGTTGCCTGTTATTACTTATTGGCAAATTAAATAGCTCACTACCATTATGGTACATTGAAAAACTAATATTGGAATGTGCCAATGTAACTCGGTTAAACTCATCTATAATATGTCGAGTTTCAACGGTATTGGATTTTAAAAAATTGCGTCGTGCTGGGATGTTAAAAAATAAATTTTTAACAGCGATCGAGGTTCCTTTCGGAACAACAATTACTTCTTGAGAAACAATATTACTGCCTTCAATTTTAATATGAGTTCCAACTTCTTCATGTTCTTGTTTTGTTTTTAACTCAACATGAGCAATAGCAGCTATACTTGCCAAGGCTTCTCCACGAAACCCTTTAGTATTTAAATCAAATAAATCTTCGGCTGTTTTAATTTTAGAAGTTGCATGACGCTCAAAACTCAATCTGGCATCAGTAACGCTCATCCCTTTACCATCATCAATAACCTGAATTAGGGTTTTCCCTGCTTCTTTAATAATAAGTTTTATTGTTGTTGCTCCAGCATCTATTGCATTTTCAATTAATTCTTTAACAACTGAAGCCGGTCGCTGAACAACTTCTCCTGCAGCTATTTGATTTGCAACATGGTCTGGTAATAATTGGATGATATCTGCCATTAATTATTTGGGGGAAAATATAGATAAATCAAAATCTATTATAAAGAGAAAAATTAAAATAAGTGCCGCTCCGATGATTAAAATTCTACGACTTGATTCCTTATCTTTTTTGCTTTTAAGATCTGAAAGTGCATTATTTAGTTTTGCTTTTAGACCATGGTTTCCAACCGTGGTTCTGTATTCATCGAACTTATGCTTAATTTCAAACGGGTTTCCTTCTCCTTTATCATCAAAATGACGAGGCGTATAACTAAACTTTTTATTCTTACGTAATTTGAATATCCCCATAATTTTTATGATTTAAGTTACATGAATCTATTTTGCAATATATACATGCAAATCAATAATAATACCAAAATTACAATTAAGGTCCCTATTGACAAACCACGCTTAGATTTGGGCTGATTTGCGCTTCTTTCACTTTGCCATTTCTCAACAAATCTTTTCGAATTAGAGCGCTTCTCCAAATCTCCGTCTGTATGACTCTCTTTAGAAAATCTTGATTTATAGCTAAACTTCTTATTCTTGCGTTGTTTTAACAAAATTTTTCTTATCTCAAGATTTTATACAAATATATATGATATCAAAACTGGCAGCTGCCATCTGAAATAATGTCACTTTAAGTTCTTGATATCTGCTTTTCAAATGTACTTAAATTACAATGAAGTTTCGCTTAGCAAGTGCTAAAAATTGTTAACAAAATCTACGGTGAACCCCTTCAAAAATTAGAGTGTCCACTTTGAATATTATATTTTAGACCACTCCATTTATTAAAAACCAAGATGGTTTTCCATATTTTACGTCTTACTTATTACTGCCATTTTAATGGCCGCAATTGCCGCTTCAGTACCTTTATTCCCATGTTTTCCTCCAGAACGGTCAATGGCTTGTTGCAAATTATTATCGGTTAGAACACAAAAAATAACTGGCGTATCATGTAATATATTTAGATCTTTAATCCCCTGAGAAACACCTTCACAAACAAAATCAAAATGCTTAGTTTCCCCCTGAATAACACTTCCAATGGCAATTACAGCATCTACATTTTGAGTCTGCATCTTTTTGCTACCATAAATAAGCTCAAAACTACCTGGTACATTCCAACGTAGTATATTTTCACTAGTAGCACCACAATCAACCAAAGCATCGTAAGCCCCTTTAAAGAGTCCCTCCGTTACTGTATCATTCCATTCTGAAACGACAATCCCAAACCGAAAATTTTTCGCGCTTGGGATTGTTGTTTTATCGTATTCGGATAAATTTTTATTTGCAGTTGCCATGTGATTAGTTACTAGCAGCTTCCGATTTACCTATAAATACATCTATATCTATAGCTTGAGTACTCTCAGCAAATTCGTTTTTAATACGTGTAAAAAACGTTAAGGCTTTAGCATTTTGACCTAACTCCATTGCAATTGTTCCTGCTTTATACAGATACATTGGTGTAGTATAATCATTCGTACGCATTTGAGCCGCTTGCACATAATAATCTAAGGCATCTTCAACTTGGTTTAACTGTACAAATGCGTCTCCTATTCCTCCGGTAGCAATTGGACCTGTAGCCAAATCATTGCCCTTGAAATTACTTAAATAGTTAATTGCATTTTGGTAATCTTTCATGTTTAGATATGCCATACCAGCATAATAGTTTGCCAAATTACCAGCATTAGTACCACTATACTCTGAAGCGATATCTAACATTCCAAATTTACCTTCAGCACCATTAAGAGCTAAGGTAAATAATGAATCTTTCTCAGTCCCCCCAGTTAAAGCTTGCTCAAAATATTGTTGTGCAGAGAACATATCGTTCATAGCATTACCTTCTTTAGGCTCTTGAATAAATTTGTTATATCCTAAGTAACCCAAAACAATTACCGCCGCAAACGCAACGATAATAAAAATATATTTTTGGTTGTTTCCAACCCATTCCTCAGTTCTAGATGCACCTTCGTCCAAAGTATTAAATACCTCTGCAGTTGCCGATTGATCTTCAATCGCATCAACTTTCTCAGCTTTAGTTTTTGGTTTGTATCCTCTTTTCTTGTAAGTAGCCATATCTTGTATATTAATGCGCCGCAAAAATAAAATTTTTATTGATAAAAAAAAGCTAATTTATTTGTTATTTTTCAATAATTTGCACCTTCCTTTAAAGAATCTATAGCTTCTTATGAGTATTTAACTTACCATTTTAATGATTTTAAAAACATTATCTATATTAAATTATAAAAATTTTGATGTGCAATCTTTCCAATTTGACGCCAAAATCAACTGTTTTGTTGGACCTAACGGCATTGGGAAAACCAATATTTTAGATGCTATTTATCACCTATCATTTGGGAAAAGTTATTTTAACCCAGTATCATCACAAAATATTAAACATAACCAAGATTTCTTTGTGATAGATGGTGTTTACAACAAACAAGACCGTCAAGAAAAGATAATTGTTTCCTTAAAAAAAGGGCAAAAGAAAATTATTAAGCGCAATGGAAAAGCTTATGAACGATTTAGTGATCATATTGGTTTCTTACCATTAGTAATTATTTCTCCTGCCGATCGAGATTTAATTACTGAGGGAAGTGATACCAGACGAAAATTCATGGATGGCGTTATTTCTCAAAGTAATAAAACTTATTTATTAGATTTAATTAATTATAATAAAGTATTATCACAGCGTAATGCACTATTAAAGTATTTTGCTTTAAATAACACCTTTAATGCTGACACATTAGATATTTATAATGAGCAACTTCATACACTTGGTCATTCAATTTATAAGATGCGTGATCAATTTTTACAAGAATTTATTCCAATTTTTAAGGCACAATACAAAGCCATTAGCAATGACAATGAAACCATTAATCTTGTATATAAAAGTGACTTAATAGATGGTGACTTAAATACTTTATTAAACGCAACCATTTATAAGGACAAGGCTTTACAATACACTAGCGTCGGCATTCATAAAGATGATTTAAGTTTTGAAATAGAGCAGTATCCCATTAAGAAATTTGGAAGTCAAGGCCAGCAAAAAACATTTTTAATTGCTTTAAAACTCGCTCAATTCGATTTTATAAAGAACCATAGTGGAGTGAGCCCTATTTTATTACTAGATGATATATTTGACAAACTTGACGCACAACGGGTATCTCAAATAATAAATTTGGTAGATAATGAAAATTTTGGCCAGATATTTATTAGTGATACACATCCAGAACGTACTGAAGCCGCCATAAAACAAGTACATCAAACCTATCAAATTTTTAATTTAGCATAAGATGATAAGCTATTGAGCTAAGTAAAACTAAGCTCTTATAACCCAAATAATCAAATAAATTATTAATTTCCATCAATTTGTTAATTGATCCATATGAAATATAAAATATACTGCATATTCGCCTTAATTATTTTAAGCAGCTGCTCTCCAAAACCTAAAAAATACATAGAACATATCACGGGTTATTGGCAAATCACTCAGGTAGAAAAGGATAATAAACTTATAAAAAAGTACACCATAAGTGCGACTGTTGATTATTTTAAAGTAGAAAGCAATTTAACTGGGTTCAAAAAAAAAGTAACACCTACTTTTGAAGGCTCCTTTATTATTTCAAAGCATCATATGCCTTTTTCTTTAAAAATTGAGAATGATTCACTAAATATTTACTATATTAATAAGGACATTACAATTAAGGAAACGATATTAAAGGCTTCTCAAAACGAATTAATAATTACAAATTCTGAAGGATTGAAGTATACTTATAGGCCCTTTGAAAAAATAGATTTACTACCGTGAAACATCCATAGCGAAATTTTGACCCAAGAAAATGACTAAATGGATATTAGTCAACCAAATTAAAAATATTAAAATATACATGAAAAAACGTCACAACGAGAATATGAGTTTAAGTGAAGCTCTTAAGGAATTTGTTGACACTAACAAGCTTCAAAAAGGCTTAGACAAAATTGATGTACAAGAAGCCTGGGTTAATTTAATGGGAAATGGGGTTAATAACTACACCACTAACGTTCAATTAAAGAACAGCACTCTGTACGTACAGTTAAGCTCTTCTGTATTGCGTGAAGAGCTGAGTTACGGAAAAGAAAAAATAATAAATTTACTTAATGAGTCATTAGGGAAACCACTTATTAAGTCTTTAGTCCTGAGCTAAAAGTTGAAATTTAAACCATAAAAAGAGGATGATATTAAAATTAACACTATATTCGCGCTTTATTAAAAATTTATAAATTACAACATGAGTAAAGGAACAGTAAAATTCTTCAATGATTCTAAAGGATTTGGATTCATTACAGAAGAAGGATCAAGCAAAGATCACTTTGTACACATTTCAGGCTTAATCGACGAAGTTCGTGAAGGTGATGAAGTAGAATTCGATTTACAAGAAGGTAAAAAGGGATTAAACGCAGTAAACGTAAAAGTAATTTAATATATACTTTAACATTTTACAGACAAAGCCTATCATAATTATGATAGGCTTTTTTGTTGTGCTTATTTTTTTATTTCAATATGAAGCATAAAAAAAGGCTATAACTTATAAGTCATAGCCTTTTTTCTTATATATATTTATTCTAGTCTAAAACATTTCTCTTCCAGAAAAATGAAAAGCACTTTCTATATTAGCATTTTCATCACTATCACTACCATGAACCGCATTTTCACCAATAGAAGCAGCGAAAAGTTTGCGAATTGTTCCATCTGCAGCTTCAGCAGGATTAGTTGCTCCAATTAAAGTTCTAAAATCATCAACTGCGTTATCCTTCTCTAAAATAGCCGCTACAATTGGTCCACGAGTCATATACTCAACTAATTCTCCAAAAAATGGACGTTCGTTATGAACTGCATAAAATGCTTCCGCATCAGTTGTAGTCATTTGTGTTAATTTCATCGCTACAATTCTAAATCCTGAAGCTGTAATTTTCTCTAATATCGCGCCAATATTACCTTTTTCAACTGAATCAGGCTTAAGCATTGTAAATGTTCTATTTGTTGCCATTGTTTAATTAAATTTCGTGCAAAAATAACTAATTACTTGTTAAAAACAAGTTATGCCATCTCTAAAAAATTGTATATTCGCCTCCTATGACAAAAAACGATATTTCAGATATTAATGCACTGCTTACTAAGCCTAAGCAAATCGTGATTGTACCCCATAAAAACCCCGATGGTGACGCCATAGGCTCATCATTAGCACTCTATCATTATTTAAAGCAAAAAGAGCATCATGTTAATGTTATAGCTCCAAATGATTATCCCGGTTTTTTAAAATGGATTCCAGGAGAAGAAGTGATCATAAAACATGAAACCGAAACGGAAAAATCTGATGATTTAATTAACAAAGCTGATATCATTTTTACTTTAGATTTTAATGCACTTCATAGAACAGGCAAAATGGAAGCTGTATTAACTCGTGCTAGTGCTATTAAAATCATGATAGATCACCATCAACAACCGGATGACTATGCGCAATATGTATATTCGGATGTGGCCATGTGTTCAACTTGCGAAATGATATATCACTTTATAGAAATGCTCGAAGACGTGCCATCTATTAACGCTGATATTGCTACTTGTATTTATACAGGGATAATGACAGATACTGGCTCATTCCGGTTTAGATCAACCACGAGTACCACACATCGAGTTATTGCTGATCTTATTGACAAAGGTGCTAATAATGCTGAAATACACAATAACGTATATGACACTAATAGTTTCAATAGAATTCAAATACTAGGCTGTGCTCTTAGTAATTTAAAATCGATTAAAGCCTATAACACCGCTTATATTACCTTATCACAAGATGAACTTAATAGTTTCAATTTCAAAAAAGGAGATACCGAAGGGGTTGTAAATTATGCACTATCTCTTCAAGATGTTGTTTTTGCAGTCATTTTTATTGAGCATAAAAAAGAAAATATTATTAAAATATCGCTACGTTCAAAAGGAACTTTTGATGTTAATAAATTTGCCAGGTTACATTTTAATGGCGGCGGTCATAAAAATGCCTCTGGTGGGCGTAGTGAGTTGGACCTAAAAAATACTGTTGATAAATTTATTAGTATCTTACCCACATATAATAAAGACCTCAGCATATGAAAAAACTAATAATCATAGCCCTACTTATGATTGCGATGGTTGCTTGTAAAACTCCTGATGCACGCCAACCAATCTCTGTAAAAACGGGCTCTTTTATTGACAAATCTGTTCAACGTAATATCAAGCTCAATCAGCAAGAGCATGATCTGATCGAGCAAATAATAAAAGACAACCCTAACACGAACTATATTGCTGCCGAACACGGTTTTTGGTATTATTACAATACACAGATTGAAAGTGACAGTATTAACCCCAAATTTGGTGACATTGTCAATTTCAATTATAATATTACTGATTTTAACGGGGTGACTATTTATAGCACACAAGAAATAAAAACAAAAAATTATGCTGTTGATCAAGAGGAACTATTCTCTGGCCTACGTGAAGGCATAAAATTATTGAAGGCTGGTGAAACAGCTACCTTTCTTTTTCCTTCACAAAAAGCATATGGATATTATGGAGACACCAATCGTATTGGTTTAAACACACCCATTATATGCAAAGTAACAATTAATACAATAACTCAAAAAGAAACGAATTAACAATGAACTTTTTTAAACATTCAATGAAAATTATTGCGCTAGCTTTATTTACAACATTCATGTCATGTAATGACAGATACCCCGATTTAGAGGATGGGTTATATGCTGAGATCGTGACCTCAATGGACACTATAGTTGCAAAGCTTTATTACGATAAAACTCCGGTAACTGTAGCAAATTTTGTGGCTCTTGCCGAAGGAAATCATCCAATGGTTGATAGTACTTTTAAAGGTAAAAAATTCTACAATGGAATTCTTTTTCACCGTGTTATGAATAATTTTATGATTCAAGCTGGTGATCCTACAGCAACCGGCTCTGGAAGTCCAGGATATCGTTTTGGAGATGAATTTGATATCTCACTAAAGCATAACAAAGCTGGTGTCTTATCGATGGCCAACGGTGGTCCTGGAACAAATGGCAGTCAGTTTTTCATAACAGAAGTACCAACACCTTGGTTAGATGCCTTTGATGCACAAGGAAATTTAAAAAATTGCGAGAACCCTAGAGTGGGTTGTCATACTGTTTTTGGAGAAGTGGTTTTAGGGTTAAACATTCAAGACTCAATCTCTAATGTTAAAGTAGGTCCTGGAAACAGACCAGAAAAAGATGTCACTATTCTTGAAATAAACATCATTCGAAAAGGATTTGATGCCACCAATTTTGACGCCGTTAAAACTTGGGAAACAGAATTACCAAAACTTGAAGAAAAAGCAAATGAGAAAGCCGAAGCGGCTCGTAAACTAGCCGAGGAAGCTCAAAAATTAATTGATGACAAATCAAGTAGTGCAGTTGCTGAAATATTAGCAATTTTAGAAGATTACAAAAGTAAAGCCAAAACCCTTCCTTCAGGATTAATGCAGTATAATATTGTGAAAGGAAATGGTATTAAACCAAAACAAGGAACTAAAGCAAATATGTTTTATCAAGGATTCTTTACTGATGGAAAACTATTAGACACCAACAGTAAAGAACTTTCTGAAAAATTCGGAATTTATAACGCACAACGTGATCAACAAGGTGGTTACAATGCAATTCCAATGACTATAAGTCCAGATGCACAATTAATTGCTGGGTTTAAAGAAGGAATGGCTAATATGAGCGTTGGTGACAAGACTTTCTTTTATATTCCTGCACATTTAGCTTATGGAGAAACTGGACGCCCTCCAGTAAAACCAAATACCGATTTAGTATTTATTCTTGAAATGGTATCTAGTGTAAACTAATTCCGTTTGAAAATAAGAACATAAAAAATGCAGCTCACTGAGCTGCATTTTTTATGTTTCTATTTTTTTGGAATCTCCTTCAAAACCTCAAGTACAAATTTCCAATATTTTTGTACCGATGATATTTGAGTCCTTTCATCTGGAGAGTGAGCCCCTTTAATATTGGGTCCAAAACTTATCATATCCATATCTGGATAATTTGTCCCCAAAATTCCACATTCAAGGCCTGCATGGCAAGCCGCGACGTGAGCCTCTTTGCCGTTATTTATCTCTTTATAAAGTTTAGACAATACTTTCAAAATATCGGAATCCATATTTGGAGTCCATCCCGGGTAACTTCCAGAGAATTGGACTTCACATCCTGTGAGCTCAAAAGTTGCACGTAACATATTAGCCAAATCCATTTTTGATGATTCAACCGAAGAACGTGTTAAACATCCTATTTTAATCGCTCCATCTTTTACAATCACACGAGCAATATTATTTGAGGTTTCTACCAATTCTGGAATATCAGCACTCATTCTATATACGCCATTATACGCCGCATAAATAGCCCTTGTCAATCCCTCTTGAACGCCTAAGTCCATGATTTTTGATGGCAACTCAATCTCAGAGATACTGATTTCTAAATTTGGTTCCATTGTTTTATATTCGGCAGTAATTATTGCAGATTGCTGTTGCATTTCAAATTCAAAAGCTTCTATATGAACAGCATCAATGACTACATTTGCAAAACTTTCCCTAGGAATAGCATTCCGTAGGCTACCACCATCAATTTCTGAAATTCGCAATCCGAAGTTTTCAAATCCATCAAATAATACCCTATTCAAAATTTTATTAGAATTTCCAAATCCCTTATGGATATCCATTCCTGAATGTCCTCCTTGTAAGCCTTTAACAACTATGCTATAACCAATTTTAAATTCTGGCGTATCTTCTTCTTGATAAGCTCTTGTCGCTGTAACATCAATTCCCCCTGCACAGCCAACACCAATTTCATCATCTTCTTCAGTATCGAGATTTAATAAAATATCACCTTGTAATATTTCACCTTTTAAACCCATGGCACCAGTCATTCCTGTTTCTTCATCTATGGTAAATAATGCTTCAATTGCAGGATGAACAATAGTTTCACTCTCTAATATCGACATTATGGTTGCAACACCAATACCATTATCGGCTCCCAGAGTGGTTCCTTTTGCTTTAACCCAATCCCCCTCAATAAACATTTCAATTCCTTGTGTATCAAAATTGAAATTAGTATCACCATTCTTTTGATGTACCATATCCAAGTGCGACTGCATCACAATGGTCTTTCTGTCTTCCATTCCTGATGTCGCTGGCTTTTTTATAATGACATTACCAATCTCATCTTCAATAGTTTCTAAACCAAGATTAGTGCCAAATGCTTTCATGAACGCAATAACACGTTCTTCTTTTTTTGATGGTCTTGGCACCGCATTTAAATCGGCGAATTTATTCCAAAGCTGTTGTGGCTCTAATTGTCTTATTTCTGAATTCATGAATTTTTATAAAAGTTTCACAAAGGTAATTATTACAATTAAGGATTTATAAAACATTTTCTTATTTTTGAGAGATGCTCAAGAATAAGAAAATAATTATCGCGCTTAGTTTAATTCCTCAATATTTCATTATTAAACTCCTCGCCCACTATCCTGAAGTTGTAGAAACGTATTATAGCCATGGTGTATATCCGGTTACTTCAAAATTATTACGCTTCATGTTGGGCTGGATCCCTTTTTCTATTGGGGATATTTTATATACTATAGCAGGTATTTATATTATACGATGGCTTATTCTAAATAGAAAACGAATTATTAAAGACTCAAAAGCTTGGCTAATTGACGTGTTTTCGGCTGTTTCAATATTATATTTTGCTTTTCATATATTTTGGGGATTAAATTACTACCGCCTGCCGGTACATAAAGCACTCAATATTGATAATAAGTATACCACAGTTGATTTAATTGAAGTCACTAAACAACTGATTCAAAAATCTAATGAAATTCATTTACGCATTGTGAGTAATGATACCGTGAAAGTAAGTATCCCGTATACCAAACGTGAACTACTTAATAAAACAGCAAACGGATATGCCAATTTAGCAAATGTTTTTCCAAATTTGGAACACCAAGTACAAAGCACAAAACTATCATTATACAGCTTACCACTTACCTACATGGGCTTTAGTGGTTATTTAAACCCCTTTACAAATGAAGCTCAAATTGATGGATTAATCCCCTTATACCAATACCCAACAACTGCTTGTCATGAAGAAGCCCACCAATTAGGATATGCCGCTGAAAATGAGACTAATTTTATTGGCGGTTTAGCAGCAATCCATAATGATGATGTATATTTTAAATATTCGGGATATATTTTCGCACTGAGACACTGTATCAATGAAGTGTACAATAGAGATAAAGAGGTTCATAAAACCCTTATATCAACTATAAACAACGGCATTTTATTAAACTACCAAGAAACCTATACATTTTGGAATGGTTATGAAAATCCGTTAGAACCTCTTTTTAAAATACTCTATGGAAATTATTTAAAAGCCAACAATCAAGACAAAGGGATTGAGAGCTATAGTTATGCAGTTGCATTGATGGTGAATTATTTTAAAATTCAGCCATAAAATAAACGTTAAAAAAATCTTAATTACTCTTAAGAACTTACATATTCTGTATCTTTAAAAACTAATTCTTACTAACCAAAAATGATAAAAAAGTATCTTATTTTAACGATGCTTATGTGTGGTTTTTCTCTAATTGCACAAGAGCACTTTCCAAAAAATGATGGCGTAAAATCAAAAAACACAAATTACACGGCATTTACGAATGCTAAAATTTATGTCACGCCAACACAAATTATTGACAAAGGCACACTTCTTATAAAAAATGGGAAGGTTGTTGCTACTGGAGCTTCTATAACTATTCCGGCAAATGCTGTTATAGTTGATGTCTCAGGAAAAAGTATTTACCCATCATTCATCGATTTATATTCTGATTTTGGAGTAGAAAAACCGAAACGACAAGGCGGTGGTGGACGATCACCACAATACGATGCCAGTCGTGAAGGATTTTACTGGAATGACCATGTAAGACCGGAACAGAATGCCATTGACAACTTTAAGTTTAATAGCAAATCTGCTTCCGAATTACGAAAAGCAGGATTTGGTGTTGTGAATACGCATTTGCAAGACGGTATTGTTCGTGGAACTGGTGCTTTAATTGCTTTAACCAACGCAGGTGGCGATTCTGAACGCATCCTTGACCAACGCTCAGGACAGTATTTGTCATTGAGTAAAAGTGTCACATCAAGACAATCTTATCCAGGTTCACTTATGGGATCATTGGCCTTATTAAGACAAATGTATTTGGATGCCGATTGGTATGCAGAAGGTAACTCCAGCGCAAAAGACAGATCATTAGAAGCCCTTAATGCTAATAAAAACTTAATCCAAATTATTGCTGCTGGCAGTAGAGCAAATGATATTCGAGTTGACAAAGTAGGAGACCAATTTGGAATCCAATATGTTATTCTTGGAGGTGGTGATGAATATGAGCGTATCAATGATATAAAAGCAACTAATGCCACATATATTCTTCCGCTTAATTTTCCGAAAGCATATGATGTTGAAGATACATTCGCAGCAAGTGTTTTGGAATTAGAGGACATGAGAGAATGGAATCAAAAACCATCGAATCCAAAGGCATTAGCCGATAACGGGATCAATTTTGTGTTTACATCAAGTAGTTTAAAATCGCCATCGATGCTTAAAGCTAATATTATGAAAGCTATTGCATACGGATTAGATAAAACAAAAGCTTTGGAAGCATTAACCACAGCTCCTGCAAAAGTTCTTGGAAAATCTAACACGCTGGGATCCTTAATAAATGGCGCTCAAGCTAACTTCTTAATTACTTCTGGAGAAATATTTGAAAAAGAAACAACGGTTTATGAAAACTGGGTAAAAGGACATAAAAATGTGCTCGAGGACATGAATGTAAAAGACATTCGTGGTGACTATAGTTTTACTGTTGCAGGTGACACCTATAATTTAAACATCTCTGGAACTTCTAGTAAACCAAAAGCAACTGTAAAAAGTGGTAATAAAAAATTAGGAACCAAAGTATCTTATAAAGATGCATGGGTAAACTTAACATTTACAAGTACAGACACGACCAAACAAGAGTTTTTCAGACTGGTTTCCCGAGTATCAAATAGTGATAACCTCGATGGGAAAGTCATATTTCCAAATGGAAATGAATCGACATTCTTAGCTACCAAATCCTCTAAAGCAGATTCTAAAAAGAAGAAAAGCGAAAAAAATGGAAAGGAAAAAAGCATAAACATGATGCCTATTACTTATCCTAATGGTGCTTATGGTTTTAAAGAACTCCCTAAACAAGAAACGATTCTATTTAAAAATGCAACGGTTTGGACCAATGAAAAAGATGGCGTTTTAAAAAATACCGATGTATTAATTAAGGCTGGAAAAATAACAAAAATAGGTACAAATTTAAATGCGAGAGGTGCCAAAGTAGTAGACGCCACTGGCAAACACCTTACTTCTGGTATAATTGATGAACATTCGCATATTGCGGCAGCGAGTATTAATGAGGGAGGACAGAACTCGTCAGCAGAAGTTTCTATTGCTGAGGCTTTAAATCCTGAAGACATTGATATATATCGTAATCTTGCTGGGGGTGTGACTTCAATTCAAATTTTACATGGTTCGGCAAATCCAATTGGAGGTCGTTCTGCAATCATTAAATTAAAATGGGGTGAATCTGCTGAAAATCTACTCTACAGCGACGCACCTAAGTTTATAAAATTTGCCTTAGGTGAAAACGTAAAACAATCAAACTGGGAAAGTTATGGACGATTCCCTCAAACAAGAATGGGTGTCGAACAGTTGTTTGTGGATTACTTTACTCGAGCTAAGGCTTACGATGACAAAAAGAAAAGTGGACTGACTTATCGAAAAGATATCGAAATGGAGACCTTAGCCGAAATTCTTAATGGCGAACGCTTTATTAGCTGTCATTCATATGTTCAGAGTGAGATTAATATGCTTATGAAAGTTGCTGAAAGATTCAATTTTAGAGTGAATACATTTACTCATATTCTTGAAGGTTATAAAGTTGCCGATAAAATGAAAGCCCATGGTGTTGGTGCTTCAACATTTAGTGATTGGTGGGCCTACAAATATGAAGTAAATGATGCGATACCTTACAACGCTTCTATAATGCATAATGTTGGTATTGTAACTGCCATTAATAGTGATGATGGTGAAATGTCGAGGCGCCTTAATCAAGAAGCAGCCAAAATAGTAAAGTATGGTGATGTTAGCGAAGAGGAAGCCTGGAAAATGGTAACCCTAAATCCTGCAAAATTATTACATCTTGATCATCGTGTGGGTAGTATTAAAATTGGTAAAGATGCCGATGTTGTGCTATGGAATGGCCACCCATTATCTGTATATAGCAAAGCTGAAAAAACTATTATTGAAGGTGTAACTTATTTTGATATTGACCGTGATAAAACAATGCGAGCGGCAATCAAAAAGGAGAAAAGTGAGCTTATGACAATGATGATGAAGGATAAAAATAAAGGCATGAAAACTCAGCCAATTAAAAAGAAAGACAAACCGCAATTACATTGTGATTCATTATAATTTTAAAAACGAATTTTATGAAGCATCCATAATTAAAATCTGATACTTAAAAGGAAAGATTAAATGGATGTCGCATGTGACAGATAAAAAAACATTAAATATAAACACATGAAAAACTTTAAATATATATACGCACTTTTAATGCTGTGTTGTACAATCACATTTGCACAACAAACACCGGCATCAGCGCAAAAAGATGGCTTCACCATCGTAGGAGCAACAGCTCATATAGGAAATGGTACAGTCATAGAAAACAGTGTTATCATTGTTGAAAACGGAAAAATCGTTTCTTGTTTCGATGGATCAGTTGCTAAAATGGACTTGAAAGGTAAAATCATTGATGCTCAAGGCAAACATGTATATCCAGGATTTATTGGAACAAATACCAACCTTGGTTTGGTTGAAGTTGATGCAGTTAGAGCAACTAACGATCGCGATGAACTTGGTGATATGATTCCTCACATAAGAAGTCTAATCGCTTACAATGCAGAGTCTAAAGTTGTAGAATCTATGCGACCAAATGGAATTTTAATAGCTCAGGTTACACCTAATGGGGGTCGAATCTCAGGAACCTCATCTATCATGCAATTGGATGCCTGGAACTGGGAAGACGCTGCTCTAAAAGCAGATGATGGCATACACTTAAATTGGCCAAACAGCTTCTCTAGAGGACGTTGGTGGCTAGGTGAACCTAGAGGGCTAAAACCTAATAGTAATTATTCAAAACAAGTTGAAGAGGTTCGTGCTTTTGTCACTGAAAGCAAGGCCTACTTGAACGGAGACAAAGCATCTGTTAATCTCCCTTATGAAGCCATGCAAGGCTTGTTTAACGGTGAACAGAAACTCTATGTACATGTGAACGATGTCAAAGGCATCACCGATGCGATTCACTTTGTGAAAAATAATGGTATTAAACACATGGTTATTGTTGGTGGCTATCAAGCACATCTGGTAACAGATTTACTAAAAAGCAATAATGTAGCTGTTCTAATAAACCATACTCATAGTGTTCCCGCTTTAGACGATCACGATTATGACTTACCTTATAAAGCGCCTAAATTGCTTGCTGATGCTGGCGTATTAGTTGGGATTCAAAATGGAGGAATGTCAAATTTCCAAACTAGAAACTTACCATTCTATGCAGGACAAGTTGTTGGACAAGGCATGGATAAAGAAGAAGCTCTAAAATTAATCACCTCTAATACCGCAAAAATATTAGGTATTAACAAACGTGTTGGCACATTAGAAAGCGGAAAAGATGCCACGCTCTTCATTAGTGAAGGTGATGCTTTAGATATGCGAACCAATAAGCTTACACATGCCTTTATTAATGGCCGTGCGCTTAGCTTAGAAACACATCAAACTAAATTATGGAAACGCTATAGTAATAAATATAAAACTGGAAAATAAAATTTATTCCATTTGGAGTACACCGAGAAATTACAGCATCTTATATAATTTCATGAGATTTCTCAGATACCTTCAAAATGACTAGAATAAAAAAGCGAGCAAAACGGCTCGCTTTTTTATTATATTACAACCCCATCCACTGGGGTCCTTTTCATTTTAATTAGATTCGTTTGTCGCTTTGTCAATTACGAATAGTGTAAATTACAATTAATGGCTATTTTTGCGCTATACCAATTATAATGATAAAAGAAATTAAAAGCATCCAAAATCCATTTATAAAGCAGTTAGTTTTGCTGAAAGAGAAATCCCGGACACGCACAAAACTGGGGTTATTTATTATTGAAGGGCGTAGAGAGACAAAACTTGCTATAAATGGAAATTATAATATTGAACACATTTTATTTTATCCAGAATTTTGCACATTGACAACGGCTCAGGATTTAGCATCTGAACATACTGAACTTATAGAAGTATCCAAAGAAGTGTATCAAAAATTGGCACATCGTGAAACCACAGAAGGAATCATTGCAGTTGCAAAAACAAAAAAACTTTCCATTGATAGTCTTATCTTAGAAAGTGACAATCCATTAATTTTAATTGCTGAAGCCCCCGAAAAACCAGGTAATATCGGTGCTATTTTAAGAACAGCAGATGCCGCCAATGTCAACGCCGTTATTATAGCCAATCCGAAAACCGACATGTATAACCCCAATATTATACGGTCGAGTGTGGGTTGTGTTTTTACTAATCAGATTGCGACTGGAACTACGACTGAAATTATTGAGTATTTAAAATTAAATAATATAAATATCTATTGTGCTGCCTTACAAGCTTCAGTAAATTATCATACGCAAAATTTTAAATCGTCCACTGCAATCGTAGTGGGTACAGAAGCCACAGGATTGAGTGACGAATGGCTTAACAACGCAACTCAAAATATAATTATACCCATGCAAGGCAAAATTGATTCTATGAATGTTTCAGTAGCTGCAGGAATTCTTATTTTTGAAGCAAAAAGACAAAGACAATTTAAATAATGACAAGCACTACCCTATTTTATATCCTAATTGGAATTATCATTATCAACTTTATTATTGATAAAATATTAAGTTCACTAAACGCAAAGCACTTTAATGATGTTCTACCTTCAGGATTAGAAGATGTTTATGATGAAGAGGAATACAAAAAATCACAAGCTTACAAAGCAACAAATCATCGTTTTTCAAACATAACATCAACGTTTTCTTTATTACTTACATTAGCTTTTTTCTATTTAGATGGCTTTGAATATGTAGATAATATTGCAAGAGCCTACAGCACAAATAATATTGTTATTGCTCTCATTTTCTTTGGAATTATCATGCTTGCAAGTGATATTATAACCACTCCTTTTTCTTATTATAAAACCTTTGTTATTGAAGAAAAATTTGGGTTTAACAAAACTACCGTTAAACTCTTTATACTTGATAAGGTTAAAGGCTGGTTAATGCTGATTATTGTTGGTGGCGGTATTTTAGCGTTGATCCTCTGGTTTTACGAATCAACTGGAACTAATTTTTGGCTATATGCTTGGGCTTTAGTAACTGTTTTTTCAGTATTCATGAATATGTTTTACTCAAAATTAATCGTGCCTCTTTTTAATAAACAAACACCATTAGAAGATGGTGATTTACGAACTAAAATTGGAGCATACGCAAAAACTGTTGGCTTTAAACTCGATAAAATTTTCGTGATAGATGGTTCAAAACGAAGCACTAAAGCGAATGCCTATTTTTCAGGATTTGGACGTGAAAAACGTGTAACGCTTTATGATACGTTAATTAAAGATTTAGATGATGAAGAAATTGTTGCTGTTCTAGCTCATGAAGTAGGTCATTATAAACGCAAACATATTATTTTTAACCTTTTTGCTTCAGTTCTACTAACTGGATTAACCTTTTATATTTTGTCATTATTAATATCAAACCCACTGCTATCAAGTGCTTTAGGTGTTGCAACATCTAGTTTTCATATTGGCTTAATTGCTTTTGGGTTATTATACAGCCCCATAAGTGAAATTACAGGCTTGATTATGAATGTGTTTTCTCGAAAGTTTGAATATCAAGCTGATAATTATGCAAAAAACACTTATGCCGGAGAGCCATTAATTAGTTCATTGAAAAAATTATCCAAGAATAGTTTAAGCAACTTAACACCTCATCCTGCATATGTTTTTATGCACTATTCACATCCAACATTATTAGAGCGCATTAAGAATTTAAGAGCCTAATTTCTTTTAAAAGAAAATGCTATCTTGGGCTCATACTTTGTATTACTAAATGAGCGAACTTAATCTTGAAGATAAACCAAAATCAAAACCTTGGTTTAAACGTATTCCACATGCTGTAACAATGTTATTCGGCATAATTATTTTAGTAACGATACTAACTTATATTTTACCTGCAGGAACTTATGAACGTGTTGTTGTAGATGGAAGAAAATCGGTTGTTCCAGATTCTTATAAAATAATTCCCTCAACACCAATTGGATTGCTCGACATGTTTAAAGCCATCCCTTTAGGATTTAAGGCTGCAGTAGAAATTATTTTTATAGTATTAGCAGGAGCAATCATGTTTGGTTTTATGGAAAAATCGAAAGCAGTTGAAAACTCTGTTGGTACACTAGTTAAAAAATTAGGCCTTAATAACAAGAACCTCATCATTGTGATCATGACATTTATATATGGTTTCTTAGGTGTCGCAGTTGGTTATGAAAACAATATTGCTATGGTTCCAATTGCTGCAGTGCTCAGTCTAGCTCTTGGTGGCGATTTAATTTTGGCTGCTGGAATTTCGGTTGGTGCCATGACTATCGGGTTCGGACTCTCCCCTATTAATCCTTATACAGTTGGGACTGGTCATAAAATAGCTGAACTCCCAATGTTTTCAGGTGCTCTTTTGCGAAGCGTTTTGTGTTTTTCCGCCCTGTCTGTTATGGCATACTACAACGTTAGGTACTTTAAAAAAATTACAAAACATCCCGAAAAAAGTCTAGGTAAAGGTCTCGATGTTAGCGGCATGTCTTTATCAAAACCCATTCAAGACTATAGGGTCTCAATTAATAACTGGATGGTAATCTCCATTTTTTTAATTGGATTAATGGTGATTTTGTATGGGGTATTTAATCTAAATTGGTACCTAAATGAACTTTCCGCTGTATTTTTAATAATTGCTGTACTCTGTGGTATTGTTGCAAGAATGGACGCTACTACTATGAGTGAAACTGTGCTAAAAGCAGTTGCCATGGCAGCTCCTGGAGCGTTCATGGTTGGTTACGCAACATCTATAAAAGTACTTATGGAAACGGGAAACATTGGTGATACTATTTCATATAATTTAGCCTTAATGCTCAAAGACTTGCCATTATACGCTTCAGCAATTAGCATGTCAATATCGCAAACCGTTATCAACTTTTTTATTCCTTCAGGAAGTGGACAAGCACTAGCAACTTTACCTGTTATGTTACCACTTGGAGAATCACTCGGGCTAACAAGACAGATAACCATTTTAGCCTTTCAAATTGGTGATGGATTATCAAATCTAATCAACCCAACGTTGGGAGGATTAATTGCTATGCTAAGTATGTGTAGAGTACCAATTGATAGATGGGTTCGATTTATTTTTCCAGTATTAATCACTTTATTAGGCATCTCATTTATTGCACTTATCGTTGCAGTAGCTACAAATTATAGTTAACAACTTATTCATGACAGTAGAAAACATTTTATCAAAACTCGTTGCTTTTCCAGTTCTTGGTGGCGAAAGTAATTTGACCATTATAAATTGGATAAAAGAACACATCGAATCTCACAACATTACAACAACCTTAATGCCAGATGAAGCAGGTAACAAAGCATCTCTTCATTGTCGTATTGGTCCGGCTGTTGACGGTGGTGTGATTCTTTCTGGTCATACGGATGTTGTTCCAGTTAAAGGCCAAGAATGGGATACTAATCCTTTTGAATTAACAGATAAAGGGGATGGGAAGCTCTATGGTCGCGGTTCATGTGACATGAAAGGCTTTGTGGCCTGTTGTTTGGCAGCACTACCAAACATGATAAAAGCAGATTTAAAAAAACCCATTTATTTTGCGTTTTCTTATGATGAAGAAGTCGGATGTTTAGCCGGTCCCGAACTCGCAAAAGGCATTCGCACCTTTTATTCCGAAACTCCTAAATATGCCATTATTGGTGAACCGTCATTGATGGAACCTATTGTTGGTCAAAAAGGGATATATATCCTCGAGACTTATGTGAATGGTTCTGCTGGTCATAGCAGTAGAATAAAACAAGAAGTAAGTGCCATTCATGAAGCCATGCGACTCATTTTGTGGTTAGAAAACAAAATGAATCGGTTAATTGAAGAAGGACGTTTAGATGAACGCTTCCATCCTGCTCATTCTTCTATTCATATTGGATTGGTTAATGGCGGAATTGCACCAAATGTCATTGCAGATAAAGCTCATTTTTATTGGGATTTACGAACCATCCCAATGGATAATCCTTTTACAATAGTTAAAGAATTCGAAGCCTATTGTAGAGAACGAGAGCAAGAACTACACAACATATTTCCAGATTTTAAAATAATAACTAAAGAAAACCACCCTTCTGTAATACATCTAGACACAAAAGAAACTGATGATGTAGTTGATTTAGTAAAACGCATTTCTGGAAATTTGAAATTGAGCACTGTAGCTTACGCTGCTGAGGCTGGGCAATTTGCTGCTGAAGGATTTCAATCTGCCATTTGTGGCCCTGGTTCTATTAAACAAGCACATAGAGCTAATGAATTTATTGATAAAAATGAACTTGTAAAAGGCATGGGTATGATGGAGAAGCTAATTGCAGAAATGTCGCTTTCTGATTTCAGTTAGGAAATACAGCAAGCTTGACTTTAATATAAAAAACAACTAAATTCGTTTTGCAACTGATTTAACAATTAAAAAAGTTAATATTTAAGACATTACATATAATAATAGTTTTAAGATGGAAAATGACACTAACAAAAAATTTAATAATCCAACTAGCCTTAAAAATACAATCAAAAAAATACTTTCGCAGACGGCTATTTTTATAAGTTTACTTTCCTTATTTGCAGTAATTTACCAATCCTATTTGGGAAGAGAAGAAAATAAATTAATTAGAATTCAACAAAGCGCCACTGTCCTCCCCTATCTTGGCTTCTGGCCTAGTCAAACTAATAATCAAATTGAACTTATCATTAGTAATCAAGGTGTAGGACCTGCTTTTATTAAGGAAGTCAATTTTAAAACTCTTGACAATAAAGGGAAAGACACTTTGACCTTTGAAAATACTGATGATTTTTTCGCCTTTATTAGAACAAAACAGCCATTCTTGGATTCATTGGAAGTAACGACTAGCACATTTGAGGCAAATACTTTACTACCTTCAGGAGTAAATAAAAAAATCATAAATATTAAATATTCGATTTATGACCAAGGAAATAAAATTAGAGAAGTATTTGATAAATCTTTAATTAACTATAAAATAATTTATGAGGATATTTATGGTACTCGCTGGTACATTGGACGAGACACACAATCACCAATAAAAATAGAAAAGTAACTATTCGTTTAATTTCCACTACTTTGAAATAATTACTATTTGTAAAAACTGCTGTAAGCAACTACTTCTACGCAACTTCTCAGAGTTGAAACTGCTAAACGAAACTTCAAAATTAAATTGCTAAAACACATAGCTCATTGATTTTCCTAATGCGGCTTTAATACTATAACAGATAGTTGAGATAGCAAATGAAAATACCTCCAATAAAAACACTATTGGGTTGGAGGTGGCGGCGGCGGTGGCGGAGCTGTCTGTTGCTGGATAGGCTTACCTTCTTTAAATTTCTTTAAATTAGCTTCCATATATGATGCATTTTCATCTCCATTTTTTATTGCAAGCTCATAACCTTTGGTATAGATAATTAGTCCTTTCTCAAGGTCACCTGCTCCAATTAATGTCTCTCCATAACTATCATAAGTATTCACTGATTCCGGATATAAGGTCATGGCTAATTCAAAAACATCTAATGCATCTTTTACTTTTTTATCTTGTATCAGATTATATCCAGTTGCATTTAAAAAGGCTTCTTCTGGAAGATAAGGGGCATTAATCAAAGAACTATAGCGTTCATAATGACGTATTGCAGCTTGTACATATCCTTTTTTACTAATGTCAGTTTTAAAAGATTTCATTAATAAGTCTACAGCTTCCAAATCTATTTCATTCTGCCTTTTTTGTCTAGAAAGATTCCAATGTTTATAATTTGTAATATTGCCACCAAAGGATTTTGACAACCCTAATAAATGTTCTTTACTTAATGAAAAACTAACATTTGAGCTCATAGTTCTTATGCTATCCATAATAGTTATATTAAGTTGTTTTTCTAATAACTCAACATCTTTAACAGAAATTTTATCTTGTCTGTCTGGTGTATAAAAAGAAAGCGATACTTCAAATTTATTTTCTATGTATTCAATATCTAAAATTAGGCCTAAATAATTTGAGCTATAAGTGGAAATGCCATACCATCTTCCTTCAATTGCTTTACTACCAATAATATCTCCTTCAACAAGCTCAGGAAGCGTATAGCTTTGTTTAGGTTCCTTTATATCTATAGAACCAGTGTCCTTACGAATATTTTCAACAATTTCCCAACTGGTATTTTGAATTGTTAGTGCATCTGCATCTGAAATCGTTACTAAAGGTTGGCGCTCTAGAGAAGGCACTCCTGAAGATGATAATTGTAATCCTGAAATTGCTCCAGATAATCCTGATGGGTTTTCTTCTAGTAAAGATGAAAATATTGAAGTAGCTACCAAATATGATCCATGAGCAGAGGGGTGTGTACCATCATTATCATATAAATTAAATGTCCCATTGTTTCGTGTCTCATCCCACACCAAACCAACTGGAATTAATTTAGCATTGAGTTCTTTAGCTATTGTTGAGTAAGCATATGTTAATATTTCTTGTTCTTCAGGGCGCTGTTTGATTGACCAAGTCATAAAAAAGGCAGTTTGTGCACCAGCACTTTTTATTTCGGCATCAAATTTTCTTGCATATTCATAAAAATAGTCTGTTTGACCAAAATAGATATCATTATCAATGATTAAGCCCATTCCTAGCTTACTTTGCTCCTGGAGAATAACATAATCCCATTGATCAGATTTTATGGCTTGCACAGCTTTTCCATCTTCCCAATGGCGTTTAAGGGTCATACCTCCTTGACTAATCAATTGAACCTTGACTGCTTTATTTGGAAATTTTTCATTGATCAAAGCCTTGACCAATTGAGGAGAGCTATTATAATAGGTATAACTATTACCTATAAAAAGAATTTTTATAGGATCTGATTCTGTAGATTTTGAACATGTGTATGTCACAAATAACAGAAGAATTAAATAAAAACTATTTTTGAATTGTCTCATTATGAGAGTTTTGATTCGGTTAAAAATAACTGATAAAAATTTAAAAAAACAATTCTTCTTAATGAATATTTTAGCAAAACAAAAAGCATCTTTTGGATCGTTAAGGGAATTGTTTTTATTTCGAGTAACTACACAAAAAACGTACCAAAATTAAATCCAAAAAACATGTTGTCATTAATTTACTTTGTTCTATTTTTAATCTATGACAGAGGTAGAAATTGAGAAGGAGAATGCAGCCATTGCAAAAGCGTATAAAGAACTTTTAAAAGTAAGTTACAGAACCCTTACTACTAAAGACAAAAAACTAATACGCAGTGCATTTGATATCGCTGTTGACGCACATAAAGATCAACGTAGAAAATCAGGGGAAGCCTATATTTTTCATCCTATTGCGGTAGCAAGAATAGTAGCTGATGAAATTGGTTTAGATGCGACTTCTATTGCGGCGGCTTTACTTCATGATGTTGTTGAAGATAATATTGATTATACCATTGCCGATATTGAACGCCTCTTTGGAGAGGCTGTTGCACGAATTGTAGATGGATTAACCAAAATATCTGCGCTAAAAAAGGATATGGATGTCTCGATGCAAGCAGAGAATTTTCGTAAAATGTTACTCACCCTAAATGATGATGTCCGGGTGATTATTATTAAAATAGCCGATAGGCTGCACAATATGCAAACAATGGACGCTATGCGTCCGGACAAACAAGTTAAAATTGCTTCAGAAACGTTATACATTTATGCCCCTTTAGCACATCGTATTGGCTTATATAATATAAAGACTGAACTCGAAGATTTAGGACTCAAGTACACAGAGCCAGAAGTCTATAATGATATTTTTGCTAAAATTGAAGATAGTAAGGAACAACAGAGTGCTTATATAGAAGAGATTAGTGGTATTTTAAAGTCATCTCTTGATAAAGAATCTTTAGACTATAATATTAAAGGGCGTCCAAAATCCATTTATTCTATTCGACGCAAAATGGTGAAGCAAGGGGTTTCTTTTGATGAAGTCTATGATAAATTTGCAGTCCGAATTATTTATAAGTGTGATGTTGAAAACGAAAAATTCTTAGCTTGGAAAATTTATTCGGTGGTAACCGATCATTTCAGGCCCAATCCAATTCGGTTACGCGATTGGATTTCATCACCAAAATCTACGGGGTATGAAGCTTTACACATTACTGTAATGGGTCCAAAAGGACGTTGGGTAGAAGTTCAAATTCGCAGTGAACGAATGAACGAAATTGCGGAGAAAGGCTATGCAGCACATTATAAATATAAACAAGGAAAAGCTCAAGAGGACAGTCTTGATAACTGGGTAAATAAGCTCCAGGAAGCCTTGGAGAATCCAGATATGAACGCTGTTGATTTTGTAGAACAATTTAAGCTAAATCTATACTCAAAAGAAATATTTGTTTTCACCCCAAAAGGAGATTTAAAATCCCTCCCTAAAGGTGCAACCCCATTAGATTTTGCATTTAGCATCCATACGGAGGTAGGTCTGAAAACTCGTGGTGCAAAAGTTAATGGAAAACTAGTACCACTTAGCCACGAATTGCAAAGTGGTGACCAAGTTGATATTTTAACTTCAGATAATTCACGGCCTAATTCCAATTGGCTAGATTATGCAACTACCGCCAGAGCAAGAAGTAAAATAAAGTCATCATTAAAAGAAGAGAACAAGCAAATAGCCTTAGAAGGCAAAGAGATATTACGTCGTAAACTAAAGCAACTTAAAATTGTTCTTAACGAAAAGTCAATAAACGAACTTGTGACTTATTTTCACCTAAAAACAAGTTTAGATTTATTTTATCGAGTTGGTATTAGTACCATAGATAATAAAATGCTTAAAGAATTTGCGACTTCGCGTAGCAACGTTTTTGTGAGTTTTATTAAAAGTAAAATCAGGAAACCTCAGAGTCCCATAGATTTAGACAAGGAAGAAATAACTGCTAAATACGATTTATTAGTTTTTGGAAAAGAAGAAGAAACGCTTAATTATAAATTATCCAATTGTTGTAATCCAATTCCGGGAGATGCGGTGTTCGGATTTTTAACCATAAATGAAGGCATAAAAGTTCATAAAAAGAATTGCCCAAATGCCTTAAGTTTACAATCCAATTATGCCTATAGAATAATGCAAGCCAAATGGATTGATTCTTCCCAGCAAGAATTTACGGCAATCATTAAATTGACAGGAATTGATAATTTAGGATTAGTAAACGAAGTCACAAAAGTAATTTCTTCGAACATGCAAGTAAATATTAAAAATATCACCTTCGACACAGATCACGGTATTTTTTCCGGTAAGATTACGGTTGCAGTAAAGAACAATAATTTAGTTAAAAAATTAATGGAAAGACTTAAAAAAATCAACGGTATTGAAAAAGTATCGCGGGTATAATTCTTAATATTATGTGCTAAATAATAGAAATACTATATTTTTTTGAAAGAAATAAATTAATAGAGCTGACCTAAAAAAATTAGTTTAAATTTGCACTGATATTATGAGCGTTAAAACGGAAAATAAGAATCAAGAGATTGTAAAGAAAGTTTTTACAAACTTTCTGGAAGATAATGGTCATAGAAAAACGCCTGAGCGTTTTGCCATTCTTCAGGAAATTTACGATAGCGAAGATCATTTCGATATAGAATCTTTATATATAAATATGAAGAACAAAAAATATCGAGTCTCTCGTGCCACACTTTACAATACTATTGAATTACTTTTAGACTGTGCTTTGGTTAGAAAACATCAATTTGGACAAAGTCAGGCACATTATGAAAAATCTTATTTCGACAAACAACACGATCATGTTATTCTTACCGATACTGGCGAAGTTATAGAGTTTTGTGACCCGCGAATTCAATCTATTAAAAAAACTATAGAAGAAGTTTTTGATATTGAAATTCAGAACCATTCACTCTATTTTTACGGAACAAAAAAACAACAAACTAACTAATTACATAATGGCAGTAGATTTACTACTAGGTTTACAATGGGGAGATGAAGGCAAAGGAAAAATTGTCGACGTACTTACCTCCAACTACAATATTATTGCACGTTTTCAAGGAGGTCCAAATGCAGGACACACATTGGTTTTTAATGGCATGAAACATGTTTTGCATACAATTCCTTCTGGAATATTTCATGAAGATGCCGCAAACCTAGTTGGAAATGGAGTGGTTATAGATCCTGTGATTTTCAAAAAAGAATTAGACAAACTAGAAGATCAAAATGTAGATTATAGAAAATCGCTAATAATTTCAAGAAAAGCGCATCTTATATTACCCACACATCGATTATTAGACGCCGCCAGTGAAGCATCTAAAGGCAAAGCCAAAATTGGATCTACACTAAAAGGTATTGGTCCAACGTATATGGACAAAACCGGCCGTAATGGTATTCGTGTTGGTGATATAGAATTAGAAAATTGGAAAGAAAAATATCGTGCTTTAGCCAACAAACACGAAGCGATGATAGACTTCTATAATGTTGATATTCAATACGATTTAGAAGAGCTCGAACTTGAGTTTTTCCAAGCTATTGAAACTCTAAAATCCTTAAAGTTTATCGATTCTGAAGAGTATATTTTTCAAGCACAAAAAGAGGGGAAATCAATTTTAGCTGAAGGCGCTCAAGGCTCTTTATTAGATATTGATTTTGGAACTTACCCTTATGTAACTTCATCTAATACGACGGCAGCAGGAGCCTGTACAGGATTAGGTGTTGCACCCAATAAAATTGGTGAGGTTTTCGGAATATTCAAGGCTTATACCACCCGTGTGGGATCAGGACCATTCCCTACTGAGTTATTTGATGAAGATGGTGAAACGATGGGGCGTGTAGGTCATGAGTTTGGAGCTACAACAGGAAGAAGTCGTCGTTGTGGATGGTTAGACTTAGTCGCATTAAAATACGCTTGTCAAATCAATGGGGTGACCCAATTAATGATGATGAAAGCCGATGTCCTATCTGGATTTAAATCGCTTAAAGTATGTACCGCTTATAAATATAAAGGCAAAACTATTACTCATTTACCATTTAATATTGAAGCGGAAAATATAAGTCCTGTGTATACCGATTTTAAAGGATGGAAGGAAGACCTAACCGAGATGGAAGAGGCTTCTCAACTACCACAAGAACTTAACGCGTATATTGCTTTTTTAGAAAAAGAATTAGAAACACCAATTAAATTAGTTTCTGTAGGACCAGATAGAAAACAAACTATTTTTAAATAATAAATTCTCTCAAAATATTAAGACCTGCATTAAACTTTATTTATTGCAGGTCTTTTGTATTAAAAAAATATTAACCAGCAATAAAACAATAATATAATAGTTATTTTTACGACAAACTATAAGCGCTTGAAACATCCATCACTATACCTATCAATATTATTAATTTTAGTCTTCTCCAGCTTATCTATTGCTCAGGAGCAGCGAAAAATTAAAATTGACTCTGCTGGTTTTTTTACTTTAGATGAAGCCAATTATCCAGGTGCCACAATATTAACAAGAAATGACAGAGGCCAAGTAAAAATATCACATGATGGTGTTATTATGTGGGCCGATAAGGCCATTCATTATAATAAAGAAGATTTTATTGAAGCTTATGGTAATGTAAAAATCAATCAGGGAGACAGTATTATCATGACCTCAAAGTATGTAGAATATAGTAGCGTTTCACAATTGGCTTTTGCTAGTGGTGGTGTAGTTTTAACAGATCCTACATCAACCATTACTTCGGATACTTTACATTTTGATCGCCTGAGGCAGCAAGCGTATTACAAAACTGGCGGCAAAGTGGTTAGAGATACTTCTGGAACTATTACAAGCCGGATAGGACATTATTATATGACCACCAAAAAATACCAATTTGTACAAAATGTAAAATTGGTAAATCCAGATTACATCATAGAATCAGAACAATTAGATTTTTATTCCGAAACGGGGCATGCTTACTTATTTGGTCCTACAACAATTACTAGCGAAACAAGTACCATATATTGCGAACGTGGTTTTTATAATACCAATAATGACACCGGTTTTTTCGTTAAAAACTCTCAAATAGATTATGACGATCGTGAAGTTAAGGCTGATAGTATTTATTTTGACAGAAACAAAAGCTATGCCTCATTATCTAATAATATTAAGATTACAGACACCATCAATAACACAATTGTAAAAGGACACTATGCCGAAATTTTTCGAGAAAAAGACTCGGTTTTTATTACCAATAGAGCGCTGGCAATTACTGTAAGAGAAAACGATTCAACCTACATCCATAGTGATACACTTATGGTTACTGGTAAACCAGATCACCGAATTACCAGAGCCTATTATAATGCCAAATGGTATAAGTCTGATTTAAGTGGTAAAGCAGATTCTATTCATGTAGATCAAAAAGCCGGACTCACACAACTTATTAATTTAAGTCGTTTTTCATCTGGCGACAATTTTGCAACGAAACGCAATCCTATTTTATGGAATATTGGAAACCAAATTACAGGAGATTCTATTCATATTTTATCAAATACTAAAACAGATAAATTAGACTCTTTAAAAGTCTTCAATAATGCCTTTGTGATTAGCAAAGACACTCTAGGGGATGGTTATAACCAAATAAAAGGACAAAAACTATATGGGCTATTTAAAGACAATGAGCTCTATACTATTGATATCATTAAAAATGCCGAATCAATTTATTATTTAAGAAATGATAAAAATGAACTTGTTGGTATTGATAAAGCGAAGTCTGGGAAGATTAAAATTTGGATTGCAACAAATACTATTGATGAAGTTAGAAAAATCAAACAGATAGATGGCAAAATATATCCAGATGACCAATTTCCTGAAAATGAAAAAAAACTTCGAGGATTTGATTGGCGAGAGGAAGAACGGCCAAAAAGCATGGAAGATCTCTTTAAAGATGATCCACCGCTAAATATTCCAATTATTAAAGGCCTGGATGGATATACTCCACAAGAGAAATTTTTTAATGAGAATTTGATCAAGCGTATCGACAAATCTAAAAAAGACAATACGAGCGGAGAAAAAGAAAATAAGGCTGCCCGCAATATTCCTAATGAGAACATAAATAAAGGCAACACCGCGGTAAAAACAAAAATTAAAAAGAAAAATAATCAAAACTGATTTTCTCAAATATCAAGCGCAAACCACACCACATCCCTTAGCCATGCAAATTTCGCATGCCGAAGGAAGTTATGTGTTTGACCAAAATAATAAGGCATATCTTGATTTTGTTGCAGGAGTGTCGGCTTGTAGTTTAGGTCATAAACACCCTAAGGTTGTTTCAGCAATAAAAGCGCAATTAAACAAGTACTTGCATGTCATGGTTTACGGCGAATATATTCAGGAGCCAGCCGTAGCACTCACCAAATTATTAGCGAAGCATCTTCCAAAACCTTTGGAATGCACCTATTTAACGAACTCCGGAACAGAAGCCATTGAAGGGGCTTTAAAATTAGCCAGACGCTTTACAGGGCGCTCAGAAATTATTTCAGCCAATAAAGCCTATCACGGCAATACCATGGGTGCCATGAGTGTCATGGGTTTTGAGGAACGCAAACAAGCCTTTAGACCACTGCTTCCGGATGTCTCATTTATGAGATATAACAACGAAGTAGATATTGAAAAAATATCAAACAAAACGGCGGCTGTTATTTTAGAAACTATCCAAGGTGGCGCCGGGTTTATTGAACCTGTAAACGGCTATTTAACAAAAATCCGAAAGCAATGTAATGCGGTAGGTGCACTTTTAATTTTAGACGATATCCAAGCAGGAATAGGTCGCACAGGGGCTTTATTTGGTTTTGAACACTACAATTGTATTCCTGATATTTTAGTGACCGGAAAAGGTCTTGGAGGCGGGATGCCAATAGGTGCTTTTACAGCTTCTACTGCAATGATGGCTTGCTTAAAAGACAACCCTAAATTAGGCCATATCACCACTTTTGGAGGAAATCCAGTAATTGCTTCGGCAGCACTTGCAACCTTAAAAGAAATCACAACAAGTAATCTTATTTCTGAAACTTTAGAGAAAGAAGTGCTTATAAGAAAATATTTAATCCATCCATTAATTAAAGAAATACGAGGAAAGGGGTTAATGTTAGCTGTCATTACACCTTCAGCAGAAATCGCAAATCAGGTCATATTAAAATGCCAGGACAAAGGGTTAATATTATTTTGGTTACTCTTTGAACCCTGTGCCATTCGAATTACTCCACCACTTACCATTTCAAAAGACGAACTCCTTCAAGGCTGTGAAATTTTAATCAAAACCCTAAATCAAATTCAGGAATAATCCCTTGTTTTTTTTAAGATCTATAAACTTCACTTCAAATTAGACTGTTAATTATTTTGTTGAAAACATAAATAGATAAACATCAATGGAGTCAAATAGAATATTACATTTATTTCAGTGAAAATTTAAAATGCCTATGGAGTTTAGTCAGT
>CAJXVU010000014.1 GCA_913062555.1 uncultured Bacteroidota bacterium
ATACTTTATTTTTGTTGTAATATATTAGTTAATTGATAATAAGGTTAAGGATTGCAGCAACATCCTTTTTATGAATTGCAGTGCATCGTGCAATTACAGAAAAAGATATCGCGGAAAGCCTGACGCTTTTGAAGCTTGAGCGAAAAAGCGTAACCTCCAAAACATAGAATGACAAAACACACAAAAGATTGGTTTACATTATGGTTTAATACCCCATTCTATCACATTCTATATAAAGATAGGGATGATAAAGAAGCACAATCCTTTATGGAAACGCTTACGAGTTATCTAAATATTGCCGAGGATGGTAGGATATTAGATCTTGCCTGTGGTAAAGGACGTCAT
This sequence comes from uncultured Bacteroidota bacterium, assembly GCA_913062555.1. Taxonomy (GTDB): domain Bacteria; phylum Bacteroidota; class Bacteroidia; order Flavobacteriales; family Flavobacteriaceae; genus CAJXVU01. The sequence goes on from CAJXVU010000014.1 coordinate 346, forward strand.
GCGGTATATTTAAATGCTATTGGTTATAATGTTACCGGAATTGACTTGTCTCCCGAAAGTATTTCTTTTGCGAAACAATTTGAAAATGACAACTTGCGCTTTGATGTTCATGATATGAGTAAGCCATACTCACAAAAATTTAACGCTATTTTTAATTTGTTCACTAGTTTTGGTTTCTTTGAAAATGAGAATGATAATCTGAACACCATTAAATCTATAAAAGCCAATTTAAAAGAAAATGGTGTTGGTGTTATTGACTTTATGAATGTTGATTATGTTGTAAATAATTTGGTTGCCGATGATGTTAAAACCATTGAAGGGATTGATTTTCATTTATCCAGATATGTTGACAATGGCTATATAATTAAAGATATTTCGTTCCAGTTTGAAGGTATCCCTTATCATTTCAAGGAACGTGTAAAAGCGTTTAGCCTTCAGGATTTTAATACCATGTTTAAAGAAGCAAATATTGAGTTGTTAGATGTTTTTGGAGATTATAAACTCAATAAATATCACAGGTACAACTCTGAACGTTTAATTATGATTTTTATGTAATATGAATAAATACTTATTCCCAATATATGCGGTGGTTCTCGGTTTTATTATCGCAAAAATTGCCAAAGAGAAAAAAGTAACTAACATAAAGCTATTACTTGCTTTTAGTGGTGCCTTTTTAATGTCTCTTACGGTTTTTGATTTATTGCCAGAGGTGTATGAACACCTGGATGCCAAGCATACAGGATTGTTTATTATGATTGGTGTATTGGTACAAATTTTTCTTGAATTTTTCTCAAAAGGCGCCGAACATGGTCATGTACACATCCATAAACACAGTAAAGTTTTTCCATGGCTATTGTTTATTAGTTTGTGTTTACATGCCTTTTTGGAAGGGTTTCCCATTCACCAACACAATGATATGGTGTATGGTATTTTAATACATAAATTTCCAATTGCCATATTAATTACCACTTACTTATTACAATCTAATTTTAAAACACTGCAAATTGTTGTGTTCTTAACCCTATTTGGGGCCATGACGCCTTTGGGAACAATTATATCAAATAATGTAGACATGTTTGCGAACTACCTAAACTATATTAATGCCGTAGTTATTGGTATCTTTTTGCATATATCTACCACCATTTTATTTGAAAGTAGTGAAGGGCATAAATTTAATCTCACTAAAATTTTGGTAATCATGGTTGCTGTTAGTATTGCTTATTTCATATAACGTAGACATGAGACAAATAAATGTTAAAACTCAATAATAACAATGTTCTCTAAAGAAGAAAGCAGACTATTACGTGAAGAATTTTGGACAAGCTTTGGTAAATCGTTCCCGAGAAAATGGGTGTTATACAATACTAAAATTAAAGGCCTCTCGTTCAAGTTTTATTTTGACACTAAAAAAGCATTCGTATCCTTAGATCTTGAAGACGATTTAGAAAACCGAATTAATTATTGGGGAAAATTACAATCACTACAATCCATTTTAAAAGATGAATATTTACCTGAGGCCATTTTTGAAGAAGAATTTTATTTAGATAATGGCAAGGAAATCTCTAGAGTTTATGTGCCTCTTGAACAAAAAGTGTCAATTCATAACAAAAATACCTGGCGAGATACTATGGTGTTTTTTAATACTTATATGAATTTATTTGAAACTTTTTTTGAAGAGTATAAGGACATTATTAAAGCATAATTATGAATAGAACCTTCTGGCAGCGTCATTGGAAATGGATCACACCCTGTGGGTTACTAATAGTCATAGTTTTTTTTATGTCTCCTATTGGAAATGCCGTAACAGATATTGTAAAGGTTTATGCTGATGCCACTGTATATGAAAATGCACTTGAAAAAGCAAAGGTCAATCCGCAGGTTATTACAGTTATGGGAGACCTTGCTCCCATTGATACATTTGCAATTTTAGAAGGTGCCGTACGCTATTCAAATAACAACGCCTCGGTTAATATTACGGTTCGTATAAAAGGGAGCAAAGGAAAAGGCAAGCTAGATATTGTTGCTCACAAATTAAATGCGATCTGGGACTATGAACTCATTAAAATCCGGATTAAAGACCCTAAAGCAACTATTGTGGTTTTGGAATAACTGAATCCTAAATATTATTATCACTGCCCAATTTGAATGCTTATAAATAGTACGTTTTTTTCTTATTGAATAAATAAATGTATAGGGAAATTAATATCATCCCGAGTATCATTGATGCCATTTGCCAAAATAAAATTTCACCTTCTGAGAATCCATTTTCAATAATCAAGGCAAAATAATTAATTAAGCAAATCAGGCATATCCAAAATATAAATAGTGAAAAAAGCTTTGCCAATTTATCTTTATCTGGATTATAGGTCTTATTTCGTTTAACCTTACGATGAATATGAAAGGATAAAAACAACAAACACAAACCTGCGCAAACAAATATCATGGTAATGTTATTATATAAAAAGGTCCCTTCTATCAAGTATTCATTAATACTATGGTAAATATAATATCCAACTAAAATGGAGCTAAGGATTATAAAAAAGTAATTTAAATTTCGTTCAAACATAATTGTCCCTATTATTCATTGTTAATTTTCTTTTTTTTACATGTATCAATCATATTATAATAGGCCAATGCTTTTAAGGCAATTGCCAATGGGCAGGCAATAAGAGCTACTGGATTAGGGACACAAGCGACTCCTACAGCAACAGTGGCTCCAGAATAGGCTAATATGGCGGATAAACATCCTCGCTGTTGATTACTATATATATTATTAGATAAAAGAGCATTTGGGTTTTCCTGATTAATTACCTTAAGTATATTAGCCCATGTATTATATCTCTTAAACTCATTAAGTGGTAAATTTAATGACAATACATGATACTCAAAAGTTTTCAAGCTTGAATCAAAGTCATTTTTTCCTAAGTTCATTTGTAATTGAAGTATTATTTCCCTGTCATCAATATTAAAAAAGCCTTCTTTTAATCCTATTTCAATGATTTCATAAGTGCTATAGGAGGCATATTCTATACTTTCACTAGTTAATGACAAATTAACCCCCAATTGATTATTGATATGATCGGTTATCGCTCGGTTTTTTTCGATTACTGAACTCAACTGAACTATGTTTTCTGGATATCCAATATTAACTTTTTCACCCTTCAAACTCTCAAAAAGGGTGTAATCGAATTTGTTCGGAGTGAAGCCTATACTTTGGATTTTTTCATTACTACAACCAAAGAAAAATATGCTTAAAACTGTTGCTATTGCAAATTCAAATGTTCTTTTCATTATATAAAATATTTAAAAGTTAATGTGTTTTAAATCTTTACTAATGCAGAGGTTTTGGTTTTAAATAGCAATCTTTTTATAAAAATACCTCATGAAAATCTTTTAAATTTGACAGGCAAAGTTTTGGCCAATTTGTTCAATAAGGATTATACAGTCGTCTTAAACCTACAGCAAATATATTAAAATATTATTTTATACTACAATTTATGTAAGAAATTTCGAATATTTATGGATTTATATTCTTTTAAAATTATTAGAACCTCTATAACACTTTAAAGAATATATAAGCATTTAATAGATCATTTAAGGGGATACATTAATAACTAAATATCTTTATTGAGCTATTAATCTGAATAACTCAAAGAAGTTATCTATTACGACTTTACCAATTGTCAAATTTAACTACAGAAGACCGTAAACTCAAAATTATTTTACAGAGTAAACTCGGGCAACATATACGGTTATGTAAGGGACTACGCCAAAAAGAAGTAGCAGATCGCTGTGGGTTTTCACGTAGCGGCTATAATTTAATAGAAAAAGGTCAACGAAACATAACATTCTTTACGTTATACAAAATTTCTAAAGTATTAGACGAACCTATTGAAAACTTGACTAAAGTTACTGGTTTAGTAGATCTTAAAAAATATTAATATAATTGCCTCTAAAATTGAATTAACTATTAAACAAATAACTTAAAATCCGGATTAAAGACCCCAAAGCAACTATTGTGGTTTTGGAATAACTAATAGCTAAGAATCTCTAATTGAAGCCATTCATATAAGAAGAAAGCTTACCTTTCATCGAAAAAGATAGCCATTCGACTTCATTTTTACTATATTTGAGAAATTGATTATCCATTTCAGTCACCTAAAATTCCTCTACATACTGAAATATGAACAAATTATTTGCCTTATTTTTTCTTTTCAATGCCTCTGTTTTGGCTGCTCAAGAATATTCAGATTATCTTGGTGCAGGGAATAGTAATGGTATTACCGTAAGCTCAAGTAGTTCCCAAAATAGAACAGGTTGGTTTGAATCGGCGTCGGGTGATAATACCATAAATGGAAGTGGATTAGATTCAAGATTACTAGAAACGTCTCGGTTTTTATCTCAGGCAACTTTTGGAACAAAATTGGAATATATTAAAGCCGTGTCCCTAAATTCTTTTGAAGAATGGATTGACACTCAATATACCATTAATTCGCCCTCCATTGGGGCACTCACAAATACGATTTATAACCAAGCCCTCAATATGTTTATTGCCAATGGTGGTGATCCAGAAGATTATTTTGGACCACATTCAATCCATTTTCAATACGCCTGGTGGGAATCAAATATTGGTAACGAAGATTTATTGAGGCAAAAAATTGCCTTAGCTCTGAGTGAAATTCTCGTCATTTCCTGGGATTCAAATCTTGATAGTTATGGTGTTGGATTGGGTAATTATTATGATGTTTTAAAAGATAATGCCTTCGGTAATTTTAGAGATATTCTCTTAAATGTGACTTTACACCCTATGATGGGAGCCTATTTAAGTCATTATAATAACCCGAGAAGTTTTATAAATGAAAATATTCATCCCGATGAAAATTATGCTAGGGAGGTCATGCAACTTTTTTCAATTGGTTTATACGAGTTAAATCAGGATGGGACTTATATCCTCGACAATAATGGTGATAGAATACCAACATACGATAATAATGATATTAAAGAGTTCGCTAAAGTTTTTACTGGTCTTGGCCCTGCAGAAGTAATCCCAAATGAATATAATGTGCAGGCACAATTTGGAACCGGTTTCTATTTTGCGAAAAAGGATGTACCAATGATAATGTATGACCAATGGCATGAACCAGGGCCAAAAAATTTACTTAACAATTTTACAATTCCATCAGGGCAAACGGGAATGCAAGATATTGAAGCTACTGTAGACCATCTGTTTAACCATCAAAATGTGGCCCCTTTCATCGCAAAACGCTTGATACAAAACTTAGTAAAATCGAATCCCACTGCTCAATATATTTCCAGAGTTTCTGCCGTTTTTAATAATACTAATGGCGTTCGCGGAGATATGCAAGCCGTGATAAAAGCCATATTACTGGATGATGAGGCGAGATCCTGTACTTGGATAAATAGTCCAGATCAAGGCAAGCTCATTGAACCTATGATGCGCTACTTTAATGTGACACGTCAAATAGACTTAGATAATCAAAATGGACAGCATTGGAATATTGGATATAGTTTTTATAATGCATCATCACAAGCACCATTGGCAGCACCACATGTATTTAATTTCTTTTCACCAAACTATGTTCCCAATACTGAATTTGCAGATGAAAATTTAGTTGGTCCAGAGTTTAAAATCCATAATTCTGCTACAAGTATTGCCTATGTTAATGAAGTTGATTTATGGACCACCCCTCAATATTTTTCTGTATTAAATACTTGGGACTTAGAATTGGAAGGCACGCCTTTAGACTTTGAGAAACTAAAATACTATGCAAAAGATCCGGAGGTACTTATAAATGAATTGGACAAGCTTTTTACACGTGGATTACTCTCAGATAGCACCAGACAATTAATCATGGATGCCGTTGAACCATTAGCTGGAAATAATTCTAATATAGATTATATGTATTACAGGGTTAAAATGGCAGTTTACCTTATTTTAATTAGTCCCGATTATGCTATTCTAAAATAATATAAATGACAAAACATAAAGACAACATATCACGAAGAAAATTTATAGGACAATCCTGTGCTGCGGTTGGATATACCACTCTGTTTTCGTCATTGATAAATTTAAAAGCCATCGCCGCATCTGCAGTCGATAACTCGGCAAATCTAAACGGCGATTATAAAGCATTGGTTTATGTCATGTTACATGGGGGTAATGATTCTTATAATATGTTAATTCCTCAAGGAAATACAGAGTATAATGAATATGCTGCAACACGCTCAAATTTAGCGATACCTCAAAATGACCTATTACAAATAAATCCAATAATATCCGATGGAAGGAGCTTTGGAGTTCACCCTTCAATGGCAAATATGCAGCAGCTATTTGAAAATAGTAATCTGGCCTTTGTTAGTAATGTAGGTACATTAATTGAGCCATCCACAAAAACGGAATTACAAAATGAAAGCGTAAAATCTCCACTCGGATTATTTTCGCACTCCGATCAGCAACAACAATGGCACACAGGAAGACCTCATGAACGTACTAATATTGGCTGGGGAGGAAGAATTGCAGATTTAATACAATCCATGAATTCCAATACTAATATCTCCATGAATATTTCATTGCATGGCACAAATGTTTTTCAGCGTGGCAACCAAATTATACCTTATTCAATAAAAAATAGTGGTGGAGTAGGTATTAGTGGTTATGGCGGTCAAAATAACTTTGATCAATTAAAGACGCAAGCCTTGGATGCTATGATGGATAAGGATTATCAAGACATTTATAAAAATACGTATGTCAATACTATAAAATCATCTAACGATTCAAGTTTGGAGTTTCAAGCTGCTGTTGATGAAGTTTCAGAATTCACAACAGTTAAACCACAATATAATGATCTAGCCAATCAATTGAAAATGGTTGCAAAAACCATAGCTGCAAGAGACACTTTGGGCTTTTCAAGACAAATATTTTATGTTGAAGTTCACGGTTGGGATCATCATGATGAATTAATTCTCAATCACGCTAATAAACTAGCAGTTGTAAACGATGCTTTAAGTTATTTTAATGATCTCATGACAGAGCTCAATACTAGCGATTGTGTCACAACCTTTAGTATATCAGATTTCGCTAGAACACTTACTTCTAACGGAAATGGAACAGATCATGCTTGGGGAGGAAATGCCTTTGCCATGGGAGGCTCTGTGAATGGCAAAAATATATATGGCAATTATCCTTCCCTAGCTTTAAATAGTGATCTAACGTTTTTTGACGGCGTATTAATTCCAACTACTGCTGCCGATTTATACATGGCAGAATTAGCCATTTGGTTTGGTGTATCCTATTCTGATCTAAATATGATTTTTCCAAATCTTTCAAATTTTTATGATACCAATACTAATATTCCGCCATTAGGATTTATGAACATTACATAGTGAAAAGGAAACTGTATTACATATCGATAATTCTAATAATTGCTGTCCAAACTGCTAACGCTCAGTGTTACCCTGATAGACATAGTACGTCTTGGTTTGACGGATGGATTTCATGTGAAGCATCTGCTAATCCAAATCCAATTTATGGCGATTCACATTGGATTCTGTATGATTTAGGATACAATTACGTGCTAAAGGAAACGAAATTTTGGAATGCTAATGAATTATCTCATCTAGATTATGGCATCCAAGATTTTAATATCGATTATTCTTTAGACGGTAATGCCTGGATAAATTTAGGTGCATTTTCATTAAATCAAGCAACAGGAAAAACTAATTATGAAGGTGAAGAAGGTCCTGATTTTGAAAACATAAAAGCCCGTTATGTACTTATTACTCCCATATCAAACTTTGGAGGATCCTGTTTTGGTTTTGGAGAACTTAAAATAAATATTATCGATCCTTTTGAAGTTATTGATGACGCTGCAGGATTTAATGCCATGGTTTATCCCAATCCATTTGTCAATAATGTCGATTTAAGAATTGTATCCCTTTTTGAAGATTATCCAGTAACCTATACCCTATATGATATATTAGGCAGGAAAATTACTCGCAATACTTTGAGTCTAATGCCAGATATTGATACTTATGAAGTAAAACTCGAAGGATCAGCCTTATCAATAGGGATTTATTTACTCAAAGTTGAGCAAAACGGAAAGCAACGCACTTTTAAATTAATAAAGAACAATTAATTTTATTCGCTCAAAGCTGTTGCTATTGCTTTTTCTGCCAGAGTCTCCATAACTGCATAACCAGCTTCATTTGGATGAACACCATCATATGTCAGTTCTTTCTTAAGCCCCTTTTCAGCGTTTACCATAGCACTAAAATAATTGAGATAAATAGCGCCATTATTTAAAGCATATGTTTTTAAAATTGTATTTAATGCTACTATTTTTTCAGCAGGGTTCAGTCCTTTTTTCCATGGATAATCAAATACAGGATGAACAGAACAGATTACCACTTTAATCCCATTTGCCTGGGCAATTTCTGCCATAGACTTTATATTATTTGCAATCATTTCAATGGTCGATTTTCCTGTATTGCCAGCAATATCATTGGTTCCCGCTAAAATCACGACCACTTTTGGCTTCAGATTCACAACATCTGCTCTAAACCTTACTAACATTTGAGGTGTCGTTTGTCCGCTTATACCTCGATTAATATAATTCACATTTGAAAAATACTTAGGACGCTTAGACTTCCAACCTTCGGTAATCGAGTTTCCCATGAAAACAACTCTGTCCTCATCTGCCGATGGCATAGCCAAATCTGCATTCTCTTTACTATACTTTGATAAATTTGGCCAATCTTGAGCTTGAGCATTATTAATTCCCAAGGCTAATCCAAAGCAGAATAAAACGTATTTTAAAATTTTCATAGGCTACAATTGTTTAGTATTTAACTTTTATTATCAATTATATTACATATAATAAGATCATAAAAAAATGACAAATTGCACCGCCAAGAACAAATAAGTGCCATATCACGTGATTATAGGGAATCCTATGCACGGCATAAAATAAGATCCCTACTGTATAACATAATCCTCCGGCAATAAATAAGTTAATTCCCTCAGGGCTCATAAGCGTTGAAAGGCTGGTATAGTCAAACATAATAAGCCAACCCATTACCAAATATAATATGGTGGAAAATATCTCGAATCTACCTGTAAAAAAAAGTTTTAAAATCACTCCAAATGCAGCAATTCCCCAAACCACCCAAAATAAGATCCAGCCTAAACTCTGTTCCAAAGTAATTAATAATACGGGCGTGTAAGTTCCTGCTATGAGAAGATAAATACTTATATGATCTATTATTCTGAAGTAATGTTTGCGCCGCTCCCCTTTTACCGCGTGATACATTGTAGATGCTGTAAACAGGATAATAATAGATATTCCATACACAATAACGCTAAATAAACTCCAGGCGGTTTTGTCCTTACTTAGTATTATTAATAATACTAAGCCTGCGATACCAAGAAGTGCCCCTATAGCATGAGAAAGAGAATTTAATTGTTCTTCAAGCTTAGTTTGAACGTTCATTAACTACTGTTTTTGTTGGTTTAAGCCATTTATCTGACAACTCATAGAAATCAAGACCTAGCGCCGATTTTTGTCGGATTAAGCGTCCACTTTGAAAGTTTCGTTGTAAAATATCTTCAATTAAATAATCTTCCTTTTCATTATAAGGATCATATTTTCGTTTGAGTGATAAATCGAACAAACGCGCGGTATTATTAAACCAAAATGCACGCCAACCATTACGCAATTCTTTGATGAGTTCAAAAGTTGTTCGACCCGTTTGCCTGTGAATTAATTTAATGAGTATTTGTCCTTCAGTACGGGTAAACTTCTTCAGTTCTTCCGAAAACTCCCCTTCAATATATTTTTGGATCTTTTTGGCATAACGTTTCCTTGCCCGCTTTTTTTCCAATCGCCCCAATCTTGCAGTGAGTGAATCTAAGCGTTCAGCGGCTAATTTGGCGTAAGGATAAACCTTAATGGTTTTGCGTTTCAAAATCAAATACCGTCTACGATCTTCTTTACTATTAAATTGCAGCCTATGAAGTAGCATAACTTCATCCAAATCAATAGACGTTCGAGGTACCGAATCACCGGCAATAATTAAATATTTAGTCTCCAATGTATCAGTTTCCCGCTCTTGCTCCTGTGCAAAACAGAGTATTGGAAATAAGATCAGGACATAAAAAATACTTCGCATAACAATTATAAATTCTAAAAGAATAATTAACAACGTAAAATTACTAATTAACTTAATGCTAACTATTAATTGTGCACGAATATTGTTAATTTAGGCAAAAATTATTTCGAATGGCAAAACAGAAAATACTTAACAAAAAGTCAATTGACTTTTTAGAAAAATATTTAAACAACGCTGCGCCTACAGGTTACGAATGGGATGGTCAGAAAATATGGATGGATTACCTCAAACCTTATGTAGATGAGTTTATTACAGATACCTATGGTACAGCGGTAGGGGTTATTAACCCAAAAGCGAAATACAAAGTTGTAATTGAAGGTCATGCCGATGAAATTTCTTGGTATGTAAACTATATTTCAGATAACGGACTTATTTACGTGATCCGTAATGGCGGGAGTGATCATCAAATTGCGCCGAGTAAAATTGTAAACATTCATACAAAAAAAGGTATTGTAAAAGGCGTTTTTGGATGGCCTGCAATACATACGCGTTTGAAAGGGAAAGAAGAAGCACCTAAACCTGATAATATTTTTATAGACGTTGGCTGTAAAAAGAAAGAAGAAGTAGAAAAACTAGGCGTCCATGTGGGTTGTGTGATTACTTATCCAGATGAATTTCATATTCTGAATAAAAATAATTTTGTTTGTCGTGCATTAGACAACAGAATGGGAGGCTTTATGATTGCTGAAGTGGCACGTTTACTTCATGAGAATAAAAAAGAATTACCTTTTGGATTATACGTTACAAATTCTGTTCAGGAAGAAATTGGATTACGCGGCGCTCAAATGATAACCGAAACCATAAAGCCAAATGTGGCTATCGTGACTGATGTTACTCATGATACAACTACGCCAATGATTGACAAGAAAAAAGAAGGTCTTTGTGAAATGGGTAAAGGTCCAGTCATTGCTTATGCGCCTGCGGTACAACAAAACCTAAGAGATTTAATTACTGAAACTGCCGAGGCCAAGAAAATACCATTTCAGCGTTCGGCACTCTCTAGAGCTACAGGTACAGACACTGATGCCTTTGCATATAGTAATGGTGGTGTTGCCAGTGCCTTAATCTCATTACCACTACGTTATATGCATACTACGGTAGAAATGGTTCATAAAGATGATGTGGAAAACGTGATTAAAATGATTTATGAGACGCTTTTAAATATTAAAGATGGCGATACTTTTAGCTATTTTGAATAAATAAATAGCTTTGCTAAAATTAACGAACCCCTAGACCTTGTCTAGGGGTTTACTTTTATATGGAAGTATTGAGAAATCTCATCCTGATTGGTTTTGTATATCATATGAGATCTCATTCACAAAATTGACCCTCAAAATTAATCTTTAGGAACAATACTTAATAACCTTGAAGTCTTTTCTATTTCCGCTTTATTAATTTTCATTTTTCTAAACTCCCCGTTATTATACATTTCGGCTTGGTCATCATAATGTTCACTAAATGGATTTCCAGATTGGCCTGTTGGCAAAATACTAATACTATTCTCTATATCAGAGAAATCAATAATTCGACGTGTAGATGGCCCAGAATTCACTTTATATAATCCCTCATCATTAAAATGGAACGCTTTATTGTCAATAACTTCTTCGGTACCTCCTACCTCAAAAGGACCAACATTAAAATACGGTCTTAAAGTCTCTACTGCCCCTAAAGCGTGGTTATGTTCAAGCGTATGTACTTTAGACCATTGCCAGTGTATTATATTATCCCCTAATTGTGCTTCTAAAGCTGTAATTGCGGCCACAAAAGCGCGGTTTAAAATTTCTTTTTTTGTTTCTATATGAGTCGTAGTACTACTATCATCCCACCAAATTGAAGCATCATTACCCAATTGTAAGGCTATCGATCGTTTAATTAAATGTGTTTTTAATAATTGACCAAATAATTCATCCCCCAATTCGTCTTTAAATGTATCCTCTAAATATTTATAAATAAACCGTTGGTAAATTGTTGGTGCAATATCTTCAAAATCACTCTGCCCTCCCCATAATTGCAAAATATCCATAGCCCGTTGCTGATTTTTAGTAAAGGCATTATAATCTAAAACCGTGGTTAATTCTCTAATATTCTCTAGAGCTACTGGAGAAGTTACATCCACAATCATCTTAGCAAAACTATCTCTATCCCAGTTGTTTTTTGACTCCAGTAAACCAACAATTCGTCGGCCTCTGTCTTCTGGTAAATAATAACCAGGATACATAATTCCAGCAACAGAATCCGGTTGATTGTTTGCTGAATACACATATTCCCATTCAGGATTTTCGGCCATTGGATTGTCTTTAAAATCGAGAAATTCAATGTCGTTATCAATTGCACTTGCACCGTCCAAAACAAATTTAGCATTCACTTGTGGGGCGTGTTTATACAGTTTTCCTGCTGCCCACCAGGCTATATTTCCTTTAGCATCACCATACATAATATTTAATCCAGGCGCATGTATCATTGACGCCGCTGCTTTAGCATCTTGCATAGACTTTGAATGAGATAAATTAAATACAGCTTCCAATAGTTCTATTTTATGTTGTGTATAAACCCAGGACATTGCAATTGGGGCCTCAACGGTAATTTCATCTTGAACCGTATTCATAATGGGGCCATGTCTCGTTGATTTCACTTCAATAACCACATCATCTTCATCCTTTACTTTTATGGTTTTTGAGACGCTAGTATAGGATTCATAACCTTCTGCCGTTTGATATTTTGAAGGGTCAGTAGGATGATTCGTTTCTTTATAAAAATCGATATCATCATTTTCAAACATGGTAATTCCGTAGCCATAATCACGATTATGACCTAATATAGGAAAAGGGATTCCCGCCAAATGATAACCATACATTTCATAGTTTGGAGTAACAATATGTGCCTCATACCACACTGAAGGTTGTGCATATCCAATATGAGGATCGTTAGCTAATATTACAGCTCCCGTACCAGATTTCTTTGCTGACACTACCCAACTATTGCTCCCTATAAAAGCAGGAATTGGTAATTTTTCGGTGATTTGAGCAATCTCTGTAGACAATTGAGCCAAGGCATCAACCGTGGGTCTATTATTTTTTATTATCACCCCATTGGCGTTTGGGATCACATCGAGGTCAATCAAATAATCTGCACCAAGTTTTTCCTGTATCGCTGTAAGCATAGGGTCTGTCTTCTGAGCCATTGCAAAGCTAAATGCCATATACCCAAAAATATTATACGCGTCTTTTAATTGAAAGGCTTCCTTTTCAACACCTGCCAAAGTAAATTCTATAGGCGTGGCACCTTCATTTATATACTGATTAACGCCATTAATATAAGCCATCCCCAGTTTATAGGCCTCACTTTGTTTATCCATAACCGCTACTGCATTATCTGAAGCTTCATCAATTCCTAATGATACAAAAAAACGATCTGTCTTTAGAAGTTCCTTTCCGAGTATTTCTGATAATCGTCCCGGAGCAATACGCTTCAAGAGTTCCATTTGCCAAAGTCGATCTTGAGCATGTAAATAGCCCAAAGCGAGGTACGCATCTTCCTGGGATTCGGCATAAATATGTGGAATTCCAAAGTCATCCAGGTAGGCCGAAACTTCTGCTTCCAAATCCTGTAATTCCAAAGTACCAGAATATTGTGGCTTTATCGAATTTATGTATAAATAGCCTCCGGCTACCGCAAGAATTAACAATAATAAAACAGCGAGTAAAATCTTTTTAAAAATGCGCATAGTAGATGAGTATGTTTCCCCAAAAATACTAATTAACATAAATAATCACCTTTTACGACGACTTATATTTTTATTAAATCATATCTTTGATTGAGAACTAATGTATATCCTATTGGAAGAATTTTTAGACATATTAACTGATAATGGTGCGCCTAAAAATCTAGTGTGTTCAAAAGACGAAGCCCATGCAAAGGGATTATTCCATGCCACGGTTCATATTTGGTTTTACACCCAAACTGGCGACGTCCTTTTTCAAAAACGAGCTGCGAATAAAGAGACCTTCCCTAACTACTGGGACGTTTCTGTTGCCGGTCATGTCATGGCTGGCGAAAGCATTGAAACTGCTGCCCTTCGTGAAGTAAATGAAGAAATTGGCCTAAAAATTGAGACTTCTCAATTAAACAAAATTGATCTTAGGAAAAGTGTGAACAATCATCCAAATGGGATTATAGATTGTGAATTTCAAACTGTTTTTTTATGCCAGTTAGAAGTCCCGTTAGAACAATTAATTAAGCAGGATGAAGAAGTCGATGCACTTTGTCTTCAGTCTCTTGAAAACTTCAAACATTTCACGGTACATCGCAACGAAGCTTTTAAATTAGTTCCTGCCGATTATTCATATTATACATTTATAATAAATCATATTATGAATGTCCTGTAATTTTTATAATTTTCCACGACAAATTTTTTCAAAAAAATGCTAAACAATCAAAAAGATAAATTCAGCTTGCCAGACGATGTTTCTTATTTAAACACATCGTATATGTCCCCCTTATTAAAAGCTGTAGAAAAAGCGGGGATTGCAGCATTACAAACAAAAAACACCCCATTTGCAATTAGTCCGAATGATTTTTTTGAGCCTGTGGAAACTGTCAAAAAAACTTACGCGAAATTAATTGACACCACTGAGTATAATAGAATTGCCTGTATCCCATCTGTATCTTATGGTATTGCTTGTGTAACTAATAATATCACACTCCAGCCCGGTGATGAAATAATTGTTATTGAAGATCAGTTTCCCAGTAATTATTACTCTTGGAAAAAACTGGCCGAAACCTATAATGCGGTGATTAAAACCATAGCAAAGCCAAAAGATGGTGAACAAAAAGCAAAGCGTTGGAATGAAGCTGTTTTAAATGCCATTACAGATAAAACTAAGGTCGTTGCCATGTGCCAAGTACATTGGGCAGATGGCTCTTTATTTAATCTCATGGCCATTCGAGAAAAAACCAATATTTATAAGGCACTTTTAATTATTGATGGCACACAGTCGGTTGGGGCATTTCCTTTTTCAGTAGCAAAAATTCAACCCGATGCCTTAATTTGCGCGACATACAAATGGCTTTTAGGACCTTATGCCTTCGGGTTTGCCTATTTTGGAGCTTACTTTGACAATGGCAGCCCTATTGAAGAGAGTTGGGTCAATAGAGTTGATAGTGAAGATTTTTCTGGATTAACCAATTATAACGATAATTATAAAGCAGGTGCCAATCGGTATGGGATGGGAGAATCGGCTAATTTTATATCGGTACCAATGGCGACTCAAGCGATCAATCAAATTTTAGAATGGACCCCAGAAGCCATTCAGGAATATTGTTATTCCATATCAAAAGAGGCCTTAAATGAGTTAGAGGAATTAGGCTTTACAATTGAGGATGATGCCCATAGGGCACACCATTTAATTGGTGTTAAAATACCTGATTTCATAGATCTTGAGGCCTTAAAAAAACAATTTTCAGAACGTAAAATATTTGTTTCATTCAGAGGGAATTACATTCGATTATCACCACATCTTTACAGTGTTAAAGCTGATTTTACAAAATTAGTCCAATGTATTAAAGCTTTAATTGATTAACATTTTAACCAAGGAACCATGAATTTATTAATTGCCGCAGCGACTCCAGTTCTCGTTATCATTATTTATATCTATATCAAGGATAAATATGAAAAAGAGTCCAAACGCATCCTTTTATTAACCTTTTTATTAGGTGCAATTTTAAGTATTGTTATAACCACAATCCTCTATTTGTTTTTTGATTTGTTTTTACCTTTGCCTGATGATTACAGTATTTGGCAACAATTTGTCAAAGCCTTTTTTGTGGTAGGGCTCATTGAAGAATTTAGTAAATATATCATGGTGCGTTATTATGCACAACCCAGAAAAGATTTCAACGAACCTTTTGACGGCATTATTTATGCCGTCATGGTTTCTATGGGTTTTGCATTTGTAGAAAATATTTTTTATGTCATTGAAGGCGGTATGGAGGTTGCAATACTTAGAGCCTTCACCGCAATTCCAGCGCATGCTTCCTTTGCCGTATTAATGGGTTATTTTATGGGTAAGGCCAAATTTTCTAATAACAGAATGAAACTCAATTTAATAGGCTTATCACTTGCCGTTTTATTTCACGGGGCTTATGATTTTTTCCTATTCATTAATTTCATTCCGGGAATTTCAATAGGTGCTTTTATCTCTCTTATATTGGGAATAGTTTTATCAAATAGAGCCATTAAGGCACATCAGCAAAATTCCAATTTTAAAGATACTTAGCGGTCTATTTAGGAAATAAACTCTTATCCAATCCTGGTACGATTCGCAAAGCGTTTTTATAATATAATTTTTTTAGGACATCATCCGATAAATCTAAGCCATACATCGGCCAAAATGCGTGGTATTTTTTATGATATGGAAAATACTCATCATCACTTTCAAGGACTCTAAAATACGTGGGGAACTCTTCTGGTTTCCAGCTGTCTTTTCCAAACAGTACCCTGTCTTGATACTTTGTAATAAATGCCTTTGCAAATCGTGGCTGACGCCCAAGTTCTGCAATAATTGCCCCTATTCCAACATTCATATTTGGCATTTCATCTAATAAGCGGCCCAGCTGTCCTAAATCATTAGCCAACCAACTCATATGTGCACTTATAAAGGTTGTATTCGGATGTTTTTTAAACATATTATACTGTTCATTCATTATTTGTTCCCATGGTGCCGGATTAGTAGCATCACGTTTACGTCTAGGATGTGTCTTTAATTCTAACCAACGCTCATTATCACCATCAAATTCATCCCAAAATGGTTTCGGATCGGCAGAATGGATTAATACAGGAATTCCCAATTCACCACATTTTGCCCAGATGGCATCTAAACTAGGATCGTCTATCGCCAATCTATTTCCCTTCGCATCTTTATTGCGCAGTCCTAAACTTTTATAAACTTTTAGTCCTCTCGCCCCATTTTTAACATCCTGCTCCAATTGGCTCACCATTTTTTGGGTCCATCCCTCTGCCCCTGCGCCTTCAAAATTAATATTGGCAAATACCACAAATCGATTGGGATAACTGCTTGCAATATTGCTCACCGATTTTATTAAATTATCTCCTGTTCTACCACTCAAATTAACCATAATCCCCATATTAAGGGTGTCCATAGCTGCAATTACTGGTGCTAAATCTTGATCAGGCATTCGGTATTGATGCCCATGAACATCTATAAAAGGAAATTTTGCCTTTTTAATAATCTTCCCAGGAACAACGAGTGTAGATATCGGATTGTATTCTTCAAAACTTAGGTCTTGTGCTGTCACAGAAACCGTAATTAATAAAAAAAATAAAACTTGAATGGATTTAAAAAACTTCATATGATTAGTGTTTATTGAGCGTATAAAGTTAATCATCTGGAAATAGCGACCTATATTTTTAAGAAGTCTTTAACATGATTCAATTTACAAGAATTTAATTGGGGTCAACATATTTATAATTGAAGATATCACAGCCTCAATCGCAATTGAAACCCTAATAAACGCCATTGTTTATTTTTGTGAGAAAACCATCTATATCCAATGGCTCAGGCTATGTTTTAGAAGCGTTTTACTAAAATGTAAAGTTAGGCTTCCATCTCTTCCAACATCAAATTATAATCATATTGCAAATCCTCATGCATTGTTGAAACTGCCTTTTTAATCATCAATATTTGTCGGTCATATAAATTGGTGAGCGTCACATTTCTCGCAATTGAGGGCCTAAGTTCTTTGAGCTCCGTACAAAAATAGAGCAGCAGCTCCACTTCTGTTTCCTTGAGTTTTGAATAGCGGATATACACTTTGACACGCCGTAATATTTTCCGAACACTTTTCTTGATATAATAATAACTATCAGTATTAATTTCGGTGAATTGTTGAGTGACTTCGGCTTTCACCCCATCGATATAGCCCGCCTCGTTTGAAGCTTCATATAAAAGATAGGTTAATAGTTCTTTATTTTCCTTTTTAAATCGGGATAAGCGTAAACAAAGTTCCACCAATTCTGCTTGCGAATGATGGGACAATTCTTGCTTGAGTTCTTTTACTGTGGCTGTCTTCATATTGTATAGCAGCAAAATAGGGTTTTCTATTCAAAAAAAGAAAATTCTTTAAATGAACTCGCATTGAGGCTACCCGTAAAATAGATCGCTCGGCTATTCCTATTTTTATGCCTTAAGAGAATTATATAAGAGAAAAGACATGGAGTGTTTATTTAGAAGTTGTGTGTGATTAGAATGCAGCCAACAAAGAACTTCATTAAAAAACAAGCTATTTTATTTACCCGACTTAACAGGCAGGAGCTAATTTTGAAATAAATTTTTCATTATAAGGTCTTCCCTATTTAGGGATAATAAACTTAAGAGTACTATAAGCAATAGCGACTTGAGTTATAATTCAAATCGCTATTGCTTTTTATTTTCATATTAGGTTCACAAAAGGCAGTCGCTAAAAACGCCCTAATACTACTCAAACCCTCGCAACCCGTTTAAAAGTCTACTTAGACCCTTCCAGCATCGCTTTATAGGTTTTAGATTTATCAATAAGTAATAATTCATTAGCAACCAGCTTCACTCTCAAATCTTGAAATCCGCCATTTTTATGACCATTAATAAAAAACTCATTCGCGCCAATGGGAATTAATTTCACTTTATTAATATGACTTGTTTTAACATCTCTATCATTAAACATCCCTTGTATTTTATCATCGGCATTAATACTTAATACAATTCCGATATCATTATTTTCAAAATGAAATCTAATATTCACACTTTTAACGGCTTCGCCTTCAATTTTATAAATATTATAGGATTTAAATTCCCCAAATTGTGTTTCAAAATTCGCCCACATTCCTTTAAGCACATCAATTCCTTTGTCGGTTCCCAAAAAGTCTTTCATGTCAGCATTCGCATAATCACCAAGGCCTTCAAATACTTGAGACTGCATGGCTTCTGCAAAAAACAATCCAATTTTACTCGCGGCATTGTCTTGTGTGGCAACTTTTGAAAAACTATAAGTGAACACCGACCATGAGGCTGCTCCTATAGATTCTAACCAAAGCTCATTATCAATTTTTTTAAGACTAATACCATGCTCCTTATCCAGTTTATATGATTTTGGAGTACTCACATCAATATCAGCATTAATACTAACAGGTATTGGCAGTGTTTCAATCGCTTTTCCTTGAATCAATGCCAAAATTTTATCGGTGATTTCGCCACTCACAAACTGATCTTCGCCTTGAAAATTTTCGGTGGGGTCTCCTGTTGTAGCATTAGAGAGTATGATTATCTTAACGTTTCGCTTTGGTAAGCTTCCAATAATAGATGCATAGCCGGGGAGTAAACCCGTATGGTAGATCCACTCTTCATCAGCTTTCCGATCTATTACCCAGCCCAATCCAGATTTCATATCATTCATTTCCATCGATTGGGTGCTGCTATATAGTTTTTCTACAGATTCAGGATTTAATAGGGTTCCATTTTCTAGAGCTTGCATGAATTTATATAAATCGATTGCTGTAGCATTAATATCCCCAGCTCCTGTAATCCAAGAGGGATGAATTGATGATTTGAAAACTTCAAATTTATCCATTCCTAATCCAGAATAAGGAAAGGCTTTTTGATTTAAGTTTTTAAAGATTGCTGAAGCTGAGTGATTCATATTCGCAGGCTTAAAAATGGCCTGCTCTAAATAATTAGCATAAGTTTTACCGCTCGCCTTTTCAATTATTTGTGCGAGTAATACATATCCGAAGTTATTATATTCATAGCCTTTTCCAGATTCAAATTTAAGTTTTGAGTCTTTGAATTTTTCGAGAACTTGCTCAATTTCTATTTGGTTTTCATCAGGCATGAAACCAACACCACTCTCGTCTATTCGACCAATGTTGGCCTGCATACCGGAACTGTGGTTTAATAAATGACGTAGCGTAATGCCGTTGGCATGTTCGGTCATGAAACCTGGAAAATAAGTCGAAATTGGGCTTTCTAATGTTAATTTCCCAGTTTCTACGAGTTTCATAATTGCAACCCCAGTAAACGCTTTAGTCACGGAAGCAATACTGAATATGGTTTTCTTTGTGTTTTTTTTATCCGCTTCCAAATTGGCATATCCAAAACTTTTCTGATAGATGATATCCTCACCTTTACTAATTATTACATTTCCTATAAAGCGATTATAGCCTACATAACTTTCGAATAAATCGTCAATTTTATGTTTCAATTCCGTCTTGGAATTTGACTGTCCGATGGCATGATATCCAAAAACAAATACGATTAAAATAATGAGTGTTTTTTTCATTTGTATATTATTTAAGATTGATTTACAGCAATATTAAACGCAACAAATCAAAGCATAAAATAAATGTGACAGTTGAGTTTATTGCTGTGACGGAAACCCCTAACTGGGTTAAAACCAATAAACTTCACAGCAATTCTTGTTTTGGTCACTCTGAGGGTCAATTTTATCCCTTTAGTCATTTTTATATGATTATAAACCCTAGTTTTGACTTAGAAAATGTTAAACATGAAGAAATATATCGAGCCTATCATCCATATTGCCATTTGGACCTTAGGATGCTTTCTAATTCTAAGAAATGTAAATACTATTGGAGATTTCAGAAAAGAATCGGGCCCATTTTGGATTCCAGTTTTATTTGGAACGCTTATGAATCTTACTATTTTCTATCTGACGGCATTCGTATTGGTTCCAAAATTTTTGCGTCAAAAAAAGATAAAAACACTGATCGTTTTATTAGTTGGTGGGTTTATAGGCATTAATTTTTTCGAAAGTCTCATTGATTATCATTTTTTAGTACCACATTTTTCTACAGAAAGTGAATCGTTGAGTTCTTTTTTCTTCTATAATTCGAGTATTGGTTTTTTTATACTTCTTTTTGCACTGACTTATGCCTTAATAAAATATTGGGTAAAAAATGAAACGCTCAAACGGGTGTTATTGGAGGAGAAATTAACTACCGAAATGGCTTTTCTTAAATCTCAAATTAACCCACACTTTTTATTCAATACACTGAATGGTTTTTATGCAAAATCACTAAAGCATAATGTTCCTGAACTGGCAGATGGCATCGCCAAATTAGCCGAGCTTATGCGCTATATGGTTTATGAAACCAATGCAGATAAAGTCATTTTAGAAAAAGAAATTCATCACCTCAAGAAGTTCATTGAAGTCTATCAATTGCGTATTGCTGAAGAGGATGATGTGTTGATAAATTTTTCAATCACAGGTGCTATACAAACCGTAAAAATAAGTCCGATGCTGCTTATCCCTTTTGTAGAAAATGCAATCAAGCATGGTATTGACCCAAAAGCAACATCAATCATTGATATTTCTTTAGAATTAGTAAAAAACAAACTGAGTTTTAAAGTCACAAATACCATCCATCAGGCTTCCTTTGGATTATCTGATGAGTCTTCTGGCTTTGGTCTCGACAATTTGAAAAAGAGGCTCTCTATACTTTACCCTGATAAATACACTTTGGAAACTAAAGAAGACCGAGGCAATTTTATATCTTTACTTATCCTTCAACTTGATTGAAAACCCATATGGAATATCTAATAATAGACGATGAACCCGCTGCGATTGAAGTGCTGAAATTTCATCTTGGCAAAATTCCGTTTATGGTATTAGTTAAGAGTTTCAGGGACCCATTAGAGGCGCTTGAATATCTTCAAAATCATCAAGTCGATCTTATTTTTTTGGATATTAATATGCCCAAATTATCGGGGATTAGCTTTCCTAGTTTTTTGCAAAACCCGCCATTAATCATTTTTACAACCGCTTATTCAGAATATGCCATAAAAAGTTATGAGCTCGAGGCTGTAGACTATCTCTTGAAACCCATTGAATTTGACAGGTTACTACAATCGGTTGTGAAAGCTAAGCGGATCTTAGAAAAAAACAAAGAGATTAGCTCGAAAGAAACTGAATCCAATCCGGATAAATTCGATCAGTCTATTTTTATAAAAAGTGGTTCCGAATTCCATCAACTGTCTGTTCAAGCTATTAAATATGTAGAAAGTGATGGAAATTATGTGACTTTCCACACTTCCAATCGATCCACACTAGCACGTTATAAAATATCGGAAGTGGTTAATTTGCTTCCCAAACAGCTTTTCGTACGCATACATCGCTCTTATATTGTCGCTTTAAAGCATATCAATATTGTAAAAAAACATTGTGTGGTGCTAGACGGTAAAGAAATTCCTATCAGTTCAAATTATAGAGAAGGATTTATAGCAATGATTGAAAATATGAATTCCTAGAATTTTTAAGATCTAAATAAACCACAGTTCCAGACTTCAATCAAATGGAAGGATGTCAGGGTCAATAAATGTTGTTTTTGCGTTTTCTGAATTAAAAAGATCAATACTATAGTGACTTTTCAGTAAGGCTATAAAATCAACTTTCAAACGTGGGAATTCCTCAATAAAGGATTTAAAGTTGTCTGATTTTGATTTCAATATGAAATGATATACCGCCTTAACAGCAGCAATAGTAACCGTTTTATTGTATTTAGCCCTTAGGCCTAATGAGTCCACGAAACTTGAAAGTTGTTGGTCTATATTAATAATAGCCTTTTCAATCCCATATTTTTTAATATGAATCCAGGCCAACCTGATATGTGCTTCATGGCTAAACAGCTTCGGACTTAAATCACAGTTTTCAAATTGTACTTCAAAGACTTCATCATCAAAAATATAATGGTCATGCATATTGTAAATGTAAGAGTTTGTTTTTATTTAAGATGACGCAGTCCTTCATAAACCACCACACTCACTGCATTGGCTAAATTCAGACTTCTAATATGAGCACTAAACATTGGGATTTTAAATAGTTTTTCAGGATACTGTTCTATAACTGATTTTGGCAGGCCAACAGATTCTTTTCCGAATACCAAAAACAGATCATCTTTATAGTCAACCGACCAATGGTCCTTAACACCATGACTGGATAAAAATACCATCTCCTTATCTTTATTTTTTTTAAAAAACTCATCCATGCTTTCATAGATGTGCAGCGAAATATGTTTCCAATAGTCCAAACCTGCTCGTTTCAATCGGGCATCATTTATTTCAAAACCAAAAGGTTTTACCAAATGCAAAGTTGATCCTGTTGCTAAACTCAATCGACCAATATTTCCAGTGTTATTAGGTATTTCAGGTTCAATTAATACTATATTATATCCCATTAGATGTATTCATCATTTAAGTATAGCGTATATCCCCATACAATGATTAGTGTTTTTTTAGCAAATATAATAGAAATCATAACTCCAAAATTAAATTTCCAACCACTTATCACAAAATAAACCACAGGACACAAATGACTTTAAAAACGTAAACACCTATGATACTTTTGACCCATAATTAATAAATAAAAAACTCATGAAAATTTTAAACATCAAACGTATTTTAGTACTCTCCTTTTGTCTATTGTTAGGCAATACCATGTTCGCACAAGTTAAACCTGCTGCTGCTGTCACGGCTTGGGATAATATGACCAAAATGGTTGTAGAAACGGCTAAGGCAATGCCCGAAACGCATTATTCCTATAAACCTACAGAAGAGCTTCGTGATTTTGCTGAGCAAATTGGGCATACTACAGGTGCCAATTACCTGTTTGCTTCAGTAGTAAAGCTTGATCGTCCAGATCCAATGCCAACGTCGGAAACAAAGCATAAGGCACATGTTATTAAAGAACTTGAAGCGTCTTTTACATTTATTAAAAATGGAATGAACAAGTTAACACAAGAAGACTTGAATGAGGAAATTGAATTTTTTGGTAGTAAAATGCCAAGATTACAAGCCATTTTAATAATGACATCTCATTTGCAGCGTGAACAAGGTAAAACTACAATTTACACCCGTTTAAAAGGCATAGCACCAGGACAATCTGGTGGCTGGTAAACCGAAATTACTAATTGGTTAGTTAGTAGCGAAACCAGCTGAAATAATCTCCCTTTTAATTTGATATTCTTTACCGTTATAACACAGTTTGGAATTTCCTATAGAGATCTTTTCGGTTGGTTTTATACGATATGCTCTAAGCATTTCATTAGCAGAATTACCAGGGAAATTAAAGCTAGATTTAACAGCTAAAGAGATGTTATTTGATGCATCACTTACCACAAATAAGGCTTTTCCACAGGAATCTTTTAATTCTTCAACAATGCTAATATTAGAAATTGCATCCTGACCATAAGCATCACCATGAAGATCGAAACCTCCGTTATTATCTGCATAGAGTGCATTATAAATCTCTAAATATGACAGTTCACTAATATCTTTTAAGTCAATCTCAGCAGAAGGAATTAACTCTTTTTCTGATGATTGTTTATCATTTTTACAACTATAACACAGTATAGAAAAACAAAAAAATAAGAATAGTACCTTTAATTTCATCTGTTTAGGTTTAGCATTAAATATGTGACAAATATATACATAATCTTAAAATTATATTTATTTTTAAAGTTCTAAGCCCATCTAAGTAAATGAGCATCAATATCCTTTCATACTACAAACAATTACCAATAGCTATTCATAAAATAGTTATTGCTAGCTTCGTTATAAGTGTGTTCTTTATTTTAAAATCATATACCAACCATCTAATTAATCAATATAATTTTGATTTTAGTTGGGGGCTTATCTCTTTAAAAATAATGATAAGTTATTTACTGTGGTTGATTTTAACACCTCTTGCCTATTATTTAACAAAAGCACTCCAAAAAAATAGAGTCTCATTACAATTACGCATATTCAAATTCTTAATCGGCTGCGTTATTCTGGCTATTATTCATCAAGTTATTTCATCTAGAATTGACGATGTTGTCAATTATATCAATAATGGCTACTTGAAATCATTTTTTGGTCATAACAATTTGGTGACGCTCATTATTGGAAGCTTTTCGAGCTTTATTGAATTGCTAGTAATTATTAGTGTTTTTTCGGCAATAGACTATCAAACAAAATACATTCAGAATCAAAAAACATTAATAACGGCACAACTCAATGCCTTGCGCATGCAACTACATCCACATTTTTTATTCAATACTTTACATTCAATCGCTTCAATGATAGATATTGATACTATAAGTGCTCAGAAAATGCTGAGCAAATTAGGATCATTATTACGAAGTATGTTGGAATATGATGCGGAAGAAATGGTAACTGTTGCAGAAGAATTAAAATTTGTAAAAGATTATTTAGATCTGGAACAAGTGCGTTATCAAGACAGGGTAACTATTAACTATAGTGTATCTCAAGAGGTCCTTAATGCAAGAATACCAAATATGATTTTTCAACCTTTAGTTGAAAATGCTGTAAAGTATGGAATCATACCTACTGTAGAAGATGGCGAAGTCAACATTAGCATACAGCAAGAATACAGCAGTATTTTAAATGAAACGGTTATCTGTCTGGAGATTTCCAATACTTACAATACGGAAAGTCAGTCCATGCTACCAAAAAGTACTGGAGTTGGTCATGAAAATATTAAAAAACGCTTAGAACAATTTTATCAAGATAATTTTTTATTTAGTTCAAACTTTGTTACACCTAAATTATATGTTGCTAAAATTACGATACCATTAATTCGCTAATTATGAAATTGAGATGCATTATTATTGATGACGAATATTTGGCCAGACAACGCCTTTTAAAATTGTTAGCGCATTTTGAAAATATAGTTGTAGTTGCAGAATGTAGAAATGGTAAAGAAGCGCTTGACAAGGTGCATTTAAAAGAACCTGATCTCATTTTTTTGGATGTACAAATGCCTGACATGGATGGTTTTACTGTATACAATAAACTAAAACCAAAGCCCCATGTGATTTTTACCACTGCCTATGATACTTATGCTTTAAAAGCCTTTGAAATCAATGCTGTCGATTATCTTTTAAAACCTTTTGATGAAGAACGATTGGGTATTGCGATAGATCGGATTGCTGAAATAAAGCACAATAATAAAGCCTCAAGTTTAGAACTTAAAATTAAAACACTTATTCAATCTTATGCTGGAGAGCATACTCCTTTTCTACATAAAATTAGTATCAATGAGAAAGGTAGAGCAATAACAATTTTATTTGAAGATGTCTTATGTTTTATAAGTGATGGTAATTATGTACAAATTGTAACGGATCACAAAACATATTTACATCGCATGACGATGAATGCTTTATTTAAAAGCCTGAATCCTAATCAATATATTAGAATTCACAGGTCCTATGTTTTAAATAGAACCTATATTGAAAATTGCACCTATATTGGGAACAACGAATTTAAATTCAAACTAAAAAATGGCTCTGAATTAATTTCTTCACGTTCCTATAAGCCATCTGTTCTTGAATATTTAGACGATATGAAGCATTAAAATACTCTTCCGTAGTAATTCAAATCTACAATCTCCCCTTTGGTCGTTCTGTAGTCATTTCTAATGGTTCCTTCCAATTGAAATCCATTCTTCAATGCTACATTGATACTTCCCGTATTCTGACTCCCTACTCTACAAAGTAGTTTACTAAACTTATATTCTTTTAATAAATAGGAAACGACTAGCCCGAGTGCTTTAGTAATCAGACCTTTACCTTCATGATTAGAATCTACAAAATAGCCTAACTCGGCTTTTGGTACATTCCAATCTATATTTTTAAGATCTATTAGTCCAATAAATGCATTAGATCTCTTATCGGAAATAATGTATGGCAAATACGTTTTATCAATTATTTTTTGAGCAATAAGCTCACAGTAATTAATCGTATCCTCA
This sequence comes from uncultured Bacteroidota bacterium, assembly GCA_913062555.1. Taxonomy (GTDB): domain Bacteria; phylum Bacteroidota; class Bacteroidia; order Flavobacteriales; family Flavobacteriaceae; genus CAJXVU01. The sequence goes on from CAJXVU010000014.1 coordinate 27,346, forward strand.
AGGGTTTGCGTTTTTGCAACTGTCCCAGCAAAAAAATCATCAAGACGTGACTTGTTTGAATCGATCAATTCAAAAAAGGCTTCACTTTGTGAGGGATCGAAAAGTGAGATTTTAAAATTTCCAAATTCCATAAGCATCGAATAATAGTTTAATCTAGTAAACATTATAATCTAAATATCCAATAAGCGTCTGTGGTAATTAATTTGACCCAGATGATAGGACAAATGAGAAGTTAGATGTACTAAAAAATAACCCGTGGTCATTTCGGCTTCAAACACTTTAGGTGAATATTCTTTTTTTAAGTCCTCTACGGACATTTTTTTAAGCGTCTCATCTACAATAGTCATCACGGCATCAACCTGACTTAACAATACTGTTCTAGGGACATCTTTTAAGGAAAACTCAAGGTCTCGTTTTCTTATATAACCCGTATCACCAAGATTTGCACCAATGTAAGCATTTAAATTGCCAACGATATGTAAACACAAATTACCAGCACAATTGCCGATGCCCTTATCTACAATCCATAATCTGTCTTCTCTACTGTAAGATTCAATCTCAGTCTTCAGTTTATTTAAATCACGTTTAAATATATTTATTACAATATCTAGTATCATCTCTAATTATTTTATTTCTACAAGTTGAGCATTATACATAAACGAATCCTGGAATTTTTTAAGTTTTGAATCGAAATGCTTGGCAAATATTACATATTGGCAGCGATCAACACTCTCGTGTATTCTGTTTATATCTTGTAGACTATGTGTTTCTGCCACAAACTCAGCATCCTCAACAATAAAAAGTTTTAACTGACTTAAGTTAATACTGTTTAATAAAAAGAGTTTATTTAATCGTTTAGGCGTGGCAATTAAAATATCTACACCAACATAAATCTCGTCTTTTTGGGTATCAATACTGTGTTCCTCATAGGCGCAGTACACCCGCAACGTGGTATGATTTGTAAACACATTAAAAGCCTGTTGCAATTTTAAAGCTTCTTGTTTATTTTTTACAATAATTAAGGCTCGTGGCGCATCCTCAAAGGCTTCTCCTTTAAGTTTTTGAATGACACTCAATATTAATGTGGTTGTTTTTCCGCAATTTTCAGGACCAATAGCAAATAAATTTACACCACTTTTTATTTTGGATAAACTCTTTTTTTGAAACGGCAATGGTGCTTCAAAACCTAAATGAATAATTACCTCTTTTAATGGCTCAATTAATTTTTTAAATGGCATAACTATATTTTGCTTTTATACATGACAAATGTAATAATATTAATAGTGCATAATCCAATTATGTTAGCTCCAATATGAATAAATAAATTACATTTGCTCAATGCAAAATAAGCAGACCTTTGAATTCGAATTTGTAGCCTTAATGGCTTCACTTATGTCCATCGTAGCATTATCCATTGATGCCTTATTACCTGCCTTACCCGAAATAGGTGCTTCTCTTGGCGTTAGTAACCCAAATGACAATCAATTATTGGTTACAATGATATTTTTAGGTTTGGGTTTTGGTCAACTTATTTTTGGACCATTATCTGATAGTTTTGGAAGGAAACCTATTGTTTATGCAGGCTTTGTCGTTTTTATAATTGCCAGTATTATTTGTGTAACCACACATAATTTCGAAATGATGATTTTTGGTCGTGTATTACAAGGGATTGGATTATCATCTCCTCGCACCATTGCAATTGCCATGATTAGAGATCGCTATAGCGGAAATTATATGGCAAAAATATTATCTTTTGTGGTGATGGTATTTATATTGGTTCCTGTAATTGCTCCAACTTTAGGTCAGTTTTTACTCAACTTTTATAATTGGGAATCTATTTTCTACGTAAACCTCATCTTTGGCGCAATTATCATGCTTTGGTTTTGGCAAAGACAATCGGAAACTTTAGTTATTGAAAAACGGATTCGTTTTAAACCGAGAATATTTATAGATGGTACTAAAGAATTTTTGAAATATAAACATTCTATAGGATTCACTTTTATTTCAGGATTTATTACCGGCTCATTTATGGTGTATTTAAGTACAGCACAACAAATTTTTCAAGTACAATACGACTTGGCAGATATGTTTCCTTATATATTTGCGAGTTTAGCTATTTCTGTTGGCTTGGCGACCTATTTAAATAGTCAGTTAGTGGTTAAATATGGCATGTGGCGTATCTCTTTTATTGCCGTAATTGCATATGTTACCATTTCTGTTTTATATGTAATTTTATTCTGGGCTAGTCCGAACCCAGGTATACTGGTACTCATTAGCTTTTTCGCATTACAATTTTTTGCAATTGGTTTTTTATTCGGAAACCTGAGAGCCTTAGCGATGCAACCCATTGGTCATATTGCGGGAATAGGAGCCGCTATAAATGGTTTTGTTTCCACGGTAATGGCAGTTCCCATAGCAAACTTTGTTGGAAGTTTTGTTAAGGATTCTGTCCTGCCTTTATTTATAGGGTTTTCAATTTTTGGCTTCCTGTCGCTATTAGTATTCTTAAGATTGAAATTAAGGCATAAGTAAGCGAATATTTTAATCTAACATTATTATATTTTTGCTTGATAAGTATACAAGTCATAATATCGCCCTTGAGCAGCAATGAGTTCATCATGAGTCCCGCGTTCTGCAATACGTCCTTTTTCAATCACTAAAATTTGATCTGCCCTTTTTATGGTACTTAACCTGTGAGCAATTACAATAGTGGTTCTGTTTTTTGTTAACTCCGAAAGACTCTTTTGAATATAGCCTTCACTTTCAGTATCGAGGTTAGAAGTTGCTTCATCCAGAATAATAATTTTAGGATCTGCCAATATCGCTCTTGCAATTGCAATTCGTTGACGTTGCCCACCAGATAATTTCACGCCTCTTTCACCAATTAGAGTTTCCAATCCATCATCAAACCGGTCTGTAAATTCACTCACATATGCTGCATCAACCGCCTGTAACAATTGAGATTCAGAAGCCCCTGGTCGTGGGAACATAATATTTTCTCTAATCGTACCTTCAAATAAGAACTCATCCTGAAGTACGACTCCCAAATGCTGTCTGTAACTATTTAAATTAACCTTAGAGAGATCCTTATTGTCGATAGTAATTTTTCCTGATTGCGGATTTAAAAATGTAGCTGATAATCCGGCTATGGTCGATTTTCCAGAACCTGAGCTGCCTACCAAAGCCGTAACAGAGCCTGAACCTGCTTTAAAATTAATATTGCGCAAGACCTCTTTCCCTTCTTCATAAGCAAAAGAGACGTCATCAAACACAATCTCTCCATCGAACTCATCCAATTGAATTGTTCTTTCAGTATCATCCTCTTCCGATGCCATATTCATCAACTCTTCGGTTCTGTCTAAACCTGCTAAAGCCTCAGTAAGCTGACTTCCAATATTACCCATTTGTACAATTGGTGCAATCATAAATCCAAGGATCAAGGTAAAAAATAGGAACTCACCAGTTGTCATACTGTCATTCATCATATAATACCCGCCTATCCCCATAATTCCGGTGGTAGCTATTCCAATTAAAAATGTAGAAGAACTCGTCATAATTGCAGTCGCAGTTAGGCTCTTTTTGACATTTTGGAACAGTCTATCAACGCCTTTTTCAAAAGTTTCATTCTCTTGAGATTCTGCATTAAATGCTTTTATTACACGAACACCAGCCAAGGTTTCGGTTAATCGTCCTTTCACTTCAGCATTTATCTGTCCTCTTTTTCTAAAAATAGGTCTGATATATCCAAAAGCTTTCAATGCTATTATTCCAAAAACTGAAATAGGAACGAATACAAAAAGTGTCATCCATGGATTCAAATTAATCAAAATTATTAAAGACACTATAGCGGTAAATGACCCCCCAACCAATTGTACCAAGCCTGTACCAATTAAGTTTCTTACCCCTTCCACATCGCTCATAATACGTGACACTAGCGCACCTGATTTTGTGTTATCAAAAAAGCTAATAGGCAAGGAAAGTACTTTTTTCTGAACCTGTGCCCGTAATTCGCTAATTAAATATTGCGCCTGTACACTCAAAATACGCGTCAGTAAAAAAGAAGTTGCCGATTGTATCAATATTGCAACAATAACGATCCCTAGTAAACTATACAATTGACTCATATCTTTCCCAGGTACGACCTCATCTAACAATACTTTACTCTGCCATGGCAATACTAAACCTGACAAACTTCTTATAACAATGAGAATCAATCCAATGAAAACCAAGTTACGTCGCGGCCAAATAATGGTTTTAAACGCTTGAGTCATGGTTACTTTAGATTTTTTCTTGGGCGTATCTTTGGGTTGATCTTTATAGTGTTGCATATATACAATCTTAGCTGTTAAATTATGTGATGAGTTTATTAAACTCATTTTGAAGAGTCAATCATTATGCCAGAGACTGGAATATGACATAATAGCAAAAGGTCATCTCCAATACTATAAAGATGACCTTTTGTTATCGATTTATGATATCTAATTAGTTCATTAATGAAACTGCTTTTTCAATTTTAGCAGAGAAATCTTTTAAAACCGATGCCAATATATCAACCTGTTCTTCAACTTCTTTAAAGTTTCGCTGTTCAATCGCCTCTCTTACTCCTGGTAAAGTTTTAACACCATATCCGGTATAAAATCCAGGGGCATAAATATGATGTTTATACCAAGAACGACGTGGTAAACCATGTGCTCTAGTCAAGCTGCGTTCCATATCTTTTAATAACTGATTAACCGCCGTTTTGTTTTGTATATTTTGCACGCCATTTTTTGAAGCTTTCGCAAAAGCTGAAGCTTGTTGCTTTAGTTCGTTTAAAGCATTTTCGATAGGTGCAAAATTGAAATATGGGATTTCTGTTTTTGTTTTTGGGGCTGCAATATTTTCCTTAGGATTTGCTACTAAATCATAAACCCCTGAATTAATCAATCGATTTTCAGTTTTGGTTTCTTGACGAAGCTTATCGGCAAGTTTAGTTACCTGGTTTAAGTATCCATTTACTATTTTTGAAAAATGATTAAATTCAAACGGTAATACTTCGGCATTTGCCAATCTAAGGCTGGTTCGTCCTGCTACTTTTGCAAGGGTAATACCATATTGAAAAGTTGGATCTTTAAAGCGTTTATACAATTTATATGAATCGTACATGGTGTGGTATTCACCACCAGAACTTTCACCTCCAAAGCCCATATTAAAAGATGCAATTCCTAAATGCTGAAAGAATGGTGAGTAATCAGATCCTGAACCTAAGGCAGACAACTTATAATGTGACCATGGTTTTCTACCACTAACCACTTCAACAGCATTACGTCTTTCAAAAACGGATACGCCTTTTTGTGGATCTTGGACTTTATGAGTGATTTGATCGAAAAATTTCTCTAGTGTATGTGAGCCTCCAGCACCAAGGAATCCTGCTCCTGTGCCGTCGGTATTGATATACGCCACTACTTTTTTACGAAGTTCTTCAGCATGTGTTTCCACCCATTCTGTAGAGCCAATTAATCCTGGTTCTTCTGCGCCCCATGCACAAAACATCATGGTTCGTTTTGGTTGAAATCCTTTTTTTACCAATTCACTTACCGCTCGTGCTTCTTCCATCATTGCTACCAATCCACTAATTGGATCATTTGCACCGTGTACCCACGCGTCGTGATGATTTCCACGAATCACCCATTCATCTGGATGCGTGCTTCCTTTTAGGGTGGCAATCACATCATAAGCTGGTTTTAAATCCCAATTGAACTCTAACTTCAAATGAACTTTTGCAGGCCCTGGACCAATATGATAGGTTATTGGTAGAGCACCTCTCCAATTACTTGGAGCTACAGGTCCCTTTAAGGCTTTTAGTAGTGGTAAAGCATCGTGATAAGAAATAGGTAAAACAGGAATTTTAGTAAGCGATGTCGCTTCTTCAATTTTTAAACGTTTAGCATCATCTGTTGATCCATAACCTGGGGTTAAAGGATCACCTGGTGAATACGGTAAATCCATTACGGCACCACGTTGTACTCCATATTCATTTTTATATGGCCCATCTGGATAGACTTCACCTTGGTAATAGCCATCATCTTTAGGATCGGAATATATAATACATCCTATAGCTCCTTTTTCTGCGGCTAGTTTTGGTTTTATCCCTCGCCATGAACCTGCATATTTTGCAATGACAATTTTACCTTCAACCGAGATGCCTCGCTTTTCCAATTCTTCATAATCTGCAGGGATTCCGTAATTTACAAATACGAGGTCTGCAGTAACATCTCCATCTATTGAAAAACAATTATAGCCTGGAAGCGCTTCTTCTATTTGTGTTGAAGAATCATCTCCTTCAACTGGAGGCTCTATTAAACTCGCTTTATATTTAGTTGGAGCCGTCATTTCCAATAACCGAAGTTTAGGAGTTGGAAATAAGACATCAAATTTTTCGATCTTAACATCATATCCCCATTGCTTAAACTTTTTAGCGATGAAGTCAACAACCTTTTTATCGTATTTGGAGCCTACATGATGTGGCCGGGCCGTCATATATTTCATCCAATCATCAAGATTATTGGATTTTAAAAGTTTGTCGTAATTAGCTTCGAGCGCCAGTTGTTTTTTAGCTGCTTCTTCAGTGAATCCCATCACAGGACTCGACTGGGCAAATGTTGTAGTTATGGAAATGCAAAAAATGCACACTAAAATTAAAGTGGATTGAAATTGTTTCATAAAATTATAATTGGTTGGTTACCAACAAATATAGCGAAACAACAAACTATTGAAATGTTAAATTATGTTAACAAAAAAAAGTGCCATTATGACTTTCGCTCTTATCATAATGACACTTATATCTCTTAAAAAGAATGTTTTCTCAATTAAAAAAAGTATGATCTACAAAACATTCTCCATAATCTCTTGTACAACTTCTGGGTTTAATAAGGTACTGGTATCCCCAAGATTTGAAGTATCATTACTCGCTATTTTACGCAAAATTCGTCTCATAATTTTACCAGAACGCGTTTTTGGCAATCCGCTTGTAAACTGAATTTTATCCAATTTCGCAATAGGGCCAATATGCTCGGTAATAATTTGGTTGATTTCTTTTCGTAAATTATCCTGATCACGGCTTTCACCAACATCTTTCAAAATTACATATCCATAAAGTGCATTGCCTTTCACATCATGAGGAAATCCAACTATTGCAGATTCTGCAACTGCTGGATGCTCATTAACGGCATCTTCAATTGGTGCAGTCCCTAGATTATGACCTGACACAATAATAACATCGTCTACACGTCCTGTAATTCTATAATATCCCACCTCATCACGTAATGCCCCGTCTCCAGTAAAGTACATGTTTTCATAAGCCGTAAAATAGGTGTCTTTATAACGTTGATGGTTTCCCCATATGGTACGTGCCATAGATGGCCATGGGTATTTTATGCACAAACGCCCTTCTACTTGATTGCCTTTGAGTTCTGCTCCACTCTCATCCATCAATGCTGGTTGAATACCAATAAAAGGTAAAGTAGCATAGGTTGGCTTTGTAGGAGTTACATAAGGAATAGGAGAAATCATAATTCCCCCAGTTTCTGTTTGCCACCATGAATCAATAATCGGACTTTTCTTCTTTCCGATATTATCATTATACCAATGCCATGCTTCTTCATTTATTGGTTCTCCAACGGAGCCAAGAACTTTTAATGATGACAGGTCGTGTTTTTCAACAACTTCTAATCCTTGTTTGGCTAAAGCACGAATGGCCGTTGGTGCTGTATAAAATTGGTTAACCTTATGTTTTGCTACGATTTCCCAAAATCGTCCATAATCAGGATAGCTTGGTACGCCTTCAAACATCACTGTTGTTGCGCCATTCGCCAATGGTCCATATACAATATAACTGTGTCCTGTGATCCAGCCAATATCGGCGGTACACCAATACACATCATTTTCTCTATACTGAAAAACATTTTTAAAAGTATAGGCCGTATAAACCATATAACCAGCTGTAGTATGTACCATCCCTTTTGGTTGTCCCGTAGATCCCGAGGTATAGAGTATAAATAAGGGATCCTCAGCATTCATTATTTCTGCTTCACAATGCTCTGAAGATTCATCTAATAATGGTTGTAACCATACATCGCGACCAGCTTTCATAGCAATCTCTGAATGGATGCGTTTAGCAACAAGTACAGTATTTACACCTGGACAGCTTTCGAGAGCTTCATCAACGATCCCTTTTAAATCGATCGTTTTTGCACCGCGATAAGAGCCATCACTTGTAATGACCATTTTACAATCAGAATCATTAATTCGTGTAGACAAAGCTGTTGCGGAAAAGCCTGCAAATACTACAGAGTGAATTGCACCAATCCTGGCACAAGCCAATATTGAAATCGCGAGTTCCGGAATCATTGGTAAATAAATACAAACACGATCTCCTTTTTGAATACCTTTCGCTTTTAAAACATTAGCGAATTGATTTACTCGCGAATATAATTGCTTATATGTTATATGTTCTGCTGCTTCATTTGGATCATTAGGTTCAAACAAAATTGCCGTTTTATCACCTCGTGTAGCTAAGTGTCTATCGATACAGTTTTCGGTAATATTCAACTGTGCTCCTTCAAACCACTTTACTTCTGGTTTGGAAAAATCCCAACTGAGTACCTTATCCCATTTCTTACGCCATACAAAATGTTCCTCGGCTATTTCTTCCCAAAATACTTCAGGGTTTCTAACGGATTTTCTATAAACTTGATAATATTCTTCGAGGTGTTTAATATGATAATTACTCATTGACTTCTGTTTGAATCAGTTAACAATATGATAAATCTACCCAGTAGATTTCTGAGCCACCTAAAGTAATAAATATATATCTAGAAGTTCTTTTTTTTCTACTTACAACAGTAAATCATCGACCGATAAATCAAATTAGAGTATTTATGTCAACTAAAGTAGTTTTAATCTGTTCTCGAGACATCATGCTCTCGTATGACACCAGAACTGACATTAAAACACAAATCAAAGCACGGACATCACTTCAAGCTGCCTTATGGAGTGAAACAAAATAAAACAGTATCCAGAAGCACGCTTTCGAAGGCTCTGGTCACCTCTCGATCTACGTCTTTTTCATTTAATGTTTAGAGGCCTCTCCTGCATCATTAGGAATTCTAATATTTTCTACGATTTCTTGCACTTCTAATGGCGGTGCTGGAGTAAATTTCATAATTATAATAGACACCATAAAATTCAAAATCATTGCGATGGTACCGAAGCCTTCAGGAGAAATACCGAACCACCATTCGCTTTTATCTGGTAATACCTCATCAAACCAACCTAATTTATATTTAAACATATATAATAACATGGCTGTTATACCCACAACCATTCCGGCAACAGCGCCTTCTTTGTTCATACGTTTATAAAATATTCCTAATACTATCGCAGGAAAAAACGAAGCTGCTGCCAATCCAAAGGCCAATGCGACAACAGCTGCGACAAATCCGGGAGGATTAATCCCGAAATACCCTGCAATACAAACCGCTCCAACTGCGGATAATCGTGCGGCGATTAGTTCTCCTTTTTCTGAGATTTTTGGATTAATAACTTTTTTTATTAGGTCATGCGATACAGATGCTGAAATAACCAATAACAATCCAGCGGCGGTAGACAATGCGGCAGCCAAACCTCCAGCGGCCACTAATGCTATAACCCAATTAGGTAACCCAGCAATTTCCGGGTTAGCAAGTACCATAATATCTCTATTAACCTCCAATTCATTTATATCTTGATCGGCAACATATTGAATGATCCCATCCTTATTTTTATCTGTAAAGGTGATTAGTCCTGTTGCTTCCCATTTTTTAAACCATTCAGGAACATTTGAATACGGCTGATTAGAAACGGTTTCGATAAGATTTGTACGTGCAAATACTGCTACTGCTGGTGCTGTTGAGTATAAAACGACAATAAGTAATAAAGCAATACCCGCAGATTTCCGTGCATCTCTTACCTTTTTTACTGTAAAAAACCTCACTATTACATGGGGCAAGCCAGCGGTACCAACCATTAGGGCCAAGGTAATTGCGAATACATCAATTAAGGACTTTGAGCCTTGTGTATATTCATCAAAGCCAAGTTCAGTGCTTAAGCCATCTAATTTATCTAATAAAAAAGTTCCTGATCCATCCGATAATTCACTTCCAAAACCTAATTGAGGAATGGGGTTCCCTGTCATTTGAAATGATATAAAAATAGCAGGGACCATAAACGCAAAAATGAGCACACAATATTGCGCCACTTGTGTATAGGTGATGCCTTTCATCCCTCCGAGGACAGCATAAAACAGCACTATTATCATCCCAATAATTACACCTAAATTATAATCCACCTCAAGAAAGCGAGAGAATACAATTCCCACGCCTTGCATTTGTCCTGCCACATAGGTAAAGGACACAATTAAGGCACAAACTACAGCAACCATTCGCGCCGTTTTTGAATAGTAACGATCCCCAATAAAATCGGGCACAGTAAACTTCCCAAACTTTCGCAAATATGGTGCGAGTAATAGTGCTAGAAGCACATATCCTCCTGTCCACCCCATTAAATAAACGGCGCCATCATAACCTGCAAAAGAAATGATTCCTGCCATGGAAATAAAGGAAGCTGCACTCATCCAGTCGGCGGCTGTTGCCATACCGTTTGCCAAAGGGGAAACCCCTCCTCCAGCGACATAAAACTCTTTTGTTGAGCTGGCTCTAGACCAAATAGCAATCCCAATATAAATAGAGAAAGTAACCCCAACAAGTATGTATGTCCAGGTTTGTACACTCATGGCTTCTTGTAAAATCAAACTATTGTTCATCAAAGCCATATTTTTTATCGAGTTTATTCATAATACGCACATATACAAAAATGAGAATTACAAAGACATACATAGCGCCTTGTTGTGCAAACCAGAAACCTAATTTAAATCCTCCAATTTTAATCTCATTTAGTGCATCTTTAAAAATAATCCCAGCACCATAGGATACTAAAAACCATATGGCAAGTAATATCAAAACATACCTGATATTCTCTTTCCAATAAGCCTTTTTCTTAGCGTTATCAGTCATAAGCTTAATTTTCCTTAATTCGTGTTATGTAGGCTTTAATTTCTTTGGTTACTCTTGGAGCCATAGCTATGGTCGCTATCATGGTTGGAATAGCCATAAGGGCAAAAATGCCATCAATTAGATTTATCATCATGCTCAATGAGGTTGTTGCTCCAATGAAAATACTAACAATATAGAAATAGTTATAGTAATGTTTTTTATCCGCTCCAAAGAGGAAAGACATACACTTAGTCCCATAATAAGAATATGAAAATAAAGATGAAATACTAAATATAGCAATACAAATTAATAACAAATACTTTCCAATTCCAGGCATGGCATCTCCAAATGCTGAGGCTGTTAAACTCACACCATTAGCTTCGGTTGTTTGCCAAACACCAGTTACTAAAATAGCCAATGCAGTCAAAGTACAAACAATTAACGTATCAATGGCTGGGCCTAACATGGCAACTAATCCTTCTCGGACAGGTTCATCGGTTTTTGCGGCACCATGTGCCATAGGTGCTGTACCAATACCGGCTTCATTTGAAAATGCACCACGACGAATTCCTAACAAAATTAAGGCTCCTAAAACGCCTCCAAACATCGCGTCTCCGGTATAATTCTCGGCGGCGAAGGCATCCGTGAATATCATTCCTAAATATTTAGGTACCACTTCTATATTCACACCCAAAATAATCAACACTAATACAAAATACAAAACCACCATTGAAGGCACTAATCTCGAAGCTGTTTTACTAATTCGGTTTAGTCCTCCCAAAATAACAAACGCCGTAATTGTAACTAAAACAAAGCCAATAATTAGGTTCGTACTCAACCCAACAGTCACCCCATTAGGCTTTAATAGGATATCATTAATCGCTTGAGTAAGCTGATTAACGTTAAACACTGGTAAAGCTCCAATTAAACCACAAATACTAAACATTATAGCAAGTGGTTTCCAAGATTTTCCTAAGCCTTCAGTAATAAAATACATCGGCCCTCCTTGAAGGTCGCCATTTGAATCTTTTCCACGATACATAATGGCTAAGGTGGAGGTGAAAAACTTGGTTGACATCCCTATTACTGCACTCACCCACATCCAAAACACAGCTCCAGGACCACCAATTGAAATCGCTACTGCAACTCCTGCAATATTACCCATGCCAACAGTTGCTGACAACGCGGTTGATAAGGCTTGGAAATGACTTATTTGACCTGGATCATTCGGGTCGTCATATTTACCTCGTAATACTTGAATGGCATGACCAATAAAACGAAATGGTAAAAATCTTGATAAAACTAGGAGATATAATCCGCCTCCTATTAATAATATAAGTAAGGGTAATCCCCATACAAATGATGCAAAGCTCGAAATAAGCTGATCCAGTTTATCCATCTATAATCTTAATTAGTTTGAGCTATAAATGTAATAAAGTAGAATGAAAAAAGTAATGATGTTTATAAATTCTTTCTATTTAGCATCCTATACTATAGAAATTAAAAATATTAAATCATAAATTAGTTTTTTATAAAATAACTGTATTATTTCATATTTATATGAATCCTAGCCTAGGATAGGTTTATTCTTGATTAACCAGAATACTAATAATAAACGTTCAAAACCAACCAACCATGAAATTAATTATATCATTTTTTATTTTTCTTATCAGCATAAATTCCTTTAGTCAAGAAGCCATGCGCAGATGGCGTAAGATGAACCAAGTTCGAAGTGACAAGTTCGACTTAGTTTTACCTGAAGCCATGCGAGAAAACAATATTGACATGTGGATTATCATGAACCGAGAAGGAAATTTTGACCCTCTTTATTCAGATATGGGAGAAGGTTATGTTGGCTCTACTGGTTATTACATCTTTACAGATAAAGGGGAAGGTCGAATTGAAAGAGCTGTTCTGGGGATTGGTGGATATCTTTTACAGGAAGGAGGAACCTATGACTATTTTGGATCAGCAGATGAACTCAAAACATTTGTAGAAACCCGAAATCCTAATCGCATTGGCCTTAATATATCCAAAAATATGGGAGGTGCAGATGGACTGACTCATTCTGGTTACCTCGAATTGGTTTCCGTTTTAGGAAAAAAATATGAAGAACGGTTTGTTTCAGCAGAAAAATTAGTTTCAGATTTTAGATCAAGACGTGTGGCTAGTGAAATAGCCATTTATGGAGAAGCTGGAGAATTGTCATATACTATTGCCGAAAAAGCATTTTCAAACCAAGTGATTACACCCGGAGTTACTACTCTTGAAGACGTAGCTTGGTGGATGACAGAACAACAATTTAAAAATAATTTAGGATCATCATTCGGAATGCCATCTGTTTATATTACTGGTCCTGATGGTGTTGAAGCAACATCATCTGATAGAATTATCCAACGTGGAGATGTACTCATGATAGATTGGGGAGTTGGTCTTATGAATATGTATACAGATATGAAACGTATAGCATATGTCCTAAAAGAAGGAGAAACTCGTGTTCCAGAAGGCATACAAAATGCCTTTGATCAAGGTGTTAAAGTAAGAACCATAATCAAGAATACTATTAAGCCAGGAGTCACAGCCCAAAAAGCTGAAACTGCCGTGTATGAAGCGCTAACCAAAGCAGGTTTTAACAAAATGGAAGCCTTTAATAAATTTACTAATCTAGATAAAACTGATGTCATCATTGGCTGCCATTCCGTTGGGAATTGGGGACATGGTATTGGTCCATCCATTGCTTTTTTCAACCCTGTAAGATTAGGGTACGAATTAAAACCTTCAAATCTTATCTCCATAGAATTGTTCGCTTATACAAAAATACCTGAATGGGGAGGCAAAAAATTGCGAGTACCGTTAGAAGATGATGCCATAATTACTGAAAGAGGTATTGAATGGCTGTACCCCGTAAATCCACGTATTTTAGTAATTAAATAAGATATCTCTACAACGAATACATTGCTGTTTTGTATTTAGTTTTTAATCCAGAAGCTAAAGCTAGTAAACCAACAAAGAAAAAGTAGTTTCATTTGTTATATCCGTATTGATATTAAAGAAAAAAACAACTAACTTCGTTTAACATTAGATATAAAACATTAAAACGATTTCATATCAAGTCGTTACCAGCAATTTAAAAATCGCATGAGAATATATAAATTTTTAATTTTACTTTTTTTTATTTCGGCTTGTAATCAACCGAATTCAGAATTAAAAGAACACCGGAAATCTTGGGGATTTGATAATTGGGAATCTGAATTTAAGGAAAGAGCATTATGCTTGTGCTTGTTAGATGGTTATGAAAATGACGAAATCAAAAACTATATTCTGAAAAATGACAAATCTTATTTTAGCGGAATTGGAATTGCTATTTTCGACCCAACTCTAAAACCAATCATACTGAAAGAAGTAGCTGAAATAAAAAAGGACTCAATTGAATCAGTTGACAGAGCTCCTGAACATTTAGTTGGAAAGAGAATTTTTAGTCATTGTATGAAGTTTTATAAAAGCAAACGACTGGATTCTATTACGAAAAAAGAAATACCGAAATGGAATGAAATCAAAGACATTCAAGCAGAAGTTTGGAAATATATCCCAACTTATTAATCAATAGAAAAAAAGCTGGTAACAACACCTATAAAATAATACGGGCATTGATCTATAATTCCAGAGCTTGTGTATATTTACATAGTCGTCAAACCTTTTAATTTGGCTTTTTTTTAAAACGACAAAATAAAAACAAAACAAAAAGCTATTGTCTTGTGCCGATACGAAAATCCGCGGATTTTCTGCCCCGTACTATTCATAGCTAAACGTTAAACGAAAATCAAAAATTCTATTAGGCTAGATTTATTTTAAATACTCCAAAACATTAGCTTCAATACGCTCTTGAATACTTGATACATCAGCCTTAATAAATGTTTCTCCTGTAATATTTTCATAAAGTTCAATATAGCGATTACTTACGGTCTCTATATAATCATCACTCATAAACGGTACCGTTTGTCCTTCTAGTCCTTGAAAATCATTACTAATGAGCCATTGACGTACAAATTCTTTAGACAATTGTTTCTGGGTTTCATCTTTATCTTGACGCTCTTGATAACCATCGGCATAAAAATAACGAGAAGAATCTGGAGTGTGAATTTCGTCAATCAACACTATTTTTCCATCTTGGGTTTTTCCAAATTCATATTTTGTGTCTACCAAAATTAATCCTCGTGATGCTGCGATTTCAGTTCCTCTTTGAAATAATTTTCTTGTATAATCTTCTAACACTAAATAATCGGCCTCAGTTACAATTCCTTTAGACAATATATCTTCTCGAGAAATATCCTCATCATGATCTCCCATTTCAGCTTTAGTAGCAGGCGTAATTATAGGCGTTGGAAATTTATCATTTTCTTTCATTCCTTCTGGCATCGGCATGCCACAAAGCAATCTTCTTCCAGCTTTATATTCTCTAGCTGCGTGTCCAGACATATATCCACGAATCACCATTTCAACTTTAAATGGATCACATAAATGCCCTACTGCTACATTAGGATCGGGTGTGGCAAGTAACCAATTTGGAACAATATCGGCCGTTGCTTTCATCATTTTTGTAGCAATTTGATTTAAAATTTGCCCTTTATACGGAATTCCTTTTGGCATAACCACATCAAAAGCAGATAATCTATCGGTAGCAACCATTACCAATTGATCATCATTAATATTGTAAACCTCTCGTACTTTTCCTTTATAAATACTTTTTTGACCAGGAAAATTAAAATTGGTATCTATTATTGTATTACTCATTATATTCTTTAATATTTTATAAGTCTAAGCTCTGCTATATTAATTTTTAATCACAGTTTGAAAGTCATTTCACTACAGCATACTCAAGGTAAGACGCCATGCTATTAACTCAAGCAGAACACTAAATTACTCTCTGTTTTCAATATTTTTATACGCTGAAATAATCTTTTTAACCAATTTATGTCGAATCACATCTTTCTCATCTAAAAAGATCATTCCAACACCATCGACGTTCTTAAGAATCAATAGGGCTTCTTTCAAACCTGAAATGGTACGTCGAGGTAAATCGACCTGTCCTGGATCACCGGTTAAAAGAAACTTCGCATTTTTACCCATTCGAGTTAAAAACATTTTCATTTGGGCATGTGTTGTATTTTGTCCTTCATCCAGAATAACGAAAGCATGATCTAAAGTTCGTCCACGCATAAAGGCTAAGGGTGCAATTTGGATAATACCCTTTTCCATATAAGTCTCTAATTTTTCCATGGGAATCATATCACGCAAGGCATCATACAACGGTTGCATATACGGATCTAATTTTTCTTTTAAATCTCCAGGAAGAAACCCAAGATTTTCTCCAGCCTCAACTGCCGGACGGGTTAGTATAATTCGTTTTACTTGTTTGTTTTTTAATGCATTCACTGCAAGAGCAACACCGGTATAAGTCTTTCCTGTTCCCGCTGGGCCAATAGCAAATACCATATCATTTTTTCGCATACTCTCTACAAGTTTGCGTTGATTAGCAGATTGCGCTTTTATTAACTTACCGCCTACACCATGAACCAAGACCTCTCCACTTTCTTTAGAAGTTGCATAATCATCACTACTTTGACTGGTTAATACCCTTTCAATAACATTTTCATCCAGCTTATTATATTTCCCAAAATGATTCATAAGCATCGATAAACGTCGATCAAATTCTTCTAATAATTCTTGATCGCCATATGCTTTAATTTTAGTCCCTCTTGCTACAATTTTTAGTTTTGGAAAGTATTTTTTTAAAAGCGCAATATTTGAATTTTGTGCTCCAAAAAACTCCTTTGGACTAATCTCTTCAAGCTCAATAATAAGTTCGTTCAAATGTGATGATTTTTAAAGTTAAAAAATAGGTCTTCCTATGATAATCTCCATTCAGAATAACCAATAGAGTACGCCTACATTTAATTAATTTTTCATCTTAGTTTTAAAAATTAAAACGAAAAAATTTATGTAGGTTTGTAAAACTCAAAAGTACGTAATTTTACAGCAAAGCACCCTAAAAAAATATTAACAATTTGCCAATGGCGATAATTACATTAACAACCGATTTTGGAGAGAAAGATCACTTTGCTGGCGCAATAAAAGGCGCTATTTATAGCGAACTTCCAAATGTTAGAATTGTTGATATCTCTCATTCAGTTTCTCCATTTAGCATTCCAGAAGCGGCGTATATTATTCAAAATGCCTATAGTAGTTTTCCTAAAGGCACCATTCATATAATTGGTATAGATTCTGAAATTAACCGAGAAAACAAACATATTGTAATTAAACTCGACGATCATTATTTTGTTTGTGCTAACAATGGAATTATGAGTATGGTTTGTGCAGAAATAGCACCAGAAAAAATTGTTGAGATAAATATTCATGACAAAATTGAGACGAGCTTTCCTGTCCTTGATGTATTTGTAAAAGTTGCTTGTCATATTGCTCGTGGTGGCACGTTGGAAGTCATTGGGGTTCCAATTCAGGAAATTAAACCAATCAAAAATATTATTCCGTTTGTAAATGCTGAAAAAAATCAGATCATTGGGAATGTTATTTATAGTGATAACTATGGTAATGTGGTTACAAATATTAAACGAAAGTTTTTTGAAGAGCTTCAAAAAGGAAGACACTTTGAAATCTCTGCTAGAAATTATAAGTTCAAAACCATCTTTTCTAAATATAGCGATATTGTAAACTTTGAAATTGATGAAGACAAACGTAATGATGAAGGACGTGGCTTGGTGGTTTTTAATTCTTCCAATTATTTGGAAATAGCAATCTACAAAAGCAATTGTACCACTGTTGGTAGTGCTTCTACTTTAATGGGTTTAACCATGATGGATACCGTTACCGTTAACTTTTTAAAAGAATAAATATGTTTGTGCGAATTGTTAAAATGAGTTTTGAAGCATCTAATATCGATCGATTTACAAACTTGTTTGATTCGAAAAAAGAATATATACGAAATTTCCCTGGCTGCCGTTTATTAGAATTATATAGAGATAAAACCAGTCCTAATATATTTTTTACTTATAGTTATTGGGACACGGAAGAAGATTTAGAAAATTATAGGCATTCTCAATTATTTAAAGAGGTTTGGTCACAAACAAAACCACTTTTTAATGATAAACCACAAGCATGGAGTGTCGATAAAGTTGTAAGTTTAGACTAAGGAAACAGAAATACTGAATACTAAAACACACTATGATAGCAATTCTAAAAAAAGAAATAAATTCGTTTTTCACTTCGCCTATTGGCTATTTAGTAATTGCTCTTTTTTTACTTGTAAACGGACTCTTTCTATGGCTTTTTAAGGGTGAGTTTAATATTCTGGATTATGGTTTCGCTAGTTTGTCTCCCTATTTTATGCTCTCCCCATGGATCCTATTGTTTCTTATTCCAGCGGTGACCATGCGTAGTTTTTCCGACGAAAAAAAACAAGGCACATTAGAACTTTTATTGACCAAACCTATTTCGCATCTCCATATTGTTTTAGGCAAATATTTAGGCGCTTTTTTTCTGATCGTAATTGCTTTAATTCCTAGTTTACTCTATGTTTACACAGTACATCAATTGGGTAACCCCGTTGGTAATTTTGATCTAGGAAGTACTATTGGTTCTTATTTTGGTCTTCTTTTTTTAATAGCTGCATATACGGCAATTGGCATATTTGCTTCCGCCCTAACAAACAACCAAATAGTGGCTTTTATAATTGCTGTATTTATTTGTTTTTTCTTCTATTTTGGCTTTAGTGGTATTGCAGATTTTACAACCAATAGTTTTGTAGAGAACCTTGGCATGGATACACATTATAAAAGTATGAGTCGTGGCGTATTGGACACCCGGGATATTATATATTTTATGAGTGTAACCACCTTTTTTGTATATGTTACGGTGCTTCGAATAAGCACAAATCGTAAATATAAAAACCATGTACTACGTTTCACATTAATAACTATTGGACTTGTTTTATTTAATGTGTTTACGGCAACAACCTATAAGCGTCTCGATGTTACAAATGATAATCGATATACCTTAAGTCAAGCTGCTATTTCAGTCATAGAAGCAGTTGACTCACCAATTTTGGTAGATGTTTTTCTCGAAGGTAATTTTACTTCAGAATTTAGACGACTACAATCCGAAACAAAACAACTCCTCGAAGAGTTTGAAATGCATAACCCTCAAATTAATTTCAACTTTATTAATCCATTAGAGGATGAAAGCTCCAGAGATCAAAATATTCAGCAGTTAGTACAACGTGGTTTACAGCCTTTTCAGGTAAGTGTACAAGAAAGCGGTAAACTTTCACAGGAACTAATTTTCCCATGGGCTTTGGCTAGTTATAATGGCCAGACTGTTAAAATCCCTTTACTGAAAAATAAAATTGGAGCTACAGATCAGGATCGGGTGAGCAATTCAATTCAACATTTAGAATATGCATTTGCCGATGGATTTAATAAACTTATACATCCAAAAAAGCGAAAAGTGGGCGTATTGAGAGGTAATGCCCAACTGGAAAACAAATACATTGCCGACTTTGTAACAACACTTCGCGATTATTACTACATCGCCCCTTTTACTTTAGATAGTGTTGCTCATAATCCGCAAGGCACGCTTACCAAATTACAGGACTATGATTTGATTATTTCTGCCAAGCCTACAGAAGCCTTTTCTGAGGAAGAAAAATTTGTGCTGGATCAATATACCATGAATGGAGGCAAAAGCCTCTGGCTAATAGATAAAGTCGCTATGGATAAGGATAGCTTATACAATACTGCGGGGAAAAGTGTCGCTATTGGTCGCGACTTAAATCTCACCGACTTTTTCTTTAAATATGGTCTCCGAATAAACCCGGTATTAATAAACGATCTCTACTCTGCGCCAATTATGTTAGCAATCGGTGAGGGAAATAATGCACAGTTTCAGCCTGTACAATGGCAATATTCACCATTGGCCTCAAGTACAGCAAAGCATCCTATAACTAATAATATCAATGCCGTTAAGTTTGATTTTGTAAATCAAATCGATACTTTAAAAAATGATGTTTCTAAAACTATTCTGTTACAAAGTTCGCCCCTCTCAAAACTCGTTGGTACACCCACAGCAATTAGTCTAGACCTCATTACTCAAGAACCGGATAAAGTCACTTATAATAACGGAAATCAGAACCTGGCCGTACTATTAGAAGGTGAATTCACCTCTGTTTACAACAACAGGGTAAAGCCTTTTAATTTCCCCAACACAAAATCAAAAAGTGACCCAACTAAAATGATTGTCATTGCCGATGGTGATGTTATAAAAAATGAACTGAGTAGAAAAGGGCCTGTTGCATTAGGCTTTGATCGTGGTACAGGACAGATGTATGGGAATACGGAATTTTTATTAAATGCAGTAAACTACTTACTCGATGACGATGGACTTATAAACATTCGTAGTAAAGAAATTGTAATTTCTTTCTTAGATGCCGAAAAAATTTCCGTACAAAAAACAAAATGGCAAATTGTAAATATCGCATTACCACTGGTATTTTTAGCTCTCTTTGGGTTTGGATTTAACTTCTATAGAAAGAAAAAATACACACTGTAGTTGTTAATAAGTTTGTTTCCAATTTTAGCCGTTATAGAATATATTTGTAATAACTAATTATACGACAAGATAAATGAAATTTATAGTCTCAAGTACATATTTATTAAAGCAGCTACAAGTTTTAGGTGGTGTTATCAATAGTTCGAATACGCTTCCTATATTAGATAACTTTTTATTTGAACTTAACGGAACTGAACTTACAATTTCTGCTAGTGATTTAGAAACAACAATGTCTTCTACCATTACTGTAGAAAGTGATAGTGATGGAAGTGTTGCTATTCCAGCAAAATTATTATTAGATACATTAAAAACATTTCCTGAACAACCCTTAACTTTTATCATAGAAGATAACAATACCATTGAGATTAGTTCTAATCATGGTAAGTATGCATTAGCATATGCTAATGGTGAAGAATTTCCAAAAGCAGTTGCTTTAGAAAATCCTAGTTCAACAACTATTGCTGGAAATATATTGGCAACAGCTATAAGCAAAACGATATTTGCTGCAGGAAACGATGATTTACGTCCTGTGATGAGTGGGGTGTTTTTTCAGTTTTCAACAGAGAGCTTAACTTTTGTCGCAACTGATGCTCATAAATTAGTAAAATATACACGTGGAGATGTTTCGGCTAGTGAAACTGCTGAATTTATCATGCCGAAAAAACCATTGACACTTTTAAAAGGAATTTTATCGGGAAGCGATGATAATGTCACTATCGAGTATAATGATTCTAATGCGAAATTCACCTTTGAAAGTTCTGTACTTATATGCCGATTAATTGATGGAAAATATCCTAATTATGAAGCGGTAATTCCGAAGGAAAATCCAAATAAATTAACGATCGATAGAACACAGTTTTTAAATTCTGTTAAGCGTGTCTCTATTTTTTCAAATAAAACAACACACCAAATACGATTAAAAATTGCTGGTGCCGAATTAAATATTTCTGCTGAAGATATTGACTATAGTAACAAAGCAGAAGAGCGCTTAACTTGTGACTACCAAGGTGACGATATGCAAATAGGCTTTAATTCTCGCTTTTTAAGTGAAATGTTAGGTAATTTAAATGCAAGTGAAGTTCAACTTGAAATGAGCTTACCAAACAGAGCTGGAATACTTACGCCTATTGATGGTTTGGATGAGGGTGAACATGTTACGATGTTAGTGATGCCTGTGATGCTTAATAATTAGATATTTAAAACTATAATTAAAAGAGTCAATAGCAATGTTATTGACTCTTTTTCTTTTTAATAACTTATATAACACAATGCATTTGCTATAACATGACTAAAAAGGACGTTGCCAAACAATATATTAGCTTTCTTGAACAGGGATATACAGAAGGAATAATTGCCTTATTTACCGAAGAAGGACAAGTGTCCTCTCCTATTTACGGAGAAAAGCGAGCTGATATTTTCTATGAGAATTTAAAAGCAGATACCTTAAACTCTAAGTTAGAACTGAAAGGGATTTTTGAAGATGAGAACTCCAATAAAATAGCAATACACTTTAATTACATCTGGACTTTAAAAAACAAAAGCACTGTTGAATTTGATGTTGTGGATATTATTGAATTCAATTCTAATCATAAAATTGTTCACTTACAGATCATCTATGATACTGTAAAAAGTAGAGCATTAGTAAATGTATAAAACAACTAAAAATAAAAAAGCACTCATATAATGAGTGCTTTTTTCTTATCTCTAATAAATATAAACTAACTAACTAATAAAATTAAGAGATAATGGGTATTTTGGAGTTTCTCCATGACTTGCTTTAATAGCATTTATTATAGGAAATACTACCGATATGATCCCTAAAACAAGAAATCCGAGTAGACCCAATCCTAAAAATAAAATAAGAGGGATACATATTATAAAATAAATGATAAGACTAATTTGAAAATTTATAATGTTTTTCCCGTGTTGATCCATTTCTTGGACACGGTTTTTATTAGTCGCCCAAATTATTAGAGGCACAATAAGGCTTCCAAAGCCAACGACTAAAGTCACTAATTGACTTAAATGGGCTAAAACTATAAGTTGTCTGTCTTTTCTCATAATGGTGGTTGATTTTGATTGATACTTATAGGACGTGCAGCCATTCAAAACGTTACAGATATTTTAATGAAAATTTCAAAGAGATCTAAAATGAATGGTAGTCAATGCTAATTAGCAATTTCAAAAAGCAGGAAACAAATAATTACCATGACTAACAACTCGCATTGCTCATAGATTAAAATTATAAACTTCTAGAAAAACAGGTTAACACTTAGATTAAGCCTATTGCATAGTGAATGAGCATAGGCATATTATGCCACTAACTCCTTATATAATATATATACTGCCATGAACAATACAAAATACCCAAAGCCCTTTTTGAGCTTCCTACCTTCAATAAAATTTGATAAATAGATACCAATAAAAATTCCTATTACAGATATTGATGTAAACAATAAAAGGAAAGTCCAATCGATATCAAGATTCTCAATATCACCAATAAACCCAATTAGAGACTTTACAGCTATAATTAGTAAGGAGGTTGCCACAGCCTTTTTCATAGGTAGTTTTGCCATCAATACTAAGGCAGGAATAATTAGAAATCCTCCACCTGCTCCTACTATTCCAGTGATTACACCTACTACCGCTCCTTCAATTAATATTAGCGGATAATTAAAACTTGTTTTGAGCTCTCCTATGGCTGGGATATCCCTGTTTTTAATCATAGAAATCGATGCTAATGCCATGATTAAGGCAAAAAACAACATAATTCCAATATCTTTAGTGACCTCAAAATTATTAATACTAAACAAATGTTCCGGAATAGCAGGAACCAAATATTTTCTAGTCAAATACACCGATATAAAGGCTGGAATTGCAAATACAATTCCCGTTTTGAAATCTACTAAGCCTTTTTGAATATTACGAACAGTTCCTACAAACGCCGAGCTTCCAACAACAAATAAAGAATATGCTGTAGCAGTGACTGGGTTTAAATATAATAAATACACCAAAATTGGAACCGTTAAAATAGAGCCACCACCACCAATAAGGCCGAGTACAATGCCTATTACCAATGCTCCAAAGTATCCAAAAATTTGTGTTATATCCATTTTTAATATTAAAAGCACAAAACTACAGTATCAAAAAGTGTAGCTATGTAACAAATGTTACATGAAATTATAATGCAATAACTTTTATTCTATTTCTAAATAATTTTATCTTATTGTCTCTTTCTAGTTTTTTTAAGAGTCGAGACACGACGACTCTAGAGGTGTGCAAATCCTGAGCAATATCTTTATGTTTAACCTGTAATTGATCATTATGAGATACCATGGCCTTGTCTCGTAAATATTTTAATAAACGCTCATCCATCTTTAAAAAAGCAATAGTATCAATTGCTTCTAACATTTCCATCATTCGGGAATGATAGCTTTGTAATATAAATTCTTGCCAACTACTATATTTTCGCATCCATTCTGACATCTTTTGCACAGGGATCATAATAAGATGCACATCGGTTTCAGCAACAGCTCTAATTTCACTCTTACTATTTCCAACACAACAGGATAACGTCATTGTACAGGTATCTCCCCGTTCTATAAAATAAAGTGCTAATTCCTCGCCTTCTTTATCTTCTCTCAAAATTTTAATCGCCCCATTTAATAAAAGTGGCATCGATTTTATGTAGTCTCCAATCTCAATTAATACATCACCTTCCTTAACAGATTTATAGATTCCAATCTCATGAATCTCTTTCAGCAATTCATCTTCAAATAAGTACCCGTAATTTTCAATTAAATCTTCCATTATTGATTAGACCTTTAAAGCATTGTATAAAATTTCAATAGGATGTAATGCTTCTCGCTTTGTACCATCCTTTATTTGATGTCTACAACTTGTTCCTGGAGCAGCAATAATAGTACTTTTATCTGATTTTTCTATACTTGGAAATAGAACCATTGCTCCAATATCCATACTCAAACTATAATTCTCGGTTTCATATCCAAATGAACCTGCCATACCACAGCATCCAGAAGGAATTACTTCAAGTTTATAATTTCTAGGTAATGTTAATATTTTTTCACTAAAATCTACAGATGATAATGCTTTTTGGTGACAATGTCCATGTAATTTAATATGCTTTTCTTCCAAAGTAAACTGAGTCGCATCTATGGCGCCTTTATTTATTTCATTAGAAATAAATTCGTCTATTAAAAATACATGTTTTGCTAAATTTTCTGCATCGCTCTTCTGCGCTATTGGTACTAATTTAGGATATTCATCTCTGAAAGTTAAAATAGTCGATGGTTCAATTCCTATTAGCGGGACTTCACTTGATACAATATCTTTAAATATGGATACATTTTGTTGAGCAATTTTTTTTGCCTGTTTTAGAAACCCTTTAGAAATAAATGCCCTTCCACTTTCCGGGTGTTTAATCATAAGGACTTGGTAGCCCAACTTATCTAATAATTTAATTGTTTTTGTACCGAGATCGACGTCGTAAAAATTGGTGTACTCATCACAAAATAGATATATTTTCTTTGAATTAGATTCAATAGGTTTTGACTTAAATTGACGACGCAAGGTTTTTGATTGCAATGTTGGTAAACTCCGTGCTTTTGCAATACCTAAAACACCCTTAAACCAATTTTGTTTAATTAGTACATTATGTATGCCTGAAAATTTACTGGCAAATCCATTAAACCGACTATTATTTGCTATTAATTTAGTCCGTAATGGGATGCGATTACTTTTGTTATATTGATATAAAAATTCAGATTTTAAAGTTGCCATATCAATATTTGAAGGGCATTCTGATTTGCATCCTTTACAAGACAAACATAAGTCTAAAGCTGTTTTTATTTCTGGATGATTAAAGGGGTTGTCCTTTGTGTTTTGGGTTAAAAACTCTCTTAAAATATTTGCTCTGCCTCGAGTGGTATCCTTTTCATTTCGAGTGGCCCTATAACTTGGACACATGGTGCCTCCAGAAAAATTTAGTTTTCTACAATCGCCAGAACCATTACATTTCTCAACTGTTTTTAACAATCCTCCTGTTTCTTCAAAATTAAAAATGGTATTAAAAATAGGAGGCTCAGTATCTGGAATATAACGCAACATTTCGTCCATGGCAGGAGCATCAACAATTTTCCCAGGATTAAAAATATTATTTGGATCCCAAACTTTTTTGATTCGTTTTAGTAATTCGTAATTCTTTTCACCAATCACTAATGGAATAAACTCTGCTCGTACACGCCCATCACCATGTTCACCACTCAAGGAACCTTTATATTTTTTCACCAATTTAGCTGATGATTCACTAATAGCCCTAAATGCTTTTACATCTTCTGATTTCTTTAAATTTAATATTGGGCGAAGATGTAACTCCCCAGCTCCAGCATGAGCATAATATACTGCATCTTGGTGGTAGCCTCGCATCATATTGGTAAACTCTTCGATATAATTAGGTAAATCTTCAACATCTACAGCTGTATCTTCAATACAAGCCACCGGTTTTTTATCACCGGGAATATTAGACAATAAGCCCAAACCCGCTTTTCGCAAATCCCAAACTTTAGCTGTTTCATTTTCAGTTATTATAGGAAATGCATATCCCAACTCATGAGTTTCAAATTCCTTAATAAGTGCGGAAGCTAAATTTTTGGCTTCCAAAATTGTATCTCCCCTAAATTCTATCATTAAAACCGCTTGAGGATCACCTTGAATAAAAAATCGGTTTTTTTGCTGTGCTATATTATCTTTTGTACAGTCTAAAATAATTTTATCCATCAATTCACAGGCAGTTGGCCCATGTTTCATAGCCAGTACGGTAGCCTTTAAACTATCCTTGATACTATTGAAATGTGCAGCAATAACAAGATCCTTAGGTTTTGGTAGTGGGACCACATTCAGTTTAATTTCAGAAGTAAATGCTAATGTTCCTTCTGACCCAGTAAGTAATTTACAGAAATTGAAAGGCGTTTCATGCTCAGAAAACACATCGGAATCCAGTAAGACATCAACAGCATAGCCTGTATTTCTTCGTTTTATTGAAGCCTTGGGAAATTCTGCAATAATTTCCTTTCTTGTCGTTTCATTTGAGAGTTCTTTTTGAATGGATTGATATAAATTCGATTCTAATGAGTCTCCCCTTTGTTTTTCTAAAAATTGTGACTTCGACAATTCTTGAAACAGTACTTCACTCCCATCACTCAGAATAGTTTTAAGCTCAAGAACGTGATCTCGCGTAGCACCATATACAATTGAAGTAGAGCCACAAGAATTATTGCCTACCATACCACCCATCATGCAACGATTAGCTGTCGAGGTGTTAGGTCCAAAAAACAAACCATAGGATTTTAAAAACGCATTCAATTCATCCCTTATAACCCCTGGCTGTACACGAACCCAATTTTCGTTAGTATTAATTTCTAAAATCTGGTTCATATATTTTGAAATATCTACAACAATTCCTGCACCAACACACTGTCCAGCCAAAGAAGTACCAGCGGCTCGTGGTATTAATGATAAACCTTGTTGTCTAGCAAAGACTATAAGCCTTTGTATATCCATGGAATGCTTTGGAAAAGCCACAGCAATAGGGAGTTCTCTATATACAGAAGCATCCGTAGCATAAAGACTTTTAATCATGGCATCATAATGCAATTCACCATCTAATTGTAGTGATAATTCTTGAAATGTTGTATTCAATTTTTTAATAAAAAAAAGTTAGATATTTTTATTAAATATAATGGAATAATTAGCTTTTCCATTATTTAAATTGAAATAATAAAGGATAAAAATAGCTGTCAACAGACCTATTGGAATAATTTTTGTTAAGAGTTATATAAATTAGTGTAAAGATTCGTTAATGTGTATATCGAAACATAAAAATTAGAAAGCATTTATATATCTTTAACCCAAGCTGAGGCTTAATTATTGTCTATGAAAATTATAACACTTAGTATATTTTTTGTTTTTTGTTTTGGGAGTGCATCGTTTGCTCAGGTTACAGATACCCAAAAAAGCATCAGTATTAAAGCTATTGACAGCAATACTTTTGATTTTAAAAACACGGCTATTAAGTTACCTCCAATAAAAGGTCTTACCAACAAAAATATTAAGGCGAGACTTAATATGCTAACTTTATCTGACATCAACAAGAAACCAAAAGGTGTTGACATTACTGAAAAGAGTTCTCTTTTGCAACCCACTTGGGACATTAAACAAAAATTCAGTGAAGATCGTAAGGATGTTGCCAAATTTGCCAAAGATTATTATTTGGGAGATTTAATAACAACCTCTAAAACAGTAATTATAAAATGTCGTGACCATGAATACGTCGATGGAGATCGCATTAAATTAATGTTAAACAATGTTGTTATTCATCCCAATATTACGCTTTATGGTGATTTCTACACCATAGACATTGATTTGAAAGAAGGCCTTAATACGATAAATTTCATTGCATTAAATGAAGGCCTTTCAAGTCCAAACACTGCACAACTACAAGTTTTTGATGCCGACGGAAATCTCATTGCATCAAACAGATGGCTTATTAGAACAGGCTATAAAGCGAGCTTAATTATTGTTAAAGAGTAAACTTGCTTTTTAAAGGGATTTTTTGAGATATAATTATACTATGGTGTTTATACACAATTATTAGGAAAAACGCATCTTATCGATATTTTTCACATTATACCCAAAATATAACTCCTTTCATCGAAGCAAAAATCCGACCATCTGCACTATTTTTTATATTATGCTCAAATAATACTAGTTTTTTTGTTTGCATATTGGTTTAGCATATAATTGCTAAAATAGTTACATCACTATTTCTTTTACACGACAAATAGTAACTTTAACAGCTCAAATCCTGTTGTTTCGTCAAATTATTTTAAAACAAACATTGTAATTAGTATTTTCACAAATAATTAATAAAATGGACTCTAATGATCGATAAGATTATAAATACTAAGCATAAAATATACTACCATATTCTCTTTTGGTTAGTCTATGTTGGTGTTTACACCTTAATGTACGGTGGTTATGAAGATAAATATTGGGAAGAGTTTCAGCAATTAATATTTCTATTGCCATGGAAAATCATTCCTACATATATTACCTTATATTTCTTAATGCCCAAGTATTTATATCAAAAGAAAACAACCCATTTTATAGGTTGGTCTTTGGTATTGGGCTTAGCTATGGCGGTTATTAACAGGTATATGAGTTGGGCTTATTTATACCATTGGTTTAATCCAGAGAAAGAACATTGGAAAGTTCCATTGTTATATTTTCCAAAGGTGTTAAATTCATTGGTTGGAGTCTACTCCCCTGTGTTTGTGGCTATGGCAATTAAATTACAGCTATTTCACTACCAGAAAGACAAGATTACAAAAGCATTGGAACAGGAAAAAGTTGCGACAGAACTTAAATTTTTAAAGGCTCAAATTCACCCTCACTTTTTATTTAATACCCTCAATAGTATTTATTCGCTTTCCTTATCTGAATCAAAAAAAGCGCCTCAAGCAATTTTAGGCTTATCGAAATTCTTAGATTATATGCTTTATGAGTGTAATGACCGATTTATATCAATTAGTCGTGAGTGGGAACAATTGATGAATTTGATTAATTTAGAGCGCTTGAGATATGATGATAAACTCAGTGTAAGTGTATCTAATTCTATTGACAACAATGAAAGTCTTATCCCGCCTTTATTATTGTTACCTTTTGTAGAAAACGCCTTTAAACATGGTGCTGATAATGAAATAGATGATTCATGGATTAACATTAATATTAGCCTCGATAACGATCAATTGGAATTAATGGTAGAGAATAGCAAGGTTCCCTCACAAACGATGGAAGCCTTGGATAGTGATAAAAATATTGGACTCAAAAATGTACAACGACGACTGGATCTGTTTTTCCCTGAGAAATACTATTTAAAGATATTAGAAGAGGACGATAGTTTTTTAGTAAAACTGAATTTAGATTTGAGTACTGTGACTCAATTAAACAAATTGGAAGATGTCTAATAAAATAAAATGCATCATAGTAGACGATGAACCATTGGCTAGAAATGTGTTGGTAAACTATGCCAATCAAATTGAGCAATTGGAGCTAGTCGCCACATGTTCAAATGCATTAGAGGCTTTTGATCATATTCAAAATAGCAATATTCAACTTGTTTTTTTAGACATTAAAATGCCAAAATTAAATGGGTTGGAACTTATTGAATCAATCAAAAACCCACCTTTAATTGTATTTACAACAGCATATCGCGATTTCGCGATTAGAGCTTTTGAATTGGATGCCATTGACTATCTATTGAAGCCAATCTCACTTACGCGCTTTTTAAAAACCGTATCTAAAGTAAATAAATATTTGTGTGGACAACAGTTTGAAGAGTCCTCTAATGAATTGGAAATACATAAAAAAGAGGTCTCTACCGCTATTGAGCAAGAGTTTCTTTATATAAAAGCAGATCGAAAGGTTGTCAAATTAAACTTGAGTAGCATTCAGTATTTGGAGAGTTTAAATGACAAGGTTATCATTCATCTAACAGACCGAGAAGTGATTACTACCCAACGCATAAGTTATTTGGAAGAAAAACTACCCAAACAACATTTTATACGAATCCATAGATCCTTCATAATTGCATTGAATAAAATTACGGCCTTCAATAATATCATGGTAGAGCTTAATGGCCGAGAGCTCCCTATAGGTAGAAATTATCGATCCAACGCCTTAGAAGCACTTCGTGATCATCCCAATTAAATATCTTCATTTATTTTTGATCACATTTAGCCATTATGTTCACCCTTCAAATATGGGCATACTTTATGGCGAATGTCATGTTTGGAAATTTTAAGAATAATTTTTGTTAATCATTCCTTAAAACAGATGTCAGTGACTTTTTATGTAGTCAAATGACAGGTTCTGACCCGTTTTCGGCATCAAACGCAAGTTAAATGTCATAACCTCAATGAAGCTAGTCATACACAATAATATCTTGATATTGACTGTATTGCGACGTTTATTTGACTCATCATCAAAAAACAAACAGTCCAATGAAAAACGCACTATTACTTCTAATCTTATTTCCATTACTTAGTCAGGCACAAGATGACTCTATTGATACCCGTGAACGCTTTAAATATGCAATTAAAAAGGCTGAAACACCTATTGAATTGGATGGAAATGAGAGTGTAAATGAATGGGACGCTCATGAGGTTGCTACCAATTTTTTCAACCACTGGCCAAAAGATGAAGGACAGGCCGAAAATCAAACTGAGGTAAAAATTACCTATGATGAAAATAACATCTATGTTTTGGCGAAATGTTATGATAGCAATGATCGCATTATACAATCATTAGTTAGAGATAATTCTGCTGATTATTGGGGTAGTGATAACTTTACGCTTGTATTGGATCCTGTGAATTCTAAACAGAGTGGTTTTTTATTCGGAATTACTGCGGGTGGAGCCGAGATGGAAGGTAGTCTGGTTATTGAAGGTTCACAAACCTATAATTCTGAAAATTGGGATAATAAATGGGATTCAAAAGTAACTCAATATGATGGCTATTGGATGGCAGAGATTTCCATTCCATTTAAAACATTACGATATAACCCAAATCAAAGTTCCTGGGGTATCAATTTTATAAGAGGTGACAAACAAAAAAACACCTATACCACCTGGACGCAATTTCCTGTAAATTTTAACGGCGTAAGCATGAATTTTATGGGGTCACTGGAATGGGATATCCCGCCAGTGAAAGCTTCTGGAGCTTTTATATTTAACCCATATATAACTACCTCATCTTTAAGAAACCATGAGAATCCCGATCAAAGTAAAGCGGATAACACTATTGATATTGGTGGTGATGTTAAAGTCGCACTTAGTAGTAGCCTGAACTTAGACTTAACTTTGCTTCCAGACTTTTCAAATGCAGATGTTGATCAGGAAATAACAAACATAAGTAGGTTCAATATATTTTTACCTGAGCAACGTAACTTTTTTCTTGAGAATAATGATATATTTTCAAGTTTTGGAAGCTATGACATAAAACCGTTCTTTTCAAGAAAAATTGGAATCATGGATGGTCAAGCCGTCCCAATTAATTATGGTGCACGTCTAACTGGTAATATAAATCCTAACCTTCGTATAGGGGTGATGGATGTTCAAACTGATGAAACCGGAGATTTTGCAGGGCAGAATTATGCAGTAGGTGCATTTCAACAAAAAATATTAAAACGCTCTGTTATAAAGGGAATTTTTATTAATAGACAAGCCACCAGTTCTACGGAGTCAAACGAGTTTTCAAGAAACGCTGGTCTGGAATTTAGTTATATTTCAGAAAATGGTAAATTCAATAATACTTTCATGTATCATGCATCAATTACTCCTGAGAAATCTAGCAAAAATAGTTTTTATGGGATCAACGGAACTTATCTTACAAAACGATTTAGAACAGGATGGGAAATAAATGTGGTTGATGATAATTACATTACCGAAGTGGGTATAAATCCGAGATTACAAAATTATAATGCGGAAACTGGAGAAACCGTTCGTCTAGGATACACTTTAATTAATCCATGGGTAAGATACTTAACCTTTGTAGAAGATGAAAACAGAAAATTGAACTATCATGGTTTACGTACCTGGCATTTTTTGTATTTGAATCCCAATGGTTCTTTAAATGAAAGCCAAAATAATTTCGGATATGACTTTGAATATAAAAACACTTCAAGGCTCGTCTTACTCGGAAGATATAGAAAAGTAAACTTGATGTTTCCCACCTCTTTATTAGGAAGTGACTATGCTCCTCTCCCAATTGATGACTATTCATTTAGCAGTTTTGAGTTTCGTTATAGAGCAGACAGTCGTAAAAAGTTTTCATGGGATACCAATGTCAGCTATGGAAACTTTTTTAATGGAACTCGTTTAAGAGCAAACATCAAAGGTACCTATAGAATACAGCCTTGGGGGAATTTTGGCTTGAGCTACAATTTTAATGATATCAAATTAAAGGAGGGCTTTGGAGCAGATAAAATTCATTTAATTCGCTTTAATGGGGACATTAGTTTCTCTAATAAAATTGCTTTTAAAAATGTGGTTCAATATAACTCCTTGAGCGAAAACTTAAGTGTTTTTTCACGTGTACAATGGCGCTACAAACCGATGTCGGACATCTATCTTATATTTAATGAGAATCATGGTCTTGAAGGTATGGGTATTAAAAACAGATCTATAGTACTTAAAATGACACATTGGTTTTAGATTTCACATTGAGTTAATTCAATCACAAAAACGAAAACATTAATAGCACATCTATGTGATGATATTATAACAGTAAATATCAAATTTTCAATAGGATAAGTACCACTTATTTTTAATTATCGTTTTTCTAAAAAATCATAGAATATATCAACCTCAACACTTGATGAAAATTTCTGATTACTGGGAAAGCTCATCCATTTATCTGTAGTTTCTTTTGCCGATTTTGCGTCCGTCCAATCTATGAGCCAAGTAAATACCGTTGGATCTTTAGGAGATTGATAAACTTCAAAATCCAACAAAGAATCGTTACTGGAATGCTGCATTTCTGAGATTAGTTTCTTATTTAATTCGATAGCACCATTGATACAGTCCGCCTTAAATTTAAATACTGCTACTTCTTTACATCTCATAATTGTATTGTTTTAGTTTTACTTATTGATAATGGTTTTAATGAAACATACAAGTTTCAGTATAACATGAGAGCGTGTCATAATATGAAGCCTAATGCTGTTGTATGGTTGCTGTAGCGTTCCCAACATATAGAATCGCGACAGTTATAATTGAAATGACGACAAAACTTATGAGTGTTTTTTTTAGTTTTGACTTCGTAAAATAGGTGTATAAAAAATACCACAGATAAGGTATAATAATAACTGCACTGACCAACAATCCTATGGTGTCTGAATCGTAATAACCAATCCATTTACTTAAAAAATGGAACACAGTTCTATTGAGTAATATCACAAATGATTGAATCAAATTTATAGCACTTAATAAAAAAATAGTAACAATTACAGACTGTACAAAAGGCTGTTTCTTATTATCTTTTAGCATATAAAAACCCAATGAAAACAATGGAATAATGAGGGTAGTAATCACTAAATAAACCCAACGCACTTGTTTTGAATCTGGACCTCGGCTTTCAAATTTAATAGTACTCTTATCTCCATTTTCAAGGAATTGAAAAAATGTTCCACTAATAAGGCCTTCTGTCAAGCTCAAGATTAAAATCAGAATACCCATTGTTGTGATAAAAAAAAGAATGGGATTTTGAAATGGTTTCGTCTGTCCAGACACAAAATGATTTACGGCCTTACCGCCCTTAAGAACAAGACTTTTGACATTGAAGGAAAACCCTCGATCAAAGGAAATACCTTCTTTTAATATGTTATTAAAATATTTTGAATCTAATGCCAAAATCACCTCTTGTCCACAGGCAGGGCAATACTTTGGTTTAGAGTCGATATTTTCTTGACAATTTTTACAATGCATTTTTATAAACGTTAAATTAAATAGCAGGGATTTTATTCAATTTTTTTTAAGAATTCTTCCTTATAGGTATTACCAATAGGTATCTTAACGCCATCAATATGTATTTGGTGGTTTTCGTAAATATTGATTTTTTCCAATGCCACAATATATGATTTATGAACACGCGAAAACTTATTGGCAGGCAGCATATCAAGAATCTCATTTATACTTAAACGGGCAAGTAACTTCTTTTCATCTCTAAAATGAAAGAACACATAGCCTCCATCCTTTTTTAAATAGAGGATATCATTAACCTTAATTTGGTGAGTTTGCAAACCGCTTTTAATATTTACTAATAATTCAGAAGTTGTATTGGTGTTCACCTGTTCATTTTTGGTCTGTCTTTTATTTAAAACAGCATTTGCTTTGGTGACCGCCTTCATAAATTCCTGAAAATTAAAGGGTTTTACCAGATAGTACACGGCATCATATTCATAACCCTTAACCGCATATTCTGAATAAGCCGTTGTAAAAATAATAAGTGGGCTGTTTTCTAATAAATCCAAGAATTCTATTCCCGAAATTTCCGGCATATTAATATCCAAAAAAATCAATTCTACATCGTTCTTTTGAAGGTACTCAATAGCATCAATAGCACTTCTAAACGTCTTTGCTAAGTTTAAAAAAGGAACTTTTGACACGTGGTTCTTAATGACGTCGAGCGCAATTGGCTCATCGTCTATGGCTATGCAATGTATCATAGTATCTCAATTTACAACGGAAATTTTAAATGGACTTTAAAATTCTCGTTTTCGTCTTTAATCGACAATTTATGGGCATCAGGAAAGAGCAAGTTTAATCTCATTTTGACATTTTCAAGCCCAATACCATTTTCATCATTTCGATTCATTTGATTCCTTTTATGATTGCTATTAATAACATTAAGAATAAGTGTTGCTTTTTGTAGTTCAATCTCAACCTTTATAAAAGACTGTTTTTTAATATCTACACCATGCTTAAATGCATTTTCTATAAATGGAATTAATAGCATAGGTGGAATTTTTCTATTGCCAATTTCGCCTTTAACATTCAAAGTTATATCAATAGGATCATCGTCCGAAAATCTTAATTTCTGAATATCGATAAAGTCCTTAATATAATCAATTTCATTTTCTAAAAGTACCTTATCAGTATTGCTCTCATAGAGCATGTATCGCATAATTCCTGAAAG
Organism: uncultured Bacteroidota bacterium; assembly: GCA_913062555.1. Lineage (GTDB taxonomy): Bacteria > Bacteroidota > Bacteroidia > Flavobacteriales > Flavobacteriaceae > CAJXVU01. Next base: position 62,808 of record CAJXVU010000014.1, read on the forward strand.
CTTCTTTATTTTTTCAGCAATTATTGGAACATTTTGAGTTAATGCCATTCCATATAAATTATTTAATGTATTGAATAAAAAATGTGGATTAACTTGAGATCTTAAAAAATTCAACTCGGTTAAATGCTTTTCTTTAATTAATTTTCTATTCTTAATTTCTGTCCTTAGCCAGTCTCTCGAAAATCGATACACAAAGGCCAATAACACAACCACTAAATTGGTACCTATAAGTGTTTCTCCCAAAGTATGAATCTCATTTAACCCGTCAAATACAGCGGGTGTAAGCTCATAAAATCGAATTATAAATTCTTCCTGAAAATACTCTAGCCCAGAAATACCAATGAATAACACCAACAACCAAAAAATAAATTTCAAATATTTTTCTTTTGCCAGAAATTTGGGCATCAACCAAAATGCAGTTCCATAAAATAGTATTGTATTAAAAATCCAACCAAAGATTAAGGCGCTATAAATACTACCGTCTGAAGTGTTTGTGAGTCCTATAAAGAACGTATTCTTATGGAGAATTAAGCTTCTAACAGGAATAAAAGTCCATATTAACATATGAACAATTATTTCTAGGTATCTCCAATGCTTTTTATAGGTCTTATTCATTTTATGATAAAAATACAATGTTTATGATTATTTACAATAATGCATATTTTGATTGACAAATAAAACAATTTGTAACAAACTATGCCTTATTTGTTACAAACAACCAATTCCCTGCAACAAACTAGATTGACACTTCAAAAGTCAAATCCTGTTTTTTTTCCTGTCCCATAATCCCCCAGAAAAAATCAAAGTCTTTCAGTCATTTTATGCCAAAAATTATATGTTTTATAACATTGATTAAAAGAAATACCTCGTTTGTAACAAATATACCGCAGTTCGATACATTTTATTTGACTTAATCTATCCCAGAGATACTTTTGACCTAGAAATTAATAGCAAACATATCCTTTTTTCTTTGGATACTATTTTATGCTTCCAAAAAACAATCGCAATACATTATGAAAACATCACGAACTCTTTTTACTGCCTTTATCATATCAGTTAGCTTAATGGGACAAGCTCAAAATAATAAGATAGAACTCATTGACAATTTTATAAAGCAATTATTAAACGAAGTGCAGGAAGTGCCTAGTTTAGCTATAACAATTATTAAAGATGGTAAACCTTTTTATACAAAATCATATGGTTATTCAGAAGTAGAAACCAAAACGAAGGCAACAGCCGCAACGGCTTATTATATTGCATCTGCCACAAAACCATTTGTTGGGTTGTTAGCAGCGCAACTGGAGGAAGAAGGTGTTTTGGACCTCAACCAATCGATTAGCACCTATGCTCCAATAAAGAATTTTAAAGATAAATCCATATTTGAAGGTGTTACTATCGCTGATTTATTATCTCATACAAGCGGCATAAAAAATACTATTCTTGCCTATCAATTTTCTGGAATTGGTCAATATACTAGAAAGCAATTGATTAAAATTTTAGAAGAAAAAACCAGCTCAAGGTTTAATAACAAATCATACAGATATGACAATTTGGGTTATAATGTGTTTGATCTTATTCTATCTGAAGAATTTAACTTGAATTGGAAGGATTTGTTACAACAGAAAATATTTAATCCTTTAGACATGAATCATAGTTCTGCATACTTATCCAAGGCGAAAATTAATAAATGGAACATAGCGAAACCTTATACATCTGTCAATGATACTCAATTACCAACATTGGCGCTCACACAAAAAAATGATGCCACATTTCAAGCTGCAGGCGGAATAATTACCTCCATTCAAGATGCCCAGAATTGGTTACTTATGCAAATGAATGAGGGAAAATTTAGAGGCCAGCAAATAGTGTCAAAAGAGGTGCTTTCCAATTCGCGTCTACAACTCACAAAAACAAAAGGCAGTGGCGATATTTTTAAAAATATAGGCTATGGTTTAGGCTGGAATACGGCTCAATATAATGAAAGAGATGCCGTCTATCATTTTGGTAGCTTTGATGGTTTCTTTTCTCATCTCTCGTTCTTACCAGAAGACAACATAGGAATCGCCATTTTTAGTAATGAATCCTATTTTGGTGATAATGTCTCAAATTTAATCGCCGCTTTCTCCTATGATGTATTACTAGATGCAGTAACATCCTTAGAGAATTATGAAAAAAAGGTGAATGCTGTAAATGAAAGAGTAGATTATATTCAAAAGGCTTATGCCAACGATAGAGCTAGTAGAGCTAGTAGAAAATGGCATCTAAAGCATGAATTTAAAAAATACGTCGGGACCTATGAAAATGAATTCTTAGGCGAACTAATAATAACTCAAAAAGACAATCAATTAATAGCAAGTTTGGGAATTTCAAAAGCAATCGCAACACCTTCTCTAAATGACGATTCAATTAGAATAGAGTTTAATGACGGAAGAGGGCAAGAGATTTTATTTATAGCGAATAAAAAGAAAGTAATTGCAGCGGTATCTGGAACTAGCGTATTTCTTAAAAAGTAAGATAAATGACTTATTGGTATAGATCCAACTATCACCAATAAATCTTTTTTTATTTGACCTTAAATTATAAACTTCTAACTTTGATAATGATTTAAAGCATGAGTCTAAAAATCGATACTATTAGATAAATTCTGCTTCTTACTTTAAATGTTACATTCTAAATACATAAGGACACTATATTCAAGAACTCACAAAATGAAAAAATTTGCAATAATTATTCTTCTATTATTAGTCAGTTGTAAAGCCGATAAAAAAGACAGCATTTCTATAGGCATAAACTCAAGTGATTTAATAATAAATGAATATTTAGAATTACGAGAACAAGTTGCTTCCTATAGTGGAACTGTTTTAGTTGCTCAAAAGGATTCAATCCTTCATCTAAAGGCCTATGGAATGGCCGATAGAACAACGAAGGATTTAAATAAAATAGACACTAAATTTAAGGTTGGATCCATTACTAAAACATTTACAGCACTCGCCATTTTACAATTGCAAGAAAAAAACAAACTAAGTATTGAGAATACTTTATCAGAATACATCGCTGACTTCCCGAATGCAGAAAAAATAAAAATTAAGCATCTATTAACTCATAGTTCTGGGATCCATGGTCAATGGCGGGACGATTGGCATGAAAAGAGACGATTACGTTTTGAGAGTATCATTAAAAAAATAAGTAAAAAGCCAATGTTATTTGAGCCAGGACAAGGTGAAGAATATTCTAATAGTGGTTATGCATTATTGGCTTATATAATTGAAAAAGTTTCTGGAATGACTTATGAAGCTTATTGTGAAAAATATATTTTTAAGCCTGCTAATATGAATAATTCTGGTGCTATCTTTTATCCAGAAAAAGAATACAACAATTTTGCTACTGGACATGAATATGCCCCTGGATTGGACGGCTATAATACGAACCTCAAAGCTGAGTTTGTATATACTCCAAATCTTAAAGGACAAGCATCAGCATATTCTACCGTAGAAGATTTATATAATTATAGCCTCGCACTTAAAAATAATGAGTTACTAAATAAATCCTCAATGGAGTTATTAATGGCTAAACTACCAAATTCAGATTTCTCGCTAGGAAATTGGTATAATGGTGAAACTAAAACTAACGGTCCTTATTTTTACTTTTCAGGTGTATCTAATGGCTTTGAGTCTGTTATTATCAGGTATACTGATAAAGACATTACAATAATCGCCTTAAATAATCACCAGAATTCAGATGTTTACGCCATTACTAGAACGGTTGGTAAAATTTTAGGTGGCCAAGAAATTTATTTACCCTCACTTAGAACCGCAACACATTTTGACATTTCAAAATACAGAAATTTAGAGGGCATTTATGCTTATCCTGATGATAGTGATGACTTTTTTGAAATAGTAATTGATAATAAAAGACTATTTATTTTATCAAATGCCGACCCACTAGAGGAATTATTTTTGGAGTCACACAACAAATTCTTTTCAGAAAATTATGACTTACAATTAGATTTTTCACTGGAAGGAGAATGTGAATACATCTATAATGGAGATGATTATATCTATCTGAAAAAAGAATAAAAAACTAAAACTAATCAGTAAAATTGTAAAATCATTTATGTCTATAATATCTCTAGTCATTCTGTAACTGTCAAATTTAAATAAGGGCTAATATACTTTACCCAATTTAAAATTAAATTTCATCATTTATTATATTCACAATTTGATCTGCACAGTCTTCTTGTATAAAATGCTTTGCATCTATAACATGAACATTATCTGGTTTTATTTTTAAATCGTGAATTACTTGTTCAGCTTGAGGATCCCATTTTAAAAATGGATCATTTTTACCCCATATTACTAAAGCTGGTATCTTGAGTGTAGGTAAAAGGTTTTTATAATTAGGGAGTAAATGACAAGTTCTAGAAAAAAAATAGTACATTCCTCTTACTTTACCTTCTAACAAAGGCAACTTATAGCCTTCAAGCGATTCATCACTCAATGATTTAGATAATCCTTTCTTCAATAATTGATTAACCAAAAACCCATTAAATAACTTTGATACATATAAACTCATTACTGTTTTTGTAAACCAATTTTTACCAAAACGCATGGGAGGTTTAAACCCTTCTTGATAAATAATAGTATTTAATATTATGAGTTTTTTCACGTTTTGTGGTGCAAGTTTTAATAGTTCCCAAGTCCATAAACCACCAGCGTCGTGAAATACATGAATCCAAGAATCTATCCTTAAATAGTCCATTAACCCCAATAGCCTTTTTGCATGTTTTTTTTCGTGATAAATATGATAACTCTCAGGGTTATCGCTATTACCAAAACCTAGCATATCTGGTACAATAACACGATAACCTTTATCAACCAATAATAGCATCATTTTTCGATATAACCATCCAGAAGTTGGTACGCCGTGCAACAACAAGATCACATTATTTGAAGTACCTTGGTCTATGTAGGCAATCTTTCCTTCTTGAGAAACAAAAAATTGCTGGTCTGCTCTATATTTAAAATAATTCATTTTATAAATATCCTACTTAAAATTTAGTATTAATGTTGATAGTTAAAATTACAAATTTTACATATATAAAAGTCTCTTTTGCATAAACCTTGTGCAATTTCCTCCTCACCTCCTCTTTGAGAAAATATTTAAAAAAAAGCAATATTATTATTACCTGCATTAATTATAACGGTTGGCGGACAAACAAAAACGTTCTTATCCCCATCCCCATCGTATTCAATTAAACATATTCTTTTAGAAATATTTATGTAACGCTTTCAAAAAGCATCTGTTTATCTATATATCAAAACTTAATTTGAAAACCACATTAGGTCTCTCTCTTCTAAGTTATCTAAAAATATAATTAACGGAATTTACTTATGAACTTAAACAATACAATTAAAAAAACAGCACTCTTAATATTGCTAGTATTAAACCTAACTGTTAATGGACAAACAAAAAGCGATATTGACAGTCCTGAATATATAATTCAAATTGATAAGAGCAAACGTAATATAGCAAAGATAGAAGCCAATATCATTTTAAATGATAGTACAATTAAAATGGCTTCTTGGGGACACCCTTGGCTAAAGCATGGTTGGGCCACATTTGTTAAGAAATTAAACATAAAAACAGAGTCTGGGCAAATACTTTCGTATAAAACTGTGGACAAAAATGGCTGGGGAAAATGGAAAGTTTTAGCCCCAAATGGCACAAAGGTTCATCTCAGTTATGAAGTGCATTTTGATCATAAAAATCATGATTGGAACCCTGCTGGAGGGATAGATTCGAGACCAGAAGTAACTGACGATGCCCATTTTTTAGTTAGTAAAGCTTTGTTTATTTATTCTCCTGGTGTAAAGAATGCTAAAATTAAATTTAATATCCCGTCAAATTGGGAAATAGCCACCAATTGGAAAAAAGATAAAAGCGGGTTTTATTTTGCAGATTCATGGATAAGCTTGGTAAATAACGCATTGGTACTAGGCAACTTCGATAAAAAAGTGGTGACTAATGGACAAATGAACTTAATATTTGCTATAGATAAAAATCTTAGCAAATATACTCAGCGATTTATAGATTTGATGCAAAAACAATTAAACGAATTTAGCAAGATTTACAATGGAACTCCTAATAGGAATTATTTAATATCAATTAGAAAGGCCGATGAAGATGACGGGGAGAGTTTTCAAGATAGCTTTAATCAAGTCCTTACTGATAATAGAATAGAAGAACGAATTCTTATTTGGGGTAACACAATGGCACACGAAATGTTCCATTATTGGAGTAGAGGCTATTCAATTGCTGGGGAATCTGAAGATATAGCTTGGTTTATCGAAGGGTTTACAGAGTATTATTCAACTATTTCACTCAAGAGGACAGGTGCTATTACAGAAGATCTTTATCTGAAAAAATTGGAGCAATTCCTCTCTCGCTATATAATTGCAAAGAGAATGTGGCCTGTTGACCAGGTAAGTTTAGTTGATGCAGGTAAAGAAAAAGCTAAAAATTGGCTTTTTATCTATGGAGGGGGATCAACGATGGCTTTAGCATTAGATATTGAAATTAGAACTATAACAAAAAACAAAAAAAGCCTAGATGACGTTATGTTATTGGTGAAAGCGAAATATGGAGATAATCAGATAAAAATTACAACAGCTAATATTATGGAGGCTGTTAATGAAGTAAGTGGAGCGGATTTTACTGAGTTTTTTAAAAAATATATTTATGGAAAGAAAGATGTATTGAAAATAAAAGACATAGTATCTAAAGCAGGATTGAACTTTGATCAATTTACTGAGGGAGTCTATTTATCAAGAAAAAAAGGTAATAAGAAAGTGATGCTTGACAAGATGATTGGATCAAAAAAGTAAGGCTGAAATAAAGTTTATTGATTTTTTTTGTAACGCTTAGTAAAAAATTATGTTTACCTTAAAGTAACATATATACAAATAGATTGGATAGTTTATCAGATGCTTCGCTCATGTTAAAAGTCAAATCTGGCGATACAGAAAAGCTAGGGCTACTTTACGAACGATATAAAAAGAGATTATTTGGCTTTTTTTATCAGATGAATCATAATGTTGACCTAAGTGAAGATTTGGTTCAAAATGTATTCATTAAAATACTAAAATATAAACATAACTATTCAGATGAAAGTAAGTTTTTGGCATGGATATTTCAAATTGCTAGAAATGTAAGCTATGATAATTATAATAAATCTAAAAAAGAGCAAAACAACATCAACCTAACAGATGTAGCTTATAAAATAGACAATAAAAATAACGCAGAGCAAACAATAGCATCTAATGAAGACTTGTCTACCCTTAAAATTGCAATGCAGAAGCTAACCTATGAAGAAAGTGAAATATTAATATTAAGTAAATTTAAAGAACTAAAGTACAAGGAAATTGGTGAGATAATTGGTTGCAGTGAAGGATCCGCTAGAATAAGAGCTCATAGAGCATTAAACGAATTAAAGGTCATTTTTTTTAAACTCGAAAAAAGATAAGGCAATGGATATTATAGAATACAAAGAATTGATGATGGATTACGTTGCTGGCAAATTGAATATCGAAAAGAAAATTGAATTCGAATATTTCATTAACGCACATTCTGAATGTTTAAAGGAAGTTAATGGTTTAAAATTAGTTTGGGAATCCATGGATAGCAATTCTAACTCACCAGAGCCAAGGCCAGAAATGGATACTCAATTTTATACTTTTTTGAATTCTGAAACGCCTAAAGAAACAACAAAAAAGCCTTCAATATTTGAACATGTGAAATCCCTTTTTATAAATATCATTTTTAATCCCAATACTGGAAGGTTAGCCTATGGAATTGTAATTCTTGCAATTGGTGTGTTTATTGGAAACAAACTAGATTTCGATGCTTTTAATGGTGCCCAAAATACTGAAACTCAAATTGCAGAAATACAAAAAGTAAGATCACAACTAGTTTTAGCATTACTTGAACAACCTTCTGCAAATAAACGATTACAAGCAGTTAATGAAGTTAATGAATTAAAAGAAGTGGAAGAAATTGTAATTAACGCCCTTTTTACAACACTTAATAACGATGTAAACACCAATGTAAGGTTGGCTACGATTGAGTCTTTAAGTAATTTTGTTTACTTACCATCTGTTAGAGAAGGTTTGGTGCAATCAATAATTAAACAAAACTCCCCTTTGGTTCAAATAGCTTTAGCTGATTTAATGGTTGGTATTGATGAAAAAAGATCAATAACTCCGTTTAGAAAACTACTAAAAAAAGAAGAAATTAACTCAGCTGCAAAACAAAAAATAGAACAATCAATCCAGTCTTTATTATAGATCATTCTAAAAATAATTAGTAAAAATAAAATTATGGGAAATTCATATATAAAAATAGCATTGATTTTTGTTAGTATTTGTGTATTAACTGTTGAAGGAACAATTGCACAAAACGACGATAATAAATCAATAATTGTTCCACTAAGCAAGCCTAACGATTCAGGGGTTTTATCGTTGAATTTAAATTCGGGAAAGATAAATATTACAGGACACCAGGGTAACGAAGTAGTTATTAATGCTCAACCAAGAGAAACCAAAAACACAAAAGCACTCAATAATAAGAAACTTAGATCAAAAACTATCAAACCATTAGAATTTAGCATAATAGAAAATGACAATAAAGTAATCATTGGAATGAATGATACTGGTACCATAGTTGATTTTGAAATAAAAGTGCCGCGAAATTTCTCTCTAAACATAAGATTAAAAAACAATGGAGATATTTATGTTGAAGGTGTGAATGGAGAGTTTGAAATCAGCAATGAAAATGGGAATATAACTTTGGTAAACATTAGTGGATCTGCTATTGTAGATACTGTGAATAAAGACATCACAATAAATTTCCTTGAAATAAGCAACAATGCGATGGCTTTTAGTAGTCTCAATGGAAATCTCAATATCACTTTTCCTAAAAGCATTCAAGCCATTATGAAGGCAAGATCTGATGAAGGTGAAATATTTACCGATTTCGAATTGAATAAAAAGCTAACTTTAAAAAAGAGTAAGCTTTCAAGTAGCAATAAACAAAATATAGATGAGTGGTCGATTGGCAAAGTTAATGGAGGAGGCCCAATGATTTCATTCAAATCACTTAATGGCAACATAACTATTAGAGCGAAGGACTAATAGGTTTAAATTGGGTTCTATCAATTAGGGCTTTAACTTCACTCTCATCTCCAATTTCATTTAACAAGTTTCACATTAAAATTTCAAAAGACTGATGCATATTCAAGACATCAGAAGATGAAAATTTACAAATAAAATGTTAGTAATTAATAATCGAAAAATGAAAAAACTCTTAGTATTAGCTTTAATATGCTATTGCGGTATTTCTGCACAAAATGAACCAATTGAAAAAAAAGGTATTCCAACAATTATAGAAATATTTAATCAAAAACCAATTGTGGCAATTGGTGAAACACATGGGCACCTTCAACTATATCAATTCCTTACCAAATTGGTTCTAACGGAAGGTTTTTATAAAAACGTAAATGATATTTTAATTGAATCAGGAAATGCACTTTATCAAGACACTTTAGACAAATACATTTTTGGTGGGGATGTTGCTTTTGTAGACCTCCAAAAAGTATGGATAAATACAACTCAGTCACCAGTTGATCCTTGGAGTGTAGATGTTTATTATAGTTTTCTTAAAACTATAAGAGAATTAAATAGTCGTATTTCCAAAAATGATAGAATCCGAGTTATTGCAGCCGACCCACCAATTGCATGGGAAAATGTAAATACAAATAAAGATTATTTAGCTACAAGAGGTAGTAGAAACGAGTTTTTTGCAAAAATTGCAATTGACGAGGTACTGTCTAAAGGTCGAAAAGCACTCTTAATAAACGGCGGAGCTCATTTTGGGAATAATAGCCCTAAGAAAACAAAAGTGAATCAAAGAATAGAAAAAGTATACCCTAATTCTGTGGTGATAATATTTCCTAAATCTGGTCTTTGGAAAGGTAATGAAGATAAAGAAAAACAATTAAATTGGCCAATGGGTACAATTACTAAAGTAAAAGATACTTGGATTGGGTTATTACCAGGCCCTAGAAGGATGATAAGAAACCCTTCCGCTTCTACAACACTCACTCCTCAACCACCTTCAAAATATAAAAGACAAGATTATTTTGACTATTTATTGTATTTAGGGTCTAGTAAGGATATGACCTACGGAAAAATTGACGCTTCCATTTACAAATCTAAAAAACTTTGGAAAGAACTTAACAGGCGTTCTATGATACGTTTTAATCACAAACTTACTGAAGAATCAAGAATAACTGGAGAGTTACTTCCAAAAGATTACAATTAATTAACATATTCTTTATTATGAATAAACTAATACTCTATATTTTCTTAGTTATCCTTTTTAATTGTAATGAGACTCCAGCAAGGAGTGAAATTGCTATTATTAACGTGAACATAATTCCCATGGATTCTGAAAGAATTTTAGAATCTCAGACGCTTATCATAGAACATGGGATAATTACAAAAATTGGTTCGTCCGCGACGGTTAAAATTCCTAAGAACGCTCAAATAATCAATGGGAAAAATAGATATTTAATTCCTGGCCTAATGGATATGCATGTTCATATAGAAGAATCCGATTTGCCTCTATTTTTGGCTAACGGCATTACTACTGTAAGGAATTTAAATGGAGATAAAACACATTTAAAATTAAGAAGGAAAGTTGATCAAGGAGAGATTGCTGGTCCCAGAATTTACACTTCAGGCCCTTTAATCTGTGGTAAAAACACGAAATGGAAGATAAAAGCAGTACCAAAATCTCAAAAAGAAGTAAAAGAGATTGTTAAAACGCAAAAAAAATTGGGTTATGACTTTATTAAAGTTTACGATGGGCTTACAAGTGATATTTATCAGGCTCTTATGGAAGAAGCTAAGGAGCAAAACATTAAAGTAGTTGGTCATATTCCTAAATCTGTAGGTCTAAAAGGTGTTCTAAATGCTGGACAGGCTTCCATCGAACATATTGAAAAAATAGTAAAAGATTATTTCGGGATTCAATACAATCTTCAAAATATAATGAAGGTTGCGAAAATGATTAAATCTTCCGGCACTTTTGTTTGCCCTACTTTAGCTCTACAAGAAAATTTTTATTTAAATAGTCAAGGGAAGTTTTTAAAGAAATTAAAAAATCCTGAAATGAACTATGTAGATTCTGAAATAATGTCTTGGTGGAAAAGCATTACTATTGAAAATAATGGAGATGTTTCCAAATCAAAATCAACATCAAATGAAGATTTAGGCTTTTACAATTTTCAATTAAAGCTTACGAAGTCTTTGTTCGATATGAAAATTCCTCTTATTGCTGGAACAGATACTCCTAATCTTGGAATGGTTCCTGGGTTTTCAATTCATGAAGAATTAAGAAATATGGTGGCGGCAGGATTGAGTCCGTATCATGCACTAGAAACAGCAACAAGAAACGCGGCAGCTTTTCTTGGTATAGAGAATGAAACCGGAATTATCAAAGAAGGGATGATTGCAGATTTGGTTTTATTGAAAAAAAATCCCTTAATCAATATTTCAAATACAAAATCTCAAGTTGGAATTATAGTTCGGGGTAAATGGTATTCAAAAAATAAAATACAGGCTTCCATTAATAAAATTTTTAAAGAAAGCTTATCTAAAGCAGATTAGGCAAACTATCAATAGCATATTGCAATAGTAATTAATAGGTTTACGAATAAAGTAATTTAAAAGCTATCATAAAGCATTGATAGTTGATTATTTGATCTACTTTCCAATACAAAAATTGAAGTTTATATGTTTTACAGGGTTTTACACAATATGGGCAACAAATAACCAACAAAAAATAGCGAAAATCAGCAAATACAAGACAAATTAAATGTAATATGGTTAATCTATTAGTTAGGGTTTTTTATTTTAATTATTTGTACGATTTATATACGATTTAAAAAATTTACCAATTTCGATATCCACATTTAGCACAAAAAGCATTACTTATTTAAGATCAGTTTTTAGAGGAACAATCAAGATAGGGATTCCCAGGGATTGAATTTTAGGTTATCCATATAGTCTTGTTTTTGAACGATTAGCATTTTCTCAACACCATTATCATCTTTTACAGGAAGAAAACCATAATCATAGCAGAAATAATAGGTTCCACTCTTAAACGAAAACAGATGTGTGAATATCTCAAAACTATAACCAGATTTAAGTAGCACTTCTTTTTTTACTGTTGTCTTTCCGCTAGGACTGAAATGAGATAGTATACTCCTATTTCTTCTTAATGCACTGTTGGTTTTTTGAATAGTTATTTCATGTAAAGGACGATTTGTGTTATGATAAGTACTTCTACATTGTGCATCACAAAACTTTTTATCCGTTCTACCTAACAATTCCTTTTGACAAGACAAACAAAATTTCATTTTCATAACCCTTATTATTAGACGTTTATATACGTATCTAAACGTTTAAAAATACGCTTATTAAATTATTTAGTGTGATTTTTATATTATGAATGTTACAAACACCCCAATGACCTCAGTAATAAACCAAATAGCATCTAAGCCAGAGTATCAATTGGCAATGGATTTAATGCTTCAAAAACTAATTCTAAAGAAGTATAGCCAGAACACTATTAAGACCTACTTACACATGTTTAAACAGTTTCTGTTATACATGCATCCAATGCCACTCCATCAGGTCGCTACGGCTCATATAATGCATTATCACAAGGAACTAATAACAAAGCGTAAGGTGTCCTCGTCTTATCAAAATCAAAGCATAAACGCCATTAAATTCTATATTGAAAAAGTTCTGAATCTTCCTAAAGTATCCTACGACTTTTGCAGACCAAGAAAATCAAAGACGCTACCGAAGGTTTTATCATTGGATGAGGTTGCAAGGATATTAGATAATACACACAATATTAAGCATAAAACCATACTATCAGTCATATATGGATGTGGCTTAAGAATCTCAGAATGCATCAATCTGAAAATAGAAGATATAGATTCTTCAAACATGCGTGTGTGGGTGAGAAACGCCAAGGGAAAGAAAGACAGAATTACATTATTATCTCCAACTTTATTAGAACAACTAAGAGCTTATTATACCATATACAAACCAAAACATTGGTTATTTGAGGGTGTAAATAGTAAACAATACAGTGTGTCAAGCATTCGACAGGTTTTTAATCGCTCCAAAAAGAAAGCTAGAGTGAATATACCAGCAACAGTTCACACCCTAAGACACTCGTTTGCTACCCATTTATTAGATAATGGAACTAATTTGAGGTATATCCAAAAGCTGTTAGGACACAGCAGTTCTAAGACTACAGAAATTTACACTCATGTTAGCACTACTAACCTCACAAACATAATAAGTCCCTTCGAAATGTTGTCCAAATAAGCTATATTTGAAAGGTAAATAAACGCAATAAAAGACGTTTATTATATAGTTGTACAACATACGAATGAACAAACTGCTAACATTAAATATTCTGATTTTATTACTCGTTTCTTGCGTTAACAAAGAAAAAAAAGAGGTGGGATTTTATGTAGAAACTCAAACTTCATTTTTCGGATTGAATCACTCTGATTGGACAAAAAGCAAATGGATAAGAAAACCTGAAAATCTAAAAATGATTCACGAAACATTTAAAAAATTTGGTTACGAAAAACTTGAGAATGGAATTTATAAAAGTGAGAATTTATTCATAGCCAATGGAATTTATATAAAACGGAATTTTGAGAATGTTTTGGATAGTTTACAACTGACTTATAACAAACCCGAAATGCAAACCAAATATTACTCTGAATTCTGGAATCGCAGAAAAGCAGAGAAAAATGACTCAATCGTTTATGAAATAATCCGAGAATTTAACTCTTTCAAATCGGACAAAAAGCGACTGAATTATGAAAATCAGTTTGTAAATGACACTTTGGTCGACTTATTGAAAATTGAATTTGACAATGACAATCTGAATTCGGAAAAAGCGAAATCGGATTTTTATATATTAAAGAAATACGGTCTTCATCAATCAGCTTATAACCTACTCTATGAACGAGCAGAATATTCTGAATTAGAATTAGACCGAGAAAAATTAAAAAAGGAATTAACAAAGGCAACCGAATTTACTTATCCTTGGTTAATAGATACGGAAAAGTAAGTACGTTGTACAACAAAACCTAAACTGCATTAAAACGCAGCTTAGCCAAAACGTTGTGCATAATATCAGAATGACGAACCACGAATTGACATTTAGTAAAATAAAAGAATTTCTCAAATCTCATTTTG
>CAJXVU010000015.1 GCA_913062555.1 uncultured Bacteroidota bacterium
TCTCCTGTTAATACACTGGTTTTATTGGTATATAGTAAGTGCTGGTAAATATACTCTATATCGGTATCATCATCGGCACCCCACATTCCATCTTCTCCTTCAAAGACAAAATCTATAGTTGCTGACAAATTACTTGGAATCCCTTCACCCCAAATACTTGGTTGGTCTGGTTTCCCCCAATCATCTCTAGTGTAAAAATCTCCAGTTTTAATGTCACCAATATTTCCGATTTTATCCATTTCAGTCACGAGACCTGTCCAATTAGCAATACATTGTCCCAACCAAAATCCTTCTAATTTATTGGCATAGTCTGATCTCGAAATAACTTTATCTCTTTCGTTTAAGGTGTATTCTTTATATGTTAGGAGAGAATCAACAATTGAGTTTTCTCTATTTTGAGCATTATTGGTTTTGTATTCTTTCGATCTACAAGAATAAAACACAACACATCCTAAGCAAAATATTGTAAATATTAAATTTGTCTTTATTCTCATAACACTGGTATTTAATTTTGATAGACCTTTATGTAATCAATGACAAATTCTTGCGGAAAGATGGTATTATCAACCTCGGGGCCTCCAAAATTCCCACCGATCGCCATATTGATAATAAAGAAAAAAGGCTGGTCAAAAGGCCAAATTGCACTCGTTTTTTCCTCAGGCATAAAAGTATATAGTAGTGCTTCATCAACAAAAAATTCAATTTTATCTGTCGTCCAATTCACGGCGTAAACATGAAAGCCTTCTTCAATGTCATCAATTACAGTTTTCTTAGTATTTACCGTATTTCCATAACTGTCTCTAGTATGCAACGAGGTAAATATGGTTTTAGGTTCTTTTCCCACATATTCTAAAACATCTATTTCACCACAGTCGGGCCAACCAACCTCGCCGATATTACTTCCTAACATCCAAAAGGCAGGCCATAAGCCTTTTCCAATGGATAGCTTAGCTCTAACTTCTATTTTACCGTATTGAAATTCCTTTTTGCTCTTAGTTGTAATTCGTGTAGATGTATATATGGAATCTTGTTTCTTTGCGGTAATAATTAATTTTCCGTCTACTAGTTGATGATTTGTTTTGGTATATCGTTGTAATTCATTGTTACCCCAACCACACAAATTAGGACAGCCATCGCCCAATTCAAAATTCCAAATGTCCTCATTTAAAACATTGCCTTCGAAATTTTCTTCCCAAACCAATTCGGGCTTTTGGCTTTGACATGAAGTCATTAATAACATACATGTAAACAAACTAAGAATACTAATTCTCATATACTTATTTTTGATAAACTCTTACATAATCTATTTCCATTGTAGATTCTATAAAACCAGGATCTATATTTCCTCCAAACCCACCGCCCATTGCTATGTTCAAAATTAAAAACTGATCACCAGTAAACGGCCAATTGCTTGAGTTTTTAACTAAAGGATTATAAGTATAGTGCACGACATCGTCAACTGAAAAAATAATCTTTTTTGGCATCCAATCTACCGAATACACATGATACTCTGAAGAAACGTCATCAATATATTGCTCCCCTTTATTAATTGTATTCCCTGAACTAGATGGTGTATGTAATGCACTAGAAACGGTGCCTTGGTTATTTCCAACATGTTCCATAATGTCAATTTCGCCACATCCTGGCCATCCTACAGAATCAATATTTGCGCCTAACATCCATATTGCTGGCCATGTTCCTCCTCCCTCAGGTAATTTGGCTCTAACTTCAACTTTCGCATAGGTAAACTCAAACTTCCCTTTGGTTAACATTCTTGTGGACGTATATTGTGAGCCCTCATAATCTTCCTTTTTAGCTATAATCTTTAACACACCATTTTCAACAATTACATTGTCGCTTCTATTTGTGTAATATTCTTTTTCGTTATTTCCCCAACCACAAATATTAGGACAACCATCACCAAGATCATAATCCCATTTAGCGGCATCTGGAGCGCCATTAGTATCAAATTCATCTGACCAAACCAATTGCATGTCGTCATTCACAAACACCTTAACGGTTTTTGATATAGAAATAGCTTGATCATTACTATTAAGCGCTGTTATATTTATGGTAAAATTATTGGTCCCTTTATCGATATAAGTGTGATTTTCCTTTCCATCAACACTGATCACTTCTACACCATTAACAAATGCATACACAAATTTAGAAGTGTTTTTTGCAGTAGCAACACACTCTATTTGTCCTGAGCCATCTCCGTTCGGGTTGCTTGAGTCTGCTCCTACAACAGTAATGACTACAGATAATTCTGAGGGAAGCACAATCTCTATACTGTCATCTGAATCATCACTCCCTCCGCAAGAGATCAACCCAATAAATAATACTATAATCGTTAGAGTTAGATATTTAGACTTCATATTGTTTATTAAATTAAGCAAAATAAAGATAAACCCCAATAACGGCAACACAAATGGCGATTCCTGCTTGTTTAACATATTTCCATGGAGTGATATCAACTTGTTTGGTATATTCTTGCACATAAGCTTCAGATCTAGGTTTAAATTTCCCAATCACCAACATAATGGCCACATTTAAAACAAATAAAATAGCCATCACATCTAAGAAATGAGGGTAGGCACCTGCTTTTACTAAAGCCAATGCAGCTTCGTCTGTAACTCCAGATGATTTTGCGGCCTCCAAGGCTTTGTCAACAAAATAAGGTTGCATTAAAAACTGACTTATTATATATAACAAACATCCTGAAGCCAGACCAATTTTCGCTGCTATGGCAGGTACTCGTTTCGTTAAATAGCCTACTACAATTATGGTTAAAATTGGAATACTATAAATTCCATTTACTTCTTGTAAATATTCAAACAAACTTCCGGCATTTGCAATCATAGGAGCAATAAACATTGCTGCTAAAGCTAGCATGATACCAAATCGTTTTCCATATTTCACTACTGTTTTTTCGTCGGCATCCCTATTAATATGTTGCTTATACACGTCAAGACCAAATAAGGTAACCGAACTGTTTAATACACTATTAAAGGAGCTCAAAATAGCGCCAAATAATACCGCTGCAAAAAACCCAACTAATGGTGTTGGTAAAACCTTACTTACCAATTGTGGATAAGCCTGATCTGCATTTTCCAACTGACCATCGAACATGTGCCAGGCGATTAATCCTGGAAGAACCACAATTAGTGGCCCTAATATTTTGATAAAGGACGCCAATAATAATCCTTTTTGACCTTCCTGTAAATTTTTAGCCCCTAAAGCTCTTTGTATAATTTGTTGGTTGGTTCCCCAATAGAATAGTTGTACCAACATCATTCCCGTAAATATTGTATA
Source organism: uncultured Bacteroidota bacterium (assembly GCA_913062555.1). Lineage (GTDB taxonomy): Bacteria > Bacteroidota > Bacteroidia > Flavobacteriales > Flavobacteriaceae > CAJXVU01. The sequence goes on from CAJXVU010000015.1 coordinate 3,316, forward strand.
GAAAGGGACAGGATCTGATGGCCCTCCCATCGATTTAAATTTTTCAGGATTTTCGGTAGTTAAGATTGAGATTCCATCCATAATACTACCGTCACCAATCATCAACAATCCAAAAACAGGAATTAAAATCCCACCAACTAACAATCCGATAGCATTAATAGAGTCCGAAACTGCTACGGCTTTTAAGCCTCCAAACACCGCATAAATGGAGCCAATAATACCTATCCCCCAAACACAGATCCAAATGGACTGTGTATGAGTTACTCCTAGTAATTCTGGGATATTAAACATGCCGCTTATTGCTAAAGATCCTGAATATAAAATTACAGGAAGTAGTACAACAACATAGCCTGTTAAGAATAAAATGGAAGTCCCTGTTTTTGTTGCCACGTCAAACCTTTTGGCTAAAAACTGAGGCACTGTTGTCAATCCTCCTTTTAAATATCTAGGCAATAAAAATAATGCGGTTACTACCATTGCAATTGCTGCCAGAGTTTCCCATACCATCACGGATAAACCACTAGTATAAGCTTGTCCATTCAAACCAACAATTTGCTCTGTTGACAAATTGGTAAGTAATAAAGAGCCTGCAATGACTCCTGCTGTTAAACTTCGTCCTCCTAGGAAATATCCATCTGAAGAATTTTCGTTTGTTTTTCTGGTGGCATAATAGGAAATAATAGCTACTAAAAGGGTAAACCCTACAAAGGAAAGAATGCTTAACATTTTTATATAATTATTAGTTAGAAACACGAATATAGGATTATTTGAAGAACAAGTCTGTTTTTACTAGCAGTTAGCCAATAATTGACCTTTTTTTTAAGCATCTTTAATTTTTAATACCTCTTTTTTGAATTATTCTTAATATAGAACTTGAGTTAAGGGTGATTCCTTTTAACAATTGGTGTTTAAAAATATGCAAAAGAAGCCCAACTGGTTGTCAGTAATATTGTATTTTAGAAGTGTAATTAATTGTGTGTCGCAGCACAACAATTATAAACTAACTAACCAAACCAACTAATGACTTCAATTTCAAAATTCCTTTGTACTACTTTATTATGCGTTTTTTTTCAGAATTTCATCTGCGCTCAGGAAAATAAAACTTCTGACAGACCGGCTTTTACGGCTTCAAAATTAAATTCTAACCCCGTAATTGATGGTAATGTCCTCGGCGATGATGCTTGGCAACTCATAACACCAATTAACACCATGACCCAAATAAAACCAAAATTTGGAGCACCAGCCACCGAGAAAACAGAAATTAGGGTTGCTTTTAGCAAGAACACATTTTATGTGTCCGTAGTTTGTTATGATTCATCCCCAGAAAATATTGTTGTATCAGATTCCAGACGTGATGCCGATTTGAGCGATGAGGACAGCTTTTTGTTTATTATAGATACTTATAACGATAAACAAAACGGTTTTCTATTTGGCACCAATTCGAATGCCATGGAGTATGATGCTCAAATTGATAACGAAGGCAAGGGAAATTTTAATTCTAACCGGCAACAAGGCGGTGTTATTGGAGGTACAAATTTAAATTGGGATGCCTCTTGGGAAGTTAAAGCTGAAACCGGTGATTATGGTTGGAGTGCAGAGTTTGCAATCCCTTTTAGATCACTTCGTTTTAGTTCTGGAGATAATCAATCCTGGGGAATAAATTTTCAACGTAATATTAGCAAAACTAATGAAACCGTGTTTTGGGCTTCCTTACCACTGAGTTTTGATATGAAACGTCTTTCTCTTGCGGGTAAAATACATGGTTTAGATTTAAAAAATCCTGGGAATTTAAAAGTTATGCCTTATGTTTTGTCTCAAACCGTTCGAAATAAAGCCTTAAGTGAAACAGATATCGACCAAAATGTTGAAGCCGGTGTTGATGTTAAATATAGTATTACACCAAGTTTGACTTTAGATTTGAGCTATAATACTGATTTTGCTCAAGTAGAAGTGGATGAGCAACAGGTTAATTTGGATCGATTTAATTTATTCTTTCCTGAAAAGCGATCTTTTTTCCTAGAGAATGCTGGACAGTTTTCGGTAGGTAGTCCTGGTGAAGTCGATCTATTTTTTAGCAGACGCATAGGCATTGGTGAAGGAGGCGCATTAGTCCCTATTATTGGAGGGGCTCGGCTTTCAGGGAAAGTGGGTCAAACCAATGTTGGTTTTTTAAGCATGTTCACCGATGATGTTGCCGATGCTGATATTGATAAAAACAATTTTACCGTGGCCCGTATTAACCACGATTTTACAGAAAGTAGATCATCCATTGGAGGTATTTATATTAATAGATCCGCACTTGGAGATGCATCCGATGATTACAATCGAGTATATGCCGTTGATGGTAAATGGGGGCTTGGAAAAAAGGCTCAAATTACTGGTTTTGCAGCTAAAAGCACTACCCCTGGTATTGATAGCAACGATCATGCTTTTAAAATTAACGCGAATTATAATTGGGACGGCTGGAATATTAATGCTGGTTATACTGAAGTTGGTGAAGGTTTTAATCCTGAAGTTGGCTTTTTACAACGAACAGCTTTTAAAAAACCTGAATTTTTAGTATTTAAAGCATATCGCCCTAAAAATATGGGGAATATTCTGGAGATGCGCCCACATATTTCTTATCGTAGCTATTGGGATTTTAGTGATCAATTGGTAACCGATTTTTTACATATTGATAATCACTGGGTCTGGCAAAGCGGCTTCGAAATTCATACAGGTATTAATTTTACTACTGAAGGTGTTCAGGAGAGCTTTACCATTTCTGGGGTTGATATCCCTGCGAATACCTATAAACACAAAGAGTTACAATTGGTATATATGACCAATGCGAATAAAAAGATATCTTTTAGTGGCCGGACGGTTATAGGTGGTTATTTTGGAGGCGATCGTGTATCGAATAGTGGGACTTTAAAATTGAGAGTAGGCGACAAATTAAACTCGTCATTTACATTGAGCCATAATGACATCAATTTACCAAATGGCAATATCAACGCTGTTTTGAGTGGTGCCAGAGTATCTTATTCATTTACACCGCGAATGTTTTTACAAAGTTTGGTTCAGCATAATAATATCTCAAACATCACTTCGGTTAATGTTAGGTATGGTTGGTTACAAAATGCAAATGCAGGATTATTTGTTGTATTCAACATCATCAAAGACAAGGACTATCTAGATGGTTTAAATAACCAAAGTATAACTTTGAAATATTCACACAGATTTGATTTGTTAGGGCGATAGGAAAATAAATTTTAAGAAGATTATCTCAGTCTTTAATAAATGGGGCATTCATAGTTATTATATTTTTTAAACTCTTAGGGGAATAGGTAAAAAACTTTATACAACTAAAATGAATAACACTCTAAAGTATAATTACGCATTTTGCACAATTAAACGATGCTTTTTGCTTAGTTTTTATCTAAATCCTAGCAAAAGAACTAAATAACTATGGCATCTCTTTACGGGCATCCTCAATTTGCTCAAATGATCAAAAAATCCTTTTTTTTACTATGCCTTCAAAAGATATTTATAAATTTACTGGACACAAACTCTTTTGTTAATCGTTGAATTTGAGGTTGATAAAGAGATTTAATGTTTTTACTCTCTTATTCTTTAGTATATTTGTATTGCTTCAAAGATGATCCTTCATCTTAAATGCAAAGGAAGACTCCTTTCATTTATTATACATTTTAATCAATTCCCAAATAATTTTTTATGTAAATGCTATACAATCGCTGTATAGTCAATTCACTAACCAATTAAATTTATTATTATGATTAAAAAATGTAATTCATTATTATTAATGGCAGCTATAGTTTTTGGAACTATGTTAACTGTTCACGCACAAGACGAATCTTCTTATGAAATGTGGGAAGATATTATGCTCACTCCTGACAATACTAAACTTAAAGTGTTAGCAGAAAATATGAGAAAGCATAATCAAACTTATCACAATGCTGGTCCTCATAAGTCTACTGTTTACAACATCACCACTGGCCCCAATGCTGGAAAGATTATATGGGAAATGGGGGCTTTAACTTATCCCGATTTGGATACTAGACCATCAGTTGGAGGACATGACGAGGACTGGAGAGATAATATAGATCCATATATAAAAAGGACAAACACTGTTGAGTATTGGAAAGGAGATGCTAAATTAAATAATACGGATATGTTGGATGGAGACAATTCAAAATATCCTATCCTCTTTGTGAGATATTATGAAGTTGAACCTGGACAAGGATATAACATTGGCACATTCTTCGAGAAAATTAGTGCAGCTATAAAAGCCTTGGATGGTGTAAATCCTTGGGGAGTTTACTATAACGAATTTTTACAAGGCGATTTAGGGCGCCATATTGCTGGTTTTAGTTTTAGTCCAAATTGGGCCGATTTTGATAGAGATGTGAATTTTGTCGAAACCTTTGAAAAACTTCATGGTAATAACTCATGGCAAAGACATGTTAATTTGCGAAACGCTACATTTTCAAACCGTTGGGATGAAATATGGGTATATAATAAAGAAATGAGCGGAGACTAAAAGCCTTTTGATTTCTAATGATTAATAGAACTAAACCCTCATCATTTTTAAAGATGAGGGTTTTTATTTGTGAGTATAACATATCAGCTCCCTTCAACTGTTCCAACAAAACCTTATCATTATGACCTTAACTTATCAAGTTGTTTTATACTATCCACTACCACATTGGGTTAGAACTTTTAATTCATGACATTTTCCGTATCTTTCTATAATCTTAAATCCAACCAATGATTAAATTCTTTATAAAAATAAGACAACAGCTGCTTCTTGAAGGTAAAACGGGCAAGTATCTTTAATAATCTCCTTTAAACTAAATGTAATTTTTATAACCATGAAACCCTGCTGTTTTTCACTTTTACTTCTCTTTTTGAGTTGTGGGACTTCCGATGACAGTCACGACAGTGATAATCTCAATAATACAACACCAAGCAGCATCACTATTGAAGCGTTAAATTCATATACAGGTGCAGTGAATCAACCCTTCCAGCTAACAGCTACTGTGCGAAATATCGATGGAGATATATTGGAAAATCAAACTGTAATTTGGGCTAGTAGTGATACTTCAATAGCTGTAATTGACGGTTCTGGAATTATGAAAATTGTGAGTGTTGGTCAAGTGATAATAATGGCTTCCATTGGCGCATTAGAGCAATCAAAATCTATAACTATTCAGCTTACCCCTCCAAATCTAATAGCCTTTACTATTGCTGACCTCTCGATTCAATTAGCTGCTGAAGGTGGAAATTCATTGACATTTCTCGATGAACCTACAATGTCTGGCACTTATTTGGAATTAAATATTGGAGAGACAACGACCTCAACAACAGCAAATCGAGATCAAGTCTATTATTTTTATGAAGGAACTGGTGCAATTTCAGTGGATGGTGAAAGTATTGTAGTGAATGACCAAACTGCTGTTTATATTACTGCCAACAACGAACGTCATATTAATTTGGTTAGCACAAACATGAAAGTTATACTAATAGAGTCTGCCTCTTTACCTAGTGAAGCTGCATATGCGTCTATATCATATTCTTATAGTGAAATGGAAGCTCCTAGAGCTGTGAATCAAAATGTTTGGAATCCTTTTTTGAATGAAAACACAATGCTTTTTGGCTTATATATGTTGCCACAAACTGTTGGCGGTGATGGCGCGTTGACACATAACTGGGATGAATTAAACATTATCACTTCAGGTTCAGGTCGTTTTCAAACCGATTATGGGGATGCACAAGTTAGTCCAGGTTCAATTGTATTTGTAAGAGAAAGCAACAGTCACTCGTTTAATATGCTATCCAGTAATCTTGATATTCTCATTTTTTGGAATATGTAGAATTATTTATTTAACGCACACAAAATAAGCTTTCATTGAATTGATATAGTATTTGTTCCAGAGTTAACAGAAAGGAAACTTTGGAATGCTGTAGCATGAATTCCTTGGTTTAGTTCCATACGATTGTCGCGTATATTACGAAAGAATTTTATCATGAATAATCTAATTTACTTTCCAGAAATATTGGAGTTAACAATTTCATCAATTATATACAACAGGCTATCTGCATGCTTTCGCAAATCTCTATACCCCCGCCTCTTTGTAAATAATGGCAGATAAGTAGATATCAGAAGTTTTCTTAAATAATCTGAAGACCTAATTTCATCAGCATTTAACGCATTATTAAGTCTTTGTTTAATTTTTATTTCATCGAATTCATTGTCAAACATTAAAAGCTCTTGCAAGGCCAGGCCATCAACAATGTTCACACTTAACTGGGTATACAAATCTAGAAAATGGGCCCGTTGTATGACGTCACTATCAATTACATTTTCGACCTTCCGTTTATAGTCTAATAGAGAGCGAAGAAGGCGTTGGTTCTCTATTAATTTTAGGCCATTGGTATTAAATAAATCTTCGATAGCCGATTTATTTGGATCAAAAGTATAATAGGTAGAAATAGTCTGTACATCTGTCGCAAATTGCAGCGAATCCTCTATTGGTGCAAGATTATTTTCAAGGAAAACAGTTAAACGTGCTCTGGCCTTGAACTGATTTTCAATTCTAGGAAACCAAAAATCATCCAGCTGCATGAGGTCCTTTTCAATATCATGACGAAGGTTAACCACAGAATTATTGGCTGCCTTTACACTAGTAATATGTGCAATTCTCGAATTAAGAATCAAAGCAATCAAAATTCCAATAACCACTAACAGTATTTCACCAATAGCATATTTAAGATATTTGCCTGTTTTATTTTCATTAAGGAGTTGTTGTCTAAAACGTCTAAAAAAGTGTATCATAGAAAGTTAGTTAGTAAACTAAAGATACAGAATAATAAATTTAGAAAATTTTAAGCAAAAAAACCACCTAGTTCCCTAGATGGCTTTTGTTTTAAATACAAAATTTTATATCTCTACTAATTATTGCTCTCCTTTTAGAATTGGAGATAGTTTAAGCTTAATCGCGTCATATTCTTCTTTTGTCATAACTTCAAGCTCATATAATTTTTTAGCTTCCAAAAGCTTTTCCATTGCTTCTGCCTTAGTCATTGGAGCATTTAAATTAACGATTTCTCGTCTATCTAATGCCTTTTGAAAATTAAGGATATGTCCATAATCTCCAGTGCAAACTTTACCCCCATTTTCTAGTGTAAAGTTCACGATAAGGTCTTTTGACTTTTTATGAAGTTTAATCTCACTAATAATAATAGCCGTATTACTCCATGATGGTTCTAAACCACCTTCACAAGCACTAGACTGCATGATGCTAAATCTATCACCAAATATTTGAGTAAAATTAACAGCCGTATTTTCCACTTTCTCATAGTCTGAGTTTGATGGTTTTCCCAAAATTAAAATGCTCCCCTTTTTCAGGACCGTTCCATCTTCAAGAATTAATACATTAACCAAAGCTCTAACTTTATGTTTCTTGGCGTTAACGCTTCTCACACTTTCCATATAAATAGTGTCGTGTGACGCCTTTTTTTGGCCATAACTAACGCTTATCATCATAAGAATCAGGAGAGTTAAAATAGTGTTTTTCATTATACTAGTTGGTTTAAAGTTTTTCAAATATAAGGAGAAATAATTACCTCCAATATTAAGCTCCGAAATTATCCGCAACAATTTTCTTTATTTTTTTATTTAAGGATTTCATTCCATTATAGTTGGTGTGTTCTAAAACGATAACCACCAAATCATCTTCCAAATATTGTATTAGCCCTGTACTAAACCCATTCCATCTTCCTTGATGATAGATGGTGTTTTGCCCTTTAGTATTAATCCTAAACCCAAAACCATATGGCACTTTTCTACCTCTAGTAGTTTCTCCTTTAGAGTACATAAGTCCTACTGACTCTTTAGAAAGTAGTTTTCCATTATTTAGGCCAAGTGTCCACTTAAACAAATCTTCACTAGTAGCATAAACATTTTTATCCCCTACAATGGCGTCATTTACTGTACTTCCAATTTTTAGATGTTTCCAACCTCTATACAGTCTATACCCAGTCAATTGATTTTCCCTAATAGGATCATTTTCATAACTATACACAAATGAATTTTTCATTTCTAGGGGGTCAAAAATATTCTTTTGTACAAAACTACTAAAGCTAGTACCAGAAATTTTTTCAACAATAGAAGCCAATACAAAGTAGCCTGTATTAGAATAATCAAATCTACGACCTGGTTTAAAGTATCGCTGTACATTACTAGACTCTAGCAATGCCATCATTTCACCATTAGTAGGTGCTTTTTCTTGTTCCCATTTATGCTCTGCAACCCAATAATAATTTGGCAATCCAGCAGTGTGATTTAGTAAGTTTTTAATGGTCACATGTTCATAAGGGAAGCCCGGAAAATAGTTGTTTACAGTATCCGTAAGCTGAATTTGATTCCGCTCATACAATAGCATAATAGCTGCTGCGGTGAACTGTTTACTTAGTGACGCCAATTGAAATACTGAGGCCTCATTTAGTGGCTCTTTCTTTCTAAAATCTGCATACCCAATTTGATTACTGTACAGGATTTTTCCGTTTTTCGCTACTAATAATGAGCCGTGAAAATCATGTCTTTTATTAATACGCTTCAATAAGGAATCTAATTTATGACTCACTTTTTGCGTTTCTGCCTTCGGATGTCGCTCTATTAAGATGGGCTTTTCCTCCTCAATTGAAGCGGTGGTTGCATTGGTTATTTTTATCTCATCAATCTTTAAAGCTTCGGACTTCGTACTAAGTATAAAACCACTCACAAGAAGGATGAGGGCTATACTTATAAATTTAATATATTTTTTCATGTACGGCTTTGAAGTTCAACACGGCAAATTAACAATCAATCCTAAACATTCAAAATCTATTTGATTTTTAACATAATTTTTCGATTTTGGAAGGACTCTAATAAAACAAAAAAAGTCCCATATAACTGTTGAACTTTTTGCGTTGCTCTTCCTAAAAGACTCTCTTAGAGTTATTAGCCTCTTATTTGGAAAAGAATGTTTTAATTCTTAAATTACAATTTAAGTATCTAAATTTTAAAATTATGGATAATGCCATCTGTATTAAAATCACAAAAAAATGGCTAATATATTCTTTAGGCTTTTTTTTAATATTATTAACCAATATTGGTTGTGGAACACCAAAACAGGCAACTTCAACACAATTTAGTCTTAATCAAAGTTGTTATTTATCACGTTATAAAGGACAAACAAATAAATATTTTTCTTCTCGAATTATTGTCAACAGTAATTATATAACTAATCTGAAAATTTTAGGTGCTGATGGTCTTCCTCCAGGTATTGTTTTGAATGACAAACGAGGGGTATTAGAAGGGACACCCACAAAAGCGGGCTTCTACAACATCTCTGTTCGATATAATGACTTATATAAAGGAACTCCCAATTATGGCATAACAGGAGAATGGACTCAAAACTTTGAAATCTCTATTTACGACAAACTCAACTAATAAATTTAGCGGATTCTAAGTACAAAAATTTCGAACATTGCTGTTGAACTTTTTTTCTCTCCTTATTGTAAATATTCACTTCGAATTAATGAATCAAGTTTGATATTCATGTCTAGAGCCTGAACCGCTCTTTTATAATTGTTTTCATCAACAGTTCGGACTTTGGACATTGAATTCAATGCAATCTTTATATCGAAGTCATCATAGCTCTGCAATTTCAAATCATTTGGATAAGCAACCTTATTCATATCTTCTTTATGTACAATTGCACTATCCTTTAAATGTTCCACCCTGTATAGATCATACATCTTATCATTAAGTAAAATGTCGTTATTTATAAAATGATTGCTCCGACTACTTTCGTTGAATCTTATTGACTCTCTCATATAAACATCATAATCCAGTACTGCATCAGAAATTTCTTGTTTATTAATCAGTCCAAAGCCCCCTGAGTTTCTTAGTTGAGATATTGTTCTATCATGATAAGAAATAAGAATTCCATTAGTGTAAAGAAGTAAAAAATGATAGATTCTTTTCTCCCTTCCTTGTAGTGGTCTTTTTTGTAACTCGGAAAAAAGTGAATCATTGTAAATTACAGGTATTGGTCCAAAATCCACATTATTTATAAGATCAATTCTGTCTTTGGCCAAGTCACTAAGTAAGCTCTTCATGTATTGTTTTTCTACTTCAGCTACTTTTTTCTCCTCATTCCAATTATTAATACTCAATGCAATGAGAATACCAATTACCACCAATACAATCTCACCAATAGCATATTTAAGGTATTTTCCAGTCTTGTTCTCACTCATAAGGTTATAGCGTATTTTTCTAAAGAATTTAATCATATTTCAAGTTCTTTTTCTATCAATTTTATAAGATCTTTTATTTCCTTTAATAAATTAATACGATTTGTTATAGCGTCATCTGTCATGACTAATTTTATTGCAATTGCGTTTATGAATTTTTGGTTTTGAAGTAATAACATATAGTCATTATTTGCACCATAATCGACATTATAGGTGTTTGGAAGTGTCTTTAGGGTTTGAACAAAATTTAACCCTTCAATCGCAAAATCATCAAAACGAAGTTGTTGTACGCTAAGCCTATCTTCTAATTGACGATCTAAGTCAATAATTTTATTTTCTAACAAGGTGAATCCATTTCTTATTATTTCATTTGATATGAGTCCTGTTTCTCCAGCACTTTTTAAATCCATATATGCATATATTACAGGCGCATTCGATTTAATATTAAAGATAATTTCATGAAATATAGAATCTTTATTCTGGAGGTTTATTAACTCTTTATGTCCTTGCCTCCCACTTAATACTAATTCAAAGGCTTTAATACTTTGCTGTTCATCTTCAATAAATGTCACAGACATTCTTTCAGCTTGCTTAAGATCTTTCAACAAGGTGAATAAAATTTTTGTTTCCTTTTGCTCTTGAATCTTGTTTACATTCCAATTATTAATACTTAAAGCAATTAATATCCCAATAACAACCAATACAATCTCCCCTATTGCATATTTAAGGTACTTACCTGTTTTACCTTCACCTAGTAACTGAAAACGTATTTTACGGAAGAATTTAATCATTTTAGATTTATTTAATCTCGAGTTCATGCTCAATAAGAGCTATAATGTTTTTGATTCATTATTAATCATCCTAAGGATATCTTCTGCTAAAGTAATTGCCATAGAAGAATTTTCAGATCGATATTTTGCTGGACTTATCATTTCTTTCATTCTAATTAATATAAGTTCATTACTTTTTACAAATCCAATAAAATCATCCACCTTGGAAGTATCGGTTACCAGTATTCCAAAATTATCTCTCAAAAACTCTCTCCATGTCCTAGTCAAACGTTCGTTCCAATCTTGTTGCTGGAAGTGTGCGTCCACAAAACTGTAGTATGAATTAATAGCTTTTTTAAGTGATTCATTTGTAATTGCAGAAAATAATCCAACATTTTTCAATTCATCTATCACATTCTTATTGATGACTATCTTCGGATTCTCTCCAGAATAACGTAAAGTAAGCTCCATAAAGTTTCTATTAATCGTATCTGGATATGATTCTTTCCAAATTGCCATTTCCTCATATTTAGGGAGCGGTTCAATATTCAAGGGAGTACTGCCTGTTCTTTTTAACAAATATTGTAATGAATTAAAACGGAACTCATGAACTGCTGCTGTACCCTTGAGATAATCTAAGTCCTGATTGATCGCCTCAACCAAACTATTCAGTAATAATTCGATTTGTTTATCTACCTTTCTTTCCTCATTCCAATTATTAATACTCAAAGCAATTAATATCCCAATAACCACCAACACAATCTCTCCAATAGCATAAAGCATGTACTTACTAAACTTGTTTTGAGATACTAGTTGTTGGCGAATACGCCTAAAGAATTTAATCATGATTGGTTGGTTAGAATCTTAAAGATACAGAAATTCTAAAAAGGTGAGTTTTAGGTACAAAAAAAGTCCAACATTTCTGTTGAACTTTTTTTCTCTGCTCCTCCTCTAAGACTCGAACTTAGGACCCTCTGATTAACAGTCAGATGCTCTAACCAACTGAGCTAAGGAGGACTGTTATTTCGCTTTAGCGAGCGCAAATATATGTATATTTTTAAATACTACAACTATATTTTTAAAAAATATTAATTAAATATTGCTTTAAAAATATCGTTGCCATTTGCAAACAGTACTAGGGCTATTAAAATAAAGAACCCTACCATTTGTGCATACTCCATAAATTTATCTCCTGGCTTTCTTCCAGACACCATTTCATACAATAAAAACATGACATGACCTCCGTCTAAGGCAGGAATTGGTAGTAGATTTAAAACCCCTAACATTATTGATAAAAAGGCGGTAAGACTCCAAAATGCTGGCCAGCTCCAAGTGGCCGGGAAAATATCAAAAATAGCCTTAAAACCTCCCACACCTTTATAGGCGCCAGTCTCTGGGCTAAATATAGCTCCTAGCTGCTCCCAATAAGAGACGACCTTCTCTTTAAACTTTGTAGCTCCACCTCCAAAACTCTCTAGAAAAGTGTATTCCTTTTGAGTGATTTCAAAGTAACCCAGTTCTGCAAACCTCGTTTTATGATCGGCTGGATAAATTCCTAATTTTCCGTCTTGGTCAACTTTAAGTTCTCTTTTTAGTGTTTGGTCTCCTCTTAATATGTCAATAGATATTGTTTGCCCTTTTAGCGGTTCTAATTTTGTGCTTGCTTGATCAAAATACCTTAGTTCTTCATTATTAATTGATGTAATAATATCACCTTGTTTCAAATCTGCACCCTTATTTAATGAAGAATCCGATACTGTTCCTACCATAAAAGGGATTCTAAGATTAAATAAAGACCTTGTCCCGCTTGATGATAACTGCCCAAGAAAATCTATAGGTAAATCTATTTTTTTATCTTCACCACTTCTGTTAATAACAAAAGACTGGGCTCCTATTAGATATTTAAATATTTCAGAATGTGAATTTATCTCGTTCCCATTTATAGAAACAACTTTGTCTCCAGTCTTAAAACCTAAATCAACTAATAACGGACTTTCAATCCAATAACCATCTTTCAAACTTTCAGAAGAAAAATCAGTATCTCCATAAGCAAAGGATAAAAAGACATATATAACATAGGCTAAAATAAAGTTCACAGTCACACCACCAAGCATAATAATTAATCGCTGCCAGGATGGTTTAGATCTAAACTCCCATGGTTGTGGTGGTTTTGCCATTTGCTCCTTATCCATACTCTCATCAATCATCCCAGATATTTTCACATACCCTCCAAGTGGTAACCAACCGATCCCGTATACTGTATCTCCTATTTTCTTTTTAAACAAAGAATACTTTATATCAAAAAACAAGTAAAATTTTTCTACTCTGGTCTTAAATATTTTAGCCGGGATAAAGTGTCCCATTTCGTGTAAAACAATCAATAAGGAAAGACTCAATAAAAATTGAGATATTTTAATAACAAACTCCATGTATCTTTAATCAAAATTTATAAACGCACAAAAGTAAAGCTTTAATGCTACATTAGAAAACTTAATAACACCGCTTTAGGCTTTTAACACCGTTTTATGAAGCAAAACATCTAAATATTCGCCAAATTCATTAACGCAATCGTTGTTTAATCTTGAATATCTACTTGTTGCTTAAAAAGCATTTTCTAAAATAATTATACCGTATTTTTGCATTAAATATTGAAAATAATTATCACAATTAAATGCTAGATTTTTTCAAAAAATACAAATTCTTCGGAATATGCCTTTTCATATTATCCGTTGTTATCGTCTCTATTATCTATAATATTTTAGATGTTAAAAAACCCTTACCTATATATCAACCCGCAACGGTTAATGCCGAATTGGTAGACAGCACAATTCAGTATCAAAAAAAATACCATCATATTGCAGATTTTAGTCTTATTAATCAAAATGGGGAAACCATTACTCAGGATGACTATAAAGACAAGATTTATGTGGCCGATTTCTTTTTCACGACCTGCCAAACCATATGTCCAATAATGACGACTAATATGCATGCCATCCAGCAAGAAATTATGGCTGATGATGACGTAATGTTATTGTCACACACAGTAACTCCGGAAATTGATACTGTTGCCCAATTAAAAAGATATGCGGATAACAAAGGTGTTGATGCTAGCAAATGGAATTTGGTGACCGGTGATAAAAAAGAAATTTATGAACTGGCAAGGAAATCGTATATGGCAGTAAAAGATAATGGCGATGGTGGGCCTTTTGATATGATCCATACCGAAAATTTTATACTTATTGATAAAAAGCGTCAAATTCGTGGATTTTACGATGGGACTAGCCTTGAAGATATCGATCGTTTAATGGCTGATATAAAAAATTTAAAAGCATCGTACAAAGACTAATCTTTTTACTATTTTTGCTTCTTTAAAATGAATCTAAATAAGATGGGGTTGACAATAGCAGATTTAAAAAAAGGAGAGCGTGGTATAATTTCGGATATTTCTTCCAAAAACATTCCTCTGAAACTATTAGAAATGGGATGTCTCCCAGGAAACATAGTTGAATTACTTCAAGTTGCTCCTTATGCAGACCCAATGTATCTCAATATAAATGGCAGCCATCTTGCCATTAGAAAAGAAACTGCAGCACTAATTTTTATCGATAAATTGTCGCATGAGTAAACAAATTAATGTTGCACTAATAGGAAATCCCAATACTGGAAAAACATCAGTATTTAATGCACTCACCGGTTTAAATCAAAAAGTAGGTAACTATCCCGGAATAACTGTCGAGAAAAAAGAAGGCATCTGCAAACTCCCTCGTGGTGTTAAAGCTCATATTCTTGATTTACCTGGGACTTATAGTTTAAATGCTTCCTCTCTTGATGAAAATGTAGTTATTGAGCTGCTTCTAAATAAAAATGATAAAGACTATCCAGATGTTGCCATTATTGTAAGTGATGTTGAAAATTTAAAACGAAACTTACTCCTTTTTACGCAAATTAAAGACTTAAAAATACCAACGATTTTGGTCATCAATATGGCCGATAGAATGAACCGTAAAGGTATTTCTTTAAATATTCCACTTTTAGAGCAACAATTAAACACCAAAATTGCCTTAGTAAGTACTCGTAAAAATACGGGGATTCAAGATTTAAAAGACCTCATTAGCAATCATAGAGAATTATCAATGCAACCTTGTCTGGATACTTCAACAATTGATAGTGAATATTTTGAGCGTTTAGCAAAAGCATTTCCAAATCAAGAACTTTATAAACTTTGGCTTGTAATTACCCAAGATGTGAATTTTGGTAAAATGATTCGTCAAGAACTGGATGTTTCAAAATTTCAAACCAAATCAGAAGACGATCTCAAACGCTTACAGCAAAAAGAAACCATAAAACGCTATCAATTTATAAATAAAGTTTTAAAAGAAGGACAAACCATTGATGCTTCTAAAGCGACAAGTTTAAGAGCTAAATTTGATCGTGTCCTTACTCATAAAGTTTGGGGTTATGCTATTTTCTTTATCATTTTACTAACCATCTTCCAAGCAATTTACGATTGGGCAAGTGTGCCTATGGACTTTATTGATGCTTCTTTTGGGTCAATGGCCGATTGGGTCAAGGAGACCCTCCCTCCTGGAATTTTTACCAATCTATTAGCCGAAGGTATTATTGCTGGTATTGGTGGGGTCGCTATTTTTATTCCACAAATTGCATTCTTATTTTTATTCATTTCGGTTTTAGAAGAAAGCGGTTATATGAGTCGTGTTGTCTTTTTAATGGATCGTATAATGCGTCGTTTTGGACTGAGTGGAAAGAGTGTGGTTCCATTAATTTCAGGAACAGCTTGTGCCATTCCCGCAATTATGGCCACTCGAAATATTGAAAATTGGAAAGAACGATTAATCACCATTTTGGTAACGCCTTTCACGACCTGTTCTGCACGATTACCTGTGTATTTAATTATTATAGCATTAGTCATTCCCGAAGGTCGCTTTTTAGGCTTGAGCTATCAAGCTTTAACCTTAATGTTTTTGTACCTTATAGGCTTTGGTATGGCAGTACTTTCGGCCTATATTTTGAACAAGATCTTAAAAACAAATCACAAATCATTTTTTGTGATCGAAATGCCCGGTTATAAAATTCCGCTTTTAAAAAATGTTGGAATTACGGTTCTCGAAAAAACAAAAAGTTTCGTTTTTGAAGCTGGTAAAATTATTCTGGCCATTTCTATTGTGTTATGGGTGCTTGCTTCATATGGTCCTGGCGAGGAATTTAAAAATGCCGAAACCATAGTCACTTCAGAGAATACCACCTTAAATAGTTTTGAATTAGAAGATAAGATTGCGGCTCACAAACTTGAACATTCTTATATTGGTATTATAGGAAAAGGTATTGAACCGGCTATAAGGCCTTTAGGTTATGATTGGAAAATAGGGATCGCATTGGTGACCTCTTTTGCCGCAAGAGAAGTATTTGTGGGAACACTAGCAACAATTTACAGTGTAGGAAGTGCAGATGCTGAAGCCGATGATACTATTAAAAATAAAATGGCTGCCGAAGTTTATCCTAACGGCGCCAAAGTATTTACACTAGCCTCTGGAATTTCATTATTGCTCTTTTATGCTTTTGCTATGCAATGTATGAGTACGCTAGCTATTGTTAAACGAGAAACGAACAGTTGGAAATGGCCTATAATTCAATTAATAGGGATGACCGCTATTGCTTATATAGTAGCTTTAATTTCATTTCAATTTATGAAATAAGTGTTGCCGAATAATTAGACTAATTTTGTTAAGTTATTAATCATTGAACCGACAAATAGAATATGAATAACATCATTCAAACCATATTAGTAATTTCTATCGTCGCTTTTGCGTTGGGGTTTTTGGTGAAAAAGTTTTTATGGAATCCCGCAACTTCTAAAAGATTAAACAAAAGCCTATCCGGGAATGAGAACTCTAAATCTTGTGGCTCGAATAATTGTGGCTGCCATTAAGGCTTATAAGCGCTATGTAAATTAAAATACAACGAATTGCTGCATTCGTTAAATCGCTTCAACACTCCCTGTTAATCACGCTTTACAAACAAATTATTAGCGACTACATTAGAAATAACTAATTGCTCAGACTCAATAGCTATACGCATCGAATTATCAAAAGGCTCCTTAGAAATAACCGCTAAACTTGTCCCTAGAGCAACCTTATTCTTATCCAAATACTTTAAATACTCGGTAGAAGAATCTTTTACACCAACACAAATACACTGCTCCCCAATATTTATTTGCGACAACAATATCTTCTCAGTCTCCTTAATATAACCCTCTTTATCAGGGATTGGATCCCCATGTGGATCTTCGGTAGGAAACCCTAATAAGGCATCCAATTCATTGGTTAATTTTTCAGACTTAATATGCTCCAATTGTTCGGCGACATCATGAACTTCATCCCATGAAAAATTCAACTTTTCAACAAGAAAAACTTCCCAAAGCCTATGCTTCCTAACCACAATTGCCGCAATTAAACGCCCTTTCTCGGTTAAAGTAACCCCTTGATATCGCTTATAATCCACTAGCTTTTTTTCAGCTAATTTTTTAATCATGTCTGTTGCTGAAGACGCCTTTGTTCGCATTTTTTCAGCAATAGAATTAGTACTTACCGCGATATTGCCTTGTTTACCTATATGATAAATTGCCTTTAAATAATTCTCTTCTGATAAAGTAGTCACTTAAAATAATTTTAAAACAAATATACATTTAAAATCTAAAAAATATTATTTTTAGATTAGTCTAAATTTTATTTTAACTTTGCATAAAAATTTTAGTACAATGAAGCTCCATTTAGCGAAGTCATATATAATCTTATTCCTAACAACTCTTTTATTTCTTAGCTGTAACAACGATTCAAAAAAAGAAAACGGAAAATTAAATATAGTCACGACCACCTCCATGATTACCGATTTGGTTAAAAATGTTGCTGGAGATGAAATTAATTTGCAAGGATTAATGGGTAGTGGTGTTGATCCACATTTATACAAAGCAAGTGAAGGCGATGTTTCAAAATTGGCAAATGCCGATATCATTTTTTATAATGGCGTTCACTTGGAGGGTAAACTTGTAGAAGTGTTCGAAAAAATGCAACATCAAAACATTAATACCATTGCAATTGCCGAATCCATCGATAAAAACACCTTAATAAGTTCTAGTTTTTTCCAAGGGAATTACGACCCTCATATTTGGTTTAATATTGAATATTGGGAACAAGCAACACAATTTATTGTCGCGAAACTTTCGGAAGCCCTTCCAGAACACAAGGCAACGTTCGAGGCCAATGGGGCTAAGTATTCGAGTCAATTAAAAACACTTAAAGCAAACATTATATCAATTATAGAAACGCTTCCAAAAGAGAAGCGAATTTTAGTAACTGCCCATGATGCATTCAGTTATTTTGGTCGGGCATTCGGATTTGAAGTCGTAGGATTACAGGGGCTCTCAACAGCCACTGAAGCAGGGGTACAAGATGTACAACGTCTAGCTGCCTTTATTATTGAAAAAAATGTCAAAGCAATTTTTGTGGAAAGCTCTGTCCCAAAAAGAACGATTGAGGCTTTACAGGCTGCTGTGAATTCTAAAGGAAATAATGTAATCATTGGAGGCACCCTTTATTCTGACGCACTAGGAAATGCAGGAACCATTGAAGGCACCTATATTGGTATGTTTGAATACAATGTAAATACTATTGTAAATGCGTTAAAATAGCGAACAAAATAAACCCCAAGGAATTAAAAATTTCTTTGTGAAAATGATAATAAAATGGATAAGATCGCAGTAAAAATAGACGATTTAACAGTTGCTTATAATTACAAACCTGTGCTTTGGGATATTGACCTCGAGATTCCAGAGGGTGTCCTTATGGCCATTGTTGGTCCTAATGGCGCTGGTAAATCTACACTTATAAAATCCATATTAGGTATTTTAAAACCTATTGCAGGCAGTGTTAGCATTTATGGTAAATCTTACGAAAAACAGCGTTCACTTGTAGCTTACGTGCCTCAAAAAGGCAGTGTGGATTGGGATTTCCCAACGACAGCATTAGATGTTGTGATGATGGGCACTTATGGTAGTTTAGGATGGATAAAACGTCCAAAACAAAAAGAAAAAAAAGCGGCCTTAGAAGCCCTAGAAAAAGTAGGGATGCTGTCTTTTAAAAACCGGCAAATTAGTCAGCTCTCTGGCGGTCAACAACAACGCATATTTTTAGCGCGAGCTTTAGTACAAAATGCTTCCATATATTTTATGGACGAGCCCTTTCAAGGGGTCGATGCCACTACCGAAATTGCAATTATCAATATTTTGAAAGAACTGCGAAAAGCAGGAAAAACTTTAATTGTAGTACATCACGATTTACAAACTGTTCCAGAATATTTTGATTGGGTCACTTTTTTAAACGTGAAGAAAATTGCCACAGGACCTGTTAAAGATATTTTTAATGATGACAATTTAACCAAAACCTATGGTATTAATTACAAAGTAAGTATCCAAGAATAAGGACATAAAAAAAAGTACATATCTAATAATGTAGGCATGGTTGAGCCATCCTCTAAAAACTAAATACTAATCGACTTCCAAGAATACATAGAATTAATATTTACCGATTATACCCTTCGAACCATTACACTTGGAACGGCAATTCTCGGTGCTGTTTGTGGAATGCTAGGTAGCTTCGCTGTATTACGAAAACAAAGTTTATTGGGTGATGCCATATCGCATGCAGCCCTACCAGGAATTGCCATCGCATTTTTAATCACTGGGGCAAAAGACAGTAATATTTTACTTATTGGAGCGCTTATAAGTGGTCTTATTGGCACTTTTTGGATTCGTGGTATTATTAGCAAAACACATCTTAAATCAGATACCGCACTAGGTCTCATTTTATCATTGTTTTTTGGGTTTGGAATGTTATTACTCACGTTTATTCAAAAACAACCCAATGCCAATCAAGCAGGATTGGACAAATATTTATTTGGTCAAGCCGCAACACTTGTAGAAAGTGATGTCTGGCTTATGGCTATCGTTACGGGAATCTGTTTAATAGTATTATTACTCTTCTGGAAAGAATTTAAGCTCTTACTCTTTGATGCTGACTATACTAAAACGCTTGGGTTTAACACCAAATTTATAGATATTTTAATAACTACTTTTATTGTGATAGCCATTGTATTAGGCTTGCAAACCGTTGGTGTTGTTTTGATGAGTGCCATGTTATTAGCGCCTGCTGCTGCCGCACGACAATGGACCAATAGCCTGGGAATCATGGTTGTTCTAGCCGCTATATTTGGTGCTTTTTCAGGTGTTGTAGGAACAGCAATTAGTGCCAGTCAAAATAATTTGTCAACGGGGCCTGTGATTGTTCTCGTTGCAGCTGTATTTGTGCTCATCTCCTTTTTATTTTCCCCGAGCCGTGGCTTATTGTTTAGAGAAATTAGATTTAGAAAGAATCGTAGAGATTTAAAATTACAAAAGACCTTGTCATTTATGTTTAATATTGCTAAAACACATGAAGACATTTCACATCCTCATACCATTAAAATCTTAAATAACTTTCAGGGTTTTACACGAAAAACACTTCAGAAATTAGTAGACCAAAATTATGTGACAATTTCAGAAAACATGTGGTCCTTAACTCCAAAAGGGTTTGATTCGGCAGCCAATTTGTATAATCAAAACCAGAACCAAAATGAGTAATGCCCAAATCGAAATACAACTCATCGCAAGTTTGGTCGCCATTGCTTGTGCCATTCCCGGAACATTTTTAGTGCTGCGAAAAATGGCCATGATTAGTGACGCAATTAGCCATTCTATTCTTCCTGGAATCGTGGTTGGCTTTTTTATTACTCAAGATTTGAATTCACCTTTACTAATTTTACTGGCAGCAGTAACCGGGATTATCACCGTTATTTTGGTGGAATATATTCAAAAAACCGGACTGGTTAAGGAAGATACTGCTATCGGACTTGTCTTTCCTGTTCTTTTCAGTATTGGGGTCATCTTAATTGCTAAAAATGCCAATGATGTACATCTTGATATTGATGCCGTACTTTTAGGTGAATTGGCTTTTGCCCCGTTTGATCGATTAATGGTATCAGGGGTAGATATAGGCCCAAAATCACTATGGGTTATCGGGTGTATCTTATTAATTACAATCACTCTATTAATTGCTTTTTTCAAAGAATTAAAAGTGAGTACTTTTGATGTTGGCTTAGCCTCTGCATTGGGTTTTTCTCCAGCCATTATTCATTATGGGTTAATGACAGTGTCATCAATAACAACGGTTGGTGCTTTTGATGCCGTTGGCGCGATCTTGGTAGTGGCATTAATGATTGCTCCTGCCGCAACAGCATATTTGCTTACCACCGATTTAAAGAAAATGATTCTACTTTCTATTGTGTTTGGTGTGTTTAGTGCGATTTCAGGATATTGGGTAGCGCATTGGTTAGATGCTTCGATTGCCGGTTCGATAACTACTATGTTAGGCCTACTCTTTTTATCTGTATATCTATTTGCGCCAAGCAAGGGATTAATAGCGGTTATGTATCGCGAAAAACAACAACGTACTGAAGTTTCTTTACTTACGTTTTTATTACACCTTGGGAATCATCAGGAACAAGAAGAACGGCATGTAAATCACTTGAACGAGCATATCAATTGGCAAAAAGTTCGGTCCAAGACCGTATTAGACCTCGCTCTAAAAAATAATATGATCACCATAGAAAATGACATTGTTTCCTTAACTAAGAAAGGAAATGAATTTACAACTCAAGCCATTTCCTATATCATTACCAATGAAGACTCTAAAATTGAGCACATGAAAGACGATTTCTTTTTGTTTAGAGGCTAGTCACATCAAGCTTAAAATAAACCTAATCTATTATTTTTATCCTTACTTTATGAGACCCATTTGGTTTTAAATATCAATTATTTAGGCTATATGAATAATAAAATTTAGCTTTGCCTAAATATTTATTTAGTTATTATGAAGTTTACTTTTTCAACAGTGCTAGGTTTGGCAGTATTATTAACACTGATCACTTCTTGCGAAGACACAATGGTGTCTGCTCCAAATGAAAATGAGCTCCTTGATGGTCCAATTGAAGGACTCAGCACTGCAGAACAAATCCAATTTTTAAGTGGTGATGAAGCCTTTGGAGATGTGTTCACTATTGAAAAAGGCCTAGGCCCTGTTTTTGTTGCCAATCAATGTGCCTCTTGCCACGCTGGTGATGGGAGAGGAACCCCTTTTGTGAGATTTACACGATTTGGACAACCGGATATTAATGGAAATCAATTTCTAGATCAAGGTGGGCCTCAACTACAGCATAAGGCAATTCCTGGGTATCAACCGGAAAAATTACCTCCAGGTGCTACCTTTACCGATTTAATTGCGCCTCCAGTTACAGGCCTTGGGTTTTTAGATGCCGTAAGTGATGCCGATTTAATAGCCCTTTCTGATCCTGACGATTCAAATAATGACGGCATTAGTGGGAGACCACACTATAATAATATCCCCGACTATGTCTCCTTGAGACCAAACTCAATTGTTCAAGGTGGTAAATATATTAGCCGCTTCGGAAAAAAAGGAGCAGCCTACGACTTATTACATCAAACGTCTGGAGCCTATAACCAAGATATGGGGATAACATCCCTTTTTGAGCCTCATGACCCATACAGCGGATTGGAAGAAGATCCCGAAGTAAGTACTCAAACCGTTAATGACCTTGTGTTTTATCTGAAAACACTAAAAGCTCCGCTTCGTAGAAATGAGAATGACCCTGATGTATTAGCCGGAGAACAAATATTTACACAATTGCAATGTGTATCCTGTCACACGGCCACATTAACCACGGGATATTCACCAATTGCAGTGCTATCTAATAAAACATTTCATCCTTATACCGATTTATTATTACATGATATGGGCCCTGCATTAAATGATGATTATACCGAAGGTTTCGCAGAAACCGCAGAATGGAAAACACCTCCATTATGGGGAATTGGATTATCAAAAGATGCCCAGGGAGGTAACTATTTTTTAATGCATGATGGTCGTGCCTTAAGTCTTGAAGCTGCAATAATATTGCATGGTGGTGAAGCTCAACAATCCAAGACTAATTATACACAACTTTCAAATACAGAACAACAACAGCTTATTGTTTTTCTTGAATCCCTATAAATATGGAACGTCGAAAATTCATTAAATCCTGTTGCATCACTACCGCTGGCATTACAGTAGCTGGAACTCTTATACAATCCTGCGGCTCTTTATATTACGCCTCTGTAAAACGAGATGCCGATAGATTGATCGTACCAAAATCGGAGTTTTGGCAATTGAAAAAAGATAAAAAAGTCGCTCGGCCTTTTATCTTGATAAAACCTGAAGGATCTAAATTCCCTATTTGTATTTATAAAGTAAAAGATGAGGGCTATGTGGCCTCCTTATTAAAATGCACACACCGAGGTTGTGAATTAAATGTTGGTGGCGGCATCTATAGCTGTCCATGCCATGGTAGCGAGTTTTCAATACATGGAGACGTTTTAGAAGGCCCAGCTGAAGACAAATTAAAAACATTCAAAATAGAAACTGATAATGAAAATATTTACCTTTCCCAATCATAAATCTTGGCTTTTTGGTCTATTATTAACCATAGTAATTGGAGCAGTATCATCTGCCCAGGAAGACATTATAACTAAAGTTGAAGTAGATACTTCCAGTTCAAACTTAAACATGGATGCTGTTTATAATCGTCCGTTTTTAGCCCTTAAAAACACCCCTGTAGCACTTGGAGGTTATTTAGAGGCAAACTCCATTTACAGTTCGGAAGATGGTGTGTCCGAAGGCCTGTCTTTCCAAGCACGTCGCCTCACCATATTCATGTCGGCAACTATTAGTAATCGCATAAAATTCCTGTCGGAAATGGAATTTGAAGACGGCACCAAAGAAATAGGTATTGAATTCGCCGCTCTAGATGTTGCACTTCATCCTGCTTTAAATTTTAGAGGTGGAATTATCATGAATCCTATTGGTGCATTTAACCAAAACCACGACGGTCCAAAATGGGAATTTGTAGAACGCCCTGATGTGGCAGTTAATTTATTACCTGCAACCTGGTCTAATGCAGGGTTTGGCATCTATGGAAAGACACACAAGAACAATTGGATTTTAGGTTATGAAATGTATCTTACCAATGGCTTTGATAATAATATTATCAATAATGAAGATAATAAAACTTTTCTTCCGGCAGCAAAGAATAATGACGAACGCTTTGAAGAAAGTAACAATGGAAAAGCATTGTTTACCGGTAAAATTGCTATTAAAAACAGAAATCTTGGGGAAATCGGATTTTCATACATGGGTGGTGTTTACAATAAATTTGAAGAAGATGGCCTTATTTTAGACCAAAAAAGAAGGGTTGATGTTTTCGCTATAGACCTAAAAACAACCCTTAAAAAAACAGGGACTTATATTGTTGGGGAAGTCGTATTTATAAAAGTGGATGTTCCAGAAACATTTACCCAACAATATGGTACGAAGCAATTTGGTGCTTTTGTAGATGTGGTACAACCCATATTAAAACGCAACATATTAAATTGGAAAAATGCAACCCTAAATCTAGCCGCACGTTTGGATTATGTTGACTGGAATATTGGCACATTTAACGAGACAAATACCGATATAGGCGATCAACTTTGGGCCATAACTCCAGCTATTAGTTTCAGACCCTCGTCACAAACCGTGTTTAGACTCAATTACAGATACCAATTACAAAAAGACATATTAAACAATCCTGCGGCAAAAACAACAGCTTGGCTATTTGGGTTTAGTACTTATTTTTAAAATCCCGTTTGGAACAATACCTGTATAATAATTATTAATCGAGGCTGCTTGAAAAGGCAGTCTCTTTTTTATGAAATCAACCTAAAAATCGCGTTCTTTCTGCAATTGTTCATAAGCATCTTGTACTTCTCTAAACTTGGCTTCTGCCCCTTGTTGGTGTTCTTTTCCTAAGTGCATCACCTTATCAGGATGGTATTTTTTTGCCATTTTACGATAGGCTTTTTTAATTTCAGCATCAGTAACTGATTTATCAATTTCTAATATTTTATACGCATTGTTAGTACTGCTATAAAACATCGCTTTAATGCTTTCATAATCTCTTGGGCTAATCCCCAAATAACCCGCAATACTATGAATAACATTCACTTCCTGTTCGGTAACAACACCATCGGCTTTGGCGATCCCAAATAAAAAGTGCATCAATTGCAAGCGTGCTGGATGGTCCATCATTTGTCTTATTTGTAGACAGACCTGCCGTGTAGAAATATTATTTTGTTCATTAATGTTTTTAAACAATTTAAAGGCATGATTGGCGCGTTCTTTTCCATACATTCCTACAAATTGTTGGCGAACAAAATCTAACTCCCGCTGATCTTGTTTTCCATCGGCTTTTATAACAATTGAAGATAATATTAGTAAACTAATTTCAAAATCTCCCGATTGAGTTCTAGCTTGTCCAGTTCTTCTTCCCGTTGTATATCGTTTTGTTTCACCACCAGAGACTGCGTCTACAACGCTCCCTAATGCCAAACCAAGAATTGCGCCTATTGGCCCACCAAACGACCATCCTAATGATGCTCCTATCCATTTTGAAAAACTCATGTAAGTAATAGATTTTAATTATGAGTAAATATAATATTTGTTAGTTGATCATAACGCTAATATGTTACACAATTCCGTATCTTTGTGTTATAATTATTAAACATAAATTTTAAACATATGTATCCAGCAGAATTAGTAAAACCAATGCGTGAAGATTTAACTCGTTTTGGTTTTGAAGAATTACATACTGTTGAAGCAGTAGACATTGCGATAGCAAAAGAAGGGACAACTTTAGTTGTTGTAAATTCTGTTTGTGGTTGTGCCGCTGCTAACGCACGTCCAGGAGCTAGCATGAGCATCCAAAATGAAAAACGTCCAGATCACTTAGTTACTGTATTTGCAGGGGTTGATGCTGAGGCAACAAATAAAGCAAGAGAATATATGATTCCTTTTCCTCCAAGTTCGCCATGTATGGCTTTATTCAAGGATGGCGAATTAGTTCATATGCTAGAACGTCACCACATTGAAGGTCGTCCAGCCCAATTAATTGCTGAAAATATGATTGATGCTTATAACGAACATTGTTAGTTTCAATAAATAAATACTCTTAAAAGCCACGTTATTCGTGGTTTTTTTGATTCTTGTCTAATTTCAAAATGAGATCTTATTTGGTGTTGAATTAATTCTATGAATACATGCGAAAAATTTTATCATACCCGTTAACAATAATATACTATCTCCTTTTTGGTTTAACACTTGTAATATTTCACCCTATACAATGGTTTTGTTTTAATGTTTTTGGTTATCAGGCACATAAGAAAAGTGTGGATTTCCTTCAGTTTTTTCTCATGCGCTGTCATAATGTTTTAGGAACACGTTTTAACTTTAATAATCCACATACTATTGATGTTAATCAGCCCTTAATTATTATTGCAAACCATCAGAGTACCTTCGACATCCCCCCCATAATGTGGTACATGCGTAAACACCACTGCAAATTTATTAGCAAAAAAGAGCTTGGAAAAGGCATTCCGAGTGTCTCATATAATTTACGCCATGGTGGCTCGGTATTAATTGACAGGAAAGACCCAAGACAAGCGATAACTGCGATAAAAGATTTTTCAGCATATATTGAAAGTAACAATCGAGCTGCTGTTATATTTCCTGAAGGTACACGGAGTAAAAACGGGGCGCCCAGAAAATTTCAAACCCGTGGATTATTAACCTTGTTTAAAGAAATTCCTTCGGCAATTGTAGTCCCAATATCAATAAATGATTCATGGAAAACAGAACAATACGGAAAATTTCCAATGGGAATTGGAACTCATATCAAATTTACAGTACATAAGCCCTTAAAAATCGCTAATTTCGCAGATAAGGACAAACTTGTTGATAGTATAGAATCTACTATTAAAAACCATATTAACCATTAAAAAATAGTTATGTCATTAAAGAATGTTAGGTTAGAAGTAATGCAACTTCTAGAAAAAGATGTAGACTCTTTAATTGAAAAATACCTCATCCCTATAGATAGTATCTGGCAACCTACCGATTTTTTGCCAAATTCTGAAAAGGACAGTTTTTTTGAAGAGGTCAAAGAAATTCGTGAGCTTGCAAAAGAATTACCATATGATCTATGGGTCGTATTAATTGGAGACATGATTACTGAGGAAGCGCTCCCTACTTACGAATCTTGGCTTATGGACGTAGAAGGTGTTAATCAAGGAAGTCCTAATGGCTGGTCTAAATGGGTGAGACATTGGACCGCTGAAGAAAACAGACATGGTGATGTGCTTAGTAAGTACCTCTACCTCTCTGGAAGAGTAAATATGAAAGAGATTGAAAAAACCACTCAGTATCTAATCGCCGATGGTTTTGACATTGGTACAGATAGAGATCCTTATAAGAATTTTGTATACACCAGCTTTCAGGAATTAGCCACCTATATTTCGCATAATCGCGTAGCGAAATTAGCAAAAAAGAGGGGGAATAAACAGCTCAGTAAAATGTGTAAAATCATTGCTGGAGACGAAATGAGACACCATCATGCCTATAGTGAATTTGTTGAACGTATTTTTGAAGTTGACCCTAGTCAAATGATGATGGCTTTTCACTATATGATGAAACAAAAAATAACAATGCCCGCCGTATTTTTAAGAGAGTCTGGTGAGAAAATAGGATCTGCTTTTGAAGAGTTTTCAAATACCGCTCAACGTATTGGTGTTTATACGGCTAAGGATTATGTTGATATTCTCGAAAAACTTATTAATCGTTGGGAAATTGATAAAATTACAAGTCTAACTGACGAAGCTGAAAAAGCAAGAGACTATTTAATGAAGCTCCCTGCTAGAATGATGCGTGTCACGGAAAGAGTAATTATTCCAGAAAACTCATTTCAGTTTAAATGGGTAGAACCAGCAAAATTATAAGATTAATAAAAAATCCTTTCCCTTTCGAAAGGATTTTTTAATTTTAATCCATTATGAATACAGAAAAACTTATTTTAGAAACTATTGACTTCGTAAAACACCAGCTTGAACATGCTGAAGGGGGTCATGACTGGTTTCACATTCAAAGGGTTTATAATAATTCGATACTCATCGCCAAAAGTGAATCTGTAAATACGCTAGTTGTTTCGCTTGGTGCTCTATTGCACGATATTGCAGATAGTAAATTTCATGACGGCGATGAAACCGTTGGCCCTAAGCTGGCACGTGAATTTTTGTTTAAGCAGGATGTAGATAGCGTCGATATTGAGCATGTTATTAAAATCATAGAAAATATCTCTTTTAAAGGGGGAAATAATCTACAAGAGTTTCATTCTGTTGAATTAGATGTTATTCAGGATGCAGATAGATTAGATGCTATTGGGGCTATAGGTATTGCTAGATGTTTTAATTATGGTGGTTATAAAAACAGAAAGTTATTTGACCCTTCTATAGCACCTAAAATGGATATGACTAAAGCCCAATACAAATCTTCAACAGCACCAACCATAAATCATTTTTACGAAAAACTGCTGCTACTTAAAGATCGAATGAATACTAAAACTGGGCGCCGAATTGCGGAAAAACGGCATCAGTTTATGGAATTATATTTAGATCAGTTTTATGCAGAATGGGATGGTAAAAAATAACCTCTATTACAAAAACATTGAGAGTTTTCCCGTTTCAAAAATTTTTAAAGACCTCTTACAGCTTTATGTTCAGATATTTGAAGATGCTGATATTTCATTTTTTGAAACCCGCTTTAAATCGGAATTCAAATCGCTGTCTCTTTTGGCATATAGCGAGCAGAAATTAATGGGTTTAAAATAGGATATCCTTACGATGACAATATCTTCTACAGCTGTGTTGGTGGGGTATTACCAGAATTTAGTCGCCTTGGTATTGCAAATCGAATGACCCATATGCAAGAAGATTATGCCAAACAAAATGGATATAAAATTTTAAGAACTAAATCTATGAATCATTTTAAACCCATGATGATTTTGAATCTTAAAAATGGATTTGATATCGTGAAATTTTACACCAATGATTCTAATCAAACTAAAATTGTATTTGAAAAAAGCCTCTAATTATTGGTATAAAAATTTATCTAAGGTCACTTTTTGTTGTTGCTGATATAGCTTAACAAGTTTAATTTCTTTGCTTTCAGTTGGAAGACCATAATTTTTATAAACCGTATATTTTAAATAGGTTGGATTCATTGGTGGCTCTTCACTCAAACACTCAATATTTATAATCCACTCACCTGCTTTTGCATCATCGATAACAAATTCTTCACTATGATAACCATTCTTAATTTCATCGAGTAATCGTTCTCTATTATCAAATTTGGTATGTGACCATTTGAAGAATTTCTTTTTCGGATTTACAAATTGTAAATCAAACTCTGTATTAGGATCATTATAATCGAAAACTATCCGTAGATCATATTTAAAATTTGCCTTCAAAAATTCAGCATCAATACGAGAACAATCTATTTTTTCTCTATGTACAGCTAACAAATGTTTGAGCTCATTATTAATGGCCTTATCCAAACCTGAAAAATCCACCCCTTCAATGGTGTTGTTCAACATTACTCCATACAATTCCATCGCATCCTCATAATTACCATTAGCCTCATAAATAAGGGCCAAATCACGATAGGACTGTGCGTGTTCAGGACGTAATATTGCTATACGTTGATATACCTGTTTTGCCTCTTCCAGCTTTCCAATTTCCTCCAGTTTATAGGCTAATATTTTTAAGGCTTTTGGATTTTTATAGGCTACTTGAGCAATTTTAGATAAGATTTCATAAGCAAAGCTTTTATCCCACTTCATAAAATATTCACTAACATCAATAAAATAGGGGATACTTAATTGTTTATTATATCGTTTTTGGGTGCTGTACAATTTTAAAGCTTCCTCATAAGAATGAGCCCGTTCTAATTGAACAATATATGGAGGTGTTACTTGTGTCGAATTAATGAATGCAAGATCCTCGACATATTTATTTCCTTTTATTAGAGCCTCATTAACAGGCTTTTCAATAATAGGAATGCCAAGCTTCATTTTTATTAAAAACGCGCCTCCAGAACCTACAGATCCAAATCTATTCGTTGCGCTTACCGATTTTAATATTGTTATTTTATCGATATGTTGAATATCCAAAAATTCAGGCATTTCCTCATAAATCATTCCATCTACAACAAAAATTGCTGGGATGGGATTATTCATAGATCCTCCACCGCCTCTAATAATAACTTTAGGGGAAGTATATCCTACATTAAGCCCTACAACCCGTACTCCTGCAAATTTTCCAACAATAACATCGGCCAAATTTAGTGCCCCGGCACTAATATCCTCCGAACTAATTGTATTTACAGCGTAGCCAACAGCATCAGAATTTTTCTTCCCAAGACCAGTCTCTACAATATTTTCAACTTTCTTCTCCCCTTCAAGTAAAACTTCATCCAAAAGCTCACCATCCGACTGAAGTTCAATGTTTATCGTGGTTCCATTTGAGACCACAATTTGCCTTTCTAGCATCCCTAGGTAATTTATTACCAAAACATCTCCTTCCTGTGCATCAATTTTAAAATTGCCATCAACATTGGTTTGAACTTCATTAAAGCTATTTTTCACTCTAATGGTAGCGCTTTGTATTGGTCCAGACGCATTGACGACTGTTCCATTTATATTCCCTTTCATCTCCTCGGACTTGCCCAGAATAAATGCTTTGGGTTTAAGAAATATTTTATTGGAATTAGTAAGTAACTTAAATAGGAGCCCCACTTTTACATTTAAAGTTTCATAACCAAAAGCACTACATTGAAAAACATCTGCATCTCCAATGGCCTCCTCATCATAAACTAAAGTAAATTTTCCATCTGACCCACTAATTGCTTTTATGTTTTTTCCATGGAAATCAATGTTTGCAAATTCTAGTGGTTGTTTCGTGTTATTATCCATTACAAAAGCTTCAATTGTAACTTCGTATTGGCCAAAAACAGTGCAAGTAAAGCAGATAAACAATAGCAGTGTTAATTTTTTGATAATCATAGGTTTAAAAAGTGTTTCAATTAACGCACATCAACAAACTTAAGTTATTTCTTACTAACATTGTATGTTAAGGCGATAAATTTGTGTTAAAAATTCTTATAAATTATCAGAATTCTCAAGTATTATTTTTTGCAAGTTAGACCGCAAATGTGTCTTATGGTTTAACGCCATTTGGGTTAAATATTTGTTAAAAGAAATAACTTCAAAAATGAAATTTGATTTATGGAATTATTATTTTTCGTGAAAAATGTTAAAAAACAATCGAGATATTACAATTTCATGTATAGAATAAAAAAGGGTAGATTGCATTTATGCAATTACAAAATTAATACGCAACAACACTTATTGCCCAGGAAAATTGGCTCTTCGTTTGTTGAGGAATGCTGTAGTACCTTCTTTAAAATCTTCAGTTCCAAAACAGTTCCCGAACTCTTCTATTTCAACCCCAAATCCATTTATACCATCCTTAAAGTTGGCATTAATCGCCTTTATTGCAGCACTTATTGCCACTGAAGAATTTCGCGATATTTTTATTGCAATTTTTTCACAAACCGTTAATAATTCCTCTTGTGCCTGGATGTGATTTACCAAACCATATGCCAAAGCTTGGTTAGCATCAATCATACCCGCGGTCATGATCATTTCCATAGCACGCCCTTTACCAACTAATTGCGGTAATCGCTGAGTCCCACCATAGCCTGGAATAACCCCCAAAGAAACCTCTGGCAAGCCCATTTTTGCATTAGTACTTGCGACTCTAAAATGACAAGACATAGCAAGCTCTAAGCCTCCACCAAGGGCAAATCCATTTATAGCTGCAATTACCGGAGTCTCTAAATTCTCTATAAAATCAAAAAGCAATTCTTGTCCTTGTGCTGCCAGGTTAGAACCTTCTTCCACATCAAAATCGGCAAACTCACTAATATCGGCACCAGCAACAAAAGCCTTGTCACCACTTCCTGTAATAATTATAACTTTGATGTTTTTATCTTGATTTGCAATTGAAAATGCCTGATGTAATTCGTCAATTGTGTCTTTATTTAAGGCATTTAACTTTGAAGGGCGGTCAATTGTAATTGTTGTAATTCCATTTTTTGATACGGAAAGTATATTTTGATAATTCATGATTCCTGCTTTATTGATATTCCTGTTTTTACTTAAACACACTTAATATAACACTGAAATAACGCTTATTCCTTAGGGAATGTTACTTTAAAAGTTGTGCCTTCATCTTCCTCAGATGTAAAAGTAATACTTCCTCCATAAGTTTCCACAATATTTTTCATCATTGGTAAGCCTAATCCCATACCACTCGTTTTTGTTGTGAATTTAGGCTCAAATACTTTGGGTATGTTCTCTTCATTAATTCCATTGCCATTATCGGTTACCGTAAATATGATATCATTCTCTTGATCAAATACTTTAACATCTATTTTTGGAATCCTTTCTTCTGGAATTGCCTGAATCGCATTTTTCACCAAATTGGTAACTACCCTTATAAGCTGGGTTCTATCAAAATTAGCAATAATCTCTTTTTTGCTAGACTTAAAAGTAATATCCGTTTCAGTAAAAATATCTAAAGCTAAGTCAATAACTTCAACAACATTAAGGGTTTCATTTTTTTGCTCTGGCATTTTAGCAAAGTTTGAAAACGCTGAAGCTATGGAACTCATCGTATCAATTTGTTGGATTAGTGTCTTAGAATATTCATCTACTTTTTGAAGTATTATAGGATCATTCGGATCAAACTTTCGTTGAAAACTTTGAACCGTCAAGCGCATTGGAGTCAGCGGATTTTTAATTTCATGTGCTACCTGTTTTGCCATTTCACGCCAGGCTTGTTCCCGTTCACTTGTCGCGAGCTGAACAGCACTCTCTTCAAGTTCATCTATCATACTATTATAGGATTCAACCAAAGCAGAGACTTCCTCACTTGCGCCTTTCAATTCGATCTTTTTATTGCGTTTCTCCAACCGCGTAACATTCATTTTATCACTAATTGTTTTTAGTGAACGTGTAATATATTTGGACACAAAATAGGCCATAGCAATGGCCATCAAGATCAAGGCAAAATAGGCATAACCCAAACGCACTAAAAACGCTTTTAATTCGGCTTCATTAAAGGAGTCGTCCTCAAAATATGGCACATTTAATATCCCTAAGGGTTTGGCATTAAAATCGGAAAAAACGGTAAAAGAAGACTGAAAATCTCCTCCAATTTGTTGGTCTTTTTCAACATAACGTTTCCCTATACTTTGATTTAATTGATTTAGAGCTTCTGAAGACATGCATTTAACCAGAGAGTCTGTTTCAAAATCTGATTTAGAACTTTTCATCAGTGTTCCCCCTAAATCATAAATATTAAAGTCAACATTCAAATTTTTTGCGATTTCGTAAATTTTATCTTTAAATATTAACCCAAGTCGTTCTGTACTTCTTTCGTAAGTAGTTTGCCGTAATACAAAATCTATACTAGACAAAATTTGCCTTTCTTTACGTATTAATCGTTGTTTATGGTAATCTTTAGACTGCTCATTGTACTGATAAATCGTGACCGCAGCAATAAGTATTGAAGCCACAACCACCAACAAAATCATATACAAAAAAATACGTGAGCGTAAAGAGAGTCTTCTTGCAGCCATTAAGAGAATTTAAGACATAAATATAACAATAATTAAGCCAAAGACATTTGGATTTTTTCTAAAAACCAAAATCTTCACAATGCCTTTAAAGCTATTTAAGCTTTAGGATTTCGGGCTCTAATTTTCTTATACCATCGAATTCCCAACATCAACAACAGCGATAGCACAAATATGCCAACAACTCCAAAAATCCAATCAAAACTATCCTTTAGAATCACCAAAAACACCACTGAAAATAAAATTAATGTTGATCCTTCATTCCAAAAGCGCATATACTTGGAGGTATATCGCACATCATCATTTTGCAATTGTTTGAATATATAATGTGTTTTAACATGGTATAATATGAGTAAAACCACAAACCCCAGCTTAACCAACATCCATGATTGCTGTAGCCATACTGGAATTAAAATTATGAGCCATATTGCAAAGATAGTAGCCAAAATAGCTGATGGCCAAGTGATGATAAACCAAAGGCGTTTTGCCATAAGTTTTAATTGTTTTCCAAGAATTTCCTTTTCAGGAGAGGGTTTATAAAAAGACTCTATTTGATATACAAACAATCTCGGAATGTAAAATAACCCAGCAAACCAGGTGATTACAAAAATAAGGTGCAATGCTTTTATATAATTATATAGTTCCATTCTTAATTATTTTATCTCGACTCCACTCGAGGTGACCCTAAGTTATATAACCTCAGCGAATCACTTCGAGTGGGATCGATGAGTGTTTTTATTAATCTTCTACAAATAAATAATTCAGTTTTTTTGTATTGAATGTCGCATTAAATGCGTTGATTTCATCATTTACAAGAATATCAAAAGCAGCAAGTTGATTGTTAATTTGTTTTGACAACTCGTTTTTTACTGCAATGTCCTGCTCGGTAGGAGCAAAATCACCCATACTTACCAATGAATTTAAGTGTCCCAATTTGTTTGTTAATCGAATAGGGAAATTTAATGGATCCTGCCCGCTTCTATTTTTAGTTTGATATAAGGCTTTTTCAATTTCTGAAAACTTTTCTTTTAAACTTTTAGCTTTTTCAACAAGATCTTTTACCTCTTCATTATCTTTATATTGGGTTGCAAATGCACTCAACTTCTCATTAATTTTGCGAATCTTTTTAATCGATTTATGTGCATTATCCATGGTTTTATTGACATCTTTGATAAAAGCAAACTGATTTTCCATGTCTGTTAAAGTACTTTCAGCTCTAGGATCGGCTAAAATTGTAAATGGCTTCGAAATTGATTCGCCATTTACGTTTAGACTTACTTTATACTGCCCTGGAATAGCTCTAGGCCCAGTAAAGCTTGCCCACCAAAAAATCATGCCTTTAAGTTGTTCAGCGCCATCATAGGTCATATTCCAAACAAATTGATTAGCTCCTTCTTTTACTTTTAGTTTATCCTTCTTTTTATTTTTTGTGCTGAACGTTTTAATAGTGTCTCCTTTAGTGTCAAAATAAGTTAAGGAAACCTCATCTTTTTCGTCGAATTTTTTCACGTTAAAATAAGTGATTACTCCACTTGGAAGATTAGTTCCTGCTGTTTTACTCCCTTTTCGGCTACCACCTCTCATGCGATAAGTATCCTTTGGCTTGAATAAAATATTAGCGCTTTGATCGGCATTAAACAATTGATGAATTACGGTTAAATCATCAATCATCCATAAACTCCTTCCTTGAGTAGCAACAATTAAACTATTGTCTTTTATAGTTAAATCTGTAATTGAAACTATTGGTAAGTTTAACTGAAATGGTTTCCAGTTTTTTCCATCATTAAAAGAGATATACATTCCTGTTTCCGTTCCTGCATATAATAGCCCCTTACGCTTAGGATCTTCACGAAGCACCCTTGTAAAATGTTCTGGATTAATCCCATTCGTAATT
The DNA here is from genome assembly GCA_913062555.1 of uncultured Bacteroidota bacterium. Lineage (GTDB taxonomy): Bacteria > Bacteroidota > Bacteroidia > Flavobacteriales > Flavobacteriaceae > CAJXVU01. Next base: position 39,066 of record CAJXVU010000015.1, read on the forward strand.
TTTGTCCAAGACTTTCCGTAGTTTGTGGTTTTATATAAATAAGGTGCAAAATCACCTGTTTTGTATTTTGTCCCCGCTATATAACAGGTCCCTGCGTCAAAAGTACTTGGTTCAACACTATTTATCATCATCCATTCTGGCATTCCTTTTGGCGTTACATTCTCCCAAGATTGACCTCCATTTCTGGTAACATGAACCAGTCCATCATCACTACCGACCCATAATAAGCCTTCTGTAACAGGTGATTCCTGAGCTGCAAAAATGGTGCAATAATACTCAACTGATGTATTATCCTGAGTAATTGGTCCTCCCGAAGATTTTAATTTTTCAGGATCATTTCTAGTTAAATCCGGACTAATAATTTTCCAGGATTGCCCTTCATTTTCAGTCACATGGACACTTTGAGAAAAGGTATATAATCGATTTGGATTATGTTTTGAAAATATAATTGGAAAATTCCACTGGAAACGATATTTCATACCTTCAGCGCCATGCCCCATTGGATTATCTGGCCAAACATTAATTGCTCTTACTGTTCCCGTTTTATGATTTACACGAGTTAAAAAGCCATCATAACTACCGCCATAAATAATATCATTATCTTCTGGGTCCACAGCAATATGAGCTGATTCTCCTCCGGCAGTACTTTCCCAATCATCTTCACTAATCGATCTACCATCTGTTCTATGAGCAATTCTTACTGTTGAATTATCTTGTTGCGCTGCATAAATTCTATACGGAAAATGATTATCTGTAGTTACGCGATAAAATTGTGATGTTGGCTGATTATGATAGGTACTCCATGTTTCACCAGAATCATAAGTTATCTGAGCTCCACCATCGTCCCCAATAATCATCCTATCCGGGTTTTCGGGGGCAATCCAAAGATCATGATGATCGCCATGTGGCGCGCCATGTGTGCTGAAAGTTTTTCCACCATCGGTACTTTTATGATAACGTACATTTAACACATAAACAACATCTACATTTTTAGTATCTGCATATAAACGTGTGTAATACCATGCCCGTTGACGTAGTTTACGTTCACTATTTACCTGTGACCAAGTTTCTCCTCCATCTTCACTTCTATACAATCCTCCTTTTTCTTTGTTCTCTACAATGGCCCATACGCGTTGATTATTTACAGGTGACACCGTTACTCCAATAATTCCCAATGTATCTGTTGGAAATCCTTTGTTAGCAGATATTTCTTTCCAGGTTTCTCCGCTATCGGTACTTTTCCATAATGCTGATCCTTCACCACCAGAACTTAAACTATAGGGTGTACGTTGTATTCTCCAGGTAGAAGCATATAAAATTCTAGGGTTTTTTGGATCGATAACTAGATCGACGACCCCAGCATTTGCATTAGCAAATAAAGTTTTGCGCCATGTTTTCCCGCCATCGGTACTTTTATAAACACCTCTTTCGTCTGTTGGTTTATAGATGTTTCCTAAAACACCTGCATAGACAATATCGGAATTGGAAGGGTGTACTGCTATTCTTGGTACATGTCTTGAACTTTTTAATCCTGATGACGTCCAGGTTTTTCCTGCATCAACAGATTTCCAAATACCATATCCTGAAGATACATTTCCTCTAACTGTTTTTTCTCCTCCACCGACATAAATAACATTGGGGTCGCTTTTTGAAACTGTGATCGCTCCAATACTTCCACCAAAAAAGCCGTCAGAAATATTTTCCCAAGCACGTCCGCCATCAGTTGTTTTCCAAATCCCTCCTCCAGCAGAGCCAAAATAGTATAGATTTGGCTGATTGGGGACGCCAGTTACAGCGGCACTTCGGCCGCCTCGAAACGGACCTATTTGCCTGTATTCTAGTGCCTTGTATTGGTTTTCATTAATGTTTTGAGCTTCGGTTTGGGTGTGACTACATAGCAATAAAGCTATTGCTAGGAATAGGGTTGATAATCGCATGTTAATTTTTTGGTTTGGTTATGATGAATTAAATGTAAGAATTAAAAATTATACCCCCCTAATTGAGGGCAATTTTAACTCTTTTTAAGAACTCCAAGTATTCATCCATTTCGCCAATAACGCAACCCAAGCATCATCATCATTCAAACAAGGAACCGTTGTGAATTTTTCGCCTCCCATTTCCTGGAATATTTCTTTACCTTCCATTGCAATTTCCTCAAGAGTCTCTAAACAATCACTTACAAAAGCAGGAGTTACAATAGCCATGTTTTTGAGTCCTTCTTTTCCCAATCGCTCGATTGTTCTATCGGTATAAGGTTGTAACCATGGATCGAACCCGAGACGTGATTGAAATGATGTTGAATACGCCCCTTCGTTTAGCCGCAATTTTTCGGCAACCAATCGGGTTACCTCATAACACTGGTGGCGATAACAAAACTCATGTGCTTTGGAGGCCGTTGCACAACAACTTCCGTCAATTTTACAATGTGATTTCGTGATATCCCCTTTTTTTATATGCCGCTCTGGTACACCGTGATACGAAAAGAGAAGATGATCATAGACTTTGTTTTTAAGTGACTTCTCTATTGAATTTGCAAGTACAGTAATATAATCAGGATTGTTATAAAACGCCGGTAGCGATGTCATTTTCAACTTTGGAAAATATTTTTGACGTATTTCTTCTGCCAATACTACAATGGTTTCTGTAGTTGCCATGGCAAATTGCGGATATAAAGGCATCACCAATACCTCATCTACACCTTTATCAACCAATTCTTGAAGCCCATCCATAATGGTCATACTTCCATAACGCATGGCAAGTGCAATGGGATAATCAACTTGTTTTTGTGTTTTTTGTTGCAATCTTTCAGACAGCACAATAAGAGGAGACCCGTCTTCCCACCATATTTTTTTATAAGCTGCCGCTGAAGCTTTTGGTCTTGTGTTTAAAATAATACCTTTAACGAGTAATATTCTGGCCCAAAGCGGGACATCAATAACCCGTTTATCCATTAAAAACTCCCCTAAATATTTTTTCACATCTTTAGGCTCCGGACTATCAGGAGAACCTAGATTAACTAATAGAATTCCTTTCATTAATTATTTTAATTTTTTAACTAATTATTTAGTTTCCTAAACAATATAAAATGCCTCCGAGTAAATGCCGTCTAAATCCAGGTTCACTATAAGACGATTTAGTATGCCCTCCTCCTGTATAAAAAGACCGACCTCCCTCATGTTCATGATACCAAGCGATTGGGTGGTTTGTTCCATTTTCTCCACCTTCATAAGAAGCTTCATTTAAATTTAAGAGCACATTTATTTCTGGATTAATATTTTTATAATTATACCATTCATCTTTACGTACGGAACGCTCTGGTAGATGCATACATGATACATGTGAATTGTTTACTTTAATAATTTCAGCTTCAGTAATTTTTGGATGACTCATGAAATAAGCCCCTACTAATTTTCCATACCAAGGCCAATCGTATTCAGTATCAGCTGCAGCATGAATGCCCATGTAACTCCCTCCGTTTTTAATATACTCTTCAAAAGCTGTTTGCTGATTTTCATTTAAAACATCGCCTGTAGTACTTAAAAATATAACCAGATCAAATTGTTTTAATTTTTCTGAACTAAACATATTAGCATCTTCCGTATGACTAACATTAAAACCCTGTTCCAAACCTATAGCTTTAATACTTTCCACTCCAACTTCTATCGATTCATGCCTATATCCTTGAGTTTTAGTAAACACAAGCACCTCGTCTTTTAAGCTACATGAAGAAAAAATTATAAATGATACTATTGAAAACAAAGACGCTTTCCAATTAAATGTTTGAGTCATATCTGCTAATTTACGGATTGGGTATATTTTTTGGGAGTTGTTCCGTATTTCTTTTTAAAGGCTGCAATAAAATGACTAGCGGTACTATATCCAACTTTTAATCCAACTTCATTAACATTATGCTCTCCTGATTCTAATAATTTTCTCGCCACTTCCATTTTATAGTCAAACAAAAAACTATAGACGGTATCTCCATATATTTGTTTAAAACCTTCCTTAAGCTTCTTTAAATTCAAATCTATTTCGTCAGCCAATTCCTGTAAACTCGGAGGTTCTGCCATTCTAGAGATCACAATATCCTTTGCCTTTCTAATTTTATCTACATTGGTTTCATCAACCAAAAAAGGACACTGTTCAATATTTGCATCTTCACTTCTGTTAAAGTATAAACTCAAGAGTTCATATGCTTTCCCTTTAAAATAGAGATTTCTTATAGATTGATTAAGATTAAAATTTATTATTTGATTCAGCACAATGGCCATTGATGGCGAAATTTTTCCGTCTTTATAATATTTCTTGTCCTTATTTTCCTCGCTCAAAAACGTTATATAATCGGCTTCTTGAGAAAATAATCCATGGAACTTTTTAATAGAAATTAGAATAGTAATCAGCCAGGAGTTTGCTTTTACTTCAAGATTTATTGGAAGATTTCGTTGTGGGTTATACAACAATAAGGAATTTTCTTCAACAATATTTAGTGTGTATCTCCCCGCATTAAAATTAAATTTAATGGCCCCTTTAATACAAAAGTGAAATTGTATAAAATCGTTATCTATATCACGTTCAACGGCTTGACTCTCATCACTATCATTACGACATGCTAAAATTAAAAACTCAGGATCAACTTCTGTTTCCTCAAAGGAACCTTTAGCGACATTTTTTGAGTCACCCATATTGATATTTTTATTATTACTATTTAGATTCATTCTAGATAAAATGTTTAAAAACACTTGATTCTAGGGCAAAAGTATGACATTTATCATATAATATTAAAAAATATCTTTAAAAAACCACAAACGATACTAAAAGTTCCTTGAGCGTTATTTTTTTAGTATCTATCAATATATTTTTGTCCCCATAATTGAAAGATCGCAAATGGAAGAGTATAATATTTCTAAAGGAAACACCTTTTATGCCATTGGTTTAAGTTATAAAAAAGCAGACGCTGAAATTAGGGGTCACTTTAGTTTAGACGAATCGTCTAAACTCGATTTATTAGAACAAGCCAAAGAAAATAATGTTGAGAGTTTAATTGTAACCTCAACTTGTAATAGAACTGAAATTTACGGATTTGCACAACACCCCTTTCAACTTATAAAATTACTTTGCGATAATACTAAAGGTACCGTTGATCAATTTCAAAAAGTTGCATACGTTTATAAAAACAATGATGCCGTTTCACACATGTTTAGAGTTGGCTCGGGATTAGATAGTCAAATACTTGGTGACTTCGAAATTATAAGCCAGTTAAAAGTAAGTGCCAAAATTTCAAAAAAGTACAGCTTATTAAATGCATTTCTAGAACGCTTGGTGAATTCGGTTATTCAAGCGAGTAAACGAATTAAAACTGAAACCGGAATTTCATCAGGGGCCACGTCGGTATCCTTTGCGTCGGTGCAATACATTTTTGATAATGTTGAAGATATCTCGAATAAAAATATTTTACTTTTTGGAACTGGTAAAATTGGCAGAAACACCTGTGAAAACTTGGTAAAGCATACCAAAAACAAACATATCACCTTAATTAATAGAACTAAAAACAAGGCTGAAAAAATTGCTGGAAAGTTTGACTTAATTGTTAAGGATTATGCTAATTTACAGGAAGAAATCAATAAATCGGATGTCTTAATAGTTGCCACAGGAGCACAAAACCCCACAGTTGATAAACATATTATCCAGAATCATAAAGAGCTTTTAATTTTAGATTTATCTATACCTAAAAATGTAAATCAAAATGTTGAAGATCTCGAGAATGTTTCTTTAGTTCATTTGGATTATTTATCACAAGTCACCGATAAAACTTTAGAAAAAAGAAAAGCACAGATCCCACATGCTGAAGTAATCATAGAAGAGATAAAATCAGAATTTAACAGTTGGTTAGAAACGCGAAAATTTGCACCAACTATAAAGGCTTTAAAACATAAATTACTTGATTTTAAAGCTGCCGAATTAGATACTCAACGTAAAAAAATATCTGATTTCAACGAAAATCAAGCAGAGATAATTAGTAACAATATTATTCAAAAAATAACCAACCACTTTGCACATCATTTGAAAAATGATAATGGCTCTACAGAAGAAAGTCTTGAGCTTATTAAAAAAGTGTTTCAGTTAGAATCTATATCACATGTCTAAAATAATAAGAATTGGTACACGCGATAGTGAATTAGCACTATGGCAAGCAAATGCCGTACAACAAATACTAGAAAAACTTGGGCACAAGTCTGTGTTAGTTCCTGTAAAAGCTACAGGGGATTTAGTTTTAAATAAACCCCTTTACGAATTAGGAATTACAGGTATTTTCACGAGAACCTTAGATATTGCAATGTTAAATTACGACATTGATATTGCTGTACATTCCTTAAAAGATGTACCTACCGCTTTACCAAAAGGTATTGTGCAGGCAGCAGTTTTAAAACGAGGAAACATGAATGATACCCTTGTTTTTAAAAATAACGAAGAGTTTTTATCTCAACGGGATGCAACTATTGCTACTAGTAGTTTACGCCGTAGAGCGCAATGGCTAAACAGATTCCCAACACATTCTATCGTTGATATTAGAGGAAATGTAAATACACGATTACAAAAAGTGGAAGACAGTGACTGGAACGGGGCAATTTTTGCCGCAGCTGGAATTGGCCGAATTGGATTAAGACCAGAAAATGCCATTAATTTAGATTGGATGGTTCCCGCTCCTGCTCAAGGCGCTATTGTGATTACGGCAATGGAAGAAAATGAGGAGATTAAAGCCATTTGTGCCGAATTAAATCATGAAGAAACACAAATTTGCACTAGCATTGAGCGTGAGTTTTTAAAGCTTTTAGAAGGTGGTTGTACCGCACCAATTGGGGCCCTTGCCTATATAAAAGAAGATCAAGTTTCATTTCATGGCGTACTATTAAGTCCTGATGGAACAAAGAAGATTGAAGTAAAACGTGTTGAACAATTAGGAGAACACCATAATATGGCGGCTTTTTGTGCCGATTATGTTATTGATCGTGGCGGTAAACGATTGATGGACAATCTTAAAAATGTAGACACCAAAGTAAATGTGTTCTCTACTAAATCACTTACTAATGCGCAATCAGAATTATTTCATGATGACATAAAAGTTGAAAGCGCTGACTTTATTCAAATTGCAACAAACAGAATAAAGCCTTTCATTTTAAAGTCTGAAATGCGAAATGTAATTATTACCAGTAAAAATGCTGTTGAATCTTTAATTACAAATATTTCTTCCGATCAATTAAACTTTAAAAACATTTATTGTGTTGGCCGTCGTACTAAACGATTGGTAGAGAAAAAAATTGGAAAAGTAACCCATTCTGAACCGAATGCTAAAAAGCTAGCCGAATATTTGGTGGACTATATTGAAGGCACTGAAGTTACTTATTTTTGTAGTGACCTCAGATTAGATGATCTTCCAAAGATTCTAACAGAAAATAATATTACAGTTAACGAAGTTGATGCCTACAGCACTAAATTTGCTGCCTTAAAAATTGACGAGAAGGCAGAAGGAGTTATGTTTTATAGTCCTTCAACCGTTAAAAGTTACCTCTCGCAAAACAACGCTGACAAAATCGCTTTTTGTATTGGTGAAACTACGGCTGCCGAAGCAAAAAAGAATTTTAAAGATGTAAGAGTTGCCAAGCTCCCAACAGTGGAGAGTGTTATTGAATTGGTAAACCTAAATTATATATAAGATTAGGCCATTGCAGGGTTTAATAATTTGAAATATTAAAGTTGAATTAATAGAGTTCCGTTTTTACGGAAAATTGATATGATAAAAAACGATTTATTTTTAAGAGCATTAAAAGGAGAAACTGTCGACCGTCCTCCGGTTTGGATGATGCGTCAAGCTGGACGTTATTTACCAGAATTTATAGCAATTCGAGAAAAATATGATTTCTTTACACGTTGTCGTACTCCTGAATTAGCAAGTGAAATTACAGTACAACCTATTCGTCGTTATGGCATGGATGCAGCAATATTATTTAGTGATATCCTTGTCATTCCTCAAGCAATGAATATTGAGGTGCAAATGAAACCTAATTTTGGACCATATTTACCAAACCCTGTTAGAGATCAAAAAGGCGTTGACAATGTTATTGTACCAGACGTAAATGTTGAGTTGGATTATGTGTATCAAGCTATAAAAGCAACTAAGGAGTTATTAAACGATGATATTCCTTTAATTGGTTTTGCTGGATCACCATGGACTATTTTATGCTATGTTGTACAAGGGCAAGGCAGTAAAACTTTTGATAAAGCAAAAGAATTTTGTTTTACAAACCCAATTGCCGCACATCAATTATTACAAAAAATTACAGATACAACTATCGCATATTTAAAAGCTAAAGTTAAAGCTGGTGTAGATGCCGTTCAGATTTTCGATTCTTGGGGAGGCATGTTATCTCCAACCGATTATCAAGAGTTCTCTTGGCAATATGTCAATCAAATTATTGAAGCGCTTAAAGATGATGCGCCAGTAATTGCCTTTGGAAAAGGGTGTTGGTTTGCCCTTGGAGAAATGGCAAAATCTAATGCTTCAGCACTAGGGGTAGATTGGACTTGTTCTGCTCAAAACGCACGCTATTTATCGGGAGGAAACATCACCCTTCAAGGGAATTTTGACCCTTCAAGATTGTTATCCCCTCCAGCTGAAATAAAGAAGATGGTACACCAAATGATTAATGAGTTTGGTAAAGACAAATACATTGTAAATCTTGGTCATGGCATATTGCCAAACATCCCGTTAGACCATGCTAAGGCATTCATCGATGCCGTAAAGGAATACTCTGTCTAATCTTAATAGGGCCTGGTCGCTCATGAACATAAAGTAAAAAGCTTAAATTAGACCCCTCAGGATTTAGAACCCTGAGGGGTCTAAAAAAATAAAATTTCTCCCAATCCAAATTGACACAAAACAAGATGGTTAAAGAAATATATCGTGGAATAAAAGCTTATGCCGGTGCTTTTGAATTAATTTCAAAGCTCAAATTATGGCGTTATTTCTCTATTCCTATAACGATTAGTCTACTGACAGCCATCGCCATAGGGATCTCCGCTTATGGATTCTCTGACAATCTAGGGCAGTTAATTTCCAAGGCTTGGGTATGGGAATGGGGTAAAGACACTTTTACAACCATTAGTAACATTATTAGCGGTATACTAATAATTGCAGTTGGTCTTGTGCTTTATAAACATATTATCATGGCGCTATCGGCACCATTCATGAGCCCTGTTTCTGAAAAAATTGAACAGCATATATTAGGTGAACAACAAGAACACAGGAATACGTCTTTTCAACAACAATTATGGCGGGGAATTCGCATAAATACCAGAAACCTTTTTATGGAACTTGGGTTGACCTTAGTTATATTAATCATTAGTTTTATTCCCGTAATTGGATGGATAACTTCGCTTTTATTATTTGTGGTACAAGCGTACTATGCGGGATTTGGTAATATGGATTACACCTTAGAACGCCATTTTAAATACAATGATAGTTTAGATTTTGTACGCAAACATCGCGGTACTGCCATAGGAAATGGCATTGTATTTATGCTGTTTCTATTAATTCCAGTCATTGGGGTTGTATTAGTATTACCTTTATCGGTAACAGCTGCAACCGTTAAAACTGTCGAGTTGCTTAATGCTGAAAAATCGAAAACCAATATTAACACTATTTAAGTTCGCTGATATCATGCCACACTTTATAATTGATTGCTCTGAAGGTATTACCCAATTAAAAAAACCGATGGAGATTATACAAGAAGTTTATAATACTGCCCATGAAACGGGCCTATTTGCCAAAGGAGATATAAAAGTGAGATTAAACCCTTTCAAAAACTATATTGTCGGAGGTGAAACCAGTGATTTTATTCATGTGTTTTCTTATATCATGGAAGGACGAAACACCGTCCAAAAGAGTAATCTCTCAAGACAAATTGTAACAAAGTTAAATGGAATGTTTCCAGAAGTCCCTGTTATTTCCGTTAACATCAAAGACTTTGAAAAGGCCTCTTATTGTAATAAATCAATGGTTTAATCGCTATGAAAAATAAATTTTATCAATATATACAAGAACTACAGGATAGCATCACTTCTAAATTAGAAGCTGTAGATGGTCAAGTGAAGTTTCAAGAAGATCTTTGGGAACGTCCAGAAGGTGGTGGCGGGCGTACTCGTGTGATTGAAAATGGTGCTGTCTTTGAAAAAGGAGGTGTCAATATTTCTGCTGTCCATGGAAAATTGCCCGAAACCATGCAGAAACATTTTGGAGTTAGCGATGCCAATTTCTTTGCTTGTGGATTGAGTTTAGTATTACATCCCAAAAGCCCAATGGTGCCAACAGTACATGCAAATTGGCGTTATTTTGAAATGTATAATGATCAAGGTGATGTTGTAGACTGTTGGTTTGGTGGGGGGCAAGATTTAACCCCTTACTACCTCTTTGAGGAAGACGCTGAACACTTTCATAGTACTTGTAAAATTGCCTGTGATAAACATAACACGGCGTTCTATCCAAAGTATAAAGCACGTTGTGATGAATACTTCCACAATGCCCATCGCAATGAAGCCCGAGGAATAGGTGGCCTCTTTTTCGATTATTGCAAAACTTCTGAAGACATGACCATGGAAAATTGGTATAACTTCGTGACTGAGGTTGGTAATAGTTTCCTAGAAGCCTACGTACCTATTGTGGAAAAACGCAAAGCCCTAACCTATACCAAAGCTCAACGAAATTGGCAAGAAATTCGTCGTGGACGATATGTTGAATTTAATCTGGTTCATGATAAAGGCACGCTTTTCGGTTTAAAAACTAACGGTCGTATTGAAAGTATTTTAATGAGTCTTCCGCCTCATGTGCAATGGCAGTATGATCATCATCCCGAAAAAGGGAGCGAAGAAGAAAAATTAGTAACCGTATTAACACACCCTAAAAACTGGATATAATATGTGGAAATGGATTAAAAGAGTTGGTTTAATTATAAACTTAAAATCGCTAATTATAACGTCGTTGGCGATTATTTCGACCATGATCTGTTTGCATTTTCATATAAAAGCAAATTTCCCACTAACTTTAATTAGTACCGCTATCGTTTTTCCAATTGTTTTTTCTATTGGAGGCGCTTATAAACGGCGTGAAGTGGCTCTAGATGAATATGGATCTATAAAAGCGCATGGCCGCGCCCTCTTTTTTGCCGTTTCTCATTGGTTAGAAAACCCTCCAAAAGAACTTAAAGACGAGCTTAAAAATCATCTAGAACAATTATTAGAATCTTGCAAAACCATGTTCACACATCCTGTCAATGAATTGGAAATTCATGAAAAAGGCGTTTATGATAGTTTTCAGGGTTTATCCTCCTTTATTAAGTCCATGCGGTCTCATGGTCTTCCTTCTGGTGAAGCATCACGTTCCAATCAGTTTTTGAGTAAAATGATGATTTCTTTTGAACGTATTAAACATATTTATCAATACAGAACACCCCGTAGTCTACGGACCTATAGTGATATTTTTATCGTGATTTTACCCATCATTTACGGGCCTCATTTTGCCGAAAATGCTACCAATTTTAGCTACGGTTTGCAGTTTGCAGTTCCCGTTTTGTTTAGTGTAATTTTAGTAGCTTTAGACAATATACAATCTCATTTAGAAAACCCTTTCGATCAACAAGGCGAAGACGACGTTAATATTAATGTCGACAAATATATTAGGAATCTTGAATAACAAATACGACCTATATAATCCTAAATTTGTCGAGTCTCTTTTTGATAAAATGAGTGGTTCCTATGAAAGAATGAATTATATAACGTCTTTTGGTTTTAGTGAAAAATGGAGGAGTCGTTGTGTCGATTTAATTGAAATAAAACCAAATTCAACCGTTGTCGACTTGATGACAGGCATGGGAGAATGTTGGAAACCTATATTAAACTCCATTGGTGAAAACGGTCAATTAATTGGATTAGATTTCTCTTCCGGGATGTTAAAAAGAGCTAATCGCAGAAAACAAAAGTACCCTAAACATAATATATCCTTATTAAAAGAAGACGTTTTCGATAATTCAATTTTAAAAAACTCAGTAGATAATGTTATCTCAGGTTTTGGATTGAAAACCTTTTCAAACATACAAATTGAACAATTAGCCGGAGAAATTAAGAGAATTCTAAAAAAAGATGGCTCGTTTTCTTTTGTGGAAGTTTCTGTTCCAAATAATAAATTATTGAACCTCTTTTATTTGATATATTTAAAATATTTTATTCCTGTTTTAGGGTTTTTATTTCTCGGAAACCCACAAACATATAAAATGTTAGGTGTCTACACTTCAAAATATAAAAATTCAATGAAAGCAAAAGAAATCTTCGAGCTAAATGGATTCGAAGTTCAATATATAAATTACTTTTATGGCTGTGCTACAGGTATAAAAGGAATAAAAGCTGTTAATTGTTAACTCATAGCCATAAACAAAAAAACTATGTTCCCATTAAGAAGAAATAGAAGACTCCGAGCCAATGAGGCCGTACGTGCTTTAGTTCGTGAAACCATAATTACACCTAACGATTTTTTAGTGCCACTTTTTGTTGTAGAAGGTAAAGGCGTTAAAGCAGAAATTGCGTCCATGCCTAATTATTTCAGATTTAGTCTGGATTTATTAGAGCAAGAGGTCAAATTATTATGGTCACTCGGCTTAAAATCGGTATTACTATTTGTAAAAGTTCCTGATAACCTCAAAGACAATGCTGGTAAAGAAGCTTTAAATCCAAATGGATTGATGCAACGTGCTATAAAAACTGTAAAAAATGTATGCCCAGATATGTTGGTAATGACCGATGTTGCTCTGGATCCCTATTCGGCATATGGCCATGACGGCATTATTGAAAACGGAAAAATAATCAATGATGAGACTGCCGAGTTCCTAGCAGAAATGAGTATTTCTCATGCCCAGGCTGGCGCTAATTTTGTAGCCCCAAGTGATATGATGGATGGTCGAATCCTCACCATTCGTGAGGCTTTAGAGGACGAAGGCTTTACCGATACAGGAATTATGAGCTATTCTGCTAAATACGCCTCAGCATTTTATGGTCCTTTTCGGGATGCTTTAGATTCTGCTCCAGTTGATTTAGTCAATATTCCAAAAGACAAAAAAACCTATCAAATGGATTTTGCCAATCGTCATGAAGCGCTTCGTGAAACCGAAATGGATATTGATGAAGGTGCCGATATTGTAATGGTAAAACCTGGAATGTCTTATTTGGATATTTTACGCGATATTAAAAATGAATTTGATATTCCTGTAGCAGTCTATCAGGTAAGTGGAGAATATGCTATGATAAAAGCAGCAGCAGAAAAAGGATGGTTAAATCATGATGAAATTATGATGGAAAGCACCATCGCCTTCAAAAGAGCGGGTGCCGATATTATTGCCAGTTACTTTGCTAAAGACATCGTTAAGCTAATCTCTTAGATAAGGATTTTGTTTCATTATTTTTTTGGCATCTAGAGCTTTTCAAATGAGTTCTAGAAAAATTTTGTGCCCGCATTTTAAAATGGATTGCTTAACTTGTCATGACAATTCTTATCTTGAACAAATGCTAAAAACCCTACGCCTTGCTTGTATATGCATTGTATTAAACGTACAATTTATCAATGCCCAGTTGCAATATGCCTCTCCCGAATCTGTTGGACTAGATGCCACATCAATCCATGAAAAAGTAGATTCAATTATGGCAAGTGCTATAGCCGAGCAAGCCTTTCCTGGCGCACAACTGTTAGTTGCAAAACAAGGTAAAATAATCTTCCATAAAACTTATGGTTATCATACTTATGACAATGTTCAAGAAGTTGCTTTAAGCGATATTTATGACCTCGCATCAGTTACCAAAATAACGGGTCCATTACCGGCGCTTATGAGATTATACGAGGAAGGAAAAATAGATTTAGACCGTCCTTTTAGTGACTATTGGAAACCCTGGAGACGTCATAAAGACAAAAACAAAATCACTTTAAGAGAACTTTTAGCACACCAATCTGGTCTACAACCCTATATCGTGTTTTTAAATGAAGTCCTAAAGAATGGGAAATTAAAATCTCGCTTTGCTAGAACAAAACGAAGTAAACGCTTTTCAAAACAGGCTTATTCTAACATATTTATTAAGAACCGATTTAGAAATAAGGTCTATAGAAAAATATCAAAATCAAAAGTAAGCCTTTATAAAACCTATAAATATTCTGGATTAGCCTCCTTAATATACCCTCAGCTCATAGAGGATATAACAGGTGTTCCCTATACCACTTATCTCCAAATCAACTTTTATAAACCATTAGGTTGTGAAACCCTCGGTTATCTCCCTGATTTAAAAAATTTCAGTAATACGATTGTCCCTACCGAAAAAGATTCAATTTTCAGAAAAGACCTCACAACAAACTGGGTTCATGATGAGAATGCCGCACTATTAGGTGGTGTCTCAGGAAATGCAGGGCTTTTTGGTACCGCAACAGACTTGGCAAAATATATGCAAATGCTTCTACAAAAGGGGCGTTATGCCGGGAAACAATATTTTAAAGCAGCCACTGTAAATGAGTTTATAAAAATGCAATATCCAGAAAATCACAATCGCCGTGGACTAGGGTTTGACAAGCCTTTAATAGGAAACGACACTTTAAGTTTAAAACTCTCCTACCCTGCTCCGGAAGTAAGTGCAGAAAGTTTTGGACATGGCGGGTTTACCGGTACTTTTGTTTGGGCCGATCCTGAACACGAACTGGTGTTTATTTTTCTTTCAAATAGGGTGTACCCCTCAAGAACACATCGGAATATTTACAATTTAAATATACGTCCAACCCTACAGCAGGTGTTTTATACTAAACCAAAAACCGAGAATCAAGTCATAAATAATTAGTAATTTAGACATTTAATAGTACACTATGAGCTTACTTATATTTTATGGAATCATTTCTATATTCTTTTCTTTTTTATGTTCCATATTAGAAGCCGTGTTGCTTAGTGTTACCCCTACTTTTATAAATATTAAAAAAGCAGAAGGTAAGGGCTATGCAAAAACACTTGAAGCACTAAAAAAAGATGTAGACAGGCCTTTAATTGCCATTTTAACACTTAATACTGTCGCACATACCGTTGGTGCTATATTAGTTGGGGCACAGGCAAAATCTGTATTTAATGATGAAGGAAATGCTGTATTTATTGTATCGGCATTAATGACAATTTTAATTTTAATTGCCTCCGAAATTATTCCAAAAACTATCGGTGCAACTTACTGGAAACAACTCGTAGGAATATCAACTACTATTTTAAATGGCCTCATATTTTTCTTTACATGGACAGGTATCATTTGGGTGCTCCGTTTATTCACCAAACTCTTTGGTAAAGCTGGTCATGGAAGTGTCTTAAGTCGTGAAGATTTTCATGCCATGACCCAAATTGCTGAAGATGAAGGAGTTTTTCATGAATCGGAAAGCAAAGTCATTAAAAATATGCTGGCTTTTAAAGACGTGATGGCCAAAGATATTATGACCCCAAGAACCGTAATGAAACTCGCTGACGAGACCTCAACGGTAGAATCCTTTTTTAACGACAATCAGAATCTGCGTTTCTCGAGAATCCCTGTTTATAAAGATAGTGCAGACAATATTACCGGCTTAGTTCTTAAAGACGATGTTTATAAAGAAATGGCCAATGATAATAATTTTAAAAAGCTGTCTGAAATAAAACGAAATATTATCGTTATTAATAGAAACATACCCATTCCAAAATTATTAGATCAGTTAGTGGAAAATAAAAATCATATGGCATTGGTCGTTGATGAATACGGATCAGTAAGTGGTTTGGTAACCATGGAAGATGTGATTGAAACTTTACTTGGGATTGAGATTATGGATGAAAGTGATAATGTTGCCGATCTACAATTATTAGCGCGAAAAAGCTGGGAAACCAGAGCGAAACGCTTAGGAATAATTGAAGAAAATAAATCAGACGATTAAAAGATGGAAATTTGTATAATAAACACTCCCCTCGGAGTTGCTAAAATAAGTGGCGATATTGAAGGAATTGCTTCGGTATCTATTTTAAATTCTAATGAAACTATTTCAGATATCATTCCTGAAGAACTTCAAGACTGTGTCTATCAACTTCAGGAATATTTTCAGCGTTCACGTAACACTTTCAATTTAAAGTTAAACCCTCAAGGCACCGATTTTCAAAAAAACATATGGCGCTTATTACAAACCATTCCTTTTGGAAAAACCTTATCATACTTAGACCTCTCCAAACAATTTGGAGACACAAAAGCAATTCGTGCAGTAGCGGCAGCCAATGGTAAAAATCCACTTTGGATTATCATACCCTGTCACCGCGTCATTGGAAGTGATGGAAGTTTAACCGGATATGCCGGTGGATTGCACAGAAAACAATGGCTGCTAGAGCACGAAAGCCCCTACAAACAGCAATCGCTCTTTTAAATTGCTAATTTCTTATATTTAAGAATAATTTATACCCATAAAAATGAAATTTTTAAAAAAACTCCTTAAAGGCATTCTCGTTTTCCTTGGATTACTAATCGTAGCACTTTATATTTTTGATTATGATTATATGCTTAAAGCCGTCCGAACAATTTACGCAAAAGGGCATAAAACAGCTTACTTAGAGGATTACAAACAGTTTGATAACCGTACTATTGAAAATGGCGAAGGTCAAGCATGGCATTTACATAAAGACTACAATTCTGTAAAGGAAACAGCAGTCCTTGAAAAACTCAACGAAGATAAAGGGACTATTGCATATGTTATTATAAAAAATGACAGTATCTGGTTCGAGAATTATTACGATGGATTTAATAAAGACTCTAAAAGTAATTCCTTTTCTATGGCCAAAAGCATGATCTCTGCTATGCTTGGTAAAGCAATCATGGATGGTAAAATTAAAAGTTTGGATCAACCTGTTGGTGATTTCTACCCAGAATTTAAAGATGGGCTGGCAGCGAAAATGACTGTTGGCGATTTATCCTCAATGGCCTCAGGACTCAATTGGGACGAATCGTATTATTCACCATTTTCAATTACGACAAGAGCCTATTTTTATGATGACCTAGAAAAGATGATGCTCACCGTAAAAGTTACTGAAGAACCCGGGCAGTCCTACAAATACTTAAGTGGTAATACACAACTTTTAGGAATGGTCATTGAGAAAGCAACTGGTGTAAAATTATCAAACTATTTAAGCGATAGTTTTTGGAGACCATTAGGGGCTGAAAACGAAGCCTATTGGCAAATAGACAGTGAAAAAGAAGGTCTTGAAAAAGCCTATTGTTGTGTGGCAAGTAATGCTCGTGATTTTGCGCGTTTTGGGAAATTATACAAGCAACAGGGTCAATGGAACGGACAACAATTATTAGATTCGACATTTATTGCAAAATCCATAAAACCTCGGTTCGCAAAAAGCCCGGAATATGGATATGGCTGGTGGTTAGCTACACATAATAACAAAGATGTGTTTTATATGAGAGGGCATTTAGGGCAATTGGTTATTGTAATCCCTGAAGATGATCTTATAGTAGTACGCCTAGGGCATCTCATAGCAAAAACGGACCTAAGTGTTGGGCCTCACTCTCCAGATTTTTTCACTTATATTGACGAAGCTTACAAAATGATGGATAAGTAATATTATTAATAGTAATTTCTGCGCTCAAGGAAAATAGTTATGATTAGTAAACTCCATTTAGAAAACATCTTATTTCTAGACATTGAAACCGTTCCCGAAGTACAACATTTTTCGGAATTGGATCACAGTAAACAAGAGCTTTGGGAAAGTAAATCAAGATACCAACGTAAAGAGGAATTCTCCGCAGAGGAGTTTTATGAGCGTGCCGGGATATGGGCTGAATTTGGTAAAATAGTATGTATTTCGGTGGGATATTTCACCTTCCAAGGTGATCTTCGAAAGTTTCGAACTACCTCATTTTATGGAGATGAAATACAACTTTTAAAAGACTTCAAAATTTTACTCAATTCTCATTTTAATCAAACAAAGCATTTACTATGTGCGCATAATGGTAAAGAATTTGATTTTCCTTATATCGCACGCCGTATGATAATCAACAATATTGAATTGCCTAATAAACTCAATATGTTTGGTAAAAAACCATGGGAAGTACCTCATCTAGATACCTTAGATTTATGGAAATTTGGGGATTATAAAAATTATACCTCATTAAAATTATTGACCAATGTACTTGGTATTCCATCTCCAAAAGATGATATCGATGGTAGCGAGGTGTATCGTGTCTATTATGAAGAAAACGAAATAGATCGTATTATTGTCTATTGTGAGAAAGACACCATTGCCGTTGCTCAAATATTTCTTAGGCTTAGAGGCGAAACTATTTTAAGTAATGACGAGATCACACACATCTAAAAACTAGTAGGGTTTCAATCAAGATAAATTCATTATTTCTTTTTTAAGAGCACAGATATCTTATTTTTGATATCCTTACTACAAATTATTCTTGTTATTAAGGCACGGACTAACCAATACTACAGACTAAAAATACAATTATGAGTTCAAGAAGAAAATTTATTAAAAAATCAACAGTTCTTGGCGCTGGCATTATGATGGCTCCAAGTTTAACATTTGGTATGAGTAAACCCCAAGACAAATTAAAAGTTGGAATGATTGGTGTTGGACTTCGAGGTACAAACCACTTAAACAACGTTTTATTAAGAGATGACGTTCTTGTGACTGCCATTTGTGACATTGATCCTAATCGAATTTCAATTGCTTTAGATATGATTTCAAAATCAGGGGATCCAGCTCCAAAGGTATTTGGAAAAGGTGATTTAGATTATAGAAATTTATTAGATTTAAAAGAGGTTGATGCCGTAATTATTGCCACCCCTTGGCTCTGGCATACGCGTATGGCCAAAGACGCGATGCTCGCAGGAAAATATGCAGGGTTAGAAGTCTCGGCAGCCAATACTATGGAAGAATGTTGGGACTTGGTAAACACACATGAACAAACAGGAACTCATATGATGATTCTTGAAAATGTTAACTACCGAAGAGACATCATGGCTGTTTTAAATATGGTAAAACAAAATGTTTTTGGCGAATTGGTTCATTTTAGATGTGGTTACCAGCACGACTTGCGTTTTGTAAAACTAAATGATGGAAAATCAGCCTATGGAAAGGGTGTTGAATTTGGTGATAAAGGGATCTCAGAATCAGCATGGCGTACACAACATTCTTTGTTGAGAAATGCCGATGTATACCCAACACACGGTGTGGGACCTATTGCTGTTATGGA
Organism: uncultured Bacteroidota bacterium; assembly: GCA_913062555.1. Classification (GTDB taxonomy): domain Bacteria; phylum Bacteroidota; class Bacteroidia; order Flavobacteriales; family Flavobacteriaceae; genus CAJXVU01. The sequence goes on from CAJXVU010000015.1 coordinate 58,395, forward strand.
CAATATTAATAGAGGCAATCGCTTTACATCACTAACTTCAACAGCAACAAAAGCTATAGGTATTCATAATTATATTGTGGAGCATGGCGGAAAAGATCACCCCAATGCAAAACTAAAATTTAAACAAGGTGACGTGATTACAACCACTATTGAAACTGCCAATGGCGAATCAATTATTGTTACTCATGACTGTAATTTACCAAGACCTTACTCATTAGGGTTTAGAGTTCAAGGTGCAAATGGACTATGGGAAGTTGATGGAAATCGCATGTATATAGAAGGACAATCCAAGCCTCATCGTTGGGATGAAGCCGATGAGTGGCTGAAAAAATACGATCACCCTTTATGGCAAAAATATGGCGAAAAAGCAATGGGTGCAGGACATGGAGGCATGGACTTTTTCGTAATACAGGCCTTTGTAGAATCAGCAAAACAAAACATTGCTCCACCAATGGATGCTTATGATGCTGCTGCTTGGAGCGCCATAACACCATTGTCTGAATTATCAATTGAAAATAACGGAGAGCCTCAAGATTTTCCAGATTTCACCAGAGGTATGTGGATTAAACGCAAGCCTTATAACTGGATAAAAGACTCTTATTAAAACTTTATTTTAATAAATTATTTCTTAACCTTCAAACAAAAATTTGAAGGTTTTTTTATTGCCCTTTTTTAAGCTTACATCCCGTTATTTATTTTGTTACATTTGTTTGCACCAGATATGCATTTACATTTTTGAAGAAGATAATTTCATATTACGTTTTACAAGGTTTAATCTTACTGTTTGTTTGCTCAAGTAGTGCGCAATCCTATAATTCGCTTTCTAATGAACAAAAATTAGAACTTCGCTTACGCAGTCATCTATTAATAAACCCAAAAACAATTGACGAAGTTTCATTAGATTCCATATTACAATCTAAATCTCCTTTAGCTGTAGAATATAATGATCTCAATGATTTGAATTTTATTGAAACACTTATAAATCAACATCAAGGTCTCGTCATTATAAATGCCCGGAATATAGATACATTAATTCAAATCAGTGGTTCAGCCATCTATCTTGAAACTACTGATATTGAATCCATTAATTTAGAAACTTTAAAAATTACCGACAGTACGATTATCCGTTTTGAGGGTCTGGAACCTTTAGGTCGTGTAAATTATTTAAATGATACAACCATCAGCGATAGCTTGCTTTTTAATTTATGGAGTTGGTCTGGTAAATTACCAAATTTTATAGCCACAGATAGCAGTACTCTAAAAAAAGCCCAGCGTTTGGTGATGATGTTTAATGATACCCAAAAGATATTTGGAGTCGTTAAAACCGAGCATCGGCTTTTAGAAAATGTATCATTCAAAAATTTCGATCATCGTAAGGCTAATGGCTATTTCAGTTTTCCTTTGGTGAGAAAAGATGGCCGATTACCCGCTTTAACTCCGCATAAAGCGGGATACCATTTTTCACCCGATATTATTTTTACGACACCAGAAAACAGGAACAATCAAAAAGAATTTGTTGGCTTCCCTTTAGATCCTGTATTTGGACTATCAGATCACTTCAAGTTTGAAAAAACCATAAAAAATAAAATTCGAAACAACACTGAAGAAATCATCTCTAATGGTGTTGAGGTTACCAAGGATAGTATTCGTAAATCGGTAGGTTATTTCAATAATCGCGCCTATATAGATACTGGTCTTGACAGCAGAACAGCATTAAAATCAAGTTTTACCATTTCCGCCTGGATAAAACCAACCGAATTAGGGTTCGCCAATAGCATCCTCGGGAAAGGCTATAATTTTGTGTTGAAAATTCATGAAGGATTCTTAACCTTTACCATGGCCGGGGTAAAAGATTATATCTCGGAGTCGTCACCAATTCCTATCAATGAATGGACCCATGTGGCTCTAGTACATTCTGAAACTAATAATGATCTAAAATTTTATCTAAATGGTGTACTAACGGATCAGGTAAAATTAATTTCCGATTATGTGACTTCCGATTATAATTTACTTATTGGAAGTGATTTATGGGAAGAATTTTTTATTGGCTATTTAGATGATATTAAAATCTGGGAGCGAGAGTTAAACGGTGCCGAAATTGAAAATCAATATCTAAAATTAAACACAGAAGATCATACCCTTAACTCCTATATCATCGCTGGATTTACAATCTTGATTTTCTTTGGGTTTATTTTATATTTCAAATGGCGTGCGTCAAAAAGAATCCATAAGTTAAACGCCGAACGTAATGTGTTTCCAACTGCAACAACATTAAAAACCATTGACCCCATATCGGCAAATTATAAGGAAAAAATATTTTGTTTTGGCACCTTACAAATAATTAATGCCAACGACATTGATATTGCAACAAAATTATCTCCAAAGCTCAAACAGTTATTTCTGATTATATTTTTACATAGCAATACTGAGAAAAGAGGAATTAACACCAAGAAGCTCACCGAAATTCTTTGGCCAGGGATGAGTGCTCAAAGTGCCAAAAATACTAGAGGTACTAACATTCAAAACTTGAGATCAATTTTATCCTCATGTTCAGAAATTAATTTAGTGTTTCAAAATAAGCTCTGGACTATAGACATAGGAGAGCAATGCTATTGTGATTTTCATTTCACCAATAATTATTTAGCCTTATTATCAACTGAGCAATATCCACTAACACTTTTAGAAACCGAACTGTTTAAAATCCTTCCTCCACTAAAAAGAGGGCGCCTTTTAACTAATAGCAATGCCTCTTGGCTAGATCCATATATTGAAAAGTTTTCTAATCAAATTATTGAACAATGTTTTAAGTGTATTGATATTTTAAGCATTGAGAAACACAATGACTTGCTTTTGGATCTCGTAGAAATAATTTACCTCTATGACGATTTAAATGAAAAGGCAATGCGTCTAAAGCTCCAGATTCTAATCAAACAAGGTAAATTGAGTTTGGCCCATACGGTTTATGACAACTTCGTAAAACTATACCAAAAACTATATAAAGAAGACTATACAATTTCTTTTGAAACTAGTCTTTCTGAATAATATATTTGACTCACGAAGGATTTTATTACGCGCTGTTTACACGTAAGTTAACTCTAGATCCTTTTTTAACATGATTCCCGTATGTTAAATTCTTATATTCAACTTCACGTCTCCAGCATTGACTAAAGCACAATCTTAAATTTTTTAATCTATAGATTTTAAAAATAAGTCCCTTTCGGCGAAATTATTTTTGTATTTTTAATTTTATTACCCCATCTGTTACCCCTGTTTTTACACAAGACCTTATTCTTTTGTTATCTAGAATTAAAAACAATTGATATATGGACAATAAATCAACCAATCGAAGAGATTTTGTTAAAAAAAGCATAGCCGTAGCTGCTGGCATATCTATCATTCCAAGATATGTCATGGGAGGAAATGGTTTTATAGCCCCAAGTGACCAACTTACCAAAGCTGTAATAGGCGTTGGAGGAATGGGTCAGGGACACTTAGGATATGAAGGCACAAAGTTATTAGCAATTTGCGATGCCGATGGTAATCATTTAGCAAACACCCTTAAAAAAGTTGGAAACGACGTCAAAGGTTACCGCGATTTTAGAGAGGTACTTGCTAGGCCTGATATTGATATTGTTCATATTGCAACTCCTCCCCATTGGCATGGTATTATGTCTGTAATGGCAGCAGAAGCAGGAAAAGATGTTTGGTGTGAAAAACCAATGACAAGAACCATTGGTGAAGGAAAACGTGTTGTTGAAGCCATGAAAGAACACGGTAAAATGTTTAGATTAAATACTTGGTTCCGTTTTAAAGACAACTTTTATGGGATGGGAACTCCAGTAAAAAAACTTAAAAAAGTTGTGGATAGTGGCGCCTTAGGATGGCCATTAAAAGTAACGATTAGCGGAGTAACTGGATTTAACTGGAAATTTTATTGGGTAGGAAAGGAAAATCTAAAACCTCAACCTGTACCAGATCAATTAGACTATAATATGTGGTTAGGCCCGGCACCCGAAAAACCGTATCATCCTCATAGAGTACACTCAACATTCAGAGGCTACTGGGATTATGATGGTGGTGGATTAGGAGATATGGGGCAGCATTATATTGATCCTGTGCAATACTTTTTAGGAAAAGATAATACCAGTCCTGTAAAAGTAGAAGTTGACGCACCACAGCAACATTATGATGCCATTGGTACCTGGCGCAAAATCACATATACATATGCCGACGGCTGTCAAATTATTTTAGACGGTGAGAATGCAGACAAAAATGCAGCTTATATTGAAGGCCCCGATGGAAAAATATTTAATGGTTTTAAATCTACAATTCCAAATATTGAAGGCTTAATCAATAGTATACCAGACCCTGAAGAACAAATAAGCATATTTACCGAATCTGTGAAAACACGTCAGAAGTTTGCTTTAAACGAAGAAAATGGTCATCGTTCAGCCACCATAGTAAATATGGGAATTATAGCGCTTCGTTTAGGAAGAACTTTGGAATTTGATCCGGTAAAACAGGAATTTGTGAACGACGAAGAAGCGAACAGACTTATAGATCAACCAATGCGTAACTCTTGGGCATACTAACCAATTTAAGACATTCAAAATGAAGAAATCAATTATAAAAATTAGCACATTACTTATGCTTTTATGTGCTATAGCTCCAGTCAATGCTCAAATTAACAGGACACTCGATACAAAAGTTGCTGATATTTTGGCACAATTACCTACTAAAAACTTAGAACATTCTGATGCCCTAATGGAAGACATGTTAAGTTTAAATACAGCAGGCATTCTTAAATTTTGTGACCTCCTTGTTCCTTTAGGAACAGGTGACGATACTCAAGCCAGATATGCCATTAATAGTGTGGCTATTTATAGTGGTGGTAAAAACAATACTATTGGATCTAATCCTGTAGAAGATGCCTTATTAACTGCAATTAAAAACACTTCTAACGCTGAAATTAAAACCTTCTTAATCCAACGATTAGCTTATTGTGGTACCAATGCAAGTACGGCAGTGTTAAATGGGTATCTCGCCAACGACAAATTATATAATCCAGCATTGGCATCCTTAACTACAATTGGATCAGCCGATGCCATAAAGGCAATTTTCAAAAGTGCCCAAAACAGTAGTGGAAACATACAAGCTGCACATGTTGAATCGCTAGGGAATTTAAAACATAGTCCAGCCGTATCATTCCTGCAGTCTCTAGCAGTTTCGAAAGAAACGCTGATTCGTAAAACAGCCCTAAAAGCTTTAGGGAAAATTGGATCGATAAATTCATATAACACCCTTGAAACAGCAGCTAAAAACGCAAATTTCCAATCGGATGAAACTGATGCCGTTTTGGCCTTTATACGCTATGGGGTTAATGTTGAAGATTCTACAATAAGCTTAAATGTTGTCAAAACATTATTAAAAGCTTGTACAGCAGAATCACAATTACATTTTAGAACTGCAGCACTTCAAATTTTAAGTGACCACACCAATAGTTCTATTACCAAAACATTAGTAAAAGAATTTAAAAATGACAACAAAAATTATAGAGGCGCTGTCATAGAATTGGCCAGTAAAGATTTAACTTCTGAAGCCACTTCTAAATGGGTGAAAGCCTATAAGAAATCCTCTTCTGCAGCAAAATCACAAATTGTTGGATTGCTTCGTAGTAGTAACGAATCAATTGTATTCACAAACTGTATCTTGCCTGCCGTAAAGAGTGCGGACGCACAATTAAGAATTGCGGGAATTAAAGCCTTAGCTTTTCAACATAAAACAACTGCCCTTACCGCAACATTACAAGCCCTTAAAACAGCCTCAACTAAAGCAGATCTCAATGCACTACAAGCAACCTTATTGAAATTAACGTCTCTCGAAGATGTCCCTAAACTAGCAGATAATATTGCACATATGAATGCTGGAGGTAAATCTGTTTTGGTGAATGTTTTAGCAGCGCGAAATGCCAGATCTCAATTTCACAAAATAGCACCTTTACTTGATACCAATAACGAAACCGTAAAGGCATCAGTTTATAAGGCTTTGTCATCGATTGCTACTACAGAGCATATCCCACAAATGATTTCGCTTTTAAGCGCCACCGATAACAGTCAAGACCTTGGGAGTATTCAACAAGCTATCATTACCGTAATAGATCAGTCCAAAGAAGATTTTTCAGAAACGATCATCGAAGCCTATGGCGCTATTTCTCAAAAAGAAAAAGTGCTTCCAATCTTACCTGCACTTACCAGCGGCTCTGCTTTACAAATGGTTAGCAAATCCCTAAATTCTGGCAACTCAAAAGAGCAAACACAGGCGATAAATGCGTTAGGTAAATGGAGAAATAACGATGCCATTCCGTATTTATTCAACGCAGCAAGTGAAGCACAAAACTCAGCACTGCGATCTAAAGCATTTAATCAATATTTAAATCAGGTTAAGGGTTCCAGTTTTCCTGACGCACAAAAACTATTACTGATCCAAAAGTTAATGCCTCATAACAACGGCATTGAAGAGCAAAAGCAAATAATTAGAAGCGCAAGAGGAATTAAAACCTTTTTGTCTTTAGTTTATGTCTCCAATTATTTAGACATTGAAGGTTTAACAACAACAGCCTCAAATACAGCTATTAGAATAGCACTACCAACTCCTGGCAAAAAGGACGCCCTCAGTGGCGATGTTGTTCGGAATATCGTTTCTAAAAGTATTAATAATCTTACTGGGCCAGATAGCCAATACATTAAAATTGACGTTAAAGAATTTTTAGATAACATGCCTAAAGAGAAAGGGTTTATTTCTGTTTTTAACGGTAAAAATCTCGATGGATGGGAAGGTCTCGTTGAAAATCCAATCGCGAGATCAGAGATGTCCGAAAAACAACTTGAAAATGCACAAGCACTCGCCAATGAACAAATGTTGAGAGACTGGTTTGTTAAAGATGGCGTTATTGGTTTTAGGGGCGAAGGCTATAACAATATTTGTACTACTAAAGATTATGGCGACTTTGAAATGTTAGTGGATTGGAAAATCACTAATGGTGGTGATAGTGGCATCTATTTAAGAGGAACCCCACAGGTTCAAATTTGGGATACTGCACTTGTAAAAGTCGGTGCTCAAGTTGGAAGTGGTGGTCTTTATAACAATCAGAAAAATGAACGTATTCCGTTAGTCGTTGCAGACAATCCTGTAAACGAATGGAATACCTTCCGCATAAAAATGGTTGGCGAACGTGTTACCGTTCATTTAAATGGTGTATTAGTAACTGACAATGTTGCACTAGAAAATTACTGGGATAGAAAACTCCCAATATTTACAAGAGATGCTATTGAATTGCAAGCCCATGGAGAAGATTTAGGATTCAAAAATGTTTATGTACGTGAAATCACATCGGGTGATGTTCTATTAACTGAAGAAGAAAGAACAGAAGGCTTTAAATCATTATTTAATGGTAATGATTTAGACCATTGGATAGGAAATAAAAAAGATTATTTGGTAGAAAACAACGAATTAGCTGTGCGTCCTGAACAAGGTGGTCATGGGAATTTATATACGGCAGAAGAATACTCAGATTTTAACTTCAGATTCGAATTCAAATTGACACCTGGAGCCAATAATGGTTTAGGAATCCATACGCCTCTTGAAGGAGATGCCGCTTATGTTGGGAAAGAATTACAAATTCTAGATAATACTGCTTCCATTTATGCCAATTTAAAACCATACCAATATCACGGCTCTGTTTATGGTGTAATAGCTGCAAAACGAGGTCATTTAAAACCCCTTGGTGAATGGAATACTGAAGAAGTTATTGTACAAGGCGATCATATAAAAATTATTTTAAATGGTACTGTTATCGTTGATGGCGACATCAAAGAAGCTACAAAAAATGGGACTCTAGACCAGTTAGATCACCCAGGATTAAAACGCAATAAAGGACATATTGCTTTTCTAGGTCATGGTTCTGAATTACAATTTCGAAATATTAGAATTAAAGACCTAAGTCACTAAAAATATTCTATTTTTATAAGCAATTGAATCTATAATATTATATTTCAATTAGCGTTTAAATTTTAAATGTAAATTCCCCAAAGGACACCATCTTTTGGGGAATTTTCAACATATAACCTATAAAATGAAAGAAGATAAGCAAACTGATATTTATGACGCCATAGTAATTGGCACAGGAATTTCAGGAGGTTGGGCTGCTAAAGAGTTGTGTGAACAAGGTCTTAAAACATTAGTATTAGAGCGTGGGCGTATGGTCAAACATATTGAAGATTATCCTACAGCGCATATGGATCCTTGGGATTTTAAATACCGAGGGATGCCAACTTCAGATGATTCTAAAACCCAAGAAAAACAAGCAAGAACGGGTTATACCACTAACGAGCCTAGTAAACACTGGTTCGTAAATGACTTAAAACACCCCTATAATGAAGACAAACGCTTTGACTGGATTCGTGGTTATCATGTTGGAGGGAGATCCATTATGTGGGGCCGGCAAACATTACGCCTGAGTGATTTAGATTTTGAAGCCAATAAAAAAGAAGGCATTGCAATTGACTGGCCGATTCGATATAAAGATCTTGCCCCCTGGTATGATAAAGTAGAAACATTTATTGGTGTTAGTGGGGAGAAACTAGATTTACCACAATTACCTGATGGCATTTTTTCACCTCCTATGGAATTAAATTGTGTCGAAAAGGAATTCAGAACAAAAATTGCCGACACTTACGACAACAGACACCTTACTATGGGCCGATTCGCGCATTTAACAGGCGATAAAAAGCATGAAGGTAGAAGTAATTGTCAATACCGTAATAGATGCATTAGAGGCTGTCCTTTTGGCGGTTATTTCAGTAGCAATTCATCTACCCTGCCAGCTGCTGAAGGCACTGGTAATATGACCTTAAGACCTGATTCTATAGTCCATAAAATAATATATGATGAAACGACTAAGTTGGCAACAGGCGTTGAAGTTATAGATGCTTTAAGCCATGAAAAAATAATTTTTTCTGCAAAAATAATCTTTTGTTGTGCTTCTACTGTTGGGAGTACGGCGATTCTACTTAACTCAACTTCCAATCGTTTTCCTAATGGTTTGGGCAATGATAGCGGCGAGTTAGGACATAATTTAATGGATCATCATTTTAAAGTTGGTGCAACAGCAACAGTTGATGGTTTTGACGATAAATATTACAAAGGAAGGCGGCCTGCAAGTTTTCACATTCCTAGATTTAGAAATTTGGGCGATGATAAAACGAAACAAAATTATTTGCGAGGGTTTGGGTTTCAAGGAAGTGCTAGTCGATCAAAATGGCAACGTGCTATAAAAGAACTGAGTTTTGGTGAAGAATTAAAAGAAGAACTTTTTAAGCCTGGCCCATGGAAAATAGGCATGACTGCTTTTGGAGAATGCCTGCCATATCATGACAATAACATGCACCTCAATTATGACAAGTTAAATGAATGGGGAATACCAACGGTGACTTTCAATTGCGAATTTAAGGACAACGAAAAAGCAATGCGAAAAGACATTCAAAAAGAAGCGATAAACATGTTTAAAGCTGCTGGTTTTAAAAATGTAAAAGGGTATGACACACCTAGTTTTCCAGGAAATGCCATTCATGAAATGGGAACCGCTCGCATGGGTCATGACCCACAAACATCTGTACTCAATAAAAACAATCAACTGCATGCAGTCCCAAATGTTTATGTAACTGATGGTGCTTGTATGACCTCTTCGCCTTATCAAAACCCTTCTTTAACCTATATGGCACTTACTGCTAGAGCGGCAAATCACGCTGCATTGCAGTTAAAAAATAAGACCCTTTAATTATGAATAGAAGAGACTCTCTTAAAACCATGTCCATTGCCTTAGGGTATGTGGTTGCAACTCCTACTTTGTTCCAGCTCCTAAGTGCTTGTGAAAACGAAAAAGGCAACACATGGCACCCCCAATTTTTAAGTGAGACTCAGGTATTAGTTGTTGAACAGCTTGTAGATATTATATTACCTGCTTCAGAGACATTGGGCGGATTGGACGTTGAAATTCCAAAATTTATCGATCTCATTTTAAGCCATGTGCTTCCTCAAATTGAACAAGAAAATTTTAAAAAAGGCGCCAATGCTTTTCATGGAAAATTTGAGTCTGTTTTTAACAAAATAGTGTCTAAAGGTATTCCAGACGAATTCACGACACTGTTAAATACCTATTTCAAAATAAGCACAGACAAACAAGCCCGTGTTTTTGAACTCATGCAAAAGGATGCTTCCTCTGTCTCTGACCCTAATTCATTTTACATCTACAAATATTTAATTTGCATCAGGCATTATGCGCTTTTAGGCTATTATAGTTCAAAACAAGTGGGCACAGAAATATTAAATTATGATCCAGTTCCGGGGGTTTTCGAGGCTTGTGTCCCAGTTGAAGATGTGGGTAATGTCTCTTCCATTTAAACCAAATACATAATCTGTAATAAATCTAAGCAATGGTCTGTCATCGTTTTAATTTTCTCTATTTTTAAGCATGGGAAAACATGAAATGCTTTCGGTTAAAAACCTATCGATTTCTTTTTACAACAATACTGTAGAAAGTAAAATCATAAAAGACATATCATACACCTTAAATGAAAATGAAATTTTAGGAATTGTTGGTGAATCTGGAAGTGGAAAATCTGTATCTTCTTTGGCTATCGCAGGATTATTGCCACCGGGCATTAGTAAAATCACCCAAGGCGAAATTTGTTTTGAAAACAAAAATTTAACGCAATTATCTACAAAAGACTTTCAAAATATTAGAGGACGGGATATTGCAATGATTTTTCAAGAGCCCATGAGTTCCTTAAATCCTTCTATGACTTGCGGTAAGCAAGTTCGGGAAATTATTGAACAGCATTTATCTTTAGGAAAAAAAGAAGTCAAAAAAAAGGTGCTGGCACTTTTTGAAAACGTAAAACTCCCTGATCCAGTTCTCGTTTACAATAAATATCCTCATGAGATTTCAGGAGGACAAAAACAGCGCGTTATGATTGCGATGGCTATTGCCTGTAACCCAAAACTATTAATTGCAGACGAACCAACCACAGCACTTGATGTTACTGTTCAAAAAGAAATCATAACCCTTTTAAAATCTTTACAGAAAGAACATGGGATGAGTATCATTTTTATTTCTCATGATTTGTCTTTGGTCTCTGAAATTGCCGATCGTGTATTGGTAATGTACAATGGTGAAATTGTTGAACAAGGAACTTCTAAAACCATTTTCAAATCGCCAGAGCATATCTATACTAAAGCACTCATAAATTCAAAACCATCTTTAAATGTAAGGTTGAAAAAATTACCTACTATAGACGATTATATTAAAAACACCACATTAGATACGATAATTACAAAAAGTCAACGACAAGCCTACCACGATAAAATATATGCTAAGCCTGCCTTATTAGAGGTTCGAAATGTTGAAAAAGAATATCTAATTTCACATGGTTTTTTCAATAAAGAATCGACCTTCAAAGCTGTAGATGATGTTAGTTTCAAACTTTATGAGGGTGAAACTTTAGGGCTCGTTGGAGAATCTGGTTGTGGAAAATCAACTTTAGGCAATGCCATTCTACAACTAGATAAGGCAACATCTGGGCAAATTTTATATAAAGGCAAGGACATTACACAAATAACTCCAAAGGATTTAAGAGCCTTACGAAAGGACATTCAAATTATATTTCAAGACCCTTATTCCTCCTTAAATCCAAGAATCCCGGTTGGAAAATCTATTATGGAACCCATGAAGGTCCATAAACTATATGGTAACAATAAAGAACGCAAAGAGCGGGTCATTGACCTATTGGAACGTGTAGGGCTTTCTGCTGATATGTTTGATCGCTATCCCCACGAATTTTCAGGTGGCCAGCGCCAGCGTATTGGAATTGCCAGAACCATTGCCTTGCAACCAAAGCTTATTGTTTGTGACGAATCAGTGTCGGCGCTTGATATTTCCGTTCAGGCTCAGGTATTAAACTTATTAAACGAACTAAAGGCTAAATTTGGCTTTACTTATATTTTTATTTCACATGACTTAGCTGTTGTTAAATACATGTCCGATCAATTATTAGTAATGAACAACGGGAAAATAGAGGAATTTGGTGATGCCGATACCATTTACGAAGCTCCCCAAAAAGATTATACTAAAGCATTAATTGATGCCATTCCAAAAGGGATATAGCTTAAATATAGAATCTATTCAAAATAAAAAAGACTCCTTAGGAGTCCTTTTTATTTTGAATGTTAGTGGAATAACTTCAAATCTAAATGTTAGGTTAAGTTCATGGTAGATTTGGTTACACACTCCTAAGTTAAGTTCATGATAGATTTGGGAATCTATTTAATTTCACTTGGTTTATTTGGGCAAGACAAATATGAAACAAATATTCATATAAATCGCTCAAAAGCATTAATTATCGATGAAATACACTAAATTTTAACATTTGAGCTCAATTTTGTTCAAGTTCAGCCCTTTTACGAATGCAATGTCATCACTTATATTTCTATTTTTAAACGTAAAGCAGCATATAAACAGATCCCGATAGGTTCTTAAGGGCATAAAATTAAGACCTACAAAATTGTGACATAATTCAGTTGAACCAGTCATTGTATCTCAAATAGGAAAGTAAAAAGTAAATTATAGACTCATTTCAGGAATGTCTCCTTCAATAAGTAAGTTGCCTTCAGTAGCATTTTTAATCGCTTCCACAGAAACTCCAGGCGCGCGTTCTAATAGTTTAAAACCGTTAGGAGTAATTTCCAAAACCGCAAGATTTGTGACTACCTTTTTCACACAACCAACACCTGTTAATGGTAATGCGCATTTTTTAAGGAGTTTAGACTCTCCTCTTTTATTGGTGTGCATCATAGCCACAATGATATTTTCGGCACTGGCCACCAAATCCATGGCACCACCCATCCCTTTTACCATTTTTCCAGGAATCTTCCAATTGGCAATATCTCCATTTTGTGCGACCTCCATTGCCCCAAGTATTGTAAGGTGCACGTGTTGTCCTCTAATCATAGCAAAACTCATTGCCGAATCAAAAAAACTTGCCCCTGCTAATGTTGTAATCGTTTGTTTTCCGGCGTTTATAATATCGGCATCTTCTTCTCCTTCAAACGGAAAGGGTCCCATACCTAGGACTCCATTTTCACTTTGAAATTCCACATCAATATCTGCCCTAACAAAATTTGCAACCAAGGTTGGAATCCCAATCCCTAAATTGACATAATAACCATCTTGAACTTCTTGTGCGATGCGTTTTGCGATTCCAATTTTATCTAACATAACTTAATTTGATCGTTTTATAATTTGAAGATTTGATAATTAGTCTTTCTTCGTAGAAGAAATGATCTACTTCGTCCTCACTGTGCGTTGTTCTATTCTTTTCTCAAAAGTCGCTCCTTGAAATATCCGTTGTACAAATATTCCGGGAATATGGATATGATCAGGGTTCAAAGTCCCCACAGGAACTAACTCCTCAACTTCTGCTACCGTAATTTTTGCGGCCCCACACATATTGGGATTAAAATTTCTAGAAGTCCCTTTAAAAATTAGATTTCCTGCTGCATCGCCTTTCCACGCTTTTACAAAGGCAAAATCGGCTTTAAACGCGTGTTCTAATACGTGCATTTTACCATCAAACTCCCTGGTTTCTTTACCTTCTGCCACTTCAGTCCCGTATCCCGCAGGTGTGTACACCGCTGGAAATCCAGCCTGTGCTGCTCTACAGCGCTCGGCAAGGGTGCCTTGAGGAATTAATTCAACATCCAACTCACCACTTAGCATCTGACGCTCAAATTCATCATTCTCACCAACATATGATGAGACCATTTTTTTTATCTGACGCTTTTGAAGTAATAACCCTAGTCCAAAATCGTCCACTCCTGCATTATTGGAAATACAGGTTAATCCTTTAACACCAATTTTTACTAATTCGGCGATCGCATTTTCTGGTATACCACATAAACCAAAACCACCTAACATCATGGTCATATCGTCTTTAACTCCCTGTAAAGCAGCGGTTACATTATCTACCTTTTTGTTTATCATCTAGACTAAGTTTTAAAACTGAAAATTACGAAATAAAAAAGCCATTCTAAAAAGAATGGCTTGTGATTTTGTAACCCTAAACGAAAATAGTTTTCGAATTTCTTTGATAATTTGCGATTTTAAAACATAAACAGAATACCATATTGTTGTGGACGTGGTAGTAATGTTCAAAGCTAAAAATCTATTTCAGGATCATCATCTTCAGCATCTTTTAGTTTCTTTTTGATATCTCCCTCAAATAAATCACAGTCAATTGCTATCGATAAATTCTCTGGGGCTTCAAATGCTTCTTTTGATACATTAAGGGTTTCATCATTATAACAAGATTTCATATATAAGGCCCAAATTGGTAATGCCATCGAAGCACCTTGTCCGTAAGTTATCGTTTTAAAATGAGCTGCTCTATCTTCGGCCCCCACCCATACTCCTGTTACTAAATTTGGCACCATCCCCATAAACCATCCGTCACTTTGGTTTTGAGTGGTTCCTGTTTTTCCTGCAATTGGATTATCAAATCCATAAGGGTATCCTGTAATTATTTCCTTATAAACCGGTTGATCACCAGCCGTGCCATGTCTTAATCTTATACCAGATCCACTCTGTGTAACACCTTCTAATAAATTTACTGTTACATAGGCAGCTTCTTCACTCAATACATCTCTAGTCTCTGGTGTAAATTGAAATAAAATGGTTCCATTTCTATCCTCAATTCTTGTCACCATGACCGGTTTTGTATACACCCCTTTATTGACGAAAGTAGAATAAGCGGCTACCATTTCATAGACACTTAAATCTGGGGTTCCTAATGCAATTGAAGGTACCGGTAAAATATTCTGTGTCACTCCTAAATTATTCGCCAAATCTATAACAGGTTGTGGTCCAATTTCATTAATTAAACGTGCTGAAATTGTATTTACAGAATTTGCTAAGGCATCTTTTAAGGTTAAAAACCCTGTGTAATTACCATTAGAGTTTTTAGGAGACCAAGGCTCTGGATTTCCATATTTATAGGCTTCAATGGTTATTTGAGATCTAGGGAAGGTATCACAAGGTGATAAATGTAACTGGTCAATTGCAGCAGCATACACAAAAGGCTTAAATGTCGACCCAATTTGACGTTTCCCTTGATTCACCATATCATATTGAAAATGTCTGTAATTTACACCACCAACCCAAGCTTTTACATGACCTGTTTGTGGTTCCATAGACATCATTCCAGTACGCAAATACGATTTATAATAGCGCATTGAATCCATTGGTGTCATCGTGGTATCTATTTCAGTATACTCGCCACCCTTCCAAGAAAATATAGACATTTCAACGGGTTTATTAAATGAGGCTAATATTTTATCATCATCAATCTTTAAGTCATATTTCATATGTCTCCAACGTTCAGATTGCCTAATAGCTCCTCTCATTAATGTATCAATGGCACCATAAGTAAGGTCCAAAAATGGTGTTGTTGGATTACGCTTTTTTGTGTTTTGATTAAGGAACTCGGCTTGCAACCTCGGCATGTGTTGTGCAACGGCCGCTTCAGCATGCTTTTGCATGCGTGAGTCTATGGTGGTATAAATTTTTAGGCCGTCTTTATAGATGCTATATTTAGAGCCATCTGGTTTTCTATTGTTCTCATCATTAACCCACTTTTTCATTTCTTGTTGCAAATAAGCTCTAAAGTATGTGGCTGTACCATCACGATGTGATTGGGGTGTGTATCGTAAACCCAATTCCAATTGTTGAAGTGAATCTTTAAGGCTTTCGGTAATATATCCATAACGTTCCATCTGGCTTAATACCACATTCCGTCTGTTTTTCACACCAACAGGGTTTCTTCTTGGATTATAAAATGAAGAGTTCTTAAACATGCCCACTAACATTGCGGATTCTTTGACATCCAAATCCATTGGCTTTTTATCAAAATAAATACTCGCAGCACTTCTAATACCATCCGCATTATTCAAAAAATCATAAATATTAAAATACTGAGCGATAATTTCCTCTTTAGTATATTGACGTTCTAAACGTGTTGCAATTACCCATTCTTTTATTTTTTGGGTCATTGCTTGAAATTTGTTTTTTGATCTCACTCCAACAAATAATTGGCGTGCCAATTGTTGAGAAATAGTACTTGCACCACCTCCACCGCGACCCATTTTCACAATAGCTCGTATAGTTCCACGGGCATCAATTCCGGCATGATTATGAAAACGTGCATCTTCTGTCGCAATTAAAGCATCTACTAAATGTTGAGGCATATCCTTATAATCTACAGGTGTGCGATTATCATTTAAATAAAACTTACCCAGCGTTTGACCATCAGAAGATATTATTTGTCCCGCAAGATTTGTTGTGGGGTTTTCCAATTGTGTATGATCCGGCATTTCACCAAAAACACCCCAAGCAGCCAGTTTAAAAACTAAAACACTGCTAAGGATTCCAACAGAAAACAGAATCCAAAACCATCTTACATATTTCGAAAAACCTAGTGTTTTTCCTGTCTTCTTTTTTTCTGTCATTTTTAATTATTGATTTGAGGGCACTTCTATTCTAAATCCTATATCAGTTATTCCTTTAAGGTTCTCAACGCCTTTTATGCTTCCATTTTCACGCATAGCATGCTGAATATTGACTTTATATTCACCACTTTCTAAGAATATAACCTTTTCTTTATACCATAATTTATTCGCTTTCACATCAGAAAAACCAGTTCCTAAAAAAGTTCCATTTGGCTCGGCCATGATATACTCTAAGGTGTCTCTCACTCTTTTCCCATGTGGGAAATTCATTTCAACGATTAAAAACAGGTTGCTATATTTATACTCACTTGTGTTTCTAATGTTTACAAATAAATTGTAAGGTTTTAAAGTATCGGGGGGTGTAACATTAAATGTTATAACCGAATCTTTATGCCATTCATTAGAAACCGATTGATACTCATCGAACACTCTATTTGAATCACATGATGTCAATCCTAAAACCAGGATTACAAAAACCAAACCAATTCTATTTTGCATTATTTTTAGGCTTTCTTTTGTTTCTGTTCCTATTATTTCTACGTTTCTTTTTGCCTTTTGGACTATCGAACCGTGTTAAACTATCTTGACCTACAACGTTTTCAAAATCTGTTTTAGTGTCTTCTATAAGTTCTTCGGCATATTCTTCAAGGCTAATGGCCTTTTCCTTTTTAGCATTTAATTTAATAATTTCGTTTGCTTGATCCGTAGTTAATTTATGCCAATTCATCCATTCACCTTCATATGCATACCACATATGTCCTTTAAAAATATCAGTTTTTTGACATACGGCAACCCCTTTTTCCGTTTGAAGTTTGATTTCTGTTTTAGGGAATTTTTTTAAAGCATCGAGATAAGTGTCTAATTCGTAATTTAAACAACACTTGAGTTTACCACACTGTCCTGCTAATTTTTGAGGATTAAGTGATAACTGTTGATAACGCGCTGCTGAAGTACTTACCGAGCGAAAATCTGTAAGCCAGGTGGAACAACATAATTCTCTACCACAGGATCCAATTCCTCCAAGTCTAGCTGCTTCCTGACGAAAACCAACTTGTTTCATTTCAATTCTAGTACGGAATTCTTTAGCAAAAACTTTAATAAGCTCACGGAAATCAACGCGTTCTTCGGCAGTATAATAAAAAGTTGCTTTACTGGCATCTCCTTGATACTCAATGTCAGATATTTTCATGTGCAACTTGAGGTCAATCGCAAATTGACGTGCTTTCACTTTCATTGCATCCTCCTTGTCACGGGCGCCAGACCAAATATCAATATCTCGTTGAGAAGCTTTTCTATAAACTTTTAAAATTTCTTCGGCATCTTCAGCAATTTTTTTCCGTTTCATTTGTACCCGAACAAGTTCCCCTGCAAGTGTAACCATTCCTACATCGTGACCTGCTTGTGCCTGAGTAGCCACCACATCTCCAATACTAAGTGAAATATTTTCAGAATTTTGATAGTAATTTTTTCTGCCGTTTTTAAAACGCACCTCAACCCAATCAAAAGGTTTTTCTCCATTGGGGAGCGACATGTTTGATAGCCAGTCAAAAACAGTCAGTTTATTACAACTATCTGTTCCGCAAGTGCCATTACTCTTGCATCCTTTTGGCTGACCGTCTTTACCAGTTGAACAACTGTT
>CAJXVU010000016.1 GCA_913062555.1 uncultured Bacteroidota bacterium
GGTGAAGTATTAACGATGCGTTTAGTGGATCGTGTATTACGTCCATTATTCCCAAAAGATTATACTGCAGAAACTCAAGTCATGATTCAATTAATGTCTCATGATGAAAACGTTATGCCAGAAGCTATGGCGGGTTTAGCAGCATCAGCAGCTATTCAATTATCAGATTTACCATTTGAATGTCCAATTTCAGAAGCACGTGTTGGACGTGTTAATGGTGAGTTTGTCATCAACCCTACTAGAGCACAATTAGCAGAGTCTGACATCGAAATGATGATTGGAGCATCTGCCGATTCTGTAATGATGGTTGAAGGTGAAATGGATGAAATTTCTGAAGAAGAAATGACTGAAGCAATTAAATTTGCACACGAAGCAATTAAGGTACAATGTGCTGCGCAAGTAAGATTAGCTGAAGCTTTCGGTAAAAAAGAAGTACGTGAGTACGATGGTGAAAGAGAAGATGAAGATTTAGCAAAGAAAGTTTATGATATGGCATACGATAAAGTATATGCTGTAGCAAAAGCGGGTTCTTCAAAACATGAAAGAAGCACTGCCTTTTCTGAAATAAAAGAAGAAATAAAAGCAACATTTTCTGAAGAAGAGTTAGAAGATTTTGGCGATTTAGTATCTAAATATTATAGAAAAGCTGAAAAAGAAGCTATTCGTGACTTAACACTAAACGAAGGATTACGTTTAGATGGTCGTAAGACAGATGAAATTAGACCAATTTGGTGTGAGATTGATTACTTACCATCAACTCATGGGTCGTCTATATTTACACGTGGAGAAACTCAAGCATTAGCAACAGTTACTTTGGGAACGTCTAGAGATGCAAACAAAATAGATATGCCATCTCACGAAGGTGAAGAAAATTTCTACTTACATTATAACTTCCCTCCTTTTTGTACGGGTGAAGCAAGACCGTTAAGAGGAACATCTCGTAGAGAAGTTGGTCACGGAAACTTAGCACAACGTGCATTAAAAGGAATGGTTCCAGAAGATTGTCCGTACACTGTACGTGTTGTCTCTGAAGTATTAGAATCTAACGGTTCGTCTTCTATGGCAACGGTTTGTGCTGGTACAATGGCACTAATGGATGCTGGTGTGCAAATGAAAAGACCAGTTTCGGGTATTGCAATGGGATTAATTTCTGATGCTGAATCTGGAAAATATGCTGTATTATCTGATATTTTAGGTGATGAAGATCATCTTGGAGATATGGATTTTAAAGTAACAGGTACTTCAGAAGGTATTACTGCTTGCCAAATGGATATTAAAGTAAAAGGATTAAGCTACGAGATTTTAGTGAATGCACTAAATCAGGCACGTGAAGGTCGTTTACACATCTTAGGTAAATTAACAGATACTATTGCTGTTCCAGCTGCAGATGTTAAGCCACACTCTCCAAAAATGGTTACTAGAAGAATTCCTAACGAATTTATTGGTGCATTAATTGGTCCTGGAGGGAAAGTAATTCAGGAGATGCAAAAAGAGACTGAGACTACTATCGTTATTAACGAAGATCCAGTAACTGAAGAAGGTATCGTAGAAATTTTAGGTGTTGGACAAGAAGGTATTGATGCTGTTATGGCAAAAATTGATTCTATATTATTTAAACCTGAAAAAGGAAGTGTATACGAAGTAAAAGTGATTAAAATGCTTGACTTTGGTGCTGTTGTAGAATATCTTGACGCACCAGGAAATGAAGTATTATTACACGTAAGTGAACTCGCTTGGGAACGTACTGAAAATGTAAGTGACGTTGTTAATATGGGAGACGTATTTGATGTGAAGTATTTTGGATTAGATCCAAGAACTCGCAAAGAAAAAGTTTCTCGTAAGGCTATTTTACCAAAACCAGAAGGATTTGTTGAAAGACCTCCAAGAGATAACAACAGAGGACGTGATAATCGTGGTAGAGATAATCGAGGACGTGATAATCGTCGTGACGATAGAAAACCTAGAGAAGCTAAGAAAGAAGATTAAGCCCTTCTGTCTACTATATTAGTAAACCTCTCAAATTAATTTTTGAGAGGTTTTTGTTTTTATTTGAAAATTAATAGTCTACATAAAGCCCTATATTATTAGAAAAACAACTTTTAAATTATTAACATAGGTTTATAAATATCACTAATATTATAATTATTTTTACCTTTTTGTAACATTTTGTACGTATAATACGTATAACTATATGATAAGAATAATAATCCCAATAAATATAGGAGACATTTAAATGAGACAACTAAAAATTACCAAGCAGGTTACGAATAGAGAAACAGCATCCTTAGATAAATATCTACAGGAAATAGGCAAGGTTGATCTAATCACTGCTGATGAAGAAGTAGAATTGGCACAACGTATTAAAGCAGGAGATCAACTTGCTTTAGAAAAATTAACAAAAGCCAATTTACGTTTCGTTGTTTCGGTTGCTAAACAATATCAAAATCAAGGATTAACACTTCCCGATTTGATTAATGAAGGTAATTTAGGATTAATTAAAGCAGCTCAACGTTTTGATGAAACTCGTGGTTTTAAATTTATCTCTTATGCTGTTTGGTGGATTCGTCAATCGATATTACAAGCATTAGCTGAACAATCTCGTATTGTACGATTACCATTAAATAAAATTGGATCAATAAATAAAATTAATAAGACTTATGCTTTCCTTGAGCAATCTCATGAGCGCCCACCAAGTGCTGAAGAAATTGCAAAAGAGTTAGACATGACTATCAATGACGTAAAAGAATCGATGAAAAATTCTGGACGTCACGTCTCAATGGATGCACCTTTAGTTGAAGGTGAAGATTCAAACCTTTACGATGTATTACGTAGTGGTGAATCTCCAAATCCTGATCGCGACTTATTACATGAGTCCTTGCGAACTGAGATTGAACGTGCTCTAGAAACTTTAACGCCTCGTGAGGCAGATGTTATTCGTTTATATTTTGGTTTAGGAAATCAACATCCAATGACTTTGGAAGAAATTGGAGAAACTTTCGACTTAACTAGAGAACGTGTGCGTCAAATCAAAGAAAAGGCCATACGTCGATTAAAACATACCTCTCGTAGTAAAATATTAAAAACATATTTAGGTTAGTATATTTTTTACGACCTTAATAACCGCAACAAACAGTTACATAACTGTTCGTTTTTTGATTGATGAAAGAACCCTCGGCTGATTACCGGGGGTTCATTTTTTTTATTGCGTTCTAAATCATCTTTTAAAAGATTGAGGATGCTTTATTTATGAAATCAAAAAAACAGAAAAGGATAGACTTTTATCTATATTTGCAAAAACTTTACAACACAATAACAATGAGTGAAAAACTTATAGCACCTTCAATTTTAGCTGCAGATTTTGCAAACCTTCAACGTGATATTGAAATGGTAAATAAAAGTGAGGCCGATTGGTTTCATATTGATATTATGGATGGCGTTTTTGTACCAAATATTTCATTTGGTATGCCGGTTTTAAAAGCCATAAGTAAACATGCCAATAAAACGATAGATGTGCATTTGATGATTGTTGATCCCGATCGTTATATTAAAACATTTGCCGAATTAGGCTCTAATATCCTTACGGTTCATTACGAAGCTTGTACGCATTTACACCGAACGCTTCAAGCCATTAAAGCAGAAGGTATGAAGGCAGGTGTAGCCCTTAATCCACACACGAATATTAACTTATTAGAAGATGTCATTAACGATATCGATCTAGTGTGTTTAATGAGTGTTAATCCTGGATTTGGTGGTCAAAGTTTTATCGAAAACACTTATGATAAAGTGACTCAGTTAAAAGCACTAATAAATAAAAAAGGCGCTTCTACTCTAATTGAAATTGATGGTGGCGTAACTAATAAAAATGCAAAAGCCCTTGTTAATGCGGGTGCTGATGTATTGGTTGCCGGAAGTTATGTTTTTAGAAGCCAAACACCAGTTGAGACCATAAAAGATTTAAGAGCGCTCGCAAATTCTTAACATATTTTAGTACAAAATAATAATAATAATAATAATAATAAACCCCGAGCTCATCTTGGGGTTTCATTTTAAATTATAAGCGTTCCAATAAGAAATTTATTAAATCGGTTGTCGTCACTATACCAACCAAATTTTCTTCTTTAACTACTGGAATTGCATGAAATTCTTTTTTTGATAAAATTTCTGCTACCTCCTTAATTGTGGCGCTAGACGATACACTAACTAAATTTTTCGCCATGACCTGTTCTATAGTAAATAGATTATAAACGGTTGTATCTACAAAAGTATCACTATCATCAACAGCATCAGCAAAACTAATTCGAAGTAAATCCGAATAACTTAACATGCCTATAATGCTTTTTCCATCCACCACTGGAATATGTCTTATATTATTCGCTTTGAATAAGCGTTCAGCGGTTTCTAAACTATCTTGGTGATTTAAGGTAATAACTTCCTTTGACATTATCGCCGATACTAGTGTCTTCTGTCTCATAATTCTATGTATTAAATTCACATTAAAAGTACCAATCTACACTGGTAATAATTATGATAAAAGTCAGCTCCAAAACATTTAATATGTTAAAATTACGTTAAATACATACAGACTTGTCTGTTTAAAGAAAAACAGTTCTATATTTGTACTATGAAAAAATTGAATGTCAAAGAACGCATCATAGAAACAGCATCACGTTTGTTTTATTTTAATGGTTATAATCAAACAGGCATAAATCAAATAATAGCTGAAGCTGGTGTAGCAAAAGCGAGTATGTATCAGCATTTTAGATCTAAAGAAGATATTGCCGTTGCCTATTTAATTGGAAGACATGCAATGTGGATGGGCAATCTGAAAGAATGTGTTACTGTTCAAAACACTTCAAAGGGAAAAGTCATTGGCTGCTTCGATTATATCATGAAATGGTTAACAGAGGTTAACTTTAGAGGATGTGGATGGCAAAATATTATTACCGATTTACCCGATGATCACGACAAAATAAGAAACCAAGCTGTTTTACATAAAAACGATGTGCGCAAATGGGTTCATGACCTATTAAAAAGTGAAGATCAATATACCGATACAGAAGCTGAAACATTAGGGGACGAAGTCCTTATTTTAATCGAAGGTGCCATAATACTATCTCAAATACAAAATAATGAATGGCCAATTCAAACAGCAAAACGAGCCTGTATTAAATTATTAGCTTAAAAAAGAATTGAATAAAAGTCAAATAAATCACAAGCAATATAAACAGACCTGTCTGTATGTGTTATCAGTCTAAAATATTATGATTAATAGCAACCAACGTAAAGACAAAATTAAATCTAAAAAACAAATGAATAAAATAATCCCTCCTTTTACCGAGGAAACAGCCAGAGCAAAAGTACAGCTGGCTGAAGATGCCTGGAATAGCAAAGATCCAATAAAAGTATCTCTGGCCTATTCAAAACAATCACAATGGCGAAATCGAGATCAATTTTTTGAAGGTCGTGATGCCATTGCTGGTTTTTTAGCAAACAAATGGCAAAAAGAAGCCCATTATAAACTTAAAAAGTATTTATGGTCTTACACAGACAATAGAATATCAGTACGATTTGAATATGAATGGCTCGACGAAGCTAACGAACAATGGTACAGAACCCATGGAAATGAACATTGGGAATTTGATCCAGAAGGCTTAATGCTTATAAGAGACATGAGCGCCAACGACGTTAAAATTAACTCATCAGAACGTAAATTATAAACCAACACATAATAAATAAACACAAATGAAAACACAAATGAAAACATCAGTATTACGTATTGCAATGATAGCAGTACTATCTTTAGGCTTATTTGCCTTTACAACATCAAAAGAAGACGTAGTAAGCACTACAGAAGTTAAAACAACTCCAACATTTCACAAAAGTGTAACTGTTAACGGTGTAAATATTTTTTACCGTGAAGCAGGAGACACGAGTAAACCAACCATACTATTGTTACATGGTTACCCAACCTCATCTCATATGTTTCGTAATTTAATAACAGACTTGTCTGTACGATATCATGTTTTAGCTCCTGACTATCCAGGATTTGGGAGTAGTGATCAACCAATGATCAAAGAATTTGACTATACGTTTGACAATATGGCAAACATCGTAGAAGGATTCCTTAAAGAATTAAAAGTAGAAAAATACAGTATTTACCTTATGGATTATGGCGCACCAATCGGATTTAGAATTGCTGCAAAATACCCAGAACGTGTTGAATCTTTAATCATTCAAAACGGAAATGCTTATGAAGAAGGATTAAAAGATTTCTGGATTCCTATCAAAAAATACTGGAATGATTACACTGTAGAAAATGGAAAACCATTAGAAGGATTTCATGCTCTAGACGGATTAAAATGGCAATATACACATGGCGTACAGGACGCCTCTAAAATTAGCCCTGACAACTGGAACATTGATTTACAGCATTTAACAAGAGCTGAAAATAACGAGATACAATTGGCTATGTTTTACGACTATAGAACCAATGTCCCGTTATACCCAGAATGGCAACAATATTTTAGAGATCACCAACCTCCTACTCTAATTGTTTGGGGAAAGAACGATTATATTTTTCCAGCAGACGGTGCACATCCTTATAAAAAAGATTTGAAGAATTTAGAGTTCCATCTATTAGACACTGGACACTTCGCTTTGGAAGAAAAAGGAGATGAAATAGCAAACTACATTTTAAATTTCTTAAAAAAGAATAACATCAAATAATGAATAGCAATTGATAGTTAGGCAGATAGAAAAAGATGATGCCGTCTGTTTGCCTAACTATTAAAAAAATCTCTGGTACAAGGGAAATATTGCCAACACGCAGGGAAGCATAACCTAACAGTAAGCATTGTAATAGAAGCATCTTTGTTCTATCAAATATAACAATCGAAAAATCGAATACGTATGACATCAGCAACAACACAACAAAACACAGTCTTTCATTTTAGAAAGCTAGAAATAGCAAATGCTAGCAAACGAATTAGAATCAATTTTAAAAAACAACACACAACAACACTTATTAACTAAATATTTAAAACTTAGAAATTATGAAATCAATAAATTGGAAAAACGCGATCATAGCAGGAATATTAGGAACAATACTTTTTGACCTTGCAGGATTATTATTAACAGGAAACTGGTGGGACATTCCAGGATTATTAGGGGCAAAAACAGGGTTAGGGTTAACCTATGGTGTTATAGGCCATTATTCAAACGGTGTTTTATTATCAATATTATTCGCCGGTATTGCACCGTCATTATGGGGGCCAAAATGGTTTAGACCACTATTATTTGTAATTGGTGAAACCATCGCTTTAGTATGGTTGTTTATGCTACCACTATTAGGTGCAGGCGTTGCAGGTATAGACATGGATCCTATGATGCCAGTTATTACATTATTACGTCATCTTTCATATGCTATCCCGTTAATTTTCTTGATTAACTATGATATCATTCCTAACGTAAAATCGGTTAAAAACTAAATTAATAGCAATTACAAACATGAGAACACATATACATTACATGAAAAAGTGTATAGAGTTAGGAAAAGAAGCAATGCGTAATGGCAATCCTCCTGTTGGATCAATACTCGTAAAAGAGGATACCATAATTGGTATTGGTAGAGAAGCTGGCAAATCGTCAAACGATGTGACTAAACATGCCGAGATAGAAGCCATTAGAGATGCTATTGCAAATAAACAGGCTTTGAACGACACCATACTTTATACCACTCATGAACCTTGTATTATGTGTTCTTATGTTATTAGACACCATCATCTTAAAACCATAGTCTTCGGTGCAAAATCCAATTATGTTGGTGGGACCAGTTCGGCATTTAAAATATTAGAAACTGAAAATGTACCTAGTTGGACCAATACACCAAAAATAATAAAAGGGGTTTTAGAAGACGAATGTTATACCCTTTCAAAAACCTACCAATCCATACAAAAAAAATGAAATATACAAGCGATATCGCATTCACTCCAGCCGTAAAAGCATTACAAGAAAAATACCGTTCACGAAGTGGTTATGCGCGCATGGAGCAATCTGGTGGTTGGCAATCACAAATTACACCCCAGCTAGAACATTTTTTAAGTAGCATGGATTCCTTCTATTTTGGAACTGCTAATGATGAAGGTCAACCATATATACAACATCGTGGTGGACCAAAAGGATTTTTGAAAGTTCTAGACCATAAACGCCTAGCTTTTGCCGATTTTTCAGGAAATAGACAATACATCTCTACCGGCAATCTTAACGAAAACAATAAAGCATTTATCTTTTTAATGGATTACCCCAACCAATCAAGAATAAAAATATGGGGAACTTCTGAAGTTATTTTTGACGATAAAGAATTATTGGAGTCATTATCTGATCCATCATACGGGGCTCGCCTTGAAAGAGCTATTATTTTTACAGTTGAAGCTTGGGATGTTAATTGCCCACAACATATTCAACAACGTTTCACTGTTGAGGATATAGATAAGTTAACCGCACCATTACATAAAAAAATTAAAGAACTTGAAGAACAGCTAGGGCAAGATCAATAACATTTGTTATTACGTTAAATAAATGATAAATAGCTTCAATTCTAAGCAAAACTTAAACGGGCTGTTTACATTTGAGGTTATTAAATTATAGCACAAAGCTTCGAGTAATGAAAAAACTAATACTAATACTAATACTTGCAGTGGTAACCACTGCACTTACAACTGTAACTGCACAAACTAACGGTACAGATAATATTGTTGGTAAAAATTATACCATTGATTCAAAACTATTAAATGAAGAGCGTACTATTCGAGTATATACACCTGATAGTTATGAGTCTTCACCAGAAAAAAAATATCCAGTAATATATCTGTTGGATGGACAACGTTTATTTTTACATGGTGTAAGTGTTGTTCAATCGTTCACATCACAATTTCAATTGAGTCCAGATATTATTGTTGTTGGTATAAATAATAAATATCCCGATCGCTTTAATCATTTTCTTGGTAGCGAGTTTTTAGATTTCATAGAAAAAGAACTGATAGTTCTTATCGAAAATAATTATCGGACCACTAGCGAACGTTTATTGTTCGGTTGGGAATATGCGGGCGCCTATGTTATTGAATCTATGATTAAGAGGCCTCACTTATTTGATGCACACCTCGCAGCAAGTCCTTATCCCATTCATGAAGAAAGATCTGAAAATAAATCTAGAATAGAACAGTTGGCAGATAAACTAAGTTCACCGTTGAGTTCATTTTTATATTATACAGTAAGTGCAAATGAAGGAATGGTTCAAGACGGTACCAATGAATTAACAAATTTGTTGGAAAACAAAGCACCAAACTCACTACAATGGCGGTATAGAGTTATTGAAGGGGAAGAACATCGCTCTACAGCTTATGCTACTATATATCACGGATTACGACAATTTTATCATAATTATCCAACGCTTCAATTTAAAGATCTTTCTGAATTTAAAACTCAAGGAGGCATATCCTATGTTTATAAATATTACAAAGAACGAGCAAAGCGTTTTGGTTTTTCCGAAGATTTAACCCCATGGACAATGTTTTCTTTAAGTAGAAATGCAATACGAGCAGACAGTTTTGCCGATTTTGAATTGCTAATGAATGAATTTAAAGACAAGGGTATGATTAATAAAATCAGGTTAAGCAGAGCCATGTCCTTAGCATTATACTATTCAAAAAATAATAAGCATAATGAAGCACTCCATATTTACAAACAACTCATTATTAAGAACAGTGACTCGGCACTCTTACAAAATACTATTGGTGATGTATATGTGACGCTCAAAGAAAATAAAAAAGCGAAATCTTATTATAAAAAAGCCGTTGCATTAGCCAAAGCTCAAAAAGATGCTAAGCTTGTTGAATATAAAAACGATTTAAAAAAAATAAACTAGATAAAAAACTATTTTTTCATTACCCTAATTGCCCTTTTCACCTACTCATTACAGGTCAATGGGCAAGACAATATTAATTCTGAAAAATTTGGCAAAGCTTATTTTGATGCTTGGAATAAAACCCGATCCCATAGGGCTACAATAACCGATCTTGAGAATTTCTTAGCCTTACTAACCGATAATGTGCCACTGATTCATCCGCCTTATGATATGACGTTGTGGTTATTAAATAAGAAGCGGTAATGACTTATTTAGATGAAAAAACAGGAGAAGAAAAAAAAATAATTTGCAATAATCTAGAAGTTTTAGAATTAGATCAAAGCAAAGTAGCAATCATACGTAAATACGGAAAATATTAAATGAATATCTTAGAAAACTTAAAAACATTAGGAATCACTCTTCCTGAAGTGTCTACACCGGGAGGGTCTTATGTCTCTGTAAATATTAGAGGTAATATGGCTTATGTGGCTATACAATTCCCCATTCAAAACGAGGACTATTTATATCAAGGACGATTGGGAGAAAATATTTCTACAGATGAAGGAATAGAAGCCATGGGGCTGTGTGCTATGAATGTGCTAGCTCAAATCCATGCCAAAGTAGGTTTTGATAATATTGCGGGGTTAAATCATATGGATGCCTATTATCAGTCTGGTAAACAATGGGATGAAGCACCGAAAGTAGTGGATGGTGCATCTCAGATATTTACTAAAATTTTAGGAACAAAAGGGACCCATTCTAGAGCTATATTTGGCGTAGATAAATTACCGCGTAATTTTTCTGTAGGTCTAACGACTACCTTTACAATAAAAACTTAAAACACTTCGATGAATACAAAATTACTAATGACCCTAAGCGCTATATTTACCGGTGCATTAGGTCTTTCTCTTTCATTCTTACCCAAAGAAATAGACCAACTTTTAAATGCTGAAGCCAATAACAGCAGTATGTTATTTTTACAACTGCTCTCAGCCCTATATCTGGGATTTGCAATTATGAACTGGATGGCCAAAGGCTCTATTATAGGGGGTATTTATAACAGGCCTATTGCCATTGGAAACTTCATGCATTTTGCCGTAGGTGCAATTGCCTTAATAAAAATAGCAACCAGTATAGAAACCCATACCGAAATAATCATTTCATTAACTGTTATTTATGCTATTTTTGCAGTAGGATTTGCCTATGTATTTATGCATAATCCCATTAAAGATAATCAATAAACATTTCGCATTAGTCAAAATATCATGAATAAAGAAGCCTTTTTAAGAGCCTTTATGGACGAGATCTGGAATGAGAAACAGTTTGATAAAGTAGAAACATACGTCCACCCAGAATATAAGATTCATTTGGATAACACCGACCCTTGGGAAGGCAAAACTTTGTCCCATGACGAATTTAAAATACGTTTGAATTTTTCATTCAACTCATTTCCTGATATGCATTTTGAGATTACCTCAGCAATTCCTGATGATAACCATGTCGCCATCACTTGGATCCTAACGGGTACCAATCTAGGAAATATTGGGGAGTTACCACCAACAAAAAAAGTCATTAAATCCAAAGGGATTACTATTTATCATTTTACAGATGGACTAATTAGCGGACATACCCAAGTGTTTGACAGAGCAACAGTGATGAAACAGTTAGGATTTTAAAACCACAAACCATGGAACAGGATACAAACTTATTAAGAATAGCAATAAAGGCAGCGAAAACCTCAAAGGATAAAGGGAATTTACCCTATGGATGTGTTTTAGTCAATAAGGAAGGGGAAGTGCTTCTTACTGGTGAAAACACCATCAATACCGACCGGGATATTCTGGCTCATGCTGAGATTAATTTGATCCGTGAAGCAGGTAAGTTGTACGATCATGAATTTTTAAAAAACTGTACCATTTATACCAGTGATGAACCCTGCCCCATGTGTGCTTCGGCCATTTATTGGAGCGGACTTGGGAAACTCACCTATGGATTAAGCAAAGATGCTTATTATGAACTCGTAGGTCGCGATGACCCTAACTGGGTATTTGAAATACCTGTACGTGATGTGTTAAATAGTGGTCAACGCCCAGTAGAGGTCTCAGGGCCCCACCTAGAAGATGAAATCGCAACATTGCATATATCCAAGAATTAAAATGCGGTTAAAGGATTAAAACAAAGAATTCTAAAATCTAATTTTCTGTTTTGTCTTTTCAGATTTGTATTTTCTATTCTCAAGGTTCTATTCTCTTTTGCTTCATAGTTAATTGTTTACTGTAACTAAAAAACGCTCCACTCACCTATCTTTATTGGTTATTGTGGATACCCGTATTAAAATCTCCTCCAGAGCACCTATATTTACTGTGGCAACCTCCAACTTGACGCTCTTAATTGAATGATTTTAAATTACGACAAAAGGCACCTTTTACTCGCCAACGGTGTCTGAAAAATAAGGCAGCTTTAGTATATTGCTAAGCACTAACTAACCATAAAACATCAACCACCTTCTATGACCAAACTCTGGAAACCTACGGCTCCAAAATCGGACAAAGTCATAATGTTATATCAACAATCCGTTTATAAAGGCAACCCAAATGAAGTGATATTGCACAGTATTTACTCGGTGACACAGGCCGACGAATTAGCGAAAAGCCTTTTTGGAATTCCGTATTCTTACATTAAGAAAATCATCAATCAGCAGGGCCTACCTTATATCAAAATCCATTTTGGCAGAGGCTCAGAAGAAGAACTAAATATTAGTAATGAGCATCTCAAAAATGAAATCTTTAACTGTTTAAAACAGGATCTTTCCAAATTAAAATTTCGAAGTGAAGTCCCAAGTATTTTTAAATATGCTAAAGCACAAATTTTTGGAATCTTAATTTCCTCAGGGATTTTTGCCTGGGCCATGTACCTAGCTATTCAAATGGCTAATGGCACCACTTTTGAATTGGTAGGCGGACGTCCTGGTCTCACTGGCATTGTATTAGCCTTAGCTAATTTCGGGATTCCCGTACTACTAATTGGTTACTCTTTAATATTGGGAATTGCATTGTTATCACTACTGAGGAAGTTAAAAACTCGATCTGAAACACAGATTTTGGAAAGGTGATGTGAGTCGGAATACTCGAGTGAAGTGAATAGCCAATTGTTATACTGATGTTTAGCTAAGCATGTTAAAGTTATTCCATTCCACCTCACTAACACAAGTTATTACTGAAAAACCACTCTACGGTGAACAACGAAACGTAATCTAGACCTCAAAATACACATAGGGAAAAATTGCCAACTCCTCGGGAATATTGACCTAGCCCTAGCCTCTTATTGTACCTCATCTTTGTAGTATCAAATTATTATAAAACAATAAAAACATACAACAGATGAAAAAATTAATTCTAACACTTACAATAGCATTTGTAAGTATCTCACAAACCTTTGCACAATTACCGGATCCGGGATTTGATATTGATGGCGTAACTGCCATTGTTATCACCGATCCACAAATTGATTTTTTAAGTCCGAATGGAGTGACTTGGGGAGTGGTTGGAGAAAGTGTAAAAGCGAACAACACCGTTGAAAATATAGAAACTCTATTTAAATTAGCAGAAGCTAATGGGATTAAAGTATTTATCTCTCCTCATTATTATTACAAACATGATCACGGATGGAAATTTGAAGGTGCACTTGAAACCTTAATGCATAAAATCAACATGTTTGACCGCGGTGATCAATTATCAACCGAAGGATTTGAAGGCTCAGGTGCAGATTTTTTAGAGCCTTATAAAAAATATATTGATAAGGATTTTGTAACCGTAGTGGGTCCACATAAAGTTTATGGACCAGAGCAAAACGATTTGAGTTTACAGTTAAGAAAACAAAAAATAGACAAAGTTATTCTAGCTGGGATGTCAGGTAATTTATGTGTGGAAGCCCATATGAGAGAATTGATTGAAGACGGTTTTGAAGTAGCGGTTGTAGGAGATGCAACAGCATCAGCAATTGTACCTGGTTATGATGGAAACGCAGCTGCACAAACTAATTTCCGATTCATTTCAAGTCATGTTTACAGTACAAAAGAATTGGCTGAAGATTTAAAAAATCATAAGCACTAAAATACTAGCGACAGAATTTAATAATAAAACCGCACTTATTATTGCAGGTAATAGCGGTATTGGAAATAGTATCACATCTCTGCTCTTGGGTAAACGGAGCGATCTGGGATACCCGTGGTTGAGTGACTGCAGGACGACATTAAGTTAGTTAAGTTGATTGATAGCGAAAAGGGGGCTGATTGTAATGATCAAGCCCCTTTTTTATTTGATTCCCATAAATCTAAAGTTTAGTATATTCGTAATTCTTAAGTCCTAATCACGACTTTACTTATCAGTTATTAGAATACTATGAAATTTATCGGAAATACAGACGAATACCTTCAACTTAAAATTCTTGAAAGCCAAGACTGTAGCGTATTTAATGAAATTGTTGAAGGAAGTCTAATTGTATTATGGTTTGAAACCGATAATAATTCACTTACTGTCGATGGGAAAGATTATGAGTTTACGAAAAATCAAATCGTTTTTCTCACCGAGTTTCATAAGGTTAAGGTCAACAGCCTAGAAACAACACGTTTTTTAAGATTCAATCGGTCATTTTATTGTGTTATTGATCACGACAAAGAAGTAGGTTGTAAAGGCATCTTATTTTTTGGAGCTTCTCAATTACCAGTGATTCAAATTCCGGATGAAGACTTAGAACAGTTTGAAATCCTCTGGAAAATGTTTAGTATTGAAATGCAATCTAAAGACAATTTGCAAATTGATATGTTGCAAATGATGCTGAAGCGCTATTTAATTTTATGTACCCGACTATTTAAATTGCAAGAACAGTATCCTGACAAAAATCAAGAGTCAGATATTATTAGAGATTTCAACTTTTTAGTAGAACAGCATTTCAAAACCAAACACACGGTTGCTGAGTATGCTCAATTACTTTATAAATCACCAAAAACACTATCCAATATATTTTCAAAACTCGGCTCAAAAACACCACTTCAATATATTCAAGCACGCAAAATGCTTGAAGCTCGACGACAATTACGTTATACCGATTTACAAATTCAGGAAATAGCTTATGAAATTGGTTACGACGATATACAGGCCTTTAGTCGATTTTTCAAAAAGCAAGAAGGGGTATCACCATCTGTTTTCAAGGAAAATAGCTAGACGGGAATAATTGCCAACAGTTAGGGAATTTTCACCTACATATCCCTTTAATAATTCAATGATATTTGTTGTATACTTAAATATTAGAAACAATAAATATGAATACAACAACACAACTGTCATTGACAGCAATAACAATTGAAACTGCCGACCCAATCTCTAAAACAACCTTAGAAGCTGCCCAAAAAGGCTTGGGAATGATCCCCAATATGTATGGCGGTATGGCCAATAATCCCGCACTTTTAGATGCCTATAGTCATGCTTATAAAAGCTTTCGTGAGAATGCTGGGTTTAGCTCTCAGGAACAGGAAATAATTTTTTTATCTATCGCTTTTGAAAACGAATGTGATTACTGTATGGCTGCCCATAGTTTTGTAGCCGATAAAATGAGTAAAGTTCCAATCGAAATTACAGATGCCATTAGAAACAATACAGAAATTACAGATACAAAATACAATGCTTTAAGTCAGTTTAGCAAAGTGATGACCGCCAAACGTGGAAATCCATCTCAAGACGATATTCGCTCATTTTTAAATGCTGGTTATACCGAAAGTCATATCCTAGGAGTAATTGCAGGAATAGGTGTAAAAACAATGAGTAATTATTTTAATCATGTATTTAATACGCCTGTTGATATTGCCTTTAAAGGAAGAACATGGTCAAAACCCGCTTAAATATAGCGGACTAGAAAATAGTAGCAGTGAACTGTGAAAACAAATTCACTTAGGGAAAAATTGCCAAACCTTTGGGAAGACTTACCTATCAAAAGCACTCTATTTCACCCCACCTTTGTATTATCAAATTAAAATAACACATATGAAAACAATAGAAAATAACAATGATTACGTGAACTTAATGAATCAAGAAAATCCAGTATTATTAGATTTTTATGCTGACTGGTGTGGCCCTTGTCAAACATTATTGCCAACAGTTGAAAAATTATCTCAAGAATATGATGGCAAAGTTGAAATTCAAAAAGTTAATGTTGACAAGAATCCAGAACTTGCTGCCAAATTTGGAGTTAGAAGTATCCCCGCATTATTCTTTATGAAAGATGCAGAAATAGTAGATCGTGCAAATGGTTTACTTTCAGAGTCCGTTTTAAGAGAAAAACTGGATGCACTATTGAATTAGTTTAAACACGAACATAACTTTAGATAAATATTAAAAGGAGCTAATCTTAAATGAGATTAGCTCCTTTTTTTTATAAAAGATTTAGATTTAATTCTCATAAGCTTTAATATATTCAATGTTAAAACTTAATGTAACAATAAGATTAGTAAAGCGCACGATATAAACGTCAACTTAATGTTTGATAATCAAAAACTAAGAGGTCTTTTCTTTAATTAAACAACGTTAGGAATGTTAAAATTTAGCAAAATAAATTTATATGTTGCATATACAACATATAAATTGTATGTTTGCAATGTCAAGTTAAAATAATAAGCATATTTATTTGCATTCTAAATAGGCTGGTTAATAGCAATTAAATTGACAAGTGGAAATTGAATGTGCTTATCGATATTTATCGGTAAGCACTAATTCAAAAAAAATGACTGAGAAGAAAGTATAATAATTTATTTTAGCTCAAAAAGAATGAAATATAACGTTGAACATTGTATAGGTAACCGATTAAGATGCCTATCTCGAATTGTTGATAAGGACTTTAGATCAAGCCTCAAAGCCTTTGATATTACCGAAAGTCAATTGAGTATCCTGTTTGCATTAACCAAACTAGGGAAAGTCGAACAAGGTAAAATAGGAGAAACGTTAGTCTTAGAAAGATCAACAGTAAGTAGAAATGTGAAATTATTAGAAAAAAGAGCCATTATAACAAAATCGGCAGAATATCGCCCAGAAATTGAGCTCACTCAAAAAGGGCATGAATTGGTCCAAACACTAATTCCGATATGGGAGTTATTAATGGATTCATTAATGGATAAACTTGGTAATGAAGGATTACAAAATCTAGAACTACTAGAACAAAAATTAAAGTAAAAAAATTTACTATATATGTTGTATATACAACTTTAAATCAAACTCATGAAAAATCAACAAACCAAAGCCACCAAATTCTTTAATAAGGTGACTGCGCATTACAAGGCCATACTAGCACTAAGTATTGTGGTTATGATAGCTGTCTCGTTATTTATACCAACAATGACCAAAGACACAAGTTATGACGCCTTTCTACCTAAGGATGACCCCATTCTAGTCTTTAGAAATCAGACTAAAGAAACCTTTGGATTAAAAGATCCAATGGTTATCGCTATTGTAAACGAACAAGGCATCTTTAATAAACAAACACTACAATTAGTACACGAGTTAAGTGAACGCCTAAAAACCATTCCAGGAATAGATCCTGATGAGATTACAAGTTTATCTACAGAAAATAATATTGTGGGTACTGAAGAAGGCCTAGAGGTTGATCCCTTTTTTGAAATCGATGAACTAACCGATGTTAAAGCACTTGAGGTTAAAACGGCCATTGACAATTTTGAATTGTATCAAGGCAGTCTCGTTTCAGATGACCATACCACCACCCTAGTTGTTGCCGAAATGCTAGACAGTTATGACAAAAAGCAACATGAAGTCTATAAAAGTTTAATGGCGTTATTAGACGAATATAAATCTCATGACGAGCAATTTTATTTGGCTGGAGAAGGTGCCGTAAGTGGTTACCTAATTAGGTACATTGATGAAGATGCAATGAAAACGAATCCGTTTGCAGCAGTAGTTATATCAATCATATTAATTTTTGCCTATAGACGGTTAAGAGGTGTTGTTCTACCAAATATTATGGTATTGGCCTCTGTCGGAATTGCGCTTGGCGCTATGGCAGCATTTGGAGTTGACTTTTTTGTAATCACAAATGGTCTTCCGGTTGTATTAATTGCTATAGCAGTAGCCGATGGTATTCACATACTTGGTGAGTATTATGAAACCGCCGCAAAACATCCCAAATTCTCTCAAAAGGAATTGGTAGTCGAAACCATGATACACATGTGGAGACCAATTACAATAACCTCTATAACGACAGTTGCCGGATTCTTAGCTATTGCAGCTTCTTCATATATGCCTCCAATGGCCTATTTTGGACTATTTGGCGCCCTTGGAGTATTCGTAGCTCTTGTATACGCCGTCTTTATGATTCCAGCGGCAATGATGTTTGTAAAACCTCAATTAAGTAGAGCTTATAAGAGAGACCAAAAAATAGATCGCTTTGGTAAATTAATGGTATTTATAGGTAAGGTCGTTGTGAAACAGCCAAAAACCATAATCATTATAGCCATTGTAATAATTGGTTTCGGTATTAACGGTGCATCAAAACTTGTAATTAATGAAGATAGAATAAAGAATTTTCAAGCTGATGAACCCATTGTAAAAGCTGATGCCTTAATTAATAGTAAAACGGATGGAACCTCTTATTTAGATATTCTTATTGAAACACCCGAGGTTGAAGACATTTTTGAACCTGAAAATCTTCAAAAAATGGAAGCACTACAAACTTATGTAGAAACCTTAGCTCATGTTAAAGGGAGTATTTCGATTGTTGATTTTCTTAAAAAGATGAATCAGTCTTTAAATGAAAATAACCCCGAGTATTATACTATTCCCAACAATCGCGAATTAATTGCTCAATATTTTTTATTGTATTCTGCAAGTGGAGACCCTACCGATTTTGATAATTATGTAGACTATGATTACCGTCTCGCAAATATTAGGTTAAGAATGGATACTAGTGAGTATGCCTATGAAAAACCTGTAGTCGATGCTGTAAATATTTATCTAGCGGAGCATTTTAATAACGATACTATAAAAGCTACAACTACAGGAAAGGTAACCGTTGATGCCTATTGGATTAATCGTTTAGGGTTTAATCATTTCCTAGGAGCGGGACTGGCATTGCTAGTTGTTTTAATATTTTCCGCATTAAGTTTTAAATCCCTTTGGGCTGGTATCTTAACCATAATACCTGTTTCAATATCAGTACTATTCATATATACCGTTATGGGCATTTTAGATATCTGGTTAGCCATTGGTACTTCAATGTTCGCTGCTATCGCCATTGGTATTGGTGTTGACTTCGCCGTTCATACGGTAGATAGACTTAAATTTTTATTGAACGAACAAGGCTTACCTATAAAACAAGCTTATAGTGAATTCTATAAATCTGCTGGTCGTGCACTTTTATTTAATTTCCTAGCATTAGCATTAGGCTTTAGTGTTCTAATGACAAGTTCCGTTCCTCCTTTAAGTCAATTTGGATTTTTAGTAGCCGTAGCCGTATCTGTTAGTTTTATAGGAAGCTTAACATTACTACCAGCAATTATATTACTCATAAAGCCAAAATTTTTAAATATCACAAACTAAATCACAAGCATCATAAGATAAACAACTTAAAATATTGAATCATGAAAACAAAATTAATTTTAGGGCTATTAACAATCGCATTGTTATTCCCAACAACAAGCAGAGGGCAATCTTTGCCATCTGGACAAAGTATTGCTGATAAAACATATGCGAGAAATGAAGGTATTTCAATGAGCAGAAAACTCACGATGGAATTAAAAGATAAAAGAGGCAAAGTCCGAATACGTGAAACAACCTCACTTCGTAAATACATTGGTGATGAAAAACGTCTAGCCATTTTTTATATAACGCCAAAGAGTATTATGGGAACCGCCTTTTTAACTTACGATTACCCAGATGCTTCTATAGATGATGACCAATGGTTATACATGCCAGCTTTACGAAAAACAAGACGTATTTCGGCTGCCAATAGAGGTGACTATTTTCTAGGAACAGATTTAACTTATGAAGACATTAAACTTGAAACCCGTATTAGTAGAGACGATTACAATTACGAGACGATAGACAAAGAAACAATTGATGGACAAGAAACTTATGTTTTAGAAGGAATACCAAAGAATGATAAAATTGCAAAAGAATTAGGGTACAGTAAAGTTAAACTTTGGGTAGATGCAAATATGTGGATGCTTAGAAAAGCTGAAAGCTGGGATGTTGCAGGAAATCATTTAAAAACAACAGTGATAAGCGATTTTAAAAAAGTACAGGACATCTGGACCTATCATAAAATTGAAGTGAAAAATCACAAAACGAATCATGAAACTATTTTTAGAATTAGTGATGTAGACTATAAAACTGTACTTAACGATGATGTTTTTACAAAAGAGACATTGGTTAACGGATTATAGAACGAATTTTTAACTCCCAAAACGAAAAATCATGTTATCAAAATATAATATATTTATTGTAATGCTTTTATTGTTTGCTGGTTTACAAGCACAAGAAAAACAAAATACGTTCAAAGAGGCCTTTAAAGCGAGCCTTGTTATAACTTCTGATTTTTCGTATGAGTTTAAAAAAAGTGACCTCCAAAAGTCTGAAATAATTTTAAAACCAGAGTTCATCTATAGACTCAATAGAAATTCAAAATTTGTATTAAAAGGACAACTCTATTCAGATTTAAACGATAATTTGGAGACTGGTGTGCCAAAAGAAACAACAGTTTCTGGTATGAACAAGCGTCTATTTATTGGAGATAGAACCAATCTAGAATTAAGAGAATTTTATTTCTATACTAAAATTAAAAATAAACTACGCTTAACAATAGGTAAACAGCAAATTGTTTGGGGTGAGACAGACGGGTTAAAATTATTAGATGTTGTTAACCCTCAAAACTTCAGGGAATTTATTTTAGACGATTTTGAGGATAGTAGAATTCCGCTTTGGTCATTAAAAGCCGAGTTTGATATTAAAGATATTGGTGTGCAATTTGTTTGGACCCCTGATAACACCTATCATATAACACAGGATTTCGAAGCACCATTTTTCACTAAGAGTTTATTCAAAAGTCCGCCAAAAAGTGTTTCGACAGTATTAAATAAGCCATTGAAACCAAAACGATTTATTGCCGATTCAGATGTAGGGATTAAATTAAGCACCTTCACGAAAGGTTGGGATTTATCCTTGAATTATTTTTATTTCTATGATGATTTACCAGTCTTTTACAACGAGCTCAAGGTTACAGATACCAACAACCCTATCGTGACAATAAGCCCAAAATTTAAACGTCAACATCTTTTGGGAGGCACTTTTAATAAAGTTATCGGCTCGTCAACTTTAAGAGGAGAAATTGCCTATATTTTTAATCAAAACTTCACTTCTACATCTCCAGAAGCAGTATTAGGAATTGAAACCAGCAATCAATTCAAGTCGGCCATTGGAATAGATTATATAAAAGGAGAAAATATTATTAGTGCTCAGCTTTTTAGCGATATTATAATAGATAATATTTCACCATATAATCGTGATAAATTTGAAACCAATACGTCTTTAAAAATATCTAGAGATATGATGAATGATAATCTTAATGCCGAAGTACTCTGGGTTCACAATACAAATCACGGTGATGGTTATATTAAACCCCAAGTAAGTTATTGGATGAACACAAAAACACAACTCTTTTTAGGAAGCAGTATTTTCTATGGCAACGAATCGAAATTATTTGGCCAGTTTAAAGATAGAAGTAGAATTTCCTTGGGAATGCGTTGGGGAATTTAATTAATGAAGTCAATTATATGTATCGCCAACATTAAAAATGTTTTTAGCAATCATCTCCGATTTGCAATTTTAAAGTAAAAACATCAAGTGAGCTAAATATGCAACCATTTGAGCCAATACCAAAACATAAACCCCCAAGTATTAGATAGCTTTGTTTCATACTCATTAAGGCCTAGTTAAAGGGATAAAAATCAAGAAAGTTAAAAGTTTATTATCGTTGTAAAAGAAACATAAAGTAAGAGATTAAGAAACTATCTCCTCTAAAAAGAAACTATTTACACCCATATAAAATTAATAACATACGAGTAAAGACCTTATTTTATTATATGAAGGAATGGAATTGCAATAAAAACATATTGATATTAGTGTTTGCTACTAATACCCTGCAAACTCAAAATTGAGCATTTGCTTAACCTTGGAATAAACTTCAGGGAATTGCGATTTGAATTCTTGCGGAGTTTCAACAAAATATTCAACTAAAACAGCTAAGAATTCAAATTGATTGGTATAGGCATACACCCTAAAATACTTAGAAGCAATCAAGGCCTTCCTTAAAGATTCATTATTAGATAACATTGTGGTGAGTTCTTTAAAAGAGTCTCTAAAAATTATAGAACTCACATCACGTTCTTTAATACTATTCAAATGAACAGCATGTGCAAACTCATGAATACCAAGATTTAAGTCGTCATCGTCTATAGCATAACCCAATTTAAAATCCTTCCAGGATAATACTAAGGCTTTCAGTTTAGGATTAAATTCCCCTTTATGATGGGCTTGATTTACTTTTGAAAAAAATGTGTCTGGATAAATAAATATTTTATCAATAAGGCCAATATAAAAATCTCTAAATCCAAAGGTTAACATCACTGCTGTAGCGGAAACTAAAACCAAAATTTCATCGTCAATCTTCAAGTTTTCTCTCCCAATAAACGATTTGTCTATAATAAATGAAGCCACTCGATGTTCAAAATACCGCTGTTCTTTTTTCTGAAGTCTATTATAAAATGAAAATTGATTTTTGAGAATAGATTGTTGATTCGGGCTAAGCTTTCTTAATCTAAAATAAAGATGGTTATAAAGTGGTTTTTTATTTCGCATCACATAAGCCATTTCAAACATTTTAAAGGCAAAATACGATATCACAAGCCCCAATGAAACCAATAAAACGGCAAGAATTGAATTGCTACTAATGTCATATTGTTCAAAGGAAGATATAGACAAGAAGAGTTCCATAGGTTACTGATAAATTACAATTTTGAGGCATTTAGGCTAACCTACGAAAGATACAAAAAAGAAAAGGGAGTGTGATTTATAAAGTTAGACTAATAGAAGATTGACTCATTATATTCTTCTTTTCTTTAATGCTCCATTTTAAAACACACGTTCAGTCAATCCCACTTCAAGGATTAACTCGCGTCGTTGAGTCAATCATTTCTTGTGCTTGTGATAAGGTAGCAATTGCAAATACCTTAATAATTTTTAAGGTATTAATTGTTTTATAAGTTATTCTTTAACCTTTGAATTATATCTAGAGATTCTTTAACAAGTTTCTCAATTGCTTCTAAATTAAAATCCCCATTTTCGTGTTTACTCATTAATTTAGACCCCATACCAACGCATGTTACTCCTGCATTAAACCATTCTGAAAGGTTTTCTTCTGTTGGCGAAACTCCACCTGTAGGCATAATCGATGTCCAGGGTTGTGGTCCTTTCACTCCTTTTACAAACTTTGGCCCATAAATATCTCCAGGAAATAATTTTACAATTTCACAACCTAATTCTTCTGCTCTAGCAATTTCAGTTAACGAACCGCAACCTGATGACCATAGCACTTTTCGT
Source organism: uncultured Bacteroidota bacterium (assembly GCA_913062555.1). GTDB lineage: Bacteria > Bacteroidota > Bacteroidia > Flavobacteriales > Flavobacteriaceae > CAJXVU01. The sequence goes on from CAJXVU010000016.1 coordinate 23,554, forward strand.
CTATTACAAACAATTGCAATATCTTCTCTTAATACTGGTGTAACAATAAAATTTGCTCCCATTGACATATACAATGAGGCAGCAGCAGCATCTGTTACAGAACCAACTCCCAATATCATTCCTGGTAACTTAGTAATTGCGTATTTTGTTAATTCTCCAAACACTTCGTGAGCAAAATCACCACGAGCTGTAAACTCCAATAATCGCGCCCCGCCATTATAACAGGCTTTTAAAACTTTTTTACTGACTTCTACATCATTGTGAAAAAATAAAGGAACCAGACCTGTTTCTTTCATAACTTGAGCAACCTCTATTCTTGTGAACTGCGCCATAATATTTATTTTGTAAGTATTTATCTTGCTACTCTTCCAGACGAATCACCATCCATTAATTTTTCAACTTCATCAACAGTAACCAAATTTGCATCTCCTTTAATTGTGTGCTTCAAACAAGAAGCAGCAACTGCAAAATCTAGTGCATTTTGATCATCTTCAGGATATTTTAATAATCCGTATATCAACCCTCCCATAAATGAATCACCTCCACCAACTCTGTCTACAATATCTGTTATTTGGTATTGACGCGTTTCATACATTGTTTTACCATCATATAAAACACCAGCCCAAGTATTATGAGAAGCAGAAATAGAACCTCTTAATGTTGTAATTACTTTTTTAGCTCTTGGGAATTCTTCCATCATTTGCTTACAAACCGATAAGAAAGCTTCAGCTTTTACATCATGACCATGCTTGTGTACATCTAATCCTTCTGGATGAATACCGAAGTGCTTTTCAGCATCTTCTTCATTTCCTAAGATGATATCACAATATGAGGTTAAATCACTCATTATTTTTTCTCTATGAGCGTTGTCACAGAATGTCCATAGCTTAGCACGATAATTTAAATCTGTTGAAATAGTAACTCCCATTTCACTTGCTACTTGTAAAGCTTCTAAACAGGTATCTGCAGCGCCTTGAGAAATAGCAGGTGTAATACCAGTCCAATGAAACCAAGATACATCCTTAAACACAGATTTCCAATCCACCATACCAGGTTTAATCTCAGAAATAGCAGAATGAGCTCTATCATAAACCACTTTACTTCCTCTTGAAACAGCTCCAGTTTCTAAGAAATAAATACCTAGACGATCACCACCATAAACAATTTTATCGACACCAACACCTCTTTTACGCATTTCCATCATAGCACATTCACCAATATCATTTTTCGGCAAACGTGTTACAAAATCTACAGCTACACCATAATTAGCCAATGAAACTGCTACATTAGACTCTCCACCTCCATATACGACATCAAAGCTTGAAGCTTGTGAAAATCTTAAAAATCCTTGTGGAGCCAATCTTAGCATAATTTCTCCAAATGTTACTACTTTATTCATCTCAATATTACTTATATGTTGCATTTATAAATTAAATAATTTTGGTAAAGCTTAATTATAAAAGTACATTTTAAATAAAAATGCGAATTTCCATTTAAGTTTTTCAAAATTTGATTTATCTTGTATAGAGATACTTGATGGTCACAAATCAGTCACACATTAAAAAGAAAAATCCTAATTTATTGATTTTTAATAAATTAGGATTCTTTTTGTGACCACGGAGGGATTCAAACCCCCGACCGCTGGAGCCGAAATCCAGTGCTCTATTCAGCTGAGCTACGTGGCCTTAATTTTCTGTTAAAGCAGAATTCTTTTTTATAATAATTTTTGCTTTACGATTGTAGAAATTGTTTTCCCATCTGCCTGACCACCAACTTCTTTACTCACCATGCCCATCACTTTACCCATATCTTTCATGCCATTTGCACCTACACGCTCAATAGTTTTAACAACAAGATCTTCAATGGCTTCTACACTCATGGCTTCCGGTAAAAACTGAACAATTACCTCAGCTTCTGCCAATTCAGGTTTTGCAAGATCTTCACGTCCTTGTTCTAAAAATATTGCGGCACTATCTTTACGTTGTTTTACTTGCTTTTGAAGGATCTTTAACTCTTGTTCTTCAGTTAATTCTTCAATAGCTCCACTTTCAGTTTTTGCTAATAAAATAGCCGATTTAACTGCTCTTAAAGCGGTTAATGCTGTTTGATCTTTAGCTCTCATTGCAGACTTCATAGCTGTCATGATCCCATCTTGTAAACTCATAAGATTTTTTTAAATAACACTGCGAAGATACTAAAAAGATATTTCGTTTCATTTGAATTTTCAATAAAGAAAACCCGAAAAATTTGAGGGAAATTAATCGGGTTAAATACTGAAAATTAATTAATATTTAGTCAACGTTATCATGTAAAAACGAATTATTACTTCGTAATTGTATATCATCATTATCGTCTAGACCTATTGACATTCTAGAGGCATTATTTTCAGAGGAGTGTTGCACATCTGTGAGGTCTACCCCTTGTCGTTTATAAGCTGGTTCTTTTTCAATATCATCAATTTTTGCTGTATTGAATTTATAATTGAACTCTTTCATTTTTTGACGGCGTTCATTAGCTCGTTCTTTTAACAAATCGGAAATTGGACTATTCATTGGATCCAATTCTTCCAATTTAGAATCTTGATTAGATTCGCTTTCAAGCACCTTTTTCTCAAAAACAACTTCTTGATCAATCTCCAACTCGAGGTCTTGTTTTTCTTCTTTTTCAATGGTATTAGCCTCTGAAACCGTATAATCTTCTAATGCATATCTCGTCTCTCCACGTTCATTAGCTTCAGTTACAGGGATAAGCTCTACGTAATCATTAACTTCAATATCATTAACATTATCATCTAAATTAAACCTCATCATTTCTTCTATTGAAGGTTCCTCAATAGCTTCATCAGGTGTTGATAATGGCAAGTCAAAACTTAGTATGATTTGCTCTTCCTTAGTTTCTTCTTCTATGGTCTCCTCGGTAATAATCTCATTAATTATAAAATCCGTTTCAGTTACATTAGCGAGAACTTCATCATAAACAACATCCATGTTTTTAATAATCTCGGAAGTCGCAATAAGATTCATTTCTGGAATCTCCGCCTCATCATCAGTTAAAGTATGTACAATTTTCTCTTCTTTTTTAGTTAGAATGATATCAGGAGTAATAATTGCTGGTGCTCGTTCGGGAGCTAAATCCTGTTCCATTACTTGTTCTTCCTCCAAAGAGTGTATAACTTTTTTAGCTTCGGTATTAGAGATTTCATCTTGCTGTTCTACATCAAAACCAGTAGCAATAATAGTCACAGCAATTGCTTCATCAAGTGCTTCATCTTCACCTACCCCCATAATTATATTCGCACCGTAACCAGCTTCGGCTTGAATATGATCATTAATTTCTCCTATTTCGTCAATAGTAATTTCTTGTGAACCTGAAACAATTAGCAACAATACGTTCTTGGCTCCTGTAATTTTATTATCATTTAGTAATGGCGAGTCTAAGGCTTTCATGATAGCATCCTGAGCACGACTTGGTCCTGCTGAAGTAGAAGACCCCATAATTGCAGTTCCGCTATTACTCAATACTGTTTTGGCATCACGTAAATCAATATTTTGAGTATAATGGTGTGTGATGACTTCGGCTATTCCTTTTGAAGCCGTTGATAAAACTTCATCTGCCTTTGAGAACCCAGCTTTAAATCCGAGATTCCCATAAACCTCACGTAATTTATTATTATTAATTACAACTAGTGAATCTACATGGTCACGCAAAGTTTCAACACCCAGTTGTGCTTGAGTATTTCTAATTTTTCCTTCAAACTGAAAAGGCATTGTGACGATTCCCACAGTTAAAATATCCATTTCTTTAGCCAATCTTGCAATAACCGGAGCAGCTCCTGTACCAGTACCACCACCCATACCTGCAGTAATAAACACCATTTTTGTATTGGTGTCCAGCATACGTCTAATATCATCGATGCTCTCTAATGCTGCTTGTTCTCCAATTTCTGGATTTGCCCCAGCACCTAATCCTTCAGTTAAATTAACACCGAGTTGAATTTTATTAGGTACACCACTATTATTTAATGCTTGTGAATCTGTATTACAAATTACAAAATCGACCCCCTTAATGCCTTGTTGAAACATATGGTTGATGGCGTTGCTGCCTCCTCCACCTACACCAATTACCTTGATGACATTGGATTGATTTTTTGGTAAATCGAAGGTTATATTACCAATATCGTTGTTGCTGCTCATAAATATAGTTTTACTGGTTTCGTTTGATTTGCTTATGAAATATTTTCTGATCAGATTTTAAACCGATCTTCCTTAAAATTGTTATCTGAATATCTTTTAATTTTATTCAGCGTTATCTAAAAAATCTTTAACGCGCTCCGTTAATTTATCTAAAAATGATTTGCGTTCTTTTTTAGGAGGTGCCGAATCTTGATCTGGTTCACCATCTAGTGTTCCCTCTCCAACATCATCATTTGATTGTGCAGCATGTTCCAACTTCCGCTTTTGCTGGCGCTTTAATCCATCCATAACCAACCCCACTGCTGTTGCAAACAAGGGACTTGTAACATCATCATCACTATCACCTGCAAGATGTTCATTTGGATATCCTATTCTAGTATCCATTCCTGTTATATATTCTACCAATTGTTTTAAATGATTCAACTGACTACCGCCACCCGTTAATACAATTCCTGCAATTAGTTTTTTCTTTTGCTCTTCATGACCGTAGTTCTTGATTTCAACATAAACTTGTTCTACAATCTCTACAACCCGCGCATGAATAATTTTAGAGAGGTTTTTTAATGTAATTTCCTTTGGTTCTCTACCTCTTAACCCTGGAATTGAAACAATTTCATTGTCCTTATTTTCTCCTGGCCAGGCAGATCCAAATTTTATTTTTAATAACTCGGCTTGTTTTTCAATAATAGAGCAGCCTTCTTTAATATCTTCAGTAATCACATTGCCTCCAAATGGAATAACGGCGGTATGCCTAATTATACCGTCTCTAAAAATGGCTAAATCTGTTGTACCTCCACCAATATCAATTAATGCCACCCCAGCTTCCTTCTCTTCCTGGCTTAATACGGCATTGGCAGATGCTAATGGCTCTAAAGTAATCCCTTCAAGTTCAAGTCCAGCACTTTTTACACAACGCCCAATATTTCTTATTGAAGATACTTGACCAACAACGACATGAAAATTAGCTTCCAATCGTCCACCATACATCCCAACAGGCTCTTTAATTTCAGCTTGGCCATCAACTTTATATTCTTGAGGTAACACATGAATAATTTCCTCTCCAGGTAGCATTACCAGTTTATGAACTTGATTAATTAATCGATCAATATCTTCTTCATCAATGACCAATTCAGAATTTTCTCTGGTAATGTAATCACTATGCTGTAAGCTTCTAATGTGTTGTCCTGCTATACCTACGGTAACACCATCAATATTTACTCCAGAAGCAGATTCTGCTTCTTGAACAGCTTGTTGTATTGATTGTATGGTTTGTGTAATATTATTTACAACACCGCGATGAACACCTAAACTTTTTGATTTTCCTATACCTAGTATTTCTGCCTTACCGTATTCATTTTCACGACCAATCATAGCCACAATTTTTGTGGTTCCAATGTCTAATCCTACTGAAATGTTATTGCCCTCCATAGTTTACTTTTTAGTGCATACCACTTGATTCTCAAATAGCAAATTCACTTTACTATATTTATTTAACACCTTATCCTTTTTTGCCTTTTGATAAAAAGCCTTCAGATTACTGATTTTTTTATCCAAATTATCTAAGTGTCCAATTATAATTTCAAAATTCACAACTCTGGTTTTTAATATGATGCTCTCATCCTGATTTTGATAAATCTCTACAACATGCTTTTTCAAAAACTGATCATTATAAATTTTACTTGCAATTTTAAACACATTGTTGAGTTTGTTTTTATTAACAAAACCGGTAACCAATGGTACTCGAGCTGTATAATTTGAAGACAAAGGCATCAACTTACCTTCATCATCAATATAGTATGATGCATTTGTAGCAACTCTAGCAATAGGGTTGCGCTGAACAACATCTGCTCTAACCTCACCATTCACAGTAAGATACACTTGCGCAGCTTTTATCATTGGATTAGATTTAAGGGCAGTCTCTAACTCATTCAAATCTAAAATTTCTTTGGGCACATTTGCAAGGTCTTCATTATTTTGTATTAACAATTTATTAACCGTTTGCTCAGTTATGAATAAATTGTCTTCGCCAATAAAATTAATACTAACATTTCGCACATTTCGCTCACCATTTCTAAGTGATGAAAATGCAAAAATAACACTGACTAATCCCAGTAAACCCAAGGCTTTTATGTAGTTCCAGTTAACTCGCAAGGTTCAATTTTGTTTTTATATTATCTATTTCAGCTCCAATATCACCAGCTCCAAGAGTCAGTACAATTTTCGCGTTTCGTTGTTGTATTTCAGATACTATGTCCAATTTTTGGATAAGTTTTTTATTTGGATTATTAATTTTACCCAATAACCAATTTGAAGTCACACCTTCTATAGGCAATTCTCTTGCTGGATATATATCCAAAAGCAATACGTAATCAAATTGCGATAAGCTTTTTGCAAATTCATCAATAAAATCTCTTGTTCTACTAAATAAGTGCGGCTGGAACACCACCAAAACTTCTTGTCCTGGATACATTTCTCTAACTGCTTGGTGTACCGCATTGATCTCTTCTGGGTGATGCGCATAATCGTCGATAAAAACCAAATCATCAGTTTTAATATGATAAGTAAATCGTCGTTTCACCCCTTTATAAGATGCTAATGCACTTGCAAGACCGTTGGGAGGGCACCCATACTCCACAGCCATTGCAAGTGCAATTAAGGCATTCGACAAATTATGTCTACCAGGTAGGTTAAATATAAAATCTTTAATATTTTGATTCGGTGTTTTGACATCAAACCGATAAGCTCCATTTACTATTTTAATATTGATTGCCATATAATCTGCATCTTCCTCAACGGCATAGGTAATTCCATCAATTGGCAAGCCTTTTTTTACAAATAACTTCCCATTAGGCTTTAAACGTCTCGAAAACTCTCTAAATGTTTCTTCAAGGGTTTCGGCTTTGCCATAGATATCCAAATGATCAGCATCCATAGATGTAATACATGCAAAATCTGGTGATAATGTTAAAAATGAACGATCATATTCATCAGCTTCCACCACTGACACTTTCGTTCCTTGAAGAATTAGATTTGAATTATAATTCTCAGAAATCCCGCCTAAAAAAGCGGTGAGTTCCACATTACATTCTTTTAACAAATGACCTAAAATACTTGTTGTTGTTGTTTTTCCATGAGTTCCGGCAACTGCCAAACAAATTGTACTTTCAGTAATTAAGCCCAACACCTTAGAGCGTTTTAAAACATTAAATCCATGTTCATTAAAGTAAATTAATTCTTTATGTGTACTAGGAACAGCCGGCGTGAATACAACAAGTGTATTTTCTGGATTAAGGAATTGCTCATCAATAGAAGTTACCACATCTTCAAAACTAACAGAAATACCAAGTGTTTCTAAATCCTCAGTAATTTCAGTCTGCGTTTTATCATACCCAGCAACATTTTTATTATTCGCAACAAAATAACGAGCTAAAGCACTCATCCCTATGCCGCCAATGCCAATAAAATAAACATTATGTATGTTCTCTAAATTCATTCCCACTTTTATTCATTAGACATTAATCCAATGAAAAATTTATTTTTTATTTTCAGCCAAAAGTTTTTCAACTTCGTCTGCAATATCTTTTGTAGCATTTGCTAACGCCAATTTTTTAATATTTGCTGCTAGTGCTTCTTGTTTTTCTTGCGAATTCACCAATTGCGAAAATTTATTTTCAAAATCAATTTCTAGATCGGCTTCTTTAATCAATAATGCGCCATCCTTCTCTACAACAGCATTTGCGTTTTTAGTCTGGTGATCTTCAGCGACATTTGGAGACGGAATAAAAACAACAGGTTTACCAACAATACACAATTCGGATACTGAACTTGCACCAGCTCTTGAAATAACGACATCTGCCGCTGCATAAGCCAAATCCATTGCATTCAAAAAAGCATGTACTTGAACATGTTCAAAGTTATTGTACTGGCGATATGAATTGTAATACAACTTACCACACTGCCAAATAATTTGAACATTTTGAGTTTGAAAGAATTCTAATTTATCTTCAATGAGCTCGTTAATTCTTCTAGCACCTAAACTCCCACCTAAAACCAGCACTGTTATTTTATTATGCTTTAATTTAAAAAAGTCTTTTGCTTCAATCGATTTGTTATCAACACACAGTAGATCTTGTCTTACAGGGTTGCCTGTTTTTATAATTTTATTTGAAGGAAAAAAACGTTCTAATCCATCATATGCCACACAAATTATGTTTGCCTTTTTTGCTAAAATTTTATTTGTAATTCCAGGATAAGAATTTTGTTCCTGTATCAAACTAGGAATCCCTCTTAAAACGGCCATTTGCAATAAGGGGCCGCTGGCGAATCCACCAGTGCCAATCGCTATATCTGGCTTAAATTGTTTTATGATTTTTCTCGATTTAAATAAACTACTAATAAGCTTAAAAGGAAATGATAAATTCTTAGATGTTAACTTACGCTGAATCCCAGAAATCCATAAGCCTTGAATTTCATATCCTGCTTGTGGCACCTTTTCCATTTCCATTTTATCTTTCGCACCCACAAACAAAAACTGGGCATTTGGATATCGCAATTTTAGTTCATTCGCGATTGATATTGCAGGATAAATGTGCCCTCCAGTACCTCCTCCTGATAAAATAAATCTATGTTGTTTACTATTCGCCACTAATCAATATTTATTTTTCTTTATTTCCTTTTATGCATTATGATTTGAAAATCATCCCACGTTATTTTATAATGTTTCACTCAAAATTTCGAGTGGATTATCCTCATCTGAGGCTTCTTGTTCTTTAATTTCTTGTCGTTTTGCACTAACGCTTAAAATAATTCCAATCGCCATACAGGTGATCCAAATGGATGTCCCTCCACTACTAATTAATGGTAAAGTCTGACCTGTAACCGGAAACAACTCTACTGCTACAGCCATATTTATTAATGCCTGAAACACAATGGGCAATCCTACTCCGATCACCAATAATTTTCCAAATATGGTTTCTGCTTTATGCGACACAATAACTATTCTAAAAAGCAACCACATATACAATAGCATTAAAAACAAGCCTCCAACCAATCCATATTCTTCAACGATAATGGCAAAAATAAAATCGGAAGATGATTGGGGCAAAAAATTCTTCTGCATACTCTTACCTGGACCTACCCCATAAATTTGACCAGAAGCAATCGCAATTTTAGCTTTTTCAATTTGATAATCAGCTTCAGTATCTTCACCATTAGTGAAATTTTCAATTCTACTTACCCAAGTATCCACCCGATTTGGCATAGCATCAGGAAATGCCCTGGCTATTAAAATAAATATGGCGAATGCTGCAATTCCAGAAATCAATATAAGCGCCAAATATTTTAGAGGGTAGCCTCCTAGAAACGCCAACATCATCACCATGGTAAAAATGATTGCCGTTGTCGAAAAATTTGCTGGCAATATCAAAGCAAGCACAAAAAATACTGGCATCCATAAAGGCAAAATTGTCTCTTTAAATGTGATTTTTGTGTCTTTTATTTTCGATAAATAGCGAGCGACATATACCATCAATACAACCGAAGCCAAAGTCGAAGGTTGAAACGTGAAGCCTACAAATGGAACTCTAATCCATCTACTCGCGTTTGCTCCTCCTATTGTTGTTCCTTGAAACATAGTAGCCACCAACAACACCAATACTACAGGAATCATAATCATGGATAAGCCTCTAAAAAATCGGTATGGAATTCTATGAACACCATAAATAATTGCAAACCCAAGAAATAAATGGAGAAAATGTTTTACAAAATAATTGAAGGTATTTCCTTCTCCGTTTATATAAGCTAAATTACTGGCAGCACTGTAAACTGGGAGAAATGAGAATATAGCCAACAGCGCAGCTATTGCCCATATTAATCGATCTCCTTTTATGTTATTAAACACTAGTTGCATGCCCTTATCTTGCTTGTTTTTATACTGTTATTATAAGTTTCTAACTTCATTTTTAAATTGACGCCCTCTATCTTCATAATTTTCGAATAAATCGAAACTTGCACAGGCTGGTGACAAGAGTACATTATCTCCAGCATCGGCAACTTTATAAGCGATTTTCACGGCTTCACTCATGAATTGAGTTTCTACAATTATGTCAACCATTTTACCAAACGCTTCCATCAACTTTCTATTATCAACTCCAAGGCAAATAATTGCTTTAACTTTTTCATTAACAAACGGAAACAGCTCTTTATAATTATTCCCTTTATCTTCTCCACCTACAATCCATACGGTTGGAGCAGACATACTCTCTAACGCATAGTAAGTCGCATTAACATTTGTCGCTTTAGAGTCGTTGATATATTCGACTTTATTAATCCGCAAAACGTTCTCCAATCGATGCTCAGCCCCTTGAAAATTTTCCAGACTTTCACGAATCGTGTTTTTCCTGATTCTCAACAAATGCGCTACAGTAGATGCAGCCATGGCATTTTTGACGTTATGTTTTCCTTCTAATGTTAAACTTGTTGTTGGCATAATTATTTGGCTATTATCAATTGTTATTTTTATATTATTATTTTCTAGATAGGCACCCTGGTCCAATTTCTTTGTTATCGAAAATGGTAATAATGTCGATTGAACTGGATGTGCTTTTAAGTAATCTGTGATCACTTCATCATCTATATCATAGATTAGATAGTCTTCTTTGGTTTGATTCATTGCTACTCTAAATTTTGAAGCGACGTAATTTTCAAACTTATAGTCATACCTATCCAAATGATCTGGCGTAATATTTGTAATTACAGCAATATGAGGTTTGAAATTTTCAATACCATCTAATTGAAAACTGCTCAACTCTAAAACGTAATGATTGTACCCATTACCAACAACTTGCTTAGCAAAGCTGTCACCAATATTCCCCCCCATTGCAACATTTAACTCAGCATGTTTCAAAATATGATGTGTTAACATTGTGGTAGTTGTTTTGCCATTACTTCCTGTAATTCCAATAATGTTAGCTTTGGTAAACTGTGAAGCAAACTCAATTTCTGAAACCACAGAAATATTATTTGCAATCAGTTTTTGAACCAGAGCAACGCTATCAGGAATACCAGGGCTTTTCATGACCATATCAGCATTCAGTATGTTCGCCTCGGTATGCTGCTGCTCTTCCCATTCAATCTCATTATGTATAAGAACTTCTTTATATTTTTCTTTTATTTTTCCTTTATCAGATAGAAATACTTGGTATCCTTTTTCTTTACCCAAAAGCGCTGTACCCACACCACTTTCTCCTCCACCTAATACAACAAGCCGTTTCATTTATCTAATTTTCAAAGTCACTATTGTGACAATTGCAAGCAAAACTCCAACAATCCAAAATCGAGTTACAATTTTACTTTCATGGAATCCTAATTTTTGAAAGTGATGATGTAAGGGCGACATTTTAAAAATTCGACGTCCTTCCCCATACTTTCTCCTTGTATATTTAAACCAACTTACCTGCATCATCACAGACAAGGTTTCTACAAAAAATATTCCACACAATAGTGGAATCAACCACTCTTTTCTAACCGCAATAGCAATAACTGCAATAATTCCTCCAATAGTCAAACTCCCCGTATCTCCCATAAACACCTGAGCAGGATAGGTATTGTACCATAAAAATCCAATGAGCGCCCCAACGAATGCTGCAATAAAAATGGTAATTTCCTCAACCCTTGGGATGTACATAATATTGAGATAGTCTGAAAAAATGATATGTCCAGACACCCATGTAAAAACACCGAGGGTTAGGACTATAATGGCAGATGTTCCTGCGGCCAAGCCATCAATCCCATCGGTTAAATTTGCACCATTTGAAACCGCAGTAATAATAAAAATGACAATTAAAATAAATAAAATCCAAGCGTATTTTCCCAACCCTGGATTAATCCAGGTTACTAAATCGGCATAATCGAACTCATTCCCTTTAAGGAATGGAATTGTTGTTTTTAATGATTTTATTTCAGGATTAGTATTTATATCTTGTGATGAACTCGTTACCACTATTTCTTGTTGTTGAACTGGTGACAATCCTTCTTTTATGGTCACATCTTGGTGAAAGTATAGTGTCGTTCCAACAATCACCCCTAAGACAACCTGACCCAGTATTTTAAATCGTCCTTTTAATCCATCTTTATCATTTTTGAATTTCTTGATATAGTCATCAATAAAACCAATAATCCCCATCCATACAGTTGTCACTAATAGTAAAATGATGTAAATATTATCTAATTTTGCCAACAACAATACTGGAATTAATGTCGCCAGAATAATAATTATCCCACCCATTGTAGGCGTCCCGGTTTTTTCTTTTTGACCTTCTAAACCTAGGTCTCTTACAATCTCACCAACTTGTTTATGTCTTAAAAAATTAATGATACGTTTACCATAAATCATGGAAATTAATAACGACAAAACCATTGCCACCGCAGCTCTAAAAGATAAATACCCAAAAAGCGATGCCCCTGGAAACTGAAACTCTTTCTCTAAATATTCAAATAAATAATACAGCATACTATTTCCCTAATTGTTTTAAAAATTCCTCTACTATTTTATAATCGTTAAAATTGGTTCTCACACCTTTAACCTCTTGATATGTTTCATGCCCTTTTCCAGCAATTAAAATAATATCACGAGACCCAGCGAGTTGACAAGCAGTTTTTATTGCCTGTCTTCTATCTACAATTGACATTGTTTTATTGAAATTTTGAGGTTCAACTCCAGCTTCCATATCATCAATTATTACTTCAGGAGTTTCCGAACGTGGATTATCACTAGTAAAAATAACCTTCGTGCTCAAGGCCGAAGCTATATGTGCCATTTTTGGCCGCTTAGTTTTATCTCTGTCCCCTCCACAACCAACAACTGTTATCAATTCCTCATTTTTAGTTCGAATCGTATTTATCGTTTCCAATACATTTTTAAGAGCATCAGGAGTATGTGCATAATCTACGATTGCCGTAATTTTTTCTTCCGATACTAAATATTGAAAACGCCCACTTACACTTTCCAATTTGCTTATTAAACGTAGTATCTCATCACTTTCGAGACCAAGTAAATCTGCCGTTCCATAAATAGCTAATAGGTTATAAGCATTAAAATTTCCGATGAGCCTTGCCCAAACTTCTTTATCGTTAATTTTCAGAAATAGACCATTCAACTGATTTTCTAAAATTTGAGCTCTATAATCAGCATAGCTCTTTAAAGCATAAGTATATTTTCTAGACGCCGTGTTTTGCAGCATCACCAGTCCATTTTTATCATCGACATTAACCAAAGCAAATGCTGTCTTTGGCAACTTATCGAAAAACATTTTTTTAACATCGCGATACTCAGCAAATGTGTCATGATAATCTAAATGATCATGAGACAAATTTGTAAAAATACCACCCTCAAATTGAAGCCCTTCAGTTCTGTTTTGATGAATCCCATGAGAACTCACTTCCATAAAACAAAACTCAACTCCTGCGGCATTCATTTCACTCAAATACTTATTAATAGTTAAAGAATCTGGAGTTGTATGTGTCGCATTGTATTCTAAATTATCTACAAGAATTTTAACAGTAGACAACAATCCTGTTTTATATCCAGCTTGGTTAAACAACTGATATAATAAAGATGCAACTGTTGTTTTTCCATTAGTTCCAGTAACACCAACAAGTTTCAGGTTTGCTGAGGGTACACCATAATAGTTTGAAGCAATAATAGCAAGTGCTTTGCTAGAACTATCCACTTCAATATAAGTTACATTGTCAGCTATTTGATCAGGGATTTTTTCACAAACCACTGCTACAGCCCCTTTATCAATTGCTGTCGCAATATAATCATGGCCATCAACAGAAACCCCTTTAATAGCAACAAACACATCATTGGAGACTACTTTGCGAGAATCAAAATGAATTTCATTAACCTCCAGGCCTGTAGAACCCACCACTGCATTAAGGGTTACTCTATATAATATGTTCTTTAACTCTATCACTTCAATTTTAATACTACAGTTTGATTCTTTCTGATTTTCACACCTTTAGGCACCGATTGTGACTTTACTTTCCCACTGCCTTCAACCGTTACTTTCATACCCATATTTTCTAATAAGGTAATTGCATCCATTGCCGGATACCCACTAACATCAGGCATTATGGTTTTATATTTTTGGGCAGTTGCATAGTAGGTGTCGTAACTTTTCTCAACAGACACAAGGCTCTCCTCTAAATTAGCTACCTCATCTACTATTGGGGTATCGGTATATATTTTTTGAGCAATTTTTTTAAAGACTGGTCCAGACACATCTGCCCCGTAATACCCTACATTTTTATCGGGCTCATGAATCACAACTATACATGAATACTTTGGCGCTTCTACTGGAAAATAACCTACAAATGAAGAGATATAATTATGTTTGCCTTTGACTTGATAATCCTTTTGACAAGTCCCTGTTTTACCAGCCATTGAGAAGTTTTTTGAATACAACTTATTCCCGGTACCATGCTCTTTTTTAACGACATTCTTTAAGAGCTCCTGTAATTTCAATAAAGTTTCTTCTGAACACACTTTTTTATTAATTACTTCCTTATCAAAAGACTCAATTGTATTTCCAAACTCCTTTACTTCTTTTATAAATCGAGGCCTTACCATTTCTCCATCATTAGCAATGGCGTTGTAAAATGTTAAGGTTTGTAACGGAGTAAAAGACACGCCATACCCAAAAGCCATCCACTCAAGAGCAATACCACTCCAACGTCCATTTTTGATTCTTGGATCTGGTATAATAGGTTTCCCCTCTCCAATTAAAGGCAAGCTCAATGTATCCTGAAGATTCATTTCATACAAGCCGTCAACAAATTTTTTCGGATTATCTTTATAACTATTATGAATAGCTTTTACTATTCCCGTATTTGATGAGACCTCAAATGCTTTTGCTACTGATATTTTACCATAACCTCCATTTTTAGAATCTCTTACTTTTTTACCATAAAATGACAATATTCCATTTTCAGTATCAACGATTGTCGTGGTATCAATAACTTTATCTTCTAAAGCCACTGCCAAGGCCATTAACTTAAATGTTGACCCCGGTTCATGAGACTCTCCAACCGCATAATTCAATCGTTCATAATAATACCCTTCTTTGTTTCTTCCTAGATTTGAAATGGCTTTTATTTCACCAGTTTTCACATCCATTACGACCACACAACCATGATCTGCTTTATATTTTTCCAATTGCTCTAACAATGCATGATGCGCAATATCCTGGATATTTACATCAATAGTTGTATACACATCGTAGCCATCTTTAGGCTCAACCTCGTTAGCATCACTAATTGGTTTCCACTGACTCTTTCCTATTCTTTGTTTTAATCGATGTCCATTATTACCTCTCAAATACTTCTCTCCAAAGGCGCCATCAATTCCTGCTCTTGTCACATTACCATTTTCATCAAAGCGCTCATAACCAATTGAACGCTGCGCAATAGCCCCCATTGGATGTACTCGTTTTGTGTTCTGCTCAACAATTAGCCCACCACTATTTGCCCCCATTTTCAATAATGGGAACTCTCTAAATTTCAAGTAATTGGTATAGCCTAAATTTCTCGCCAGTAAAAAATATCTATTTTTATTTGCTCTTGCCTTCCTCAGCGCTTGTTGATAATGACTCGAAGGTTTTCCGTGAAATTTTGATAAGGCATCAGAAAGGGGCTTCACATATTTTTCAAAATTCTTAGTAGATGACGTCACCAAATCAATACGCACATCGTATTTTGGAACCGAGGTTGCCAACAAACTTCCATCTGCAGAATAAACATTTCCACGGTTTGCAGGAATATCAACATTCTGAATGGTTCGTTTCTCAGCAAGATCCCTATATTGATCGCCCTGAACAAATTGAATATCCACCAACTTATACACTACTAGTAGCGCAAAGACAAACATACATCCTGCTACAAAATACAATCGTTTTAATATGTTCTTCTCGTTTATTGCCAAGCTAAAATTTTAATTTTGTGATTTGACTTTAATTTTTTTAGGCGGCTCATCAGATGGTATCACCTCTTTGGCCGCTAACTTTTTTGTTATTGTCGATTCCCATTTTAATTTCATTAAAATGGATCGTCCATCAATAAAAGCTGAGCGAAACTCTTTAACCTCTTCATTCAAACTCGCTATCTCGTGCACTTTTCTATCTGCGCTGTGCGAACTCGCAATCATTATAATTGCTAGAAAAGACAAGAATATTATAAGACGCCAATTTTTAAACGAATCATCGCTTATTAAAAAGGTTCCTTTTAAAATATTATTGACTTTATTTTTGATCATTTATAAATTTATACACCATCGCATATTCAACTTAAACACCTTGAGTTCAAGCAAATAAATCTCGTTTTATTAAAAAAATATTATAGTTTTTCTGCAATCCTCAACTTAGCACTCCTAGCCCTATTATTCAGCTTCACCTCTTCTTGACTTGGGACTATTAACTTCCCAACTTTTTTTAATGGCACATCAACATTTCCAAAAACATCTTTTTCAGGTTCCCCTTCAAACATTCCATTTCTAATAAAGCGTTTCACCAACCTATCCTCAAGAGAGTGATAGGATATAAAGCTTAAACGCCCTGCTTGACTTAATAAGTCTGGCGTTTGTGTTAAAAATTCTTTCAACACTTCAATCTCTTGATTTACCTCTATACGTATTGCTTGGTAGATTTGGGCCAATATTTTGTTTTCATAACGAGGCGGAAGGTATTTCTTTAAGATTTTTTTTAATTGCTCACTTGTTTTGATCTCATCGTTTTGACGTTCGGCAACAATTGTCCCCGCTATAGCGGACGCCTGCCTCAATTCACCATATTCCCAAAATACTTGACTTAATTGAGTCTCATCATATTCATTTACGACATTAAACGCCGACAGTACATCTTGCTGATTCATTCTCATATCGAGATCAGCTTCAAATCTTGTTGAAAACCCCCGTGCCGCCACATCAAACTGATGTGATGACACACCGAAATCCGCAAGAATACCGTCAATTGATTTTACACCATGAAATCTCAAAAAACGCTTTACGTATCTAAAGTTTTCATTTATTAGTGTAAACCTGCTATCATCAATCCTATTTAAAAGAGCGTCTTGATCTTGATCAAATGCTATTAATCTTCCTTTTTCTCCTAGACGACTTAAAATTTCACGACTATGACCACCACCACCGAAGGTGACATCGACATAAGTCCCGTCCTTCTTTATATTTAAACCATCTACGGTTTCTTTGAGCAATACTGGGTTATGATATTCCATCTTCGTCTTGTCCCATTACTTCTTCAGCTAAATCAGCAAAATCACCCACCGCATCATCTATAGCCTTTTCATAATTATCCTTATCCCAAATTTCAATAATATTCACTGCAGACGACACCACAATATCTTTTGATATTCCAGCGAAAGCAATCAAATCTTTTGAAACTAACAATCGACCAGAAACATCTAGTTCGATAAACTTCACCCCAGCAGTAAACCGACGAATGAAATCATTATTCTTCTTTTTAAAACGATTTAGTTTATTGACTTTTTGCATCAAGGCCTCCCACTCACTCATTGGATACAACTCCAGACAAGGCTGAAACACAGCCCGTTTTAAGACAAACCCATTTTGAGCAACAGCAGACAACTGCTTTTTCAAAGCAGAAGGCAACATTAACCTGCCTTTGGCATCAACCCTACATTCGTATGTCCCTATTAATGAATTCAAAATCTAACTAAATAATTTATATCGTATAAGTTTCAAATTTAATAAAATAATCCCACAATTTACCACTTCATCCCACATTGTTAATAAAATTCAACTAAAAACAGCAAAATTCATCAAAACAATCACAATTAAACGGCCTTACACTCTGCTATTCAATTAGTTGGATTTAACAACAAGTAATTAACAATGGCATGAGATTACCCTTCTAAAAAATATAACTATGTGAAAAGTCAAAATCAATCTACGAATACAAAACACCCCTTAATGGTGTCCATAAATATTGACATTGTTGAGAGACATCGCTTTAACTTAAAATAAATTTATGTAGATTTGCCTTTGAGAGAAACCACAACTAACCCCTATGACGCATACTTTAAAAAAGGAAGGTAATTATAGCTATATAGAAGTAGGAGAAGGCACCCCAATAATTATTCTTCATGGCTTAATGGGAGGTCTCAGTAACTTTGAAGCTGTTATAAATCATTTCAGTTCTAAAGGATATAAAATTGTAGTTCCGGAACTACCAATTTACACCATGTCCCTTTTAAAAACGAATGTTAAAAATTTTGCAAAATATGTTCATGAATTCATTGAATTCAAAGGATTTGACAAGGTTATTTTATTAGGAAATTCCTTAGGAGGACATATTGCATTATACCATACCAAACTATTTCAAGATAAGGTGAAAGCCTTAGTTATTACTGGTAGTTCAGGCCTTTATGAAAGTGCAATGGGTGGAGGCTATACCAAAAGAAGTGACTACGAAGTCATTAAGAAAAAGGCTCAGGATGTATTTTACAATCCCGATGTTGCAACTAAGGATATTGTAGATGAAGTTTATGCTACTGTTAATGACAGAAATAAGCTCATTAAAACTTTAGCTATTGCCAAAAGTGCTATACGACACAACATGGCAAAGGATCTCCCAAAAATGAATGTCCCTACCTGTATAATCTGGGGTAAGAACGACACTGTAACACCTCCAAATGTTGCTGACGAATTCAACACTTTATTACCAGATTCTGATTTACATTGGATAGATAAATGTGGACATGCAGCTATGATGGAGCATCCTGATGAATTTAATAAAATTCTCTCTAAATGGCTAACAGATAGAGCAATATAAATCAGGCACAAATAATAAATTTTACCTTTTCTTAAGGAGCCATTATAATGAAAATTAAATCAGCACAATTTGTTATCAGTAATCAGGATGTTGAAAAATGTCCAAAAAATGAAATTCCAGAATACGCTTTTATAGGAAGAAGTAATGTGGGTAAGTCATCTTTGATAAATATGCTTACTGACAAAAAAAGCTTAGCGAAAACTTCGGGAAGACCTGGGAAAACCCAGCTTATAAATCATTTCATCATTAATGACTCTTGGTATTTGGTAGATTTACCTGGGTATGGTTATGCCCGTGTTTCGAAATCCTCAAAAAAAACCTTTCAAAAGTTTATTACTGCATATTTCGAAAAACGAAAACAACTTGTTTCTGCTTTTGTTCTGGTTGATATTAGACACAAACCACAACCTATTGATTTAAACTTTATGGCTTGGCTAGGCGAACATATGATTCCATTTTCTATCATTTTCACAAAGGCTGACAAGCTCAAACCAAAAGCCATAGAAAATCATATTGAGGATTATAAAGACATCCTCTTAGAATCTTGGGAAGATATGCCTAATTACTTCGTTACCTCATCTTCTAAAAGCATTGGTAAAGATGATTTACTCAACTATATTGAGTCCATTAATACTGATTTTAAAGACTGATTTACCATTGTTTTAGTAAGTGTTTGCCCCTTATTAATACTATTGCCAAAAAGCAACAATAGTATATGTGTATCATAATTTTTTCCTGATCCATGTGAGCAACCTGTTTTACAATAAGATTTGACGGCAGGATTATTTATAGAAGTCACATCTCCATATTTATTTTGGAAACGCGTTAAATAATACTAGTATTTTTTTAATTTAGCAGTAACTTAATTGCATATGAATTATCTCCATAGTATTGGACTTTATTTTTTGATGATCCGTGAAATGTTTCGAAAACCAACGAAATGGTCGGTGATGAAACATT
The DNA here is from genome assembly GCA_913062555.1 of uncultured Bacteroidota bacterium. GTDB lineage: Bacteria > Bacteroidota > Bacteroidia > Flavobacteriales > Flavobacteriaceae > CAJXVU01. The sequence goes on from CAJXVU010000016.1 coordinate 43,571, forward strand.
TAATTTTAAAAGATATAGACGATTTAATAATTGGTTCTTTAGGCATAGTAGCCTTCATTGCCTTTTTTGTTGGTGGCGTTGTAACTATACAAACGGCGTTAAACATTAGTAATCCTTTAATTCCGAAATACTTAGTTGGTTTTGCTACACGACAATCTATTATTTTAGAATTTGCTCCTACATTCATCTCTATTATCATGGCTGGAAAAGTAGGGTCATTTATCACCTCCAGTATTGGAACTATGAGAGTCACAGAACAAATTGATGCGTTAGAGGTAATGGGTATAAATGGCTTAAACTACTTGGTTTTTCCAAAGGTTATTGCGCTTATGCTTTATCCATTTGCAATTGCTATCGCCATGTTTTTAGGAATCATTGGAGGTATGGCAGCCTGTGTTTATGGTGGATTTACATCACTTGAAGATTATATAACTGGAGTTCAAATGGATTTTAATCCGTTTCATATTACCTATGCGTTTATAAAAACTTATGTATTTGCTTTTCTATTAGCTACCATTCCATCATTTCATGGTTATTATATGAAAGGAGGCGCTTTAGAGGTTGGTAAAGCCAGTACAACTGCTTTTGTTTGGACCAGCGTTATGATTATCCTATTAAACTATATTTTAACCCAAATGTTATTAAGCTAATGATAGAAGTTAAAGACCTATATAAATCATTTGGAGAAGCTGATATTTTAAAAGGTATAAGTACATCATTTGAAAAAGGAAAAACCAATCTTATTATTGGGCAAAGCGGCTCTGGTAAAACGGTCTTTTTAAAATGCTTACTAGGACTATTTTCGCATGAACGTGGAAGTATTTCATACGATGGGAAAATTTATTCACAATTAACTGAAAATCAAAAACGTGATTTACGTGCCGAAATTGGTATGGTATTTCAAGGCAGTGCATTATTTGATTCTATGACAATTGTTGAAAATGTGATGTTCCCTTTACGAATGTTTACTAATATGAGCAAAAGTGAAATGAAGGACAGAGCAGATCTTGTGCTCAAACGTGTAAACCTTGCAGATGCGCATCTTAAAATGCCAAGCGAAGCTTCTGGAGGCATGCAAAAAAGAGCAGCTATAGCAAGAGCAATTGTGAACAATCCGAAATATCTTTTTTGTGATGAGCCTAATTCTGGGCTTGACCCTAATACAGCAATAATTATTGACAACCTCATTCAGGAAATTACAGACGAGTACAATATTGTAACCGTTATCAATTCTCATGACATGAATTCTGTAATGGAAATTGGAGAAAAAATCTTGTTTTTAAAAGATGGACTAAAAGCATGGGAAGGCTCCAAGGACACTATTTTTAAAACAGACAACAAGGTGGTAACCGACTTTGTTTACTCTTCAAATTTATTTAAAAAGGTTCGTAAAATGTATCTTGAAGAAAATCAGTAATTACTCTCTACTTTTAACCACTAAAGTATCTAATTTCAATTTGAGTTTTAACCATTTCTCAAGCTTAATATTATCCTTTAACATAGATTCTTCAGTACTCAAAGAATCGTTCCATTTCACTAAAAACACTACCAATGTATCTGTTTTAGAAAAGTTAGAAGTAATTTGATTTGCAAAAGAAATAGTTTCTAGATTTTCATAATTAATTTCAGCCTCTTTAACGATTTCATCAAAAGGAATTTGACTTCGTTCTAGATGAGAAAGCCGTTTAACACGGTTCTCTAAAAAAATTATCTTTTCACGTTGAGACATTAAATCTAAAGAATCCCGAGTTCGAAGTTCTTCCATATATTCGAGATTATTAATGGTCCTGTTTGTGACTTGATTTATATCGAGTTTAGTATTTTCCTTTAATGCATTATAATCTTGAAATCTCAATTCCAAAAGTCTTTTACTTTCTTCACCTACTTCATCTGTTCCAAAGGGCACTAATTGAATTATTGATGTCCCTTTAGGCATATAAGTATATGTTGCATTTTTTTTAATATAATTTGAATTTGGCAGTCCTTCTAACTCTTTCGAAATAAAAGCTTTAGCATCATTTTCAAACCTGCTCTCTTTTAAAACATTCACAAAAGTCCAAACCGCTGGTACCATTGCAATAATGGCCAAAAAAGTCGCGAACTGTCCAATTCGTTTTCTTTTAGCTGAATTTGCATATTTAAGCATTGGGAAACGAAGTAATTTCAAGACTAAAAATGTAGCCAAGCCAATAAATATGGTATTAATACCAAACAAATACATCGCTCCACCAAAGTACTCCCAATTGCCTACAGCCAATCCATATCCCGCAGTACATAAAGGAGGCATTAATGCCGTTGCAATTGCAACCCCAAAAATAACTGAGGCAATTGTCCCTTTCTTTGTTCTGGCAATTATCAGTGCTAATCCTCCAAAAAAGGCAATTAACACGTCTCGAATATCGGGTTTAACACGACCCAGTAACTCCGAAGTTTCATCTCTAAGCGGAAATAAATAGAAAAACAAAAATGCCGTTAATAAACTCAATACAATCATCGTTGCTAAATTTATCAATGATTTTTTCAAGGTGTCAATATCATTAATAGCAATAGACAATCCTACACCAAGAATTGGCCCCATTAATGGTGAAATTAACATCGCTCCAATTACTACTGCTGTAGAGTTTGCATTCAATCCAACCGAAGCGACAAAAATAGAGCAGATTAAAATCCAGGCAGTAGCCCCTTTGAAGGGGATATCGCTTTTTATCGCATCAATTGTAGCATCGCGATCTGTATCATGGCGAAAATCAAGTAACTCAATCAAAAATATTTTTGTGCTTTTCCATAAGCCTTTAGCATCCTGCTTTACGGCCTCTTTACTTTGCTCTACAGATTGGGCTTTATTTGTTTCTTCCTCAGAAAAATTAAACTTGTTTTCTTCCATAAATGCTCCTTAAATATTCATGCTATTTGTTTCCTAATTCAAATATTCATGCCGATATTCTACAATCAGTCTATTTGTTTTTATCCATAATTTTCGCCGAACTTTTGCTTCACTTCTTGCAAAACACTTTTAATATCTTGCTCCTTTTCTTTTGGAAAGATAAGCAAAACTTCATCTTTATCAACAATGATATAATCCTTCAACCCATCGACAACTACAATTTTATCTGCTTTGGTTCTTATCATATTTCCAGAAGCATCTTTGGTTAAAGTTCGTGCATTCACAATAGCATTCTGGTGGTCGTCTTTATCTAATTTATCATACAAACTCCCCCAAGTACCGAGGTCATTCCAATCGAAAGTTGCGGGAATCACATAAACATTAGTGCTCTTTTCCATGAGCGCATAATCCACACTAATATTCTCTGATTTCGCATAATTTTCTTTTATAAAATCATCCTCAATTTCAGTATTATAGGCTGCAACACCTTTCTCAAATAAGTGATATAATTCTGGTTGATTATTTTGAAAGGCTCTAATCACACTAGAAACACTCCACATAAAAATACCAGCATTCCATAAAAAGTTTCCTTGAGCCAAAAATGACTTAGCTGTATTATAATCTGGTTTTTCTCTAAATTGATTAACTGGCTTAATTGCCTCTTTAGAGGCCATATCATACTCAACATAACCATAACCAGTATTAGGATATGTAGGCTTGATACCTAAGGTCATTAAGGCATCATTCTTGGCACAAAAATTAAATGCTTGTTGCACATTTTCTGTAAAAGCCGATTCATCTTCAATCCAATGATCACTAGGAGCGACTATCATGAGTGCATCCGGGTTTTCTTTTTGAATTTTTAATGAAGCGAATAAAATACAGGGTGCTGTATTTCGCATAGCTGGCTCCAAGACCACCTGACGTTTTGTAACTTCAGGTAACTGTTCAAAAACCAAGTCATTATAACGTTCATTGGTTAAAATAAATATATTTTCCTTTGGAACAAAGTTGCTTAATCTATGAAATGTTTTTTGAATTAAGGTATCCCCTGTCCCCAACATATCATGAAATTGTTTCGGATATTCACTAGTACTCATTGGCCAAAACCTTGAACCTACACCTCCTGCCATAAGAATGGCATAATAATTTTTATTCATATATTTTTTGTCTTATCTCTACAATTAGAATAATTTATGATACTATTCATCGAAATTAACATCGCTTCTGTGCTCTGTTTATGTCTTTCTACTAAATACCATCCAATTTTAAATTGCGGTTGAAAAGATACAACTTTCCAATTTGGATTTCTGATTGATTCTATCGCCAAATATTAACCGCTACTCTTCGATTAATTCAACTTCTGCATTCGGATTAAATAAATATAGTTTACCCGAATTAATCTCAACACATTCAATCCGTTTTACTCGTTTTTTTCCTTTTTTAAATACTCTTCCATTATAAAGTTTAAAAATACTACCATCTGGCAGCTCAAAAACATAAGTTTTATTATTATCAGCATCGTATTGTTTAAGTGCTAAAGCCAAGTCTATATCAGTATCACTGGAAGCTTTTGGGTTTTTAAAATGTTTTGCTAATAATGGCAATAGGCTATTCGGAAAAATTTCTGGACTTAAAAACGGCAACATTAAATGTTGAAATGTACGTTTCCACTCAACACCATGAGGTTTTATGAATCTCCCATAAGTTTTATATGCCTCATAATGTGCAATTTCATGCACCAGCGTAATCAAAAACCTATAGCTGTTCAAATTAGAATTTACCGTAATTTGATGCATCCCATTTGGTAATTGTTTATAATCACCATGCCTTGTTTTACGTTCACTTTTAATTTTAACGGTTAAGCCATCAACTTTTAACAATTGTAATACAGAAGTAATAGCAAGATCTGGAATATAATTTTCAAGTGTATTTTGCATTGTCACAAAAATAAGACTTAATGTATAATTATTCAATACATCCAATCAACTATTCTCTTCAATTATTAAAAAAGGGAGAATGAATCGACCACGTTTAAATCACCAAAAATAAACAAGTAGACGATTAAATCTCACCAAGCTTAAGTCATTGAAAATCTCTATCTTGTAATACTCGAATTATTTAACTTCAAAATTAAAAACTGACATTAGCTTTAGACCTATTAAACATGTTGTAGAACAACAATTCAGATAACAAAATCTATGAAAAAAACTATATTTTTAATAGTATTCTTGACTACTGTATTTTCTATGCAAGCACAGCATAGTGATCGTCAAGGAAGCAAGGATTATGAATTAGTTGGTAGAATGTTGGATTTCTATATCCTAAACTATTGGGATTATCAATTTGACTCTCACGATTTTTTTATTGCAAAAAATGATGAGAAAATCATTGAGGGTCGAAAAATTGTTATTCGTTACGAACATCAAAATGCTTTTGATAAAAATGTTAAAAAACCGTCTTACTTACAAATACTAAGAAATTACTCCAATGCCATTAAAAAAGCCGGTGGAAAAATTTTGTTTGAACACAAAACCGCGAATTATGGACATTACGTTCTCAAAACTTCAGAAGGCAAAGAAATTTGGTTAGAAGTTAAGACCGCACCAGACAATGGTAGGCGTTATACATTAACTATAATTGAAAAGGCATTGATGATGCAGGATATTGTAATTGAAGCTGATTTGATTAAAGAAAAAATCAAGCATGATGGAAAAATAGCAATTTATGGGATTTATTTTGACATTGGCAAATCACTTATAAAGCCGGAATCTACAGGATCATTAGATCAAATTGCATTGTTTTTAAAAGCAAACCCTAATATAAATTGTTGGGTTGTGGGTCATACAGATTCAGACGGCTCATTTGAACTTAACAAAAAACTTTCCTTTTCGCGAGCAGAAGCTATTGTATTATACCTTATGAATGAACATTCAATTGCTCCAAATCAATTAGAGGCTCAAGGTGTAGGACCTCTATCTCCTATTTCAACTAATGAATCGGAAGCAGGAAAAAAACTAAATAGAAGAGTAGAAATTGTAAAAAAGAAGGCTAACGAATAAAAATTAATTTTACATTTCTGTTTGAAAATTATTCAAATCAATAATAAATGAAATCCGTATTAATTTATTTTATCAGCGAAACCCGAGTAATCGTTAATAATTAAGGTGTTGTGTTAGACACTTGCAATAGTTTACCATTGTAAAATCTATCTCCGTTTAATGAAAACTCATGAATATACACCGCCATTTCATTGGCTGTTGTTGGGGCTTCGTATCCAGGAAAAGCCTCTTCTAACATTTCAGTTTGCACTGCACCAAGGGCCAAAACATTAAATGAAATATTTGATTCTTTGTATTCTTCAGCTAATAATTCGGTTAAGGTAATTACAGCAGCTTTACTTGAACTATAAGCTGCTAATCCAGGAAATTTCATGCTCCCTTGAACACCACCCATTGAACTTATTGTAACCACATGACCTCCATTCCCCATAAAAGGAATGCAAATCCTAGTCATTTCAGAAACACCAAATACATTGATTCTATATATGGCTTCGAAATCTGAAATAGAGGTTTCGCCGAAGGGTTTATTCAATAAGGCCCCTGCGTTATTAATAAGAACATCAACTCGCTCCCAATTATCATTAATAAAATTTTCAACTGTATTATATGCATTGATATCATTTAAATCAAATGGGAAAGCTGTAACAGTGTCCAAATTTAAATCAGTTATAGGAGTTTCATTTCTAGACAAGGCTAAAACGTTGTGACCTTCACTGGCAAATAGCTTTACCAATTCAAATCCAATTCCTCTACTGGTTCCCGTAATAATAATATTTTTCATTCAAATGATTTAATCAAGGTTTAAAGATAAAAAAACCTCTAGTAACTTATTACTTTTTATCACAACAATTAATTATTGACACAGAAATGAAATAAATGAAATTTACGGGAATCCAAGAATAGCATAACAATCTAAAAATCATTATATTGTAATAAAAATGTATCATGCCAATTTATATGGATCGCCACGACTTATCTGATACAGTTACAGCAGAACATGTAGCACAAATTCATCAGGAAGATTTAAAAATTCAACATCAGTTCAAATGCAAAGGGATGACATACTGGTTTGATGAGGATAGAAAAACGGCCTTTTGTTTAATCGATGCCCCAAATAAAAAAGCGATTCAAGCAATGCATGACGAGGCACATGGTGGAACACCAAATAGTATTATTGAAGTGGACGAATCTATAGTTGAATCGTTTTTAGGACGGATAGAAGATCCTAAAAAATCTCAAAACACAGCCCTCAATATAATAAACGACCCCGCTTTTAGAGTTATCATGCTTATAGAATCCAGCAATTATCTTAACAGAATTGAAGCCAATCAGTATAGTGTTTTTACTCAAAAATTTCACAATAGTGTCTCAAAAACATTAAAGCATTGCGAAGGCCGAATTGTAAAACAAAATAATGACAGCTACTTAGCATCTTTTACATCGGTTACAAATGCTGTTATTTGTGCTTTGAAAATTCAGTCTAATTTTAAATACATTACACCAAAATTTGATAATAACAGTAGAAAATTAAAAATAGGCCTGTGTACAGGCATCCCCGTTACCGAAAAAAAAGGACTGTTTGAGGATGCTATAAACTTAGTCACCCATATGTGCGAAATTATTAAAGATGAAATCGTTATTTCATCCAATATAAAAGCACTTTATGAGAGTGTAAACAGAAACGCATTTATTAACACATCGCATATTCGCACCTTAAATCCATCTGAAGAGATATTCTTGATACAGCTGATGAATTTTGTAGGAAAGATTTGGAATGACCCTAAGTTTAACGTCAATTCATTTAGCGAAGCATTGGGTTATAGTAAATCACAGATTTACAGAAAATTAATATCATTAACTGGAAAATCTGCCAACAATTTTATCCGTGACATTCGGTTAAAACGAGCGCTCAATTCACTCCATAAGCAACAAGGAAATATTTCGGAAATTGCTTTTGAAAGTGGATTTAATAGTCCCGCCTATTTTACTAAATGCTTTCAAAATAAATTTGGGATTCTACCATCAAGGTATGCGCAACAGCACGTATTTTGATATTCTTACACGCATTCATTTACAAATGAATCAAAATTGTAAGTTTTTGAATCAATACTACAAGAGGATGCTTCCATTTCATAATACTTTTATATCGAGAGTGGAGTTACGGAACCACTTAAAAAAACGAGGCGTTATCTGAAAAGCCAAACGAGTAAGGAACTAAAGTTTTATATTATGCCAAAATATCTTATCGAAAGAGACATTCCGAATGCTGGAAAATTAAGCGTCGAACAATTAAAAAGTATATCTCAAACGTCTTGTGGCGTATTAGCAAGTTTAGGCACACAAATTCAATGGCAGCACAGTTATGTTAGCGAAAATAAAATTTATTGTGTGTATTTAGCACCAAATAAGGAGCTTGTTAAGAAACATGCCAATCAAGGCGGATTTCCGGCTAATCTAATAAGTGAGGTTGCCTCCATTATTGATCCAGTTACAGCTGAATAATACATAAAAAAAATCCATTACTTCAGTAATGGATTTTTTTACTTTATTTATAAATGTAATTATACCAACATCGTTACGGGATTTTCAATAAACCCTTTTAATGTTTGTAAAAACATTGATCCTGTTGCACCATCCACTGTTCTATGGTCGCAAGCAAGTGTTAACTTCATTGTATTTCCAACTACAATTTGTCCATCTTTGACTACCGGTTTTTGAACTATTGCTCCAACAGATAAGATTGCCGAATTTGGCTGATTTATAATTGAGGTAAAACTATCAATTCCGAACATTCCTAAATTAGAAATAGTGAAAGTACTTCCCTCCATTTCTTGAGGTGTTAATTTCTTAGCTCTCGCACGTTTGGCATAATCTTTAACAGCAGCACCAATTTGAGGTAAGCTTTGCTCATTAGCAAAACGCACCACGGGAACTACCAATCCATCTTCAACTGCAACCGCGACACCAATATGCACATGATTATTGAGTTTCATTCTATCGTCAAACCATTGTGAATTTACTTGAGGGTGTTGACGTAGTGCTAAAGCACAAGCTTTAACAATCATATCATTAAAAGAAATTTTAGTATCAGGAATAGAATTAAATTGTTGACGGAATGCCATTGCATTATCCATATCATATTCTACTTCCAAATAATAATGAGGTGCTGAGAATTTCGAATTTGTTAAAGCTTTCGCAATTGCTTTACGCATTTGTGAGTTTTTAATCTCATCAAAATCTTCTTGCCCAGAAGGCACAAATTTTGCTACAGCAGCGGTAGAAGTAGAAGTTGTCGCAGGTGTAAAATTCTCAACATCACGTTTAACTATTCTACCATTCTCACCAGATCCTTGAACCTGAGTGAGGTTTATTCCTTTTTCATCTGCAATTTTCTTTGCTAATGGAGACACAAACAATCTTCCATTTGTAGATGTTTGAGTAATCTGAGGCACATTTTCTTCTTTTGCAGGAGCTGGAGCTTGCTTAGATGCTTCTACTTTTGGAGCTTCCTCTTCTCCTAAAGTCTCCACTACAAAATTACTCGCAATCGCCGAAACATCTGTCCCAGCAGGGCCTATTATTGCTAATAGGGCATCTACCTTGGCTGATTCACCTTCATTTAAACCAATATGTAGTAGCGTTCCAGCATTAAAGGATTCAAACTCCATGGTCGCTTTATCTGTTTCTATTTCAGCTAAAATATCACCTTCTTCTACAGTATCACCAACATTTTTTATCCAAGTTGCGACGGTACCTTCTTCCATAGTATCGCTCAATCTTGGCATAGTAACCACAATCACACCTTCTGGAACATCTACCGATTCAGATGAAACAGCCGCGTCTTTCTGAGAAGGAGCTTCTTCTGTAGCTTCTTCATCTGTAACAGCATCAGTACTTAAAAGCGTCGATATATCTTCTCCAGATTCACCAATAATTGCTAATAAAGCATCCACTTTAGTTGTTTCTCCTTCTTGTACACCTATATGAAGTAAAGTCCCTTCATGAAAAGACTCGAATTCCATCGTTGCTTTATCTGTTTCAATCTCGGCAAGTATATCTCCTTCTTGAACTGTATCACCAACGTGTTTTAACCATGCTGCGACAGTCCCTTCCTCCATGGTGTCACTTAAACGAGGCATTTTAATTATTTCTGCCATAGCTTATATTTTATGTTGTATGAATGGATAATCTTCTTGTTCGTAAACGACATCGTACATTACGCTTTTCTCAGGGTATGGTGATTCATCAGCAAACTTTTCACATTCATTAACCATCTCTTTTACACGACTAGCTATTACCGATAAATCATCTTGAGTAGCGTAATTCTTTTCTAAAATAACATCTTTAACCTGAGTAATTGGGTCAATTTTTTTATATTCTTCAACTTCGTCTTTAGTTCTATAATGCTGAGCATCACTCATTGAATGCCCTCTATAACGATACGTTTTCATTTCTAAAAATGAAGGACCATCACCACGACGTGCTCTTTCTAAGGCTTCATGTACAGCTTCGGCAACTTTAATTGGATTCATTCCATCGACTGGACCTGAAGGCATTTCATACCCTCTACCAAGTTTCCATATATCGGTATGGTTTGCTGTACGCTCAACAGAAGTTCCCATAGCGTAACCATTATTTTCACAAATAAAAATTACCGGTAATTTCCAGAGCATTGCTAAATTAAAAGTTTCATGCAAAGAACCCTGGCGTGCAGCACCATCTCCAAAACAACAAAGTGTTACTGCTCCTGTTTCGTGGAATTTATCTCCAAATGCCATTCCTGCACCTAAAGGGATTTGCCCTCCTACAATACCATGACCTCCATAAAATCCATGTTCTTTGGAAAAGATATGCATCGATCCTCCTAATCCTTGAGAAGTACCTGTTGCTTTTCCAAAAAGTTCTGCCATTATTCGTTTAGGATCCACACCCATGCCTATAGGCTGCACATGATTACGATAAGCAGTTATCATTTTATCCTTACTCAAATCCATAACATGTAAAGCTCCTGCTAACACAGCTTCTTGACCATTATACAAGTGAAGAAATCCTCTTACTTTTTGTTGAATATATACCGCGGCAAGTTTGTCTTCAAACTTTCTCCAAAATAGCATGTCCTCATACCATTTTATATACGTTTCTTTAGTGATTTTTTGCATCGACTAATTTAAATTTTGTTAAGCGAATGACAAAAATACTACTTTAGTTAGTAACGCAAAAGCAGTTAGGCGTTATTTTTAAACGAAAACGTTATAGAACAGATTTATCGAACACTAATGGTAGTAAATTTGCTAAAGAATTAGATTTAATGACTTTTCCTGTTTCTCCCATGAAGTAAATTTCAATCGGTGAATTTTGATTGACCTCATATTCTGCAATAGCTTGTCTACACGCACCACAAGGTGGAATTGGAGTTGTTGTTGGATTATTTTCTGATCCAGCTATGATAGCCATTCTTAATATTTTGGCATTTGGATATTGTGATCCTTTATAATAAATGGCTGTACGTTCAGCACAAAGTCCTGACGGATAGGATGCATTTTCCTGATTACTTCCAGTAATAATCTCATCATTATCTAACAACAGCGCTGTACCAACACTAAATTTTGAATAGGGTGCGTATGCTTTTAAACGAGCTTCAACAGCTTTCTGCATGAGTTGCTGTACAGCTACAGGTGTATTATTAATAGAATCATAAACATATAAAGTAGACTCGATTTTAATTTCCTTCATATTTGAATTTTTATAGACAAAAAAAACTATTGTAAAATACAATAGTTTTTTCTTAAATCTTATATTATAATTGGCATTTTAATATTCCTCATATGTGCCATCTCCAAAATTAAACGTTAAAGAAAAGCGTAATGTATTTTCTAGTGGGCTTTGAACCTTAGAGGCAGAAAACAAATAAGACAAGTCTATATTTATTGTAGTGTATTTAAATCCTGCACCCAGAGCGAAAAACTTTCTAGCACCTTTTTCTTCTGCTTCATTAAAAAATCCGGCTCTAAAAGCAAATGAATCTTCATATTGATATTCGGCACTTAATGCCCATGTAAATTCTTTTAATTCCTCACTAAATCCACCAGGGGCATCACCAAAGGATTGGAATACTCCAGAAATAAAACTAACATCTGTAGTTTGCCCATCAATAATAACATTATCATTTACAGGGTTATTTGGAAAACCAACTAACTCATCTTCACTGGCATCATAAACACCGTTCCCATTAGTGTCGGTATATTCATATTCTCTACCTGTTATAGGTGGCGTTGGCACTAATAATTTTGTAATTTCGGCAGTCACTGCAAGTTTGCTATATTCACTAAAAATAAAATCAAACCCTCCACCAAGTCTTAAATTTGATGGTAAAAAGTTCTCTCTACCTGCATCATCATATTTAATTTTTGGACCTAAATTTTGAACAGCAAAACCTGCTCTCCAAACTCCATTAAAATCACTATAAGCATTTTCTTCACTTTGATAATATCCTGAAATATCAACACCTATCGTACTCGCAGGTGCTGGATTATCATCTACACCAACAATTTTAAGGTCAGAACGTAAATACCGTAATGCAACGCCCATTGAAAATTGGTCGGCCAATCGTAATGAATAAGACAAATCCATGGTCATTTCATTTGGTTTTGCAATTCGAGGGGTATCATTTGGTCCATCGACCAGCTCAATTTCCCCAAGACTAAAGTATTTCAAACTACCAGCAAAAGCACTTCTTTCATTCAATCTATTAAAATAGGTTACTTGACCTATTGAAATATCATTAACTAATTTACTTAAATATGGAGTGTAACTTACTCCTATTCCAGATTTAGCTAAAGAGAACGCATATTTTGATGGATTCCATTGTTGAGAATAAGCATCAGCTGATGTTGCTACTCCCATGTCTCCCAATCCTGCTGCACGTGCATCGGCAGCAATAAGTAAAAATGGCACTCCGGTTGTAATCACTCTAGTATCATTATTAGGTATAACAGTTGTAAGAGTTTGTGCCTTAACTTGCATAAAAAAACCTAATGTCATTAGGGCTAAAATATAGTTTTTCATGTGTCTTTATTTATTGGTTTTTAATCGTAAGATGTATCAATTTATTCATTAATAGTTACATATTTAAGTTTTAATTAAAAATATTGCTTTTTATGGTTAAATCCTATCAATCGGCAATTTCAACTTTTTGTTACAGTATTACAAGTTTCTCAATTTTTTCCACTTGTTTATTTAATTGATTAGAACGCACTGTTAACTTATAAACGTAAACGCCTTTTCCTATGCGCTCACCAAAATCATCTTTCCCGTCCCAAACAATATCCTTTGATACTGAGCTTGTTATTTTACTACTTCCAGAGGTTTGTCCTATTAGAGTTTTCACTAGTTTTCCAGAAACAGTAAATACTTGTACTGAAACGTCTAAAACCTCCGAACTATTGTGATTAAACCAAAATTCTGTGTAATTAACAAAAGGATTTGGATAATTCAATACATTATCGATAACAAGTACTTCATTTTCGTCATACACCACAAATTGCAATTCTGAAGTTGAAGAATTATTATAAACATCCCAAGCTTTTAAGGTTAAAGTATGCAGGCCAGGCTCTAAATCTCTGAAAGGATATGATACCATACCACTCTGATAATCATCAACATTAGTTTGATAATAATCATTCAGTTTAAAGGCATTCATTTCATCACCATCAATTACGGCCAAAATATCATGACCAATACCACTGGCTGTATTTATACCATTATCATCTTGTAATTTCGCGAGTAATGTTGGTGACTCATTAGTTATTCCACCAGAAATAAAACTTTCATCATTCATAAATAAATTAATCACAGGCCCAATATTATCTTCGGCAGCATTAGCGTTAATCCCCCCAATTTGGATATCAAAATTAGAACCTGCTTGATCCTGCAAGGGACCACTATTGGATTTAGCATACAAACTCACCTTACCATTACCAATAGGGATTCCAATATCTCTTGGAACAATAAAATCAAACTCAAAAACTCCATTTTGCACACTTGCCTGGCCTCTAAATATTGTTTCTCCTAAGGTTGTAAAATCTAAAATTATGGGTTGGCCATTATTGGTTGTACCATCATTAGATAAAGTTTGCCTATCAATATTTTTATCGTAAATAGTTGCTGTTAGCACCCCATTATAATTGGTCATAACTGCTCCAAAGGCATCAACGACTTCTCCTTCTATTTTTGCATGACTTAAAGCTTCAAGAACATCTATATTTCCATTAATATCTACATCATTCACTTTAGTAAGCCTTACACTTGGTTTTGGAATTGCTAATTTCATAGCAGGATCACCTATATAAAACACCAACCTACGCTGGGAAACGCCAGAAATACCTGGGTCATTTTTAGTAAGTCTTAAAGCTTCAGCAACAGACGGATAATCGTTAGTCCCAAATCCAAACATATATTTCTCCAAGACTATATTAAAGGCGACCCCCACACTTACAAATATTTGACGTGTTGTAGTAATCAATCCTATAGCTCCACCTTTTTTATTCCAATACAAAAATTCTCCAGCGGATGGTCTTTGAGGATTATCAAATTTGGTATACTCACAGGTCACTGTTACAAAACAATTTAGTTTGCATGCATTAGTAAGATCCTGAGCATTTATTTTATCAAATATGCGTTCGGCGGCAAGCCCGTCTTCACCTCCATGACCAAAATAATTAACCACCAATGCGCCGACTTCAATATTATCAAAAATAGCTTTATTTACATCAGGATAACGTTCCCCTCCAGAAGTAGATTCTTGAACAAAAGCATCAGAATGCACTTTAAGCACATTAATAAAAGGCTTATTTTGAGTCACGACATCGCCTATGTTATTTGTAGTCTCTTGTAATATTCCTTCCCAATCCTTATCAACATCATCAGAAATCACTAAAAAGTTATTACGCCATGGACCATATGCTTCGCTTTGATAATAGGACGCTACTTTATCGACAAGCTCCTTAGCTCTCACAGGAGTATCTGCCAATATCCTCCCTACAGCAATATCCAATTTTTCCGAAGTGTTCATAAGTCCTTCATTAACATCCATCATTCCATAAAAATCATCAGATACAAAAGAAGCCGACAAGCTGAAACTGTTTAATGAATGCCAAGAAGGCACAACATTAGTGTTATCGGAAATTCTATCTTTATAGTCATATGATGCATCCCCAAATAAGCACAGGTACTTTAATCGGTTGTCCACTGTACTGGCATTATCATATACATATTTAACCATATTCCTAATTCCGGCGATGTCTTGATTTCCAGAACTAAATTCATTATAAATCTCCTGTAAAGTAAAAACTTTAACAACCAGTCCATATTGATCTCTGTTAATTTGAGCTAATCGTTGCGCTTGTGACAACATCTCTTGTCTGGCAACAATAATATAATCTACATCTTGAAATTGTCCTTGCTCATCTTGAAATACAGTTCCTTTTATATTTTGATTATTTATTTCGGGTTGAGACTCACTAAGTGGCTCATAATAATCGGAAGGGTCTATTGCAACATATTGTCGTTCTTCACCCAACAACGCTTTAAAATTTATTGTCGCTTCAGACGATTCATTTATGACATTTGTGATATTAAAAGCATCTGTAACATCCCATATCTCAGAGATACCGGTGGTATTAGAAACTTCATATTGGCCTATACCTACAGAAAAACCGCTGTTCTTATTTTTAAATACAAATTGTCCCCCTATAGCTGTTAATGCTCTTGTTGCTTCAATAGATATATAGTCTAAATATCCTACCGAAGAAGGGTTTCCATTATTATTGTAATTAAGATTAACTGTAAGATCTCCAGAACTCACCGTAAGGTCTCCCTCAAAAAAATCTTGATTTGCTAAAATGGGTTCGTTAATTGCTGCGAACAAAAAATTATCGACATCGCTTCCATTGAGCTTTAATTGCATTTGCGATGTAGCTTCACCAACAGCTGCGGCATATACTTTAAGTGTAATAGGCTCAGTTGTGATTAGATTTGGAAACTTAAATTGAAAAATTTTCTCAGTTTCAAAATCAAATCTATCACCAAACCAGCGCCGCCCAAGTTTGGCTATATTATACTCATCTACTTCATAAAACTTATAATCATGAAATGTGTTTATCACAAAATCGACACTACCCGAAGGTTCATTATAAGCTTGTATTTGTTTCGCTGTTGCTCCTGAAGTTACATTTATAAAATAACATGCACTATCAGTATAAGCATTAATATTGGTATTACTCTCTTCACTAAAACCAGTTGATCCTTCTCCATAAAACAACAGATAATCTTCATTATTAAAAACCCCATCGGCTGCACCTATAAATTGTATTGCATTTTCTGTTAAGTCCAAAGGATAGAATACTGAGTTTTGCATTGGCAACATTTTCCCACTTTGCCCAAACACTCTTATCGTTCGTGGATCTACTGTATTTGTATTAACACCAAGATCATTTAAAAAACTTTTTGAAAGCTTAAATACTCCAGTTTTGTCAATATAAAACTTATACCAATTGCCTTGAGCTAACACTGAATTAGATATAACCCTGGTATTTAAACTAGGTCTATTTGACTCCTGATTATTAAGTGAATCAAAATTTAGAGTAAATGACAATAGCTTTTTATATAACCCGTTCTCCTCAATTATAGGTGATATCTCTAAAAAAACATATCGCTGGTCACGTGCAGTGGTGTTCTTAATTGATTTTTGAACTTGCTTAGGGATTGTATTTAAATTAAGATCCTTCAGTTCGCTACTCGAAATGACCCCATACTTTATATTTGATAATATAACTGATGTTTCGTTTATAGGGGCACTCACCTCCCATTGCGCAACAAATGTTAATCCATCGCCATGCGTAAAACTAAAATTTTCTGAATTAAAAGCAGGCACCACAACTTTAGATGACCCCGTAGACAAGGCTCTTGTTCCATCCCATTCAAGACTAAAATCTTTTTGTTGGGAATGACTAATAAAAAAAGATAAAAAAAATAAATAGCAAAAGGCCTTTTTCATCGGAGCGATTATATTCTATTATAGTATTGATGCAAATTGCACTTCAAACTATTTAAGTGTTTTTTTTAATTCAATTAAGCACATATTATAAAATAATTAACGGGATTAATTAAATGATAGTATCACATTATTAATTTAATTCAAATTTACAATAATAAATCATCACTAATTGCGTTTTAGATAAACAAAATTTGCTCTAAAAAGTCGTAAAAATCCGTTATTATGTTCAAAAAACAGGATGAAATACACTTTTTTTTAGTAATTTTCTGTAAAAACCCTTGTGCTTTTATCTTTAATTACTATATTGCATCACCAAATAATAATTTGACTTACTTAAAAAGTATGGATATGAAAAACGTCGCAACATTAAGAATAATGCTAATCATAGCACTTTCTTTATCTATGTTTAGTTGTAAAAAATCATCGAGTTCTAAGAACAGTTCCAGAGGTACTGGATGGAAAATTAACGCAAAAGAAGGAGGATTCCAATATAATACAGACTTTAAAGAGCAAGCTACAGCTCCAGGATTGGTATTTGTGGAAGGTGGAACTTATACAATGGGTAAAGTTCAAGATGATGTGATGCATGATTGGAATAATACTCCAAATCAACAACACGTTCAATCCTTTTATATGGATGAAACAGAAGTTACCAATATGATGTATATGGAGTATTTAGATTGGATCAAACAAGTTTATCCACCTGAAGACCCAAATTTCAAAGCCATTTATAATGGTGCCTTACCAGATACTTTAGTTTGGAGAAATCGTTTAGGATATAACGAAATGATGACTAATGAATATTTACGCCATCCAGGTTATGCAGAATACCCTGTTGTAGGTGTAAGTTGGATCCAAGCTGTAGAGTATGCTAACTGGAGAACAGACCGAGTTAATGAAATGTATTTAGAACAAGCAGGATATTTAGAAAAGGGTTCACGATTTACATCAACTTCAGATGCTAATTTTAGTACAGATACTTATATCGCTGCCCCAACGCAAACATATGGTGGTAATGATAGTTTAATAAATCCTAGTTCTAAGCGTAAAAAAAGAGTACAAACTAATGCTGCAGGAGATACAATAAACATTTATGCCTCTAGAGGTACAGGAATTATTTCTCCAAAATACAGACTACCAACAGAAGTTGAATGGGAATATGCCGCACTTGGTTTATCTGAATTAAGAAATTACAACGTTTATAGAGGACGTAAAAAGTACCCCTGGGATGGTCAATATACCCGTTCAGGAAAACGTAAAATTCGCGGTGATCAATTAGCTAATTTTAAACAAGGTAAAGGAGATTATGGTGGTATTGCAGGCTGGTCTGATGACGGTGCTGATATTACTGCTAAAGTAAAATCTTATGCCCCTAATGATCATGGGTTATTTGATATGGCTGGTAATGTGGCCGAATGGGTAGCTGATGTATACAGACCTATTGTTGACGACGAGTTTAATGACTTTAACTACTATCGTGGTAATGTATATACTAAAAATGCGATCAACGATGATGGAACTGTAAAAATAGTAACCGTCGATAATATTGTATATGACACTTTAAGTAATGGTAAACTTGTTGCAAGAAATTTACCTGGTGAGATATTACAAGTTGCCGTTGATGAAGATGAAACTTATTTAAGAAATAACTTTTCTACAAGTGATAACCGAAATTTTAGAGACGGTGATAAAAGCTCATCTCGTGATTTTGATAATGTAAATGATGATGAAGATGCAGACAACAGTGCTTTGACTAGAAAAATGTATAATGCACCTAAACATAATGTAGAAACTGATTCTTTAGGTAATACTGTTAGAGAATATGATAAATCTAGTAATAGAACATCATTGATAAGTGACGAAGTACGAGTGTACAAAGGAGGATCATGGAGAGATCGAGCTTATTGGTTAGATCCAGCACAAAGACGCTATTTTCCACAAGATATGGCTACAGACTATATCGGATTTAGATGTGCCATGTCTCGAATAGGTGCTAAGTCTAAAAATAAGAAGAAAAAGAAAAATTAAAATAGATTAGCTTATAAAGCAGAAGTCCTAACCGTTGGTTAGGACTTTTTTATTACATTTAGTTTATGAATATAGAATCCCTTCATCAATTATTTTTAAAATCTAACACCGTTTGTCGAGACACAAGAGAGATTACTCCGGGTTGTATGTTTTTTGCTCTCAATGGTACTAATTTTAATGGCAATACTTTCGCAAAAGATGCTCTAGAAAAAGGAGCCAGTTACGCTGTTGTTGATGAAGAAGCTTATGCCATAGATGATAATTATATTTTGGTTGAAGACAGCTTACTAACGCTTCAACAATTAGCTCAAGCACATAGAGCTTACCTAAATTTAAAAATAATCGCCCTTACCGGAAGTAATGGTAAAACCACAACTAAAGAGCTTATAAATTGCGTCCTTCAAAAAAAGTATAACACAGTGGCTACCATAGGAAACCTGAACAACCATATTGGTGTACCGTTAACGCTTTTATCAATGACCAGCGAAACCGAAATAGGGATTGTGGAAATGGGCGCCAATCATCTTAATGAAATTGAACAATTATGTACAATCACTCAACCAGATTATGGTTATATCACAAATTTCGGTAAAGCACATTTAGAAGGTTTTGGTAGTATTGAAGGGGTTATCAAAGGTAAAAGCGAACTCTACAAATATTTAAAAGCTAACCAGAAACTTATATTTATTAATACCGATGATCATAAACAAGTACAGCAACTTGGAGCATACAAAAAGCACTATAAATTTGGAACAAGCTCGATCGCAAACGTTGTTACGACATTGATAAGTGCTCATCCATTTGTAAAGATCAAGTTTAACGACCATAGTATTAATAGTCATTTAATTGGTGCTTATAATTTCAATAATATTTCAGCGGCCATTACCATTGGTCAGCATTTTGATGTTAGTGACAACGATATTAAGTACGCTATAGAAAGTTATATCCCAGATAACAACCGATCACAAATCATTAATAAAAGCTCCAACACTATTGTATTAGATGCCTATAATGCTAATCCAACAAGTATGGCAGCGGCTTTGGACAATTTTAATACCATGGAAGGCAATTACAAAGTTGCCATACTTGGAGACATGTTTGAACTGGGGCATGATGCCGAAAAAGAACATCATAGCTTGGCTAAATATACATCTCGTCTTAATATTGACACTGTTTATTTTGTTGGTTCCAACTTTTACAATGCCAAATTTCAGTCTTCAATTTTAATTTACTGTAAGACTTTTGAAGATTTAGAAAAAGCTATAAAGCAAAAAAGCATTAAACACAGTTCCATACTAATCAAAGGATCTAGAGGAATGGCCCTGGAGAGAGTTTTGAAGATTATATAAAGAGTAGTAAAATGAATGTGTTATTACTATTCAGCTCCAATATTTTTATACAAAATTCAATAAAGGGATTTTTTAAATTTTAGTTATAAAAAAATCCCAATGATAAATCATCAGGATTTCGTTTGTTGTGGGCGATAAGGGATTCGAACCCCTGACCCCTTGGGTGTAAACCAAGTGCTCTGAACCAACTGAGCTAATCGCCCTTCGTAATTGGACTGCAAATATAAGTCAGTTTTTGAATCTGACAAACATTTTTTAAAAAAATTCTAAATAATTTCTGCCACTACAAAAGTGCTCCCACCAACATAAATTAAATCAGATTTTTCAGCATTATTTTTGGCAGATTTAAGCCCTTCTGGGACAGAATCATAGGCCATTCCAACAAAGCCGTTTTTAATAAAAAAATCTCTTAAAGTTTCCGCATCTAGACCTCTTAAAATATTAGGTCTACAAAAATAATACGTCGCATGCTTTGGGAATAAAGCTATAATAGTCTCTAAATTTTTATCATTTACCATTCCTAATACAATATGAAGGCTATTATAGTGCTCCTCATTTAATTGTTTCATTACATATGTTAGGCCTTCCTTATTATGTGCGGTATCACAGATAAGCTTTGGTTGCTCCTGCAAAATTTGCCATCGTCCCTGCAGCCCCGTATTTTTAACGACACTCAATAAGCCACGCTTTATCGCACTTTCATCTATAGTAAAGTCTTTTTTTTCAATTTCTACAATTGTTTGCAGTGCCGATTTTATATTATTAGCCTGATAACTACCTTTTAAATCTGATTCATAGCTATCTTTCAATAGTTGATCCGCAAAATAAATTGGGGCATTATTTGCTCTAGCCAATTCATTAAAAACAGATTTCGTCTCATTTTGGGTTTCTCCAATAACTACTGGAATTTTAGGTTTAATTATCCCTCCTTTTTCCCGTGCAATTTCTGTTATGGTATTTCCTAAAAATTGCGTGTGATCTAATCCTATATTGGTAATTACTGATACTTCAGGAGTTACAATATTAGTAGAATCTAATCGACCTCCTAATCCAACTTCTACAATGACTATATCTGGTACCTGTTTTGCAAAATAATCGAATGCCAGGCCTACAGTCATTTCAAAAAAAGATAGCGCATTAGCTTCAAAAAATAATTTATTTTGCCCGATAAACTGAACTATAAATTCCTCACTGATAGGAGTGCCGTTTATTTTTATGCGTTCTCTAAAATCTATTAAATGAGGAGATGTATAGAGTCCGACGTTATATCCAGCTTCTTGTAGTATTGAAGCTATCATATGACTTGTAGAGCCTTTCCCGTTAGTTCCTGCTACATGAATAGATTTAAATTTGTGTTCTGGATTTTTAAGGTGATTGGCAAGTAAAATTGTATTGCTCAGATCTGCTTTATATGCAGATTTGCCCTTATTTTGATACATCGGTAATTGGTTAAACATCCAATTCACAGTATCTGAATAGTTCATAAATTATTGTCTTACACTAAAATTTATTACCACAAAACCAACTTGTTTTGCAGGTGCTTTTGAGTCCGATGGCCATCTGTATGTGAGTGCGGTCTTTTTTGCTGCATCATAGAGACAAAGTACTCCTGTTGTTCCTTTTTTTCCTGCAATTGCATTCACAACTCTTCCTTGTCTATTTACATGAATTTCTACAACAACACTCCCTTCTTCATCACATTCTGGAAGTACCTTTGATTTAGATGGTCGCCCACGACCTTTTAATCCATATCCGCTGCCACCACCTCCTGAACCTGGTTGCCCAAAATAACTTGGCGCATAAGGATCACCGTTCAATTGTCCTTTATCTCCAGGGCGATTATCGTCACCTTCTCCTCCAGTTTCTTTGCCATCTGATTTACCAATACCTCCAATCAAGGCATCTAATTTCTTCTTTTTTGCTTCTTGCTCTTGCTTTTGTCGTTCAATACGCTCAGCTTCTGCTTTTGCCTTAGCATCAGCAATAGCCTTCTCTTTAGCTTCAGCAGCTTCTTTCTTTTTTATGGCAATACTCTCAGCACTTTCTTGAGTAAGTACTTCTTCTTTTGTTTCCTGAGGAGTTGCCGCCTTGGGCTTAGATTCTACAACTTCTTGTGGTTTTTTAATTTCCTGAGGTTGTGATTTTATAGGCTTTTTTGGTTGTATGCGGCCACTACCAAAATCAGAAGTACCAAAATTGACTGCAATACCATATTCTAACGGTGGATCCAAATATTTAGGACCAACAATAAAGATCAGCAATACTAAAATTACAGCAATAAGTGCCGTAATTCTTGCCGAATCCTTTTCATGTTTAGTCTTAAAATAGGGTTTCATTACAATTATATTATAGGTTTAATACAAGCTAATTTGGTTTTACAGCCAAAATAACCTTAAACTTATTTCTGTTAGCAATATCCATTACTTTCACAACATTATCAATTGGAACCGATTTTTCCGCTCTTAAAACAATAGTTGGTGATGCCTCATTTGAAAGTAATCCAATGAGCTCATTTTCTAGAACATTTTCTCTAACCCTTTTTTGGTCAATATAAAAGGTCAAATCTTTCTTTATACTTACAGAAACAGATTTTTTATTTTCTGTTTTTCCACTTGCCGAGGGTAACAATATATCAATTGCATTTGTAGTTACCAATGTAGACGCCAGCATAAAAAATATCAATAATAAGAATACAATATCTGTCATTGATGACATATTGAATTCTGGTGTTACTTTATTTCGTCCTCTAAGATCCATACTATATAGGCTCGTTAAGTAAGTCTAAAAACTCTACCGAATTAGCTTCCATTTGGTGAATTACTTTATTGGTTCTCACTACCAAATGATTATAAGCTATATACCCCACAATACCAACAATTAAACCAGCTACAGTTGTGGTCATTGCTGTATACAAACCATCGGCAAGTAATTTAATATCTATTTGCCCACCAGCATTTGCAATTTCAAATATGGACAATATCATTCCAATTACAGTACCAAGAAATCCAATCATAGGAGCGGCTCCCGAAATAGTTGCTAGTACGCTTACATTTTTTTCAAGTCCATAAACTTCTAAGCGCCCAGCGTTTTCAATAGCCGTATTAATATCTTCTAAAGGTTTTCCTATTCTGGTAATTCCTTTATTAATTAATCGAGATACTGGGGAGTTTACTTGGGCACATAATACTTGAGCAGAATCTATTTTACCATTTGAAACATGGTCCTTAATTTGATTCATGAAATTAGTATCTACTTTGGATGCTGCTTTTATAGCAAACAATCGTTCAAAATAAATATAACTTGCTACTATTAGTAAAACGAAAAGTAAAAGAATGATTACTTGACCTGCTGTTCCACCACTTTTAATAAGCTCAACAATAGAGAGTGTTTTTTCTACAGATTCCCCATCAGTAAGTAATTCGGTGCCTTCTTGAGCAGCATTTTGAATCAACGAGTTAATCATGTTATTGTTTTAAGTTAGATTTTTGAATAATAACGAAGGATTTTCGAATAAAGTATCTTAGAATAAAGTTCTTGTAAAAAAGAACATTACCGATCCTCCTAAAAATCCTAAAAGAGCCAACCATGAAATCTTTTTAAGATACCAGAAAAAATCAATTTTTTCCATTCCCATAGCAACAACCCCAGCAGCAGACCCAATAATTAGCATACTACCACCTGTTCCTGCTGAAAACGCAATAAAATGCCATAATTGATCATCCATTGGTTCTGAGAACATTCCTAAACTCGCAGCAACTAATGGTACATTATCAATCACTGCCGAACCTACTCCAAGTAATAATATTACAAGATCGGAAACTACAGTTCCATCCATTTCAGTTCCAATCATTGGCATGCTCTCTTTCAAATTTGTAGCAAATCCAAATAACAGTCCTAAGGATTCTAAGGCAGCAACAGCCATTAATATTCCTAAGAAAAATAGAATACTTGGTAATTCTATTTTAGATAACGAATGATGAACAGGGCTATGGTGTGCATGGGCATCACTCTCACCTCCCGGTAATTCTGTTAAGCTAAATTTAGCATTACTATAGACTTCAGCAAAAATTGCAACGACACCTAGAGCCAACATCATACCTACATAAGGAGGCAAATGGGTAACTACCTTAAATACTGGCACAGATACAATAGCTGCTAAGCCTAAATATAGCATCGTAGAACTAAATTTACTTTTAGTCTTTTCCATATCTTCTTCTTGAATATCAAGTTCGCCTTTAAAGGCTGGTAAAAAAGATGCGATAAAGGTTGGGATTACCATACAAACCAAAGAAGGTAAAAACAAGTACCCTATTAACTTTCCTGTACTCACTTTGTTTCCAATCCATAGCATAGTTGTAGTAACATCTCCAATTGGAGACCAGGCGCCTCCCGCATTAGCGGCAACTATAATTAAACCTGCAAACCAGATACGCGTATTTCTGTCTTTTACTATTTTCTGTAATATTGAGATTAAAACAATTGTAGCCGTTAAGTTATCGATTATTGCTGAAAGAATAAATGCCAAAATAGCAAAAAACCATAAGATTTTTACTTTACTTTTAGTCTTAATAAACCCCTTTATGGTTGAGAAGCCATCAAAATAATCTATGATTTCAACAATAGTCATTGCGCCTAGAAGAAAGACTAAAATCTCAGCTGTTTTACCCAAGTGATGCAATAATGTTTCTTCCATTAAATGCATCCTGCTTTCGGAAGAAAAATCAGCATATCCTTCTACTAATCCATGAGAAGACGAATCAAACCATTCGGGAAAATTATCAATTCCTAACGAAATTAGTGCCCAACTTATGGCCATCATGACCAATGCAGGGATAAGTTTATCGATTTTAATACTGTGTTCTAAAGTAATTGCTAAATAGCCAATTACAAATACAATGATTATTGCTGCTTCCATATTTTAAATTTATTATATGAGTTGACTTAACGCTATTTCGAAAGCGTTCTTGCTTATTTCTGTTTTTTGAGGATGTTGATCATATACTTTTTGAATTGCACTTTTTATAATTGCAGAAGTATCATTAAAAATTGCTTCATCGGTCATTTGTACTCGGCGTTCCATAAAATAGGCAAATACTCTTGCCATTCCACAATTGGAAATGAAATCGGGAATTAAGCTCACTTTGTTATCGGTATATTCCATAATTGGACCAAAGAAAATTTCCTTATCAGCAAATGGCACATTAGCACCACAAGTTATCACTTCCAATCCATTGGAAATCATCATATCAATTTGCGATTTAGTAACTAATCGTGAGGCAGCACATGGTGCAAAAATTTCAGTTTCTAACGACCATATTTTTTCTTTAACTTCATCAAAAGGAATAAGATTATCACTTTTTAAAGTATTCCCCGTTTTGGATAAGAATAGTTTTGTAATGTCTTCAAAAGAAAAACCCTCCTCATTAATCAAACCACCAGCAATATCTATAATTCCAACAACCTTAGCACCCATTTGTGATAAATAAAAGGCAGCGGCAGCACCAACATTACCAAAACCCTGTACAACAGCACGCTTACCAACCACAGAACCTCCATAAATAGAATAGTACTGTTTCACCGCTTCGGCAACGCCAAATCCTGTAATCATATCGGCAACCGTGTATTTTCTAGAAATATCTGGAGAATATTTTGAAGTTTCAATCACTTTAATAACGCCTTGACGTAATTGTCCAATTCTATTAATTTTATCGGCTTCAGTGGGTTTGAAATACCCATTAAAAACACCCTCCTGAGGGTGCCATACTCCTGATTCTTCAGTAATTGGAATTACTTCGTGAATTTCATCAACGTTTAAATCCCCTCCCGTTCCATAGTAACTTTTAAGCAGTGGTGAAACTGCATTATACCAACGTTTTAAGACTCCCTTTTTACGAGGGTCTTTAGGATCAAAATTAATTCCAGATTTAGCACCTCCAATCGCTGGTCCAGATACGGTGAACTTAACCTCCATAGTCTTCGCAAGAGATAAGACCTCATTCATATCAAGGCCCTTACGCATTCTTGTACCACCTCCAGCAGCACCGCCACGAAGTGAATTTATAACAGTCCATCCTTCGGCATCAGTTTCTGGATCTTTCCAATTAAAAACAATCTCCGGACTTTTATTCTCATACTTTTGCAGTAATTCCTTCATATAAATTAATTCATTTTGAATAGTAACAAATATAAAAAACTAATAATGCTTAGTAATATATTTACTAAATTTTTAAGGGTAAAATATATTTCCCGAACTATGATCCATATTAGCTCCTGTAACGCTACTTAAACAATTCACTTCATCCCGTAATTTTAATATTCCCAAAAAACCAAAAATCAAAGCTTCTTTATAGTCGATAATTTCGGATGAAGGGATTACAATTTCTCGTTTTGAATAATAAGAAATTCGTCCCATTAAGAAGGAATTAAACACCCCTCCACCAGTAATGAAAACATTTCCCTTTTGTAACTTATTAATCTCAACTCCAATTTGAAATGCAGCGTGTTCTACAACAGTACGTAACACATCTTTTACTTGAAGATTTAAGACGTCGATCATTGGAAAGACATTTAATTCAACCCATTCTAAACCTAAAGATTTAGGGTGTGATTTTTTATAAAATTCCAGATCATTTAAAGACTTAAATAAGTGATTGTTAATAGTTCCTGAGGCAGCAACTTCACCATTATTATCATAATTAAAGCCCAATATATTTACGTAGTGATTAAGCACAATATTAACTGGGCATATATCATAGGCTATCCGCTTTGAATCTTGTTCATATGAAGCATTTGCAAATCCACCAAGGTTAAGACAGAAACTATAATCATGAAATAAAAACTTATCGCCAATAGGGACTAATGGAGCGCCTTGACCATCAAGCATCACATCCTGAACTCTAAAATCACAGACCAGAGTTTGGTCAATAATAGTCGCTAATTCGGCCATATTACCAATCTGAACTGTCAGTTTGTTTTCTGGTTGATGAAACACCGTATGTCCATGAGAGCAAACGGCATCAACCTCCAAAATGTCATTTTTATGAATAAAGTTATTTATTAATCGCCCTAAATAATTAGTATAATCCTCATCTAACACATCGATCGAAGCTTTGCTTAAGTGGATGCCCTCTTTTAATCTCTCGACCCAGCCATCATCATAATTTATCGTTTCAGCTTTTAAAATTTCAAAACTCCAATGTGTATCAAAACTAAAACGAACATAACAAAGATCAACTCCATCTAATGAAGTTCCAGACATCACACCTATTACATTATATGAATTCATTTTCATAAGTACATAGACTAAAAATTCAACAAAAATTACTACTATTTATTAAACCCATGTGCAGTCAAAGGTTATACCATTATTATCTGTGTTTCTACAAAACACATCTATTCAATATTTTCGCTTAAATAAACCCAATCGTTCTTATTTAAAAAGAAAATGGTATACTACTAAATAACCGAAATTAATCAAGCTTAGCAATAGTTTTTGAATAAATTTTCGTCTAACGATATCAGAAAAAAGAGGAAGTTTTATTGAATATACGACAATTTAGAGGTATATTTGCTCACGTTTTTTACGAATATCTCAACAATTTTATCAAGAATGGATTTTAAACTTACTGAAGAACATATGATGATTCGCGATGCCGCTCGCGATTTTGCCCAAACCGAATTACTTCCTGGAGTTATTGAACGTGATAACAAACAGCAATTCCCTGATGAATTAGTGAAAAAAATGGGTGAATTAGGATTTATGGGAATTATGGTTGACCCAAAATATGGTGGAAGTGGAATGGATGCCATTTCATATGTACTTATTATGGAGGAGCTATCAAAAATAGATGCTTCTGCATCAGTAATGGTTTCAGTTAATAATTCATTAGTATGTTTTGGTATCGAAGCTTATGGCACAGAAGATCAGAAACAAAAATATCTCACAAAATTAGCGACAGGTGAATTTATGGGTGCTTTTTGTTTGAGCGAGCCTGAGGCAGGAAGTGATGCAACATCTCAAAAAACAACAGCCATTGATATGGGTGATCATTATGTTATTAATGGTACCAAAAATTGGATTACCAATGGTGGTCGTTCAGATGTATATTTGGTAATTGCTCAAACTGATCGCGAAAAAGGACATAAAGGTATTAATGCATTTATCGTTGAAAAAGGCTTGCCAGGATTTGATATTGGACCAAAAGAAGATAAATTAGGAATTCGAGGAAGTGATACGCATACCCTTCAATTTAACGATGTAAAAGTACCCAAAGAAAATCGTATTGGTGAAGATGGTTTTGGATTCAAATTTGCTATGAAAACACTTTCTGGTGGCCGCATAGGAATTGCATCTCAAGCTTTAGGAATTGCACAGGGTGCATATGAATTGGCATTAAAATACTCAAAAGAACGCAAGGCCTTTGGAACTGAAATATGTAACCATCAAGCTATTGCATTTAAGCTTGCCGATATGGTCACTGATATTACAGCAGCTCGTCATTTAGTAATGAAAGCCGCATGGGATAAAGATCAGGGCAATAATTATGATATGTCCAGTGCTATGGCAAAGTTATATGCCTCTAAAGTTGCCATGGAGCATACAGTAGAAGCTGTTCAAATACATGGTGGTAATGGTTTTGTAAAAGAATACCATGTAGAACGAATGATGCGAGATGCAAAAATTACACAAATTTACGAAGGCACATCTGAGATTCAAAAAATTGTAATATCGAGAGGCGTTATCAATGAATAATATTTAATTAATTCGCTTATAAGGTTTTACCAACTGTAAAGACTACAGGAATGGCTACTCCCGAATTTTTAGAGAAAATATTTCCATTCGAATAATGCATAATTCTAAGTTCGAAATTCAAATTTCGCTTTTTACCTACAAACATACCAAGACCCATAAAGTCTTGGTATGTTAATTTTGGGCCAGTCTCTAAATTATCAATATTCTTTTTAGTTAAAAAGGTTGGACCAATAACCGAATAGTTAATATATAGATCCATTGCTTTCTTTCTCAATACATAAAATCTCAGTACAGGAAATATAGAGAAGGCGAAGACATTAGTTTTCGTAGCTTCAGTTTGAAATCCAGTAACACTTACGCCCCAATCCAATGAAAATAATTTTTCAGTATGAAAAGCTGTTTGTTGATATGTAAGGGATAGGGTATGCGCAGCTTTCGAATCTCCAAGCCAAAAAACAGGAAGTCCAAGACTTTCAGTATTCCCAATCTTAGCGTTCATTGATAAAAACCGATTTGTAAAAAAACCAATCCCACTATTAGCATAACCTATTTGTATGAATCGTTTTGGAAAAAAATATTTTGAGTTATTAGCATAGCCCTCCGCTTCCTCCTTCGGAATTTGCCTCAAATTATATAATAAACCCAATGACGACTGAAGAATATGAGGTTGATCGTGTTTTTTTGATTCAGGTAAATACATCCCATTTATCATGAGATCCCAATTTTTATTTAAAGTATATTTAAAACCAGCTCCTGTTACTAAACTTGCATAATGCGCGTCCGGATAAATAACTTCACCTCCAATTCTCACCCCAACTCGGTTTAAGTTCCCTATGCCAGCCTCAGTATAAAAAGCCAATCGGTCATTAATATTGAAGTTTTTCTTTATTGATAAGGACCAAAGGTTAATCCAAACACTCTTTTCAAACTTCTGACCATTAATATCTTTAAATTCAAACCATGTAGCTGGTCTCATCACTCCAAATTGGATGGCAAGATCTTCCTTAAATTTATAACCAAATAGAAATCGGCCAGAGAAACCATTTTTATTCACCCCTCCAGAAGTCGTTCCCAATTTTAAATTTTTATTAGAAAATGGATAGCGTACTAGCCCAAAATTAAAATTATAGTAAGCTCTCGATAAGAACGGTGAAAATTGAGTTAACGGCGTTTCTAAAG
The DNA here is from genome assembly GCA_913062555.1 of uncultured Bacteroidota bacterium. Taxonomy (GTDB): domain Bacteria; phylum Bacteroidota; class Bacteroidia; order Flavobacteriales; family Flavobacteriaceae; genus CAJXVU01. The sequence continues at coordinate 73,878 of CAJXVU010000016.1, forward strand.
TTTCTTGTGCACTCACATTAAACGTGAAAATGATGGTGAGAACTAAGACAATTCTTTTGAATAACATATATAGCAGATTAACCCATAAAATTAAACCATTTCGAATATTTCCGAGACAAAAAGGTAAATACTTTAAAAAACAATTCATCTAAAAAAGGATTGATTTCGAATATAAAACCACCAGGATTGCGGTTTTTGTGACCACA
>CAJXVU010000017.1 GCA_913062555.1 uncultured Bacteroidota bacterium
TGAAAGTCCTACTACTACTCTTTTCATGCTGCAAATTTACAAATAAAAAAAGGTAACATATATATGCTACCATTTATTATATCTATGCTTGAAATAAGTTTTTCTTATTGTTTAGGTTTAGATTTTGGCTTCGCCGAAAAATCTTTTTTCTCTTTAATTTTACCATCTTCATAATAACTCCAAATACCAGCTTTTTTTCCTCTTTTATATTGCCCTTCCGCTAAGAGTTCGCCTTTACCATTATAATATTTGGCAATACCATGTAACTCATCATTGTCGTATATAAAAGATTTTAAAACTACATTTTTCAATGAGTACCAGATTGATCTTCCTTGAAGCTTTCCGGTTTCATAATTAGCTTTCTCAGCAATTTGACCATCTTTATAGTATATAAATCGCTCGCCTTGTAGTAGACCATTATTATCATAATTTTCTAAAGTCATTACAACGTCCGATTTATTATGATAGTAGTTCCATTTTCCAATATATAATTTACCACGCATTTTACCTTCGCTAATCACTTTCCCATTAGACGCCAGGAATTTAACCATAGCACTATTATCGCTGCTATTAAATTGTTTGGTCGCTGTGAGCAAACTTTTCTTTTTTATGTATTTATAAAACCTGAATTCACCAACTTCTTTACCATGCTCAAATTGACCATGATAACGCATTTGATTGGTGCCTTCAAAATTCTTTTTCCAAACCCCATGGCGCTTCCCATCGGCATCAAATTGATTGATGGCTTGAGCAAATCCGGAATAGGAAAGAAATCCAATTATAAGAGTAATAACAATCTGTTTCATCTGTTTATGTATTGTATATCACTGTCGCACTGAGGGTGTCGAAGTGTTACAGTTCATTATTCTAGCTAACGCAATTATTACTGAAATGTTATATAATAAAAAAGCTGCCGAAAGAGGCAGCTTTTTTATTGAAATTATTTTTTGCGTTTCTCTTGCATTTTCTTTTGCTCTTCAGCTTTTTCCATCATTTCAGACATTTTCTTTTGGAACTTACCTTGTTTTTTAGGCTTCTTCTTATTCACTTGAATCTGTGCATGAATCTTTTCTTCATCAAGAATGTAATTTTTAATCACTAGCATAATACCAATGGTAATTAAGTTCGAAATAAAGTAATACAAACTCAATCCACTTGCATAGTTATTAAAGAAGAATAACATCATAATTGGAGAGAAGTAAATCATATACTTCATCATTTTCCCCATATCAGGCATCCCTTCTTGAGTTGGCTGTGACGCAACTTGTTGACCTGTTGTCATTTTCATATAAAAGAAAATTGCAATAGATGCCAATATTGGAAATAAACTCACGTGATCCCCATAGATTGGAATATTAAACGGTAATTCTGCTATAGTATCATATGATGATAAATCGTCTGCCCAAAGAAAGCTTTTTTGACGTAAATCAAAAGCTGTTGGAAAAAACATAAACAAGGCATAGAATACCGGAAGCTGAACTAAGGCGGGCAAACACCCACTCATAGGGCTTGCGCCTGCTTTACTGTAGAGCGCCATAGTCTCCTTTTGTTTTTTCATTGGGTTATCCTTGTACTTCGCCGTAATTTCAGCAATCTCAGGCTTTAAAATTTTCATTTTTGCCTGAGATAAATACGATTTATAAAGTACTGGTGACAATACTAAACGTACTAAAATAGTCATAACGATAATGGCAAGACCATAAGGTAAAAAGCCACTTAAAAACCCGAATAATGGAATGAATAAAGATTTATTAATCCATCCTAAAAGTCCCCAACCATAAGGAATACTTTCTTCTAAATTCTTGTTGTATTGCTTTAAAACTTTACCATCTGTTGGCCCATAATACATGCTTAATGACTCATTGATTTCTCCGCCATTTAATGCCAATGGCATTACAGAGGCATAACTCTTGGTAAATAAAGTATCAACTTCTTGGTCAATCGCTAAAGTAGTCGATTTTAAAGACGCTGTTTTAAAGGGTTTATCTGTGAGCAAAATAGAGCTAAAAAAGTGTTGACGGTAAGATAACCAGCTCACATTTTCTTCAACCTCATCATCATCACCAGCTTGGCTGAGTTTACTTATTTTATCACCATTTTCATATTCATAAGTTAATCGGGTATAACGACTTTCGTAAGCAATACTTTTAGCATGACGACGTCCAATTAGTCTCCAGTCTAATTTCACATCTTGTGAACTGTTAATTACAGTATTTAATCCTTCAGATTTTATCGTAAATCCTAACATATAATCATTAGGTTTTAGCTCATATCTATATTCTAAATATTTCGATTCTGAAACTTTTAATTTCATCGATAAGATTTGATTATCGCCACTTTTAGATAAAGTAGGTTGGAAATATAGATCTTGTGTATTTAGAGTACGATTGTCTGTAGTACCAAAATTTATATTAAAAATGGAGTTTTCATCTTTAATTAAATATACCGGAAGCGAATCGTGATTTACAAACTGTTTTAATCTGACTTCTGAAAAGTATCCCCCTTTATTATTTACCTTGATATAAAGCACATCATTTTCTATGATGGTAACATCGTCCTGAGCTGATGTCAAGGTCGCTGAGTAAGCAAATTCTCCTATTTGACTTTTCAGATTTTCTAACTGAAGCGAATCTGTAGCAGCAACTGCCGAAAAGTCTTCTGCTGAAGTGTTAAGTACGTCTTGAGTTTCTTTAGCTTTTTGTTCGGTTTCTACTTGTTCCAGTTTTGCTTTTTCCTCAGCTTCAATTTCTTCTGGTGTTGGCTTGTTTTGCCAAAGCATAAAAATTAAAATTCCTGCAATAAGGATAAAGCCTATGATTGAATTAATGTCTAATTTCTTTTCTTCCATGTATATAAATTATAAATCTTCGGTTGTAATGGTAAATTTTATATATCAACAAACTAACCGAAATATTGTTTTATGCCAAACTGGCATTGTTATTTTGTTTTTGAATACTTAAGAGCAGCTCCTACAAAGGCCACAAACAATGGATGTGGATTTGCAACGGTACTCTTATATTCAGGATGGTATTGTACACCTACAAACCACGGGTGCTCAGAAAGTTCAACAATCTCCACCAAACCAGTATCTGGGTTTAATCCAGTTGCTTTCATTCCTGCAGCCTCTATTTGTGCTTTATAGTTGTTATTAAATTCATATCTATGACGGTGACGCTCCTGAATTTCGTCCTGTCCATAAACCTGAGAAACAATGCTATCGGCTTCAAGCTTACATGCCCAAGCTCCTAATCGCATAGTTCCTCCTTTATTTGTAATTGTTTTTTGAGCTTCCATCAAACTAATCACAGGATGTTCTGTTCCTTCATCCATTTCGGTAGAATTAGCATCTGCCAATTTCAATACATTACGAGAAAACTCAATAACGGCCATTTGCATTCCTAAGCAAATTCCAAAAAATGGAATCTTATGTTCACGCACATATTTTACGGCATCAATTTTACCCTCAATACCACGTTCTCCAAATCCTGGTGCTACCAAAACGCCATCTAAATGTGATAAGCTAGTTTTGATATTTTCAGAATTTAAATATTCTGAATGGATAAATTCTATGTTTACTTTCACTTCATTAGTAGCTCCTGCATGAATAAAGGACTCTAAAATTGATTTGTATGAATCTTGTAATTCTACATATTTCCCTATAAGGCCAATAGTAACTTCGCTTTTAGGGTTTTTATGACGGGTTAAAAACTCGTTCCATAGGGTCAACTTCGGTTGTATCCATTCTAATTCTAACTGCTTTAACACCACTTTATCCAGACCTTCTTCCAACATTAAATTTGGCACATCATAAATGGTAGAAGCATCAATAGATTGAATTACGGCTTCACGCTTTACATTACAAAAACGGGCGAGCTTGGTACGAATACCATCACTCAATTCGTACTCTGTTCTACACACCAATACATTGGCTTGAACTCCGCTTTCCATGAGTGTTTTCACAGAGTGTTGGGTTGGTTTTGTTTTGAGTTCCCCAGCGGCCTTTAAATAAGGCACGAGCGTTAAATGAATTACAATGGCATTGCTTTCTCCAAGCTCCCATTGCAATTGTCGCACAGCTTCGATATAAGGTAAGGACTCTATATCACCAACGGTACCACCAATTTCGGTAATTACAATATCATAATCGCCAGACTTTCCTAGAATCTGAATACGTTCTTTAATTTCATCTGTAATATGAGGAATCACTTGTACGGTTTTCCCTAAAAATTCACCACGACGTTCTTTGTCGATTACACTTTGGTAAATCCTCCCTGTAGTTACGTTGTTAGACTGAGAGGTTGGTACATTTAAAAAGCGCTCATAATGTCCAAGATCTAAATCGGTTTCAGCACCATCATCAGTCACATAACATTCCCCGTGTTCGTAAGGGTTTAATGTTCCTGGATCAATATTAATATAGGGATCTAATTTTTGGATGGTTGCTCGGTAACCCTGAGCCTGGAGCAGTTTAGCTAAAGAGGCGGCAATGATGCCTTTTCCTAGTGATGAGGTCACCCCTCCTGTAACAAAAATGTATTTCGTAGCTGTTGTCATATTGCGCTTTTAAACGCGGACAAATTTACAAAATTTAAATAGTTATTCACGAATACTTAAAGCTTATTTATTGAGAGGGCAAAATAAACCGTGTTTACATGAAATTTCCATGCGTTACGCATTTTATATTTAATAGAAAACGGTTAGACCTGTTGGGTAATCAATCTCTAAAAAGACCCTATATTTATAAAAAACTAAATGCATGTAACAATTGGACATAATCCATTGTTAAATTGAAATTATCTTTAATCCTTTATACAAAATCAAATAATTACTCATGGCTTACGACGCATACTTTGGAGAACGCATTACTAAAATTTTAGAAGCCAAAAGAGTAGATTTCTTTTCTAAAAACATGATGGGTGGTTTACTATTTATGATGGATCATAAAATGCTCTGTGGTATCCACATCAATAAAACCTTTGGAGATAGTTTACTCATGGTTAGAATTGGAGAGGATGCCTATGCTCGTGAAATCTCTAAAGACGCATGCTTACCAATGGATTTTACGGGTAGGCCTATGAGAGGCTATATTTTTGTGGCGCCTGAGGGTTATGATCTGGATGATGATTTAGAATACTGGATTCAATTGGCAATTGATTTTAATCCCCTAGCCAAGGCATCTCCTTCTAAAAAGAAAAAGGCCAAATAACTTATCTGGGAAAAGCTTTTTGGATATTACGCACCAAGTTTTCAAGACCGTTCATTTTTAACTCATAAACTGTAGCAAGCATCTCTCCTATTTGTCCTTTAGGAAAGCCTTTATTACGATACCACACCACATAAAACTCTGGTAGATCTATCATGTATCGCCCTTGATATTTTCCATAAGGCATTTTGGTTTGTGCGAGTTTTATTAAAAATTGTTTGCTTTTATCGTCTTGGAGCATGGCGTTTAGTTTTAAAAAGATTGTTTCAGCTGTTTCAAAACTTCACAATGCAGGTATATTATGAGCCGTAATAAGCTAAATTATTGAGTTGCAGAATTATTTTAGCTTGCCATTCTTTTTGTTTCTCTATATTTTGAGAATGCTTGGTTTCGGCATCATAGGCATTTTGCATAATCTCCAACTCTTCGTTTATAGCATCATGGAGCTGCTCCATTTGCCTGCTAATATTTAAAGTAAATGTAGTGTTTTTTATGCGTTGTCTAAACTTGCGGGCATACAATTCGGTGATATCAAAATGCAGGCGCTCATGATTTAATATATTAGCGGTCACTCTATCCTTCAAACACCATGATTCTTGTGGATAGAAGTCGGCTTTTACAGTGAAATTATAATCCAAAAGTTTGGTTTCTGAGGTTTTCGAAGAGAAGCTAAAAGAGATTCCTGAGGCGGTAACAGCCACGACATTATTAAGACGTTCTGGTGCCCCTTCAAAATCACTCCACTGCAAACGATAGCCATGTCTCCATGACATGGTAGGATTGTCTTGAAACATGAAAACCGATAAAACTATGGCTAACAAGAGTTTATACATGACGTTTTATTAAATGCTATAAACTTAAAAACGATGTCCTAATCGTTGATATTGTGTGAGACAAAAATTTGTGATTTGGCTACTCCTTCACTTCAACAATGTACAGGCCTTCATATTTCATTAAATAAATGGCTTCGTTGTAATACCCTCCAAACATTTTTTTAGAATAACGGAACTTATTTTCCACATACTCCGTTTCAATATCGTTAGTAGAGGCTTCATACAAATCGGAATCAACTGACAAACGCAATAACAAATCCATCATCAAATCAAATCCTCTGGTTGCATATCTATTTGGAGTTGTATTCCATTGTTTTTCGTAACGCTTTACGAAACTATTGGTCTGATCAGAATCATAGGGTTTATTAGGGGAAGGGAAATGAAAGTTTAAATTAGCCAAAGCATAATTAGAGACATTCACGCCGCCTTCAAAGGCTTTATTTTTAGTGGTCATTAAGATGATCTCGCGTTCAATTTCTAATTCCTCATCTATCCCATTTAGAGCATTAAGCATGCTGGTAACATTAGAAACGAAACCTACATTATTAGTTTCCAAAAACACAATATTTCTGCCATCACGTAATTCTTCAATAATATCTTCGACAAGAATATAATGGGCATCCTTTTCAGTGTCTTCATCTTTCCTAGAATAAATTTGTTTGGCCCGACTTAATTCTGCTTTTAGAGCATTACTAACAGACCTACTTTTTTCATCGGAAATAATGAGTATCCTGCTCGGGATCGTGTCCTGTTTTACATGGTCAACAATACGTTTTAGCATCAAATCATTTGGTGGAATAGTTTGAAATACATTATCATACAGTTGACTTGGAGCAGAAACTGGTGATACTACAGGGACATTATCTCTTTTTAATAAATTGGCTGCACGGTCAAAATTTTTACCGATAAATGGGCCTATAACGGCATCGTAATCTGAAAAATTATTCGTTCTAATTATATTTGAAACTTCACCTGTCAGTCCTTTGGTATCATAAACATCTAATCTTGTAGAAATTCCCAATTGCTTAACCGAATCTATAGCCATTAACACCCCGGTGTGAAAATCTAAAGAGATATTTAAATAACCTTCCTTAGAGAGCATCGCTTTCACATCTCGAATAGAATCCATGTCAACTCTATGCAATCTAAAAGGCAACATAATTGCCACATTTTTAGTCGTTAAATTATTAATCTTATCGGCTAATATTGATCGTGGAATGTCTTCATTATCGGCATTGATATCAATTGGCACTTTTATAATCATGCCTACTTTCAAACCTGTTGCTTGGACTTCTGGGTTTAAGTTTTCAATTTGTGATTGGTTCAATCCAAATTTTCTTTCAAGAGACATAAATCCTTCGCTTTGTACCACTGTATAATAAGAGAACCCTTCTTCAACTATTTTCTCTTCATTATTCGCAATGTTTGGCACATTTAGTTTTTGCCCTAATTGCAATGGATCTTCCATATTAGGATTTAACTGTTCGAGCTCAGCTACTGTAATTCCGAATTTATAGGCTACACGCCATTTCCCTTCTTTTGGCTGTACGCTATAGGTCTTAATGGTATTCTCTAAAATGGATTTTACTTTTACATTACTATAATTAGGAATATTAATTTTATCCCCTTTCCGTAGATTTTCAGAATATAATCTATTGTTATGTTTCTTAATATCAACAACAGTAATATTGTATTTTTTACTGATACTATATAAGGTTTCTTTCCGCTTAACTTTATGTGATTTATAACCAAGAAGTTGAGTAACCTCAGTTTCCACAGGAATATCTAAAATTCTCGATTTCGGAATTATTAAAACCACGTTAGGCAGAAGACTTGTTTTTGCATCAGGGTTTAGCGCATAAATATCATAAGGCGTAACCATATAGCGTTTGGCTATAGCTTCAATGGTTTCTCCAACCTCAACTTTATGTGTTTTATAATCTTGTGCGCTAACTGAAATACTAAATAGACAAACAAGACTTAAACTGACTAAAAACTTCTTCATACTTTACTTTTTTAATGTATATACGTAAGAGAATGGTATTATGGATTAATACCTCACTAAACTATCTTTACATACATTATTCCCATTCAATAGTTGCCGGTGGTTTAGAACTAATATCGTATACTACTCTATTAACGCCTTTAACTTTATTTATTATATCGTTTGATGTTTTTTGTAAAAATTCATATGGTAAATTCACCCAATCAGCGGTCATACCATCTGTACTTTCAACAGCTCTAAGCGCCACACATTTTTCATAAGTTCGCTCATCACCCATAACACCAACACTATTTACTGGCAATAATATGGCTCCTGCTTGCCATACTTTATCATATAGTCCCCATTCTTTCAAACCGTTGATAAATATAGCATCTACTTCTTGTAAAATATTAACTTTCTCAGCGGTGATATCTCCTAAAATTCTAATGGCCAATCCTGGTCCTGGAAATGGATGACGTCCTAAAAGCTCAGGATCAAGTCCCATAGAAGCACCAACACGTCTTACCTCATCCTTAAATAATGCTTTAAGAGGTTCAACGATTTTCAGTTTCATGAAATCTGGTAATCCACCAACATTATGATGGCTTTTAATTGTTGCACTTGGACCTCCTGTTGCCGATACACTTTCAATAACATCTGGATAAATAGTTCCTTGTGCTAACCATTTCACATCTTCAATTAAATGCGCTTCATCATCAAATACTTCAATGAACGCACGGCCAATGGCTTTACGTTTTTTCTCAGGGTCACTCTCTCCTGCTAGTGCATCCAAAAAGCGTGCCGAAGCATCAACACCTTTTACATTAAGGCCCATGCCTTCGTATTGATTCAAGACACCATCGAATTCATTTTTACGAAGTAAACCGTTGTTTACAAATACACAGTATAAGTTTTCACCAATAGCTTTATTAAGTAATACCGCAGCAACTGTAGAATCTACACCTCCCGATAAACCTAAAACAACTTTATCTGATCCCAACTCTGCTTTTAAGGCTGCTACGGTTTCATCAACAAAAGAATCTGGTGTCCAATCTGGAGTTACTTCAGCTATATTAATTAAAAAATTCTCGAGTAACTGTTTCCCATCTGTGGAGTGATACACTTCCGGGTGAAATTGAATAGCAAATGTTGTTTCGCCCTCAATTTTATAAGCTGCATTTTCAACATCGTGAGTACTAGCAAGTAGGACTCCGTTTGATGGAAGTTCTTTAATGGTATCACTATGGCTCATCCATACTTGAGAACCTTCAGAAATATTGGCCAAAAAAACTTCGTTTTCTTTCACAAAAGATAAGTTGGCTCTTCCGTACTCTCTAGTATTTGACGGGGCGACATTTCCACCTCCAAAATGGGCCAGATATTGTGCGCCATAGCACACTCCTAAAAGAGGTTTTTTGCCTCTAATTTCAGACAGATCAGGATGAAGTGCTTCATCGCCTCTAACTGAATAAGGACTTCCTGAAAGTATAACGGCTTTATACCCTTGAATGTCTGTTGGAATTTTGTTGAATGGATGTATTTCGGAGTAAATGTTGAGTTCCCTAACTCGACGGGCAATAAGCTGAGTGTATTGCGATCCGAAGTCTAAAATTAATACCTTGTCGTGTTGCATGTGCAAAAGTAATCATTTGGGATTTTTTTGCAACTTTTATATTTAATATTTTTCAGTCTTTGTCTAATATTTTTTTAGAGGTAGCATACTTTCAAGCATCCTAATAACTTCGCTCAATTTTTCAAGTCAATTTATCACGAATTAATTCAGTAAATGGCACGTTAATTTTGAACAGCATAATCGATTCAAAATATTCTGATTAGGCTATTATTCCATAGTATCCAAAATCATTTTGATATCATTTTCGGTGGTATCAGGATTTATAAAACAGAATCGAGACACGGTTTCAAAAGTATCTCCAGTTTTCCATTTTGTAGGAGTTACCAGTGCAAATCCTTTGTTATGATTTTCGTAAGTCCAATGTGTATAGTCCTCAGGCTTCCACCCTATTCGTCTATATAAGACACAGGATAAACTTGGTTCTCTTACCAATTCTACCTTGGGATTTTCTTTTATGAGTCTCCCAGCAATTTGAGCCAATTCCAACCCACGCTCTACTGATTTCTTATAACGGTCAGTACCATGAGTCGCTAAGGAGAACCATAAAGGCAATCCTCTAACACGACGTGTTAATTGTATTTGATAGTCGGTAGGATTAAATCCATGTGCCCCTTCATCTTTAAATATATCAAGATAAGAACCTTGCTGAGAGTGTGCATTTTTAGCAAGTTCTGGGTTTTTATAAATTACAGCGCCACAGTCATATGGTGAGAACATCCATTTATGTGGATCAATAGTAATACTATCTGCTTTTTCTATACCATTAAATAAATGTCTCACAGAGTCGGCAGCAAGTGCACCACCACCATAAGCAGCATCTACATGAAACCATAATTGTTCCTTTTCACAAATAGCTCCAATGCCATCTAAATCGTCAATAATACCTGCATTTGTAGTACCACCTGTCGCCACAATTGAAAATAACCGTTGTCTTTGATGAGTGGTTAATCCATCAATGGTTTCTTGCAAGGCTTCAGCTTCCATTCTATCTTCTGTATCAACCAACAATACGTCCACATCCACAACTTTGGCCATGGCCTTAATTGACGAATGTGCACCAATAGAAGTTATAATTAATCCTTTCTCTCTTACATTTTGAGAATCTAAACTTCTCCAATACTCTCTAGCCGCAACAATCGCTGATAAATTAGCTGCTGTACCACCACTTGTAAATACTCCAAATGCTCCTTCTGGTAATCCTGTTAAGGAGACGATCCATTTCATGGCTTCATTCTCACAAAAAATGCCACCTGCACCTTCCATCCAGTAAGCACCATGTATACTGGATACAGAGGTCACCAAATCAAACATTATAGCAGCACGTGTTGGTGATGCCGGTACAAATGCTAAATTTCGTGGATGGTCTACTGGGACATTCGCTTTTGCCAGGTGTTTACGCCACAATTTAAAGGCGAGTTCACCACCGATCCCATCTTCAGTTATGGTTTCTCCAACTAATGCTTTTAATTCTTCTGTTTTTTTAGGTTTCCCTATTTTATTTTTTGTTGACGAAATTCTATCAATAGTATATTTCATGACATCCATAGTCATTTCAACAAGATCAATATCTATTTTGTGCATTGTTTTACAGGTTTAGTATTAAAAACTCTCCTTTAAGAGCCTGCAAATTTAATACTAACTGATGGATTAATTGGTCTCCAAACTCAAGATAAAGTTCGGAAAAATTCAAATTTCGTTCTTGAAGACTTTGACCTGGAAATAATTGATCTTGAATCTCTGTAATTCTATCGATATGACCATTCAAATTTCGCTTTTGTGCTTTGAGCAAACGCTTTTCTAGATTCGATAGTCCTTTTAATTGTTTTTTCTCTTGAGCTGCCACAGCACCCAAAAATGATTTATCGGTAACTTCGGCTAGCTGATATAAATTTTTGAATTGGTTTTGTAAATGTTCTTTCTGACTAGTGAAATCAATATCAATATTAGAAAGGGCTTTTACTTGCTGATTTATCAACACCTCCTGTTTTAAAAACAAATCCTTTAAACTAAGTTCTAGTTTTTCTATTTTTTGAGTTTGCTTTTCTGTTTTAACCAATACTGAATTACGAAGTAACAACATTGGAAACGGGACATTCACGGTCTCAAAATAAGCCTTCAATTCGAACCAATAGGCCAATTCTCCTCCTCCACCAATATAACAGAGGTTTGGTAAAATAACTTCCTGATACAGGGGACGCATGATCACATTTGGTGAGAATCGTTCTGGATTCTCATGGAGATGTTTTAGTAACTCACTCTTACTCCATTTGATCTCAGTATCATTTACATAATAACTACCATTCTTTTCAATAATGCGTTCTCTCAAACCCTTAGTTAAATAGAACAAATTAATCTCTCTAGGGTTTACCTGGATTTTATAAGCTTCTGATATTTTACTAAGTTCAGCATTAGTTTTTTCAACAGCGTTATAAGATACCTTTTCGAGTAACTCTCTTTCTATATACGGAATTAATAGTCTTTTTAAGTCGGGAGTATTGGCATCAATTATTACTAATCCATAATCTTTAAAAAGGGCATTCGCCAAATATCGTGTGGCCTCTGCCAGGTTCTCATGTTCTAAATATGCTTTTTTGAATAAATCTCTTAAAAATTCAGCGTTTTTGCCATGCCCCAATTGATTAGAATATGACTCAAACACTTGGTCTAAACCATTCGTGTCTAATTCACCAACACCGCCACTGGCATCACGAGTCCACTTAACCTTTTTTCCTTTAAAATTAAAGTAATCTATTTCATCAAAATCATGATCTTCTGTCGCCATCCAATATACTGGCACAAAATTATATTCAGGGTGCTTCGCCTTTAACTCATTAGTAAGGTTAATGGTTGAAATAATTTTATATAAAAAATATAAAGGTCCGGTAAACAGATTAAGTTGATGTCCGGTTGTAATGGTAAAAGTTTGTCCCTCCCCTAAGGATTCAATATTTGCTAATGTCAATGTCGAAGCATTTACATTTTGATATTGTTTTTGAAGTACCTCTACCAGAACTGCTCGGGTATGAGTCGTAACTGAAGCTTCTTTTTCTGTTATCTGAGTTTTAAAATTTTCCAGTTTAGGAAAATGGTTATAAAATGGTTGAAGTGCCTGATTTTCATCAAGGTAATCACAAATCAACTCAGAAAAATAATTAGTGTCTCTAAACGGGATACAGTCTGTTGGCATATTTAGCTTTCAATTCTTGGTAAATATAATGTTCTTTGATCTAATTGAAATTTTTGATTTGGTTAAAAAAAGTCTAAAATTTTAAGACCTTGTTCAAACGCTAAAATTTTCTAAAAAAAATGTTAAAACTGTTAATGTTAAATTTAGCTTTATATCTTTATTGTTATTATAAAAAAAAGACCAACCAAAATGCAAAAATTTTATCAAATCGTATTAGTCGTTTTATGTTCTGTTTCCTTTACAATGGCGCAGCAATTACAATCACCAAGTGATTTTTTAGGCTACGAACTAGGGACTCAATTCTCTAGACATCACCAAGTTATAGACTATTTTAAACATGTAGAAGCACAATTACCAAATCAGGTAAAAATGGAGAAATATGGTGAAACCTATGAGCGCAGACCGCTTTATGTGACTTATATCTCTTCTGAAGAGAATATGAAAAACATTGAGACTATTAGAGAGAACAATCTGAAAAGTGCAGGAATAGTTGATGGAACATCTACTACTAGTGACATTGCAATTGTTTGGTTAAGTTATAATGTTCATGGTAATGAAGCATCGAGCACAGAAGCTTCAATGAAAACATTATATACCCTTTTAACTCAAAAACAAGACTGGTTGAAAAATACAGTTGTTATCATTGATCCATGTATCAACCCTGATGGTCGCGATCGTTATGCAAACTGGTTTAATGAAACTTCAAGTCGACCGTTCGATATTGATCCTCAATCAAGTGAACATGCCGAGCCTTGGCCAGGAGGAAGACCGAATCACTATTTATTTGATTTGAATCGTGACTGGGCATGGGCGTCTCAAATAGAATCACAATCACGTTTAAAAGTATATAACAAATGGTTACCTCATATCCATGTTGATTTTCATGAACAAGGGATTAATAATCCTTATTATTTTGCGCCTGCAGCAGAGCCATTCCATGAAATTATTAGTGACTGGCAACGTGATTTCCAAACTCAAATTGGAAAAAATCACGCCAAATATTTTGATGCAGAAGGCTGGTTATATTTTACACGTGAAAGCTTTGATTTACTTTACCCAAGTTATGGCGATACCTACCCAACTTATATGGGAGCTATCGGAATGACTTATGAACAAGCAGGCCATAGCCGTGGTGGATTGGGTGTTTTAAGAAATGAAGGGGACGTATTGACTTTAGTTGATCGTATAGCACATCATACTACAACAGGGCTGTCAACTGTGGAAATATCTTCCAAAAATGCGACTAAACTTAATGCCGAGTTTAAAAAATTCTTTAATAATTCTGCATTGAAATATAAGAGTTATGTATTGCAAGGCGAAGAAGATAATATCGACGCTTTGAAATCATTATTAGACCGTCATGAAATTTCATACGGTAGTGCTCCTAATAGAAAAATTAGCGGTTTTAAATATTCTACCAACGGATCGGGAAGCATAAATGCTTCTTCAAACGACCTAGTGATTAGTACAGATCAACCCAAAGGAAAAATGATAAAAGCTTTATTTGAACCTGATGCCATGTTGAGTGACTCTTTGACCTATGACATTACTGCTTGGAGCTTACCTCATGCCTATGGTTTAAATGCTATTGCTAGTACAAGTTTAGTCGCCTCATCTGCTAACACATCAAAACCTGCGGTTGCCCCTTTAGCAAATGCTTATGGATATGTGAGTAATTGGAACTCGATGAAAGATGCCAAATTTCTGGCGACCTTACTCAAAAATAATATGAAGGTTAGATTTAATCATAAACCATTCTCGCAAAAAGGGAATACTTTTAATAGAGGCTCTCTTATTATTTTACAACGAGACAATAAGCATGTCGAAAATTTCACAGCGACATTGAGTGAAATTGCTTCAAGAAAACAACAACCATTAACCGCTATATTTACTGGTTTTTCAGACACACATCCTGATATGGGATCCTCATCTATAAGTCTAATTAAAAAACAAAAAGTTGCCATGTTATCTGGAGATGGCACCTCTGGTCTTAATTATGGTGCGTTATGGCATTTCTTTGAGCAACAATTACACTACCCTGTGACATCTATAAATACAACCACTTTTAATCGTGTAAATCTTGACGATTTTGATGTGCTTATTCTTCCAAGTGGAAGTTATAGAAGTGTGTTAAATGAATCTGGAATGACTAAACTACAATCATGGATTAGAGCAGGTGGAAAAGTAATTGCAATTGATAGAGCATTAAGTACGTTTGCCGGAAAAAAAGGATTCAGTTTAGAATTTAATAAAACGGATGATGATAAAGACGAGGAGAATAACAAGCTTATTCCTTATTCAGATCGTCAACGTGAATATGCTAAGCAAATGATAACAGGTGCTATTTTCAAAACTAAAGTAGACATCACCCACCCGATGGCTTACGGTTATTCTAAAGATTATTTTTCATTGAAATTAGGGTCATCGTCTTATAGTTTATTAGATGGAGGATCGAATGTAGCACATATAGGTAAACAAGTGACAAAAGTGGCTGGTTTTGCAGGGAGTGAAGCAATGAAAAAATTACCAAATTCTTTAGTCTTTGGAGAAGAACGCATGGGACGTGGAAGTGTTATTTATATGGTAGACAACACAATGTTTAGAAGTTTTTGGGAAAATGGAAAACTATTTTTAGTGAACTCCATTTTCTTTGTAAACAATTAACGGATTATAAATTATAATAAAACAAACTCATATTAATCATATCATTCAATCAAATGAAATCATTTAAAATCAAATCGATACTATTGGTCGTTGCAATAGTATTAGCGGCTTGTGCTGAAGATAGTAGTAATTCGGAATCCAAAGAATTCAAGGTTGAATTCGAAAAATTCACACTTGATAATGGTTTACAAGTTATTTTTCATATTGACCGATCTGACCCGGTAGTTGCTGTAGCACTTACCAGTCATGTAGGATCGTCTAGAGAAATAACAGGAAGAACTGGATTTGCTCATTTATTTGAACATTTATTGTTTTTAGAGTCTGAAAATCTCGGTAAAGGGGGATTAGATAAAATGAGTGCCCGAATTGGAGGATCTGGTGCTAATGGCTCCACAAATAGAGATCGTACCAATTATTTTCAAACCATCCCAAAAGATGCCTTAGAAAAAATGATTTGGGCTGAAGCCGATAAACTAGGTTTCTTTATCAATACAGTTACTGATCCAGTGCTTGCAAAAGAAAAGCAAGTTGTAAAAAACGAAAAACGACAAAGTAATGACAATCGTCCTTATGGCCATAGTTTTGCGGTTATAGATAAGAATTTATACCCAGAAGACCATCCATATTCATGGCAAGTCATTGGTTCTTTAGAAGACCTACAAAACGCAACTCTTCAAGACGTTAAGGATTTTTACAACCGTTGGTATGTGCCCAATAATGTCACTCTAACTATTGCTGGTGATTTTGATAAAGAACAAGCAAAAACTTGGGTTAAAAAATATTTTGATGAGATTAAACGCGGTGAAGACATTCCTAAAATGGAAAAGCAAGCCGCGATCCTTTCTGAAACTAAAAATTTGTATTATGAAGATAACTTTGCACGTCTACCACAACTAACACTTACTTGGCCTTCTGTTTATCAATACCATGATGACACTTATGCCTTAAATGTTCTGGCGAGCTATCTTTCGCAGGGTAAAGGTGCGCCATTATATAAAGCGTTAGTAGAAGACAATCAATTAACAGACAATGTCACGATGTTTCAATACAGCTCTGAAATTGCAGGTCAATTTATGCTTCGAGTTACCGCTTTTAATGATACTCAATTAGATAATGTTCAAAGTGCGATTAATTCGGCATTTTCAAAATTTGAGGCTGAGGGGATTTCACAAAAAGATTTAGACCGCATTAAAGCAGGGCAGGAAACTCGTTTTTACAATGGACTATCCAGTGTACTAGGAAAAGGATTTCAACTTGCACAATATGAGGTATTTGCTGGAGACCCAGGATTTATAAATCAAGATGTGAAAAATATTTTAGCCGTAACCACCGATGATGTAATGCGGGTATACAATGCCTATATAAAAGGACAACATAACGTAGCAACGAGCTTCGTGCCTAAAGGAAAGAAAGATTTAGCCCTTGAAAATTCAGTATTAGCAGAAATAGAAGAAGAACGTATTATAGAAGGGGCCGAAGACACTTTTGACGCTAGTGTCGCGGCTACATACGAAAAAACAGCCTCTAGTTTTGACCGTTCCATGGAGCCTGCATATGGTGAAAGTCCAGATGTAATAATTCCAGAAGTTTGGAAAGAATCCTTATCCTCTGGATTAAATTTGTTTGGAATTGAAAATAACGAAGTGCCTTTAGTACAATTTAATATGCAAATTAAAGGCGGTATGTTACTGGAAAGTAAAACTAAAATTGGAGTGTCAAATTTGTTAGCTGACTTATTAACGAAAGGAACTCAAAATAAAACTCCACAACAATTAGAAGACGCAATAGAAAGTTTAGGGGCTTCTATTAATGCCTACGCGACTAATGAGTCTATTATTGTTTCAGGAAATACTTTAGCAAAAAACTATAAAGCGACAATGGCTCTTGTAGAAGAAATTTTAATAGAGCCCCGTTGGGATCTTAAAGAATTTGAATTAATAAAACAAAGTACACTAAGTCAAATTCAACGTCAGAAAGGAAATCCTAATAGCATTGCTGCAAATGCTTTTGCAAAGTTAACTTATGGTGAAAATCATATTTTATCTTACAATAATATTGGTTCTGAAGCCTCAGTTAACACAATCACGATTGAAGATTTACAACAATATTACAATCTGTATTTTTCACCAAATATTACCAGTTTTCATATTGTTGGCGATATTTCAAAACGACGTGTCAACAAATCGTTAGCAGCGCTTAATAAAAACTGGGCGCCGAAGGACGTTAGTTTTCCTGAAATTGAAACTCCAACAGTACCAGAGGTATCAAAAGTTTATTTCTATGATGTTCCAGGGGCCAAACAATCTGTGATTCAATTTGGCTATCCAGCACTCGCGGCTACAGATACCGATTATTATGCTGCACAAGTGATGAATTATCGTTTGGGTGGCGGGAGCTTTGCCTCACAACTTACCCAACAATTAAGAGAAGGTAAGGGTTATACCTATGGCATTAGATCTCGATTTACAGGTTCAAAAACTAAAGGACCATTTATCATCTCAAGTGGTGTTCGTTCAAATGTCACCTTAGAATCTGCCAGTCTTGTTAAAGAAATTGTAACTCAATATGGTCCAAATTTCAATGAAACTGATTTGGAAATCACTAAAGGATTCATGATAAAGAGTAATGCCAGAGCATTTGAAACCATGCGTTCAAAATTGAGTATGCTTAGTAATATTAGCAATTATAATCTTCCTGATGATTATGCTAAACAACGTGAAGCCATTGTAAAGAGCATGACCGTTGAAGACATTCAGAAACTCGCTGCAAAATATTTGGATGCCACTAAAATGAACTATTTGGTAGTTGGTGATGCTGCTACTCAAATGGAAAAACTAGAAGCCTTAGGTTTTGGGAAACCAGAATTACTCAATGAAGTTGAGAAACAAACTAATATAGACCAATAATCAATCTCACCCCTTTTAAAATCTCATCCATGTTTAAAAAATTAATTCCTATTTGTATCGTTGTATTGGTGTTGTTTAATTGTGAACAGGACAATTCTACAACAAGTTCCTATTTTGAAAATGTTCGAGCTGCATTTAAAGGTGATGTTGCCCTGGAAACTACTGCTTTTATGGAACAGTACTGGAGAATTGCAGGTAATACGGGATTTAATAATAGTGTTTATCACATTGTTTCAAAACTTGAGGAAGCTGGCTATATTTTAGAAGAAAATGCAAGTCCAGAAAACAGATTTGTATATAGAATAGAAACTCGCCCATTGAAAAACCCAACCTGGGAGCCTATTGATGCCTCATTACATATTATTGGTATAGATGAACCAATTCTAAAATATGATACCAATAGAAATATGATTTTTAAAAATGCTGTATCTACAGCAAAAGAAGGTGTTACTGGTAGTATCGTATACATAAAAGATATTGAGGAACTAAAAGATATGAATGTCGATGGCAAAATCGTTTTTGCTGAATTAAATCCCTACAGACTCTATAAAGCAGCCATTATTGATGGCGGTGCAATTGGAATTATCACTTATAATAACCCTGACTATTTACAGCCAGAAAAAAATGTGACTTCTATTCAATTCAGAAGTATGCCTTATAATGCAGACAGTAATGCCTGGGGAATTGCTTTATCATATGTAGCAAAGGAACAACTAAAAGCAACTGTTTTAAAGGGAGAGACTCAAGTAAAAGTAAATATTAGCACAAGGCATTATGAGTCAGAAGAACTCACTGTTGTCGCAAATGTTATTGGTTCGGAATTGCCTCAAGAGAGTTTAGTTTTTAGTGCCCATATTCAAGAACCAGGTGCTAATGACAATGCTACTGGAGTTGGTACACAATTGGAAATGGCAATGATCACTTCAAAACTATTAACAAGCGGAAGTATCAAAGCAAAACGGACATTAACCTTTCTCTGGGGGGATGAAATAATTTCAACACGACGTTATATAAAAGAGGAAGACAAACGTACAGCATCAATAAATTGGGGAATTAGTTTAGATATGGTTGGTGAAAACACCAGTGTTACCGGCGGTTCTTTCCTGATAGAAAAAATGCCGGATCCAAGCGCCATCTGGACTAGAGGTAATGATAAACATTCTGAATGGGGTGGGCGTCCACTAAAAGAAGAGGACATGACACCTCATTATCTCAACGACTTTATTATCAATATTTTTAAAACACAGGGCAAATATGCCAATTGGGAAGTAAACACCAATCCTTTTGAAGGTGGTAGTGACCACACTCCTTTTTTAAGAGCAGATATTCCTGGTTTATTACTTTGGCATTTTACAGATCAATTTTATCATACGGACAATGACCGTATCGATAAGGTTTCTCAAGAGACTATGAAAAATGTTGGTATTGGAGCATTGGTAAGTGCATATACATTAATAAATGCTGACGAAAACACAGCACTAAATCTTTTGAAGACTATAGAAAACGCAGCTATAAAACGACTTAATGAAGAATTTGACCTCAGCAAAATTGCTATTTCTAGCTCTAGTAATTTAGAAGAAGAAACAAAGATTCTGGAATCTTGGAAAGATTGGTATTTTAAAACATACGCTACACTATTAGATATGGCCAAAACTAATAATGAGGTATTACAAGTTGCTATTGCAAAAGCACAAGAAGATTTAAATTCTGTAGTGAACACAATGATTGAAAACTTGAAATAAATATTAATAAATAGATAACCGCAAGATTCGGGTTTTGTAATTTGCGAACACTATATACTTTTGTTTCATAAATTTGAAGCATTATGAATACCCAAGCAAATATTAATTATGATAGAATAGCTGGAGCTATAGACTACATAAAAGAAAACTTTAAAGCACAGCCCTCTTTAGAACAAATAGCTGATTCAATACATTTAAGTCCGTTCCATTTTCAACGGTTATTCACAGATTGGGCCGGTGTAAGTCCTAAAAAATTCGTGCAATATATTAGTATTGAATATGCAAAACAACTACTAAAAAAACAACAAACAACACTCTTTGATACCGCTTATGAAACCGGTTTATCAGGGACAGGACGACTTCATGATTTATTTATAACTATTGAAGGGATGACTCCTGGAGAATATAAAAATGGAGGTGCAAGTCTGATTATAAATTTCAGTTTTGCAGAAAGTCCATTTGGTAAGATTATAGTTGCATCAACGGCTAAAGGCATTTGTCATATGGCTTTTGCTGAAGATGAACTTCAGGCCTTGAAAGATTTACAGCGTGAATTCCCCAATGCTAATTTTAATCAGGTGGTAGACCTAATTCAACAAAATGCCTTATACATTTTCACTCATAACTGGCGTAAGTTGGATCAAATAAAACTACACTTAAACGGTACTGCTTTCCAATTAAAAGTTTGGGAAACCCTTCTAAAAATACCAATGGGAAATCTTTCCACTTATGGGACAATTGCTCATGAAATTAAAAACTCGAAAGCTTCTAGGGCTGTTGGTACTGCTATTGGAAACAACCCTGTAGCCTTTTTAATTCCTTGTCATCGCGTGATTCAAGCTTCAGGAAATATTGGTGGATACATGTGGGGAAACACGAGAAAATCGGCAATAATTGGCTGGGAAGCAGCTAAAACCCAATCCTAAACTTCAGGCACATCTTATTAATTCATAAAAAACAAAAATGAAAACATTTATTTTAGTACACGGCTCATGGCATAGCTCATGGAATTGGCATAAAGTAATGCCAATTTTAAAACACAAAGGACACAAGGCAATCGCAATTGATTTACCAGGGATGGGACGAGATAAAACGCCTATTCAAGAGGTGAAAATGGAAACTACAGTTGATAAAATTTGTCAACTTATTGACGCTATCGAGGGCGAAGTAATTCTCGTAGGTCATAGTAAAAATGGAATTATGATATCTCAAGTTGCAGAATATCGTCCAAAAAAGGTAGAAAAATTAATTTACTTAGCTGCTTATTTAATTCCAAACGGTAAAACGCAAACCGAATATTCAGCATTGGATACAACAGGTGTATTAAAACCTTTTGTAACCCAATATCCAGACTTAAAAGCACATACTTTACAAGCTGAAATATATAAAGAAGGTCTTTATCATGATTGCAATGATGACATTACTGAACTTGCAAAACTATTACTAAGCCATGAACCTGTAGAATCAGGTATTACACCATTACAACTCACTGATGAAAATTACGGATCAATACCAAGGTTTTATATTGAATGTACTGAAGATAAAGCCGTAACTCCTTATATACAAAAGAAAATGTATACAGATACACCCTGCGAAAAAATTTATAGTATGGCTACTAGTCATTCTCCTTTTTTCAGCAAGCCAGATGAATTGGTTGATATACTATGTGATATTTCAACCCTATAACAAGATCCCTAATGCAACATTTAAAAACAAAGTTGGAAACTATTAATTGGCAACGAGTTACCGATGACATGCACAATAACGGCTATGCCATCGTAAATAACATCCTATCCAATATACAATGTGAATCGTTAATTGAAAATTACGATGAACCAACAGCGTATCGGAAAACAGTTATTATGGAACGCTACCGTTTTGGTCGTGGAGAATATAAATACTTTGATTATCCGCTTCCAGATATTGTAAAAACTATAAGAGAACAAATATACCCCTACCTCTCACCTATAGCTAATCTTTGGATGACTGTATTAAAAATTGATAAAACCTTCCCCAATTCATTACAAGCCTTATTATCACTATGTCATAAGAACAATCAGTTAAAACCAACACCTCTAATTCTAAAATACAACAAATTCGGATTTAATACATTACATCAAGATTTATATGGTGACATTTATTTTCCAATTCAGGCTGTTCTTTTTTTAAATGAACCCAATGAAGATTATTCCGGTGGTGAATTTGTATTAACACAACAAGTACCAAGAGCTCAATCAAAACCAATTGTTTTACAACCTAAAAAGGGAGACATGCTATTCTTTACAACCAATTTCCGACCTATAAAAGGAAATAAAGGGTATTATCGGTCAATAATGAAACATGGTGTTAGTGAACTCCACAATGGTATACGTCACACATTAGGGATTATTTTTCACGATGCTCAAAACTAAAACAATGATTAAACATGAACATCTTGATTATAAGTCATTTATCAAACTCATTAAATCAGAAAGAATAAGGCTTGGAGGCAACATAAACCTTAAAATTTATGGTACTTTACAATGTAAATCAGGAAAGAGAATGAAAGTCATAAATCGCGTATTTTTCGCATCAGAACTCGAGGCTAAAACTCATGGATTTAGACCTTGTGGTCATTGTATGAAAACAGAATATTTAAAATGGAAAAATGGATTTATTTAATGACTTCATAGATACTACCACAAATATTTTACCAAAAGATGGTATTGTAAATTATTATGGAAAGCTACTATCAAAAGTAAAATCAGATTTCTTTTTTGAACAATTATACGATAACATTGTCTGGAAAAATGACGAGGCCATCATATTTGGAAAGCGAATAATTACAAAACGCAAAGTAGCATGGTACGGCGATAAAGCTTTTAAATACACCTATTCTAAAACTACAAAACTAGCCTTACCTTGGACTAAAGAACTTCAAGAATTAAAATATCTAATAGAAGAAAAAACAGGAGAAACTTTCAATTCCTGTTTGCTTAATTTATATCATACAGGAGAAGAAGGTATGGCTTGGCATAGTGATGGTGAAAAAGATTTGAAACAAAATGGAGCTATCGCTTCGCTGAGCTTTGGTGCGGAACGGAGATTTGGATTCAAACATAAAGCGACCAAAGAAACCATTTTATTCCGTCTAGCACATGGCAGTTTATTAGTAATGAAAGGTAGCACACAAACCCATTGGCTACATCGCTTACCTCCCACAAAAAAAGTAACGACGCCTCGAATAAATCTAACTTTTAGAACCATTATAGAAAAAGATTAAAGCAGGAACTTATTTGATTGTTTTAAAATATGTATCTTCAATTTTCAAACTTTATAAGATTAAAACATGAGAATAATAGTGCTATTTATTAGTTTAGTTTTTTTAAGCTCTCATAGTTTCGCTCAAGATGAAGACCTTAGTATTCCAAATATAACTTTTGGATTAAAAGTTGGTATAAATTCAGTCCAAATGAAGGTGGCATCCCAATCTAGTGAAAACACACAGAATAAATCAGGAGTCTACTTTGGCGCATTCGTAAATATTCCATCCTCAGATGCTTTTAGTATTCAACCCGAGATTATCTATTCCTCGACAGAATATTCTGGAAGCAATAAAATGAACTTTTTAAATGTTCCAGTGTTACTAACTTTTAAATTGTCCAATAATTTCACAGGCTTTTTTGGGCCTGAAGCTCAAATATTACTTGACATTGATGCTCGTGAAAATAAAGATCTTTTTAATTCCTTTTTATTAGGATTTACTTTTGGTGCCAATTATAAAGTCACCCCAAATTTTTATTTAGAAGCACGTCCTTATTTTGCTTTTACAAAGTTTTTGGAAGACGATTTAGGTTACAGAAAGTTTAATACTTTGCAAATTGGAATTGCCTACAAATTTTAATTTTAAACATCTTCTGTTCAAAGAGATCTTTATATAACTCCATCCTTTCATAATTGTTAAAGTCTTCTTTAACCAAGAATAAAAGACAGATTTTTAGTATCTTAAGATGTTATTAGAAGTGTATTGATACTTCAATTGGTTTTGATGTGAAAAAAGAACTCTTAAATATTAGACAAAATCTATTTATTTCTTTAATAATTTCAATCTTTTGTATTGGATTTACCGCTAATTCTTTTGCTTATGTTTTACCACAAAGTTCGACTATTCAGGCTGAGTCCCCGTCATTTATTAAATATAAAGGACGTGTTATTGATAAAGAGACAAGAAAGCCTTTAGCATATGTAGACATCACTGTTAATTCTGCCAACATAAGTACAATCACCAATAGAGAAGGAAAATTTTCAATTAAGATCCCTAACAATTTAACCAGCAATAAGCTTTCAGTTTCATTTTTAGGATATGAGACGCTTGAAATTTCAATTAACACATTGGATTCAAAAAACAACATCATTCCTCTAAGCCCTCAAATTACAACCCTGTCTGCAATTAAAATAAATGTTCCAAAAAGCGCTATGGCATTAGTAAAGGCCTCGTTAAATGGTAAAAGTATTAACTATATTGATGAGCGTTCCATCATGACAGCATTTTATAGAGAAACCATTAAAAAGGGACGCAAAAATGCTTCATTAACTGAAGCTGTTGTTAAAGTTTTTAAACAACCATATAAATCATCAAAAAGAGATAATGTAGAACTCGTAAAATCTCGCAAAAGCACAGATTACTCCAGACTCGATACGCTTGCTGTAAAACTCCAAGGCGGGCCATACAATACCTTATATTCTGATTTAGTAAAATACCCGGATTATGTTTTCAATGAAGAAACATTCGATTACTATGAATTTAGTTTTGAACCGGCTTCTCAAATGGATGATCGACAAGTGTATGTTGTTAAATTTAAACAACTCCCTCATATAGTGACCCCATTTTATGATGGTAAATTATTTATTGATGCCGAAACTTTTGCCCTTGTTAGTAGTGTTTATCACCTCAATATTGAAGACAAAAATGAAACTGCCAATTTATTCCTTCGCAGAAAACCGAGACAAGTGAGGATTGAACCCCTGGAAGCTCTTTATAGAGTTGATTACAAAACTAAAGATGGAAAAAGTTATTATAGCTATAGCAATATTCAATTGGCTTTTAAAGTTAAGTGGCGCAAAAAGCTATTTAGCAGTACCTATACACTTAATATTGAAATGGCAATAACGGATTGGAAAAAAAACTTAATCTCTAAGATTAATCCAGAAAAGCGTTTAAAACCATCAGTAATTTTAAGTGATGAAGCCTCCGGCTTTTCAGATCCTGTCTTTTGGGGCGCTTATAATATTATTGAGCCTGAAAAATCAATTGAGTCAGCTATTAAAAAAATAGCCAAACAGTTATCAAAAATTAAAACTAAAAAGTAATTTATTTCGAACTACTTACTTCAGCGTATAAATCGAAGTCTGCTGCATCTGTTATTTTAACCGTTGCAAATTCACCCGTTTTTAAATACGTTTTTGTTGCGTCAATCAGAACCTCATTATCTACATCAGGGGAGTCAAACTCTGTACGTCCAACAAAATAATCACCCTCTTTTCTATCTATAACTACCTTAAATACTTTACCTATTTTTTCTTGATTTAATTCCCAAGAAATTTGAGATTGCAGCTCCATAATTATATTGGCACGCTCTTGTTTCACTTCTTGAGGCACATCATCAACCAAATTAAACGCATGTGTATTTTCCTCATGAGAATATGTAAAACAGCCTAATCGTTCAAAACGCATCTCAGCTACCCAATTTTTAAGATTTTGAAAATCTGCTTCTGTTTCCCCAGGATAACCCACAATTAACGTGGTACGGATTGTCATATCAGGAACAGCAACTCTAAAATCCTTAAGTAATTTTGTTGTTTTTGCTTGAGTTGTTCCACGACGCATACTCTTTAATAAGTGGTCTGAAATATGCTGTAATGGAATATCAATATAGTTACATATTTTTGGTTCTTTATGCATGATTTCCAGGACATCCATTGGGAATCCGGCGGGAAAGGCATAATGCAAACGTATCCATTCTACCCCATTCACTTTTACAAGTGCTTCAAGCAATTCTGCAAGGTTTCTCTTTTTATAAATATCAAGCCCGTAATAGGTTAAATCCTGAGCAATTAAAATGAGTTCTTTGACACCCTTTGCTGCCAATTTCTCAGCTTCAATAACAATCTCCTCGATTGGAGTGGATTTATGTTTACCTCGCATTAAAGGAATGGCACAAAAACTACAGGGTCTATCACAACCTTCTGCAATTTTTAAGTAAGCATAGTTTTTAGGTGTTGTTGTGATTCGTTCACCTATTAATTCATGTTTGTAATCGGCTCCAAGAGCTTTAAGTAAGTTAGGTAATTCAGTTGTTCCAAAATATTGATCTACATCAGGAATTTCCTTTAATAAATCTGGTTTATAACGCTCACTTAAACACCCAGTTACAAATACTTTATCAACATCACCTTCCTGTTTCTTTTGTACGTATTCTAAAATAGTATTTACACTTTCTTCTTTAGCGTTATCAATAAAACCACAGGTATTAATCACTACAATATTGCCTTCTTCTTCATGCACAACTTCTTTATCATTGGCTTTCAGTTGTCCCATTAACACCTCACTATCATAGACATTCTTTGAACATCCTAAAGTAACAACGTTAATCTTATTCTTTTTAAGTGACTTCGTTCTCATTCCTTAATTTTGGTCTGCAAAGATACAAGCATTTTTTTGTTCTGATTAAAAAAACACTATTAATATACCTTATGAGCTAATCCATAAAACTTTCACCGTCATCAATACGGCAATACGGTATATTTTCGTTATCATTTGTAACCCGATTCTCCAATCCTTTTATAGTACTTTGAAACCAATCATCATAAACCGATACATAACATACCTTCATTTTAATAGCATCAGCAGCTTCAAATAACAATTTTGACAGATCTCTGTTATTCTGGGCATCTATAAAAACGAGTTCTTCGCCTGCCGACAAAACAGAACCATTTAGGATTTCGTTTGTCATTCCAAGATCCAGATTTTCACTGTTCGGAACTTTAGAAAACAATTCTCCCCAGTTCAATACAGCCTCTCCATTAAATTTTAAAAGTATATTTTTAATAATAAGTGGACCAGTTCCTTTATTTGTAACAACAATTTTGAAGCTTTTTATGCCATTTTCATCAAAAGACCTCCAGTTATTGAATTCTAAAATAGGCAATGACGCCGCTTTACCTTGAAAAAACATGATAGAACTTTGTTCGTTCATCAGGTGTGCTTGATAAAGTGATACCCCTAGAGCACATAAACTCATAAGCCCTACACTCAAAGTCATAATCATAGCTAAATCTAGTCGCTTTTTGTTCGTTTTTCGCTCATTATTAGCCGAAGATATTCGAGCTTTGTCAATTGACATTTCAGGCTTTGATTCTTTGTTCATTTTATTGATAAGATTTTATTCTTTCCATTTTTATAAACAGAATTCACTTCATAATTTACGAGCATAACAAAACTCTCGATTTCTCAGAGATCTTATTTAAAAAATGAATCCACAAACTCGTATTTATTAAATACTTGTAGATCTTCAATACCTTCTCCTACACCAATATATTTAACAGGGATCTGGAATTCATCACTAATTCCAATAACCACCCCGCCTTTTGCAGTTCCATCCAATTTCGTAACCGCAAGTGAAGTGACTTCAGTAGCCGCTGTAAACTGTTTTGCTTGCTCAAAAGCATTTTGACCTGTAGATCCATCTAAAACAAGTAATACATCGTGAGGCGAGTTGTCTACAACTTTTTGCATGACGCGTTTTACTTTAGTAAGCTCATTCATTAAGTTCACTTTATTGTGTAGTCGTCCTGCGGTATCAATTATTACGATATCAGCGTTTTGTGTTACTGCACTTTCTAAAGTGTCAAAAGCTACCGAAGCCGGATCACTACCCATTTCTTGTTTTATCATTGGGATATCAACACGATCAGCCCAAACTTGAAGTTGATCAATAGCGGCTGCCCTAAATGTATCGGCAGCACCAAGAACCACATTATAGCCTTGTTTTTTAAATTGATATGCCAACTTACCAATAGTTGTTGTTTTACCAACACCATTAACACCAACCACCATAATTACATGTGGTTTATTTGTTTCGGGGATTGAAAAATCTGTAGCTTCACCAGAATTGGTTTCCGATAACAAACCTGCGATTTCTTCTCGAAGTAATTGGTTTAGTTCTGAAGTCCCTAAATACTTATCTTTAGCAACTCTATCTTCTATGCGCTCAATAACTTTAAGGGTTGTATTTACTCCTACATCGCTTGTCACAAGAATTTCTTCCAGATTATCTAAAACCTCATCATCAACCTTCGATTTTCCTGCAACTGCTTTATTAAACTTAGCAAAGAATGACGACTTCGATTTCTCTAATCCTTTATCTAAGGTTTCTTTTTTATCTGAAGAAAATATTTTTTTAAAAAAACTCATTTACTTTTATTTAAACTAAGCATAATTATAATGCTTGATTTCATTAGAATAACAAATTTCTTGCCCTTAGTGAAAAGCTGCAAAATTGTCATATAGTTAAAGATATAAAGAAAAGGAATATTTTTTAAATAGAACTTTAGGATAAACAAAAAAATTCTCGCTTTCACGAGAATTATTAATTCATTATAATTTTGATTTTATTAAGGTTTCCAACCAAATTATAAAACAAAAGCCGCATTCAAATTGAAAGCAGCTTTAAATATTTTGTATAAAAAGTACGATTAATTCTTATTAATAAAATCGTTTACTTTTTCTGGCGTCATGATTGACTCAACAAACATATAAGCCCCAGACTTAGGAGACTTTACCATTTTGATAGCCTTTGTTAATCTTTTAGATCCAGTTTGTAATGATGCTACTGCTTTCTTTGCCATGATTTATATTATTTGACATTTTTACCTTCGCAAAAAACTTCAGTTAATAATTGAAGTTTTTACGCATTGCAAAAATTTCTAATTATTTAATTTCTTTATGAACTGTCATACGCTTTAAGATTGGATTAAATTTTTTAACCTCTAATCTATCTGGCGTGTTCTTTTTATTTTTTGTTGTAATATACCTAGAAGTTCCTGGTTTACCAGTTCCTTTATGCTCTGTGCATTCTAATATTACTTGAACTCTATTTCCTCTTTTTGCCATTGTACTTATCTTTAGCTATTACGGCTATTATTTTAAAAATCCTTTAGATTTAGCTTCTTTAATTGCAGCAGAAATACCAATCTTATTGATAGTTTTTAAGGCAGCAGCAGAAACTTTTAAAGTTACCCACTTATCTTCTTCAGGAATGTAAAAACGCTTCTTTAGTAAGTTAGCGTTAAATTTACGCTTAGTTTTATTCATTGCGTGCGATACGTTGTTTCCAACCATCGCTTTTTTCCCAGTAAGTTCACAAACTCTTGACATTATATATAACTTTAAAAAAATTGTTATTTCAAAACGAGGTGCAAATTTACAAATTCTTTAATAGTTGACAAACTTTATTTTATCAATTTTTAAAAATTTCTTTTTGCAACATCTCAAAAGCTTTATTTACAGCCTTATTTATCACTTTTGTTCGATGATTACCCATTTGAAATTCCTGTGCATAAACATTCGTTGGAGTAGCGATAGCTATACATACGGTTCCTACCTCAACATCTGCATCTCCTTTAGTAGGTCCAGCATTACCAGTGGTAGCAATAGCAAAATCCGTTTTAAATAATTTTTGCACGTTCTTAGCCATCTCTTCTGCAACTTGTACACTTACTACCGAATATTCTTCAATCAGGTCATTATCAACATTTAATACATCCACCTTGGCGCTTGTTGCATAGCTCACAACACTCCCTTTAAAAAATACCGAAGCTCCTGAATTAGAAGTAATTCTTTCCGCAATTTTACCTCCGGTACAACTTTCGGCTGTTGCTAATGTTTTTCCCATAGCGGCGAGTTGCTTGCCAATTAACACTTCAATCGAACCGTCTTCATCAAATCCAACAAACACATCTTTAATTTGAGGCATCAACTGCTTTATTTGCTTATCCATCTCTGAAACAATAGTTTGCTTATCCTTTCCTATTGCTGACAATCGCAATCGCACTTTACCCAGACTGGGTAAATATGCGAGTTTAATAAATTGCGGCAGACTGTCTTCCCAATCCTCTATTTTATTTGCCAAATTACTCTCACCTATACCATATACAAGCAATGTTTTATGCATAATAAAAGGCAATTCAAACTGTTTTTGGATTTTAGGTACCACGGCATCATTGATTAATGCTCTCATTTCAAAAGGAACACCTGGAAGCGACACAAATACTTTGTTGTTTTTTTCTAACCACATTCCGGGAGCACTCCCAAACCGATTCATTAGCACCGTTGCTTTTGATGGCACTAAGGCCTGATCAATATTAACTTGTGATAAAGATTGTTTAATATACTTTTCCCATAGGGATTCTATATTTCTAAGAACAGCGGTATCTTGAACTAATACATCATCAAAATATTCAACAATTGTTGTTTTAGTGATATCGTCTTTAGTTGGCCCTAAGCCTCCAGTAATGATAATAATATCTACATTATTTTCGGCTTCTTCAATTGCCTTTAAAATATGTGATTTATCATCCTGAATAGAAGTGATTTGATAAACTGAAACGCCAATTTTATTTAGTGCTTTTGCTATAAATGTAGAATTCGTATCAACAACTTGACCAATGAGAATCTCGTCCCCAATGGTAATAATTTCTGCTTGCATTACAAATTGAAATCAGTTTTAATCTCCTCTACAGCATTTCTTACTGCTGTTAAAAAAACATTTAGTTTTTCTGTAATATCCTTATCGCGTTGTTCTAATTTACCCCAATCTTGAATTTCAACTAAATCATCGAGCACACCAACTTCAAACATATCAATAGTGGGTTTCATTTTGTGCGCCGTTTTATAGGTTGCCAAATGATCTTTACTTATTGCAGCTGTTTCTAGAAGTCCTGCATCTTCAGCAACTTCCTCAACAAAGGTCATCGCCAATGTTTCTATAAATTCAACATCGTTATCAGCTAACTCTCTGATTTTATCTAGTTTATAATATTGTTCCATTTTATTTTACTGTTATCGAAAATAATTCTCGATTTTCTATAAATCCTTTTAACTTATCATTGGCAACTACTTTGCCAACTCCTGCCGGAGTTCCGGTAAATATAATATCTCCAATCTTCAAAGTAAAATATTTTGAGACATATTCGATAAGTTCATCTATTTTCCAAAGCATCAAGCTCGTATTTCCGTCTTGAACAATGGTCTCATTTTTGTGCAAACTAAAACCAATATTGTCTACGTTTTCGAACTCGCTTTTTGATAGCCATTTCCCAATAACAGCAGCTCCATCAAAGGCTTTGGCTTTTTCCCAAGGCAAGCCTTTTGACTTTAATTGACTCTGCAAATCTCGTGCTGTGAAATCTATACCAAGTCCAACTTCGTCATAATATTTATGAGCAAATTTTTTATCAATATGTTTTCCAACCCTGTTAATTTTTATCAATATTTCCACTTCATGATGTACATCATTAGAAAAATCAGGAATAAAAAAGGGCTGTTTTTTTAATAAAATCGAGGTGTCTGGTTTCAAAAACACCACTGGATCTGTCGGTTTTTCGTTGGCTAATTCTTTGATATGCTCGGTGTAGTTTCTACCTATACAAATTAATTTCATGCTTTTTGTTTAATGGAATTAAGAGTAATTCTTTAGATGTTTAAAGACAATCTTAATATATTTTTATCAAAATAATGACCTCCTATTTGCTCTTGATTTTAGATTCTGAATTTTAACTTATTAACCCAATTTATTATTAAAGCTTCGCAGTTTAATAGCAGTAAGCACTTTTTTAGTATATAAGGGAAAATCAGCATTTAATAACCATCCAAAATATCCCGGCTCTTTTTCTAACACATCTACGACGCGTTTTCCTTTATGTTTTCCAAAAGAAAAACATTCTTCATCATCTTCATTAAAATTGATGAATCCTGCGAAATCAGCAAATTTTTTACGCGCACTAAAATCGGCTAAAAACTTAGTGTCATTTTCTAGATCGTCATATTTTGAAATTTGTGCTTTCAGCACTTCATATGTAGCAAAGGTATCTGCCTCTGCACTATGTGCTCCTTCCAAATTCTGATCACAATAAAACTTATAGGCTGCAACAAGGGTACGTTGTTCCATTTTATGAAAAATAGTTTGCACATCAACGGATACTCGCCCTTTCATATCGAAATCAATTTCAGCTCGAAGCATTTCTTCAGCCAAAAGCGGGATATCAAATCTATTGGAATTAAATCCTCCTAAATCAGAGTCCTTAATCATGTGATGTACATCTCTAGCAATTGTGTTAAAGGTGGGCTCATTTGCTACTTTTTCATTGGAGATACCATGAATTGCAATCACTTCATCAGGAATTGCCATTTCAGGATTCACCAGCCATGTTTTACGTTCTTCGGTACCATTTGGAAAAACTTTAAGAATAGAAATTTCGACTATTCTATCATTCGAAATATTAATCCCAGTTGTTTCTAAATCGAAAAAACAAATTGGTTTTGTTAATTTAAGCTGCATTTAAATTTTATTTAATAAAAACGTAAAGATAATAAATTGTTATATCGTAGAAAACAAAAAAAACCTAAGCGTTCATAACTTAGGTTTAACTATGTCTCTTAATTTGAGTTTAGATTTCTCTTTGACTATCCCAGCCTTCTAAATAGTCTTTAACGGCCTTTACAAACTGACCGCCAAGTGCTCCATTTACAACCCGATGATCATAAGAATGCGATAAAAACATTTTATATCGAATGCCTATAAAATCACCATCAGGCGTTTCAATTACAGCGGGTACTTTTCGTATTGCACCTAGAGCCAAAATACCAACTTGTGGCTGGTTAATAATAGGTGTTCCCATAATACTACCAAAGGTTCCTACATTAGTTACCGTATAAGTTCCTCCCTGAATATCGTCCGGCTTTAATTGATTCAATCGAGCACGGCTTGCCAAATCATTAACTTGTTTAGCCATTCCAATTAAATTTAATTGATCTGCGTTTTTAATAACTGGCACAATAAGGTTCCCATCACCTAATGCTGCAGCCATTCCAAGATTAATGCTTTTCTTCTTAATAATTGTATCGCCTTGCACAGAGATATTCATCATTGGAAAATCTTTTAAAGCTTTTGCTATGGTCTCCAAGAATATAGGTGTGAAGGTTAAATTTTCTCCTTCACGTTTTTTAAAGTCATTCTTAACTTTATTTCTCCAGTTCCAGATATTTGTAACATCGGCTTCTATGAATGATTGTACATGTGCCGAAGTTTGAACAGAATCAACCATGTGTTTTGCCACGAGTTTACCCATTCTACTCATTTCTATAATTTCATCTCCTCCACTACTCAATACAACCGGTTTATCTGCTTTAGCAGGTTTTGATTGTTCAACAGGCTTTGATTGCTCAACAGGAGCAGCCTCAACTTTAGTTTCTGGCTCTGAAACTGCCTTTTGTACAGGCTGATTTCCTTTATTAGCAACGTATTCTAAAATATCATTTTTAGTAACACGACCATCCTTTCCAGCGCCAGGTATTGCATCTAACTCTTCTTGGGAAAGCCCTTCTTTTTTGGCTATATTTCTAACCAAAGGGGAATAAAACCGGCCTTCATTTGAATTTGCCAATACAGGACTTGCCGTTGTTTTCGCCGCAACAATAGTTTGAGAAACTTCTGCAACAGCCTTAACCGGAGCATCAATTGCAACTTCAGTAGTTTCAACTTTAGGAGCTACTTCAGGAACGGTCTCTTCTCCTTCAATTTCGATAACTGCAATGGTTTGACCTACCTGAACAACATCATCAACTTCAAATAGTTTCTCAATTAAAACACCATCAACTTCACTTGGCACTTCACTATCTACCTTATCTGTAGCAATTTCCAGAACTGCTTCATCAGCTTCAATAGTATCTCCAATTTCCTTTAACCAAGATGTAATTGTCGCTTCAGCAACACTTTCTCCCATCTTAGGTAATTTAAGTTCAAATTTTGCCATATATTTAGTGTACTAGTGTTTTTTAGGTTTCTGCCTGCAAAATTAATGAAAAATCATCAAATCTATTGAAGTTTCATCAATTAATTCTCGTCAAAAATAATGACCTCGCCTCGACTAAATGAGTGGTCACTACCAATTATGAAATTTGAATTATTAGACAATATTTTAAAGGTTAAGTTTTGTGTTTTATCAATTTTAATTAAATTGTCAATAATGGGTTTATATCCTCCCAAATTTTCAGCATCAAAAATAATTTCAGCATCGGCTTCAAAATGATTAAAATCAGATGTTAGTTTAACTCCTTTTCCCAGTTTGCTTTCTAAGGCTGTATTCATATTTTTAGCAGTTAAATAATAAACACTTGTCTCTTTCGCTTTCTTTTTTTGTTCTTTTCTAACTGCATATGCCACTTTTATACCAATCCATACCATAAAATCAAAAGCCCTATTTGTTTTAAAATGCTTGCTATAAAATATTTGCATCGCATTAAAAAAACGTCTCGCATAGTGCTTATCCTTTAGGGTACTCTCACCCTTAAAATGAATAATGGTACTTTTTCCATAATAATAGTTGTCATAGCCATTATTTAAAGCTCTATAAGAAATATCAATATCTTCACCATACATGAAATAATCTTCATCAAAGCCCTTTAACTCCACAAATACATCACGCTTCATAAACATAAAAGCGCCTACGAGGATATCTACTTTAGCGATTTCATTTTCTTTGATATGATTCGCATAATAATTTTTTGAATTGCCTAGTATTTTTTCTCTAGCTATTTTAACCTCTGGAACATTACGCTTACTTTCTGGTAAATATTCACCTATCCCATCAATAAGTTTGCAACCAACAATACCTAAATTATTTTTAGAATTTGCGAAATTTAATAACTCAGTAAAAGTATCCTCTGCAACTACCGTATCCGGATTTAATATACATATATAATCTCCTGATGCTCGTGCAACTCCTTGGTTGTTGGCTTTTGAAAACCCAACATTTTCTTTATTTTCTATTAATATGATCTTTGGGAAATTTTGTCGCAACATTTTACAACTATCATCTGTCGAATTATTATCAATTACGATAATTTCGGCATTTAATTCGCTTAAAGAAGCTTGTACACTTTTTATACAAAGCTCTAAAAAGTAACGCACATTATAATTTAATATAACAACGGACAATTTCATTTGACACAAATAGGTTTAATAGTAGATTAATAGCACATAATTTTAATAAAACACAAACAAAATAGTTCAATATTTATTGTTTCAACGATGATTCAAAAGGAATTCTATTAATTATACTTCTTCCTAAAGTAACCTCATCGGCATATTCAAGCTCATCACCCACAGAAATCCCTCTTGAAATGGTTGACGTTATTATAGTACAATCTTGTATTTGTTTAAATATATAAAAATTAGTGGTATCACCCTCCATTGTGGTACTTAAAGCAAAAATTAATTCTTTCACTTTTCCTTTTTTCACTTTTTCTACTAGAGGATCGATATTTAAGTCATGTGGTCCTATCCCGTCCATTGGTGATATTTTACCTCCCAATACATGATATAATCCTTTAAAAGAACTTGTATTCTCAATAGCCATAACATCGCGAATATCTTCCACAACACAAATTATTTCATTATTTCTATGCGGATTTGCACAAATTTCACAAACATCAACATCACTAATATTATAGCAATTTTTACAAAACTTTATACCTTCTCTCATCTGCATTAAAGCACTGGACAACAATACGGTATGCGCTTTAGGTTGTCGTAACATATGCAATACTAGTCTCAAAGCAGTACGTTTTCCAATACCTGGTAATTGCGACATCTCATTCACTGCTTTTTCAAGTAATTTTGAAGAAAATTCCATAACAGCGAATTTACAATTTAAAAACTTTTTTTTACTACCAATCTATAACAGTTTCAATTTGAATTGGAATTTGTATTTTGGCTGAAGAAAAATTTCCATATGAGTGCAATACAGATTCTTTTACTAATTGCCGCCTATTTCGGCTTACTTTTAATAATCTCTTATTTTACAGGTAAAAATGATAGTAATGTCGATTTTTTTAAGGCTGGAAAAAAATCACCTTGGTACCTCGTAGCATTTGGAATGGTTGGTGCGTCTCTCTCTGGGGTTACCTTTATTTCAGTTCCCGGTTGGATTGAAGGCTCACAGTTTAGCTATTTTCAAGTTGTTCTGGGTTATATGTTTGGTTATTTTGTGGTTGCATTTGTATTAATGCCAATATACTATAAACTAAATGTGACTTCCATTTATGAATATTTACTTCAGCGCTTTGGTACTATTAGTCATAAAACTGGAGCTTTTTTCTTCTTTGTCTCAAGAGTATTAGGTGCTGCATTTAGATTATTTCTAGTGGCTATAGTATTGCAACAGTTTGTTTTTGATGCTTGGAACGTCCCTTTTGAAATTACAGTTATCATTTCTATTTTACTTATTTGGATCTACACGAATAAAGGAGGGATTAAAA
Organism: uncultured Bacteroidota bacterium; assembly: GCA_913062555.1. Classification (GTDB taxonomy): domain Bacteria; phylum Bacteroidota; class Bacteroidia; order Flavobacteriales; family Flavobacteriaceae; genus CAJXVU01. The sequence continues at coordinate 36,729 of CAJXVU010000017.1, forward strand.
CAATTGTATGGACAGATACTTTACAAACATTTTTTATGATTGTCGCTGTAATTTTATCTATCTATTTTATAAATGAAAGTTTAGGCTGGAGTTTTTCTGAATTTTTAGCTTCTGCCGAACTAAAAGAATATAGCAAGATTCTTGTTACTGACAGCTTTTTGGAACGAACTCACTTTATCAAATCCTTTGTTGGAGGAATGTTTATTACCATTTGTATGACAGGACTTGATCAAGACATGATGCAAAAGAATTTAACTTGTAAAACACTAAAAGATGCTCAAAAAAACATGATCTCATTTAGCATCGTGCTCGTGGTAGTTACATTTTTGTTCATGTTATTAGGGGCGCTTTTGTTTATTTATGCTAAAAAACACAATATTGCCATTCCTTTAATGGATGGAAAAGCGAAAACTGATTTACTATTTCCAGAAATTGCATTAAACAGTGGTTTAGGGATTACGGTCGCTATTACCTTTATGTTGGGATTGATCGCGGCAGCCTATAGTAGTGCTGATAGTGCTTTAACCTCACTCACAACTTCCTTTTGTGTCGACTTTTTAAATATTGAAAAAAAACCACAAGACCATCAAAAAAGCATTCGCAAAAAAACACATATCGCGATGAGCATCATGTTAGTGATTGTCATTATTATATTCAAATATGTATTAAGTACTAATATAATAGATAGCTTACTAACTGTCGCTGGATATACTTATGGCCCATTATTAGGACTATTTGCTTTCGGAATTTTCACCAAGCATCAAATTAAAGATCGTTTTGTATGGATGGTTGCCTTAATCTCCGTATTCCTTACTGCAATTATTGGAAATATTCCAGCCGAAAATCTCGGAGGATATGTTGTAGGTTATGAATTATTGCCAATCAATGGGTTATTTACATTTATAGGATTAATATTGATTCGTAGAAAGTAGTACTAAAGTACAAGCTTCTTCGAAATAAATATGATGCTGCTCCAATAACTTATAAAATTCAGGGTTTTCTGCCCCAGGATTAAAAATTACTCGTTTTGGTTGTAACGCAATGATATAATTATAATACATTTCTTGCCGTTTTGGATTAAGATATAAGGTAACCGTATGAATATCTATAAAATTAATTTTCTCCGTTAAGATGTCCACACCCATAATTTTACCATCTCGAGCACCAATGGCAACAACCTGATTGCCATCACGTAACAAACTTTGTATTGCCAAATACGAATATCTTTCCACGTTTATTGAAGCTCCAAGTACCAGTGTTTTCTTCATTGTTATGTTAAAAAATTGTTAAGGTGAGTTAAAAAAGGTAACAGCATTCCAGTTTGGTCGTCTGTTAGGTATAAATGTAAATAAACATTTTAAAACAAAGACTAAATCAATTTATCATCAATCAATCGAAAAACGAATGAAAAAACTAATCACTCTGTGTTTTGTATTCTTACTTGTAATGCAAAACTCTTATGCAACAACCGACAATGACGCCTTAGTAGATGGAATCATCTCAGGAAAAGTCATGGACGCAGCTCTTAATGAGCCATTACCTTATGTAAACATTATCATTAAAAATGAAAAAGGGGAAATTGTAACCGGTGGAATTACAATGGACGATGGAACTTTCAAAATCACAAAAATTCCTGAAGGAAATATCACGGTAACTGCTCAATATATTGGGTATAAAGCTGTAGTTAAAAATTTAACTATAAATAGAAAAAACCGTAAAGTCGACCTAGGGAATATTATGCTGGAAGAAGATGCCGCAGGCCTAGACGAAGTTACTGTAATAGCAGAAGTATCTACAATTCAACAAAAAGTAGACCGTAAGGTAATCACTATTGGGAAAGATCTTGCCGCAAGTGGAACAGCTTCAGAATTAATGGTAGGTATCCCTTCAGTAAGTGTAGATGCACAAACTGGAGCCATCAGCTTACGTGGAAATTCAAATGTACGTGTAATGGTTGATGGAAAATTATCTAACATTCCAACTGCGCAATTATTAAAGCAAATTCCTTCAACTGCAATTAAATCTATTGAATTAATTACAAATCCTTCAGCAAAATATAACCCTGAAGGAATGAGTGGACTTATCAATATTGTATTACATAAAAATACAATGGTAGGATTTAATGGTAGTGTAAGTACTGGGATTAGATACGAAAAAGAAGTTAAGTTTAACAGTTCATTAGACATGAATTACCGAAACGGGAAATTCAATTTATACGGAAGTTATAGTAATACTATTGCGAAAAACGCAAACAATGGACGTGTATCAAGACCAGACAACGATTCTGAGCAGTTTTTTATATTCTTAGATGATAGAAAAAATCATTTATTTAAAATGGGACTTGATTTTTATTTAAATGACAAAAACACAGTTTCTTTCTTTACTAATCAAAGTATTTCTGATGGTAATACTCTTGGTACAACGAAAGCATTTTTCTATAACAATCCTGGATTCAATCAAAGTCAGGAATTCGACGCAAATAATGAGAATACCTCTCAACAATACAATTTTGATTACAAATTAGACTTCGCCAAAGAAGGAGAAAATATAGAATTCGAAATTGATCATAATATTTATGAAGGAGAAAATCCTGTAGATTATAAGTTTTTATTAGGAACTCAAGATGATTATTTAGATTTAAATGATACTGATAGAGTTAGAACTACAATTAATTTGGATTATGTAAATCCGTTAACGGAAACGACTAAATTAGAATTAGGAGTTCAGGCCAGATTATTCAATACAGAAATTCTGTATTCTTCAACTGGTGAATCTTTAAATCAACAGGGAGCATTAAGACCTACTCCAGATACAGATTTTGATTATACAAGAGATATTTACTCTGCTTATGCCACTTATAGCAAAAAGTTCGATAAATGGACGTATCAAATTGGTGCAAGAGTAGAAAGTGTTTCTGTAGATGCGTTAGCATTAGAAACTGAAATTGGATCTGGTGTAACAACACCTATTTCATTTAGTAATGATTATGTAAAACTATATCCATCTGCATTCTTTACTTATACACCTTCTGAAAAGAATTCGTACCAGTTAAGCTACAGCAGAAGAGTAGATCGTCCTGGAATTGGTCAAGTAAATCCAATAAAAGAATGGAGTACACCATTAATCTCTTCTTATGGAAATATAAATCTTGAACCTCAATTTACAAATTCGTTAGAATTAAATTATACTCGTAAACTTGGTAAAGGAAGTATTACCGGTGGTGTATTTTACCGTGCAATTTCTGATGAGATCAACAGAGCTCTGTTTGTTGATAGAGCAGATGTTAACTCTGGTCGAATCATTTTAACACATGACAATTTTGATGACACCTCTGCATATGGATTTGAGTTATCTTCTAACTATCGCCCTGTGAAATGGTGGAGTATTAACGGAAGTTTTGATTTATATTCTCAAACACAAAAGGGTATTACCGAAACTTTAAATGCGCCAATTGAAACAGCAACTATTGGAGATATTGTAACTGAAGTTTCTGAAGTTGACAATGTTGCCTGGAACTTTAGAATGTTTAACAACTTTAAAGTAAGCAAAAGATTAAGTTTAACAGCCTTTGGATTCTACAGAGGACAAAACAAAACATTACAGTTTAATATTGACCCAATGTATTTTGTAAACATTGGAGCACGTATAAGCTTTGCTGAAGGCAAAGGATCATTCAATTTAAACTTCAACGATATATTTAATACAATGCACTTTTCTGGAAACGGTAGTAGGCCTTACAAGCAAGATATCTTTTTCAACTGGGAAAGTCACACTATTGCAGCCGGTCTATCTTACAGATTTGGTGGTGGAAAATACCGTGCTAAATCTCGTAAACGTAGAGATAACGACGAGAAAGAAGGAAGTGGTGGTGTTTTCTAGAAAACATACAACCTTAAGTTAATTAATAGCCTACATAAATAGTTGATGGTTAGTGTTAATGTTTGGTTATTAATAAGAAAACCCGAGATATATATCTCGGGTTTTTCGTTTATATAGAATCTATTAAAAGTTGTTAAAACTGTTAAATTTGGTTAAAATCTATACCCTCATGAAATAAATATCAAAATATAACGTCTTAGGTAAAGAACATTATATGTTATGAGTGTTAATGTTGATTAATAGCGAAAAAAAAACCAAAACAGCTTTGTTTTGGTTTTTTTCTTTTAATTAGTTTTTGGAATAGGATCAGCATATATTTTTACCATTTCATAATCACACTTCCCCATGTAAATCCGCTACCAAAGGCAGCCAACACAACGTTATCACCTTCTTTTATCTTTCCTTCCTCCCAAGCTTCGGTCAATGCAATTATTACAGACGCAGCTGTAGTATTACCATATTTCATAATATTATTAAAGACTTGATCGTCCCTCAATCCAAACTTCCGTTGAATAAATTGTGCAATCCTTAAATTGGCCTGATGAGGAATAAGCATATCAATATCCTCTTTGGCCAAATTATTCTGTGTCAGACCTTCAATAATCACTTCACTGAAACGTACCACAGCATGTTTAAACACAAAAGTTCCATCCATATATGGGAAATATGAAATATCCTCACCTTCCGATGCGATTATTTCTGGAACCCAATTCCCTATACTTGGAGAAGCCACAATTAACTTATCGGCATATTTACCTTCACTATGTAAATGCGATGACAAAATTCCTTTGGTATTATCCTCTTCACGAGATAAAACACAAGCACCAGCTCCATCTCCAAAAATAACTGTAACGCCCCTTCCACGCGTTGTTTTATCCAAGCCATTTGAATGATATTCGGCGCCAATTACCAGAATATTTTTATACATTCCTGTTTTAATAAATTGGTCGGCAGTGGCAATGGCATATACGAAACCCGAACATTGATTTCTAATATCAATAGCTCCAATAGTTTTCATATCCAACAAATCTTGAATTTGCACACCACATCCTGGAAAATAATAATCGGGACTCAAGGTTGCAAATACTATAAAATCGATATCGTCGGTAGTTAACCCGGCTCTTTCTATTGCAATTCTAGCAGCCTTTGCACCCATAACAGCAGAAGAGTCATCGGTTCCCTTTGCTATCCACCTACGCTCCTTAATTCCGGTGCGTTCCTGAATCCATTCATCATTGGTATCCATTAATTTCGATAAATCATCGTTGGTGACCACATTATCGGGAACATATTTCCCAAGGCCTATTATTTTTGAATTGTACATATCCTTCATATTTAAAAAACCAAATTACGACAACTACAATGAATACTCAAATTTCAACCTCAAATTATATAATCCATTTTTAAGTTCACAAAATTTTATGCCAACTTGTCATAAACTACGAATTGGCATTTTTGTTGTCTAAAGCAAATTAGAATTATTGAACAACATAAAACAAACATATCATGACAAAAGGAAATATTAATGTATCAGTAGAAAATATTTTTCCTCTGATTAAAAAATTCCTATACAGTGATCACGAAATCTTTTTACGTGAACTTATTAGTAATGCAACTGATGCTACTTTAAAGCTTAAACATCTTACAAATGTTGGAGATGTAAAAGTTGAATATGGCAATCCTCAAATTGAAGTAAAAATTGACAAGGAGAATAACAAACTGCATATCATTGATCAAGGGCTAGGGATGACCGCTGAAGAAGTTGAAAAATACATCAATCAAGTGGCCTTTTCAGGAGCTGAAGAGTTCTTAGATAAATATAAAGATTCTGCTAAAGATTCTGGAATCATAGGCCATTTTGGTTTAGGTTTTTATTCAGCCTTCATGGTTGCTGAAAAAGTAGAAATCATCACAAAGTCTCATCAAGATGAACCTGCTGCACATTGGACTTGCGATGGTTCTCCTGAATTTACCTTAGAAGTATCAGACAAAAAAGAAAGAGGAACAGAAATCATTCTTAATATTGCTGAAGACTCTACTGAATTTTTAGAAGACAATAGAATTAGTGAATTACTGTCCAAGTATAATAAATTCATGCCTATTCCAATTAAATTTGGAACCAAAGAAGTAAATGATCCAGAGCACACTCCTGAGACTATTACAGATAAAGATGGCAAAGAAACCACTGAACCACAACGAAAAATTAACGTAGACAATATCATTAACAATCCTAATCCTGCCTGGACCAAACAACCATCAGAATTAGAAAGCGAAGATTATAAAGGCTTTTACAGAGAATTGTATCCAATGCAATTTGAAGAACCTTTGTTTAACATTCACTTAAATGTTGATTATCCGTTCAACTTAACTGGAATTTTATATTTCCCTAAGATGTCGAATGATTTAAATATGCAGAAGGATAAAATTCAGCTGTACCAAAATCAAGTATTCGTTACGGATAATGTAGAAGGTATTGTGCCTGAATTTTTAACGATGCTTCGCGGAGTTATTGACTCTCCAGATATTCCATTAAATGTATCTCGTAGTTACTTACAGGCTGATGGTGCTGTAAAAAAGATTTCTTCATATATCACGCGTAAAGTTGCCGATAAATTGAAATCTTTATTTAATAATAACCGTGAAGAATTAGAAGCGAAATGGAATGATATCAAGATCGTGATTGAATACGGTATGCTTTCCGAAGAAAAATTCTTTGAAAAAGCAGACAGTTTTGCTCTATATCCAACAGTAGATAGCACCTATTATACTTATGAAGAATTATACAATAAAATAAAAGCAAATCAAACTGATAAAGATGATAAACTTGTCATTCTTTACACGTCAAATAAAGACGAGCAACACAGTTATATTGAAGCTGCAAAAGCTAAAGGTTATGAAGTTTTATTATTAGATTCTCCAATTATATCACATTTAATTCAGAAGTTAGAAACGACTAAAGAGAATATAACTTTTGTACGTGTGGACTCTGACCATGTTGACAATTTAATTAAGAAAGAGGATACTAAAATTTCGAAGTTAACCGACGAGGAAAAGACAAGTTTAGACAACATATTGAAAGAAGTTGTTCCTGCTGAAAAGTTTACTGTACAATTGGAAACAATGGATAGCGATGCTGCACCATTTATGATTACACAACCAGAGTTTATGCGTCGAATGAAAGAGATGCAACAAACCGGTGGTGGTGGTATGTTTGGTATGGGTAATATGCCAGAAATGTACAACTTGGTAGTCAATACAAACTCTGAATTGGTAAGTGAAATATTAAACACTAAAACCAAGAAAAAACAAGAGCGTTTAATCAATCAAAGCTTAGATCTAGCACGATTGTCTCAAGGCCTATTAAAAGGAGAAGAGCTAACAAACTTCATCAAGCGTAGTTACGATATGATTAAATAACAAATCCCTGTGTAAACAGAAATCTCAATATTAAAACCACTTTGTGAAAACAGAGTGGTTTTTTCATTTGTTCAAGATTCAAATAAAACAACTAACTTCGTTTCACAACAGCTTGAAATATAATGATTTCGTTAATCGATATAAACCTATAATACTATGGCAAAAACATATTTATTTATCAAACAAAAAACCATGAGAATTTTGTTTGTACTATTTATTGTTCAGTATCTGTTTTCATGTGATTCATCTAAAACAACTGAACTCACTGTAAACGGTATTCAAGAACCTGTTGAAATACTTAGGGATAAATGGGGAATTAATCATATATATGCAAAAAACCAACATGACCTCTTTTTTTCTCAAGGTTATGCTGCTGCAAAAGATCGACTTTTTCAATTTGAAATTTGGAGGCGTCAAGCCACCGGAACCGTTGCTGAAATCCTAGGCGAACGTGAATTAAAAAGAGATATTGGCACACGCTTATTTAAGTATCGTGGTGATTTAAAAACAGAAATGAATCACTATCATAAAGATGGTATAGAAATTATTACAGCATATACAGATGGTGTTAATGCTTATATTGAAAGTATTTTAAAAACCCCCGAACTTCTTCCTCTGGAATTTAAATTATTGAATATCCTTCCAAAAAAATGGACTCCAGATGTTGTGATATCTAGACACCAAGGCCTTCTTGGAAATATAGGTGCTGAATTACGAATTGGAAGAGCAGTATCAAAACTAGGCGTTAAGAAAGTTAAAGAATTATCATGGTTTCATCCTAAAGATCCTAATATTGAAATGGATCCAATCATAAACAAAGAGTTGCTATTTGATGATATCTTGGAATTATATAATGCCTATCGAAAAACAGTGAAATTTCAAGACACCGATATTTTAGAGCAATACAGAAACACAACAGAAGCAAATACTATACTGTCTATAAATGAAGCCAAAAATGATTCTCTTGCTATAGGTAGCAATAACTGGGTTGTAAGTGGTGCATTAATGAAAGATGGTAACACCTATATGGCTAATGACCCTCACCGAACTATCGCTGTTCCATCACTACGCTATATGGTACATTTAGTTGCGCCAGAATGGAATGTTATTGGTGGAGGTGAACCAGAAATTCCAGGAATATCAATTGGTCATAATGATTATGGTACTTGGGGACTTACAGTATTTAGAACGGATGGTGAAGATTTATATGTATATGATTTAAACCCCAATAATTTAAACCAATATAACTACAACGGATCATGGGTAGATATGGATAGTATTTCAGAAATCATAAAAGTTAAAGGCAAAGATGATGTTACTACAAAACTTTTATACACCCAACATGGACCTGTTACTTATGTGGATAAAGAACATTTAAAAGCCTATGCAGTACGATGTGCATGGTTAGAACCTGGTGGATCTCCATATTTAGCATCCTTACGCATGGATCAATCCAAAACTTGGGAAGCGTTTAAAGACGCCTGTAATTATAGTCACATTCCAGGAGAAAATATGATTTGGGCCGATAAAAAAGGGAATATTGGTTGGCAAGCAGTTGGTATTGCTCCAATTCGTAAAAACTTTAGTGGCCTTGTTCCTGTACCTGGGGATGGGCGTTATGAATGGGATGGATATTTACCTATCAGTGAAAAACCAAACGATTACAATCCATCAAAAGGATTTATAGCTACGGCAAACCAAAATGTAACGCCAAGCTCCTATAAACATTGGAATGCGATAGGTTTTTCATGGTCAGATCCATATCGTGGTGATCGTGTAAATGAAGTTCTGAGCTCTGGGCAAAAATTAACCATGCAAAACATGATGGACTTACAAGTAGACTATCTTTCTATTCCCGCCAGAATATTGGTGCCCTTAATTACAAATATATCGTTTACAGGTACGTCTGCTGAAGCTCATGATAAACTTAAGGGTTGGGATTTCAAATTAAACTCTAATTCCATTGAATCAAGCATCTATGTTGCTTGGGAAAATGAGATAAAACAGCTAGCTGCAGATAAATTTATACCAGAGGAAGGAAAAGATGTGATCCCTAGTATACAAATGAAAAAACTAATAGAATGGATTAGCAACCCCGATATGAAATTTGGTGAAAATCCAAAAAAAGGGCGAGATGATTTTTTAGTTGAATCTTTTAATAATGGCATTAAAAAATTAGAAGAGATGCTTGGTGATACGATTAGTAATTGGCAATATGGTCAAGAAAAATTCAAACACACCTATATGGCTCACGCCTTAGGAAATACTGTAAATAACGATATAAAATCCAAATTAAATCTGGGTCCTTTACCCCGAGGAGGAAATGCATATACTCCTGGGTCTACCGGCGGAAACAATAGACAAAGTAGTGGTGCATCGTTCAGAATGATTGTTAATACAGGAGATTGGGATGCTGCTATAGGCACTAATGGACCTGGTCAATCTGGAGATCCTGACAGCCCTTTTTACAGTAATCTCTTTGAACCCTGGGCTAAAGATCAATATTTTCCAGTGTATTTCTCATTAGAAAAAATTAAGTCAGTAACAATAAACAAAACGGTGTTAAATCCGAATTAAAAAAGATTTAATGTTTTTATAAAATAAACGAGAACTTAAAACCGGTTCGCTTTGACAAATTGGGTTTTAAGTTATGAGCTACCTTCTTTTCAATTATATTTGCGCAACTAAAAACTGCATGAGCACAACTTTACTTTCATCTCCTTTACAAGGCTTTACCGACTTCAGGTTTAGAAATGCGTTTCATAAATACTTTGGAGGCATTGACACCTTCTACTCCCCTTATATTCGTCTAGATGGGAAGTTAAAGATTAAAAACTCTTACCAACGTGATCTCCTCCCCGAGAATAATACCGAGCTCGAGGTGATACCACAGATTATGACTAATGATGCAGATGAGTTTCTATACGTTGTAAAATATATTCAGGAATTAGGCTATAATGAGCTCAATTGGAATTTAGGATGTCCCTATCCAATGGTCACAAAGCGCGGTATGGGCTCAGGACTTATTTGTGATCCTGAAAGAATTGATCATATTCTGAAACGCGTACATAACGAATCAGACGTCATTGTGTCCATGAAAATGCGAATGGGTTATGAAAATCCCCAGGAAATTCTTGAGACCTTCCCAATATTAGATAAATACCCTCTTAAAAACATTGCAATTCATGCTCGTATTGGAAAACAATTATATAAAGGCGGGGTGGATTTAGAAGCATTTCAAACATGTATAGAAAGCACAAACCATAAACTCTATTACAATGGCGATATTACATCGGTTGCCAAATTTAAAGTAATGCAAGAGCGCTTTCCATCCATAAACCATTTTATGATTGGCAGAGGACTAATCGCAGATCCATTTCTTCCCGGTATGATTAAAAATAACAGTCTCGATTATCCTTCAAATAAATGGGAGACTTTTAAAGCATTTCATGATACTATTTACCAACAATATGATGCTTTTTTATCTGGCCCTACACCTATTAAAATGAAAATGTTAGGCTTCTGGGAGTACTTTTCCACTTCATTTTCCAATCCTCAAAAAACATTAAAAAAAATCAAAAAAGCAGGCAACCCCAAAGCATATCAACACGCTGTTAGTGATATACTAAATAATGAATAACAGCAATTTGAAACTATAATTGGCAGCGTCCTTATTTCTAAGCACACGCTTAATGTATTAGGAGCTGTGGCCTTTGTTTAAAAAAGCGGCAAAATACTTTACAAGAAAGTTTTTGAAAAATAAATTCGAAATGATTAATTCATAATAATATTATACGTTATAGTCCTTTTTTCTATACTTTTATTCCATGAAAATAATTTCGACTAACATCGCAAAGCCAACGACCATTTTGTTAAATGGGAAAGAAGTCACTACCGGTATATACAAAACACCAACGAAGGAGCCTATTTATTTAGAAAGAGAACAGGTAAAAGGTGATGAAATTTCTAATAGGAGAGTACATGGTGGCGAGTTTAAAGCCTGTTACTTATTCTCTACAGATCACTATCCGTATTGGAAAAACTTATACCCAAATACAAACTGGAATTGGGGCATGTTAGGTGAAAACCTAAGTATTGAAGGATTGGATGAAACTAAAATAAATGTTGGCGATGTTTATAAAATAGGAACAGCTTTAGTTCAGGTCACCCAGCCAAGAGAACCCTGTTCTACTTTTAGTGTAAAAATGGGCTCTCAAGCCATATTGAAACAGTTTATAGCTCATGGAAAACCAGGAACATATGTTAGGGTTTTAAAAGAAGGGTTTGTTGCTGTAAATGACACTTTCGAGCTAATTGATCGGGCCGAAAATAGTCTAACTATAGCGGAACTTTTTAATTTAATATTCTCGAAAGAGAAAGATCAGGAATTATTGGCAAAAGCAGTCTATAACGATGCCATACCTCAACGAAAAAGGGATAAACTAAAAACTCATTTGATAACTCATCTCAAAGCAAAATAACCACATCATTTTCAACCAACAAACACCATGAACATACAATTTATCAAGAGTATTTTTTCGTCCCTAATTCTAATAATAGGGTTGAATAGCTGCTCAAACACAAAACCTGTTGAAAAAGAAATCTCGAAACCAAAACACATTATATTAATTGGATCTGATGGATTTGGAGCTTATGCTTTTAATGATAAAGCAAAAATTCCTAATTTGAGAACAATGATGGCAGAAGGCTGCTATTCATTAGAAGCTAGATCGGTATTACCCTCTTCAAGTGCTGTAAACTGGGCTTCAATGATTATGGGTTCTGGCCCAGAGCTTCATGGCTATACCGAATGGGGTAGTAAAACACCTGAAATACCGTCTAGAATTATTGGTGTCGACAGTATTTACCCATCTATTTTCTCTGTAATTGACAAGCAATTACCTGATACAAAAAAAGGAGTTTCCTATACCTGGGGAGGTATTGGTTATTTATTTGAAAAAAGTCTAGTGGATTTAGATTTCAACGGAAAAACAGATGAAGAAACCGTTGATAACGCTTTGGAATTCATTACCAAAGAGAAGCCCGTTTTAACATTCATTCATATGGACCAACCTGATGGTGCTGGTCACTCTATAGGACATGATACTCCCGAATATTATGCTGCCGTTGAAAAAATCGACACACTAGTCGGGAAAATTATAAGCACCTTAAAGTCTGAAAATATGATGGAAGACACCATAATTATTTTTTCTGCAGATCATGGTGGTATTGAAAAAGGACATGGCGGCAAAACATTACTTGAAGTAGAAATTCCTTGGATTATTTATGGTAAGAGCATCGCAAAAAACAGAATCCTTAAAAATAGTATTGTCACCTATGACACCGCTGCAACCATAGCAAATTTATTAGGCCTTGACATTCCAGACTTTTGGAGAGGTAAACCCATAACTAATATCCATTAATATGTCCAACACAGTAAAGCTTGGTTTAAAAGAAAACTGGAAACAGTTTGTAATTTTAATCATAGTCAATGCCTTCGTTGGTGGCATGGTAGGATTAGAACGAAGTATTTTTCCAAAATTCGCTGAATTAGAATTTGGAGTAGCCTCAAAATCTGCAATTCTATCCTTTATTACAGCATTTGGAATTACAAAAGCCCTAGCTAATTATTTTACTGGACGATTAGCTAATCGCTACGGTCGAAAAAACTTATTAATTTTCGGTTGGATAATTGCCCTTCCCATTCCCTTTATTTTAATTCATGCATCACATTGGAACTGGGTGATTTTTGCCAATGTTTTATTAGGTATAAGTCAGGGTTTTACCTGGAGCAGTACTATTGTCATGAAAATAGATTTGGTTGGTGAAAAAAATAGAGGACTTGCAATGGGGCTTAACGAATTTGCAGGCTATTTTGCCGTTGGCCTGGTTGCTTTTTTCACTGGTTTAATTGCTGAAAACTACGGTGTGAGTCCTTATCCTTTTTATTTAGGCATTGGCATTTCAATAGTTGGATTGATTACAAGTATACTATTCGTAAAAGACACGAGAGTATTTATGCATAAAGAAAGTGCAACCAGTAAAACTGAAACACTAACAAACGTGTTTATGGAAACTTCTTTTAAGAACAAAACGCTAAGTTCTATAACACAAGCCGGCCTTGTAAACAACCTAAATGATGGTATGATTTGGGGGCTTTTACCCATAGTTTTACTAACCTTAAATTACAATTCTGAAAACATAGGTATAATTGCAGCTATTTACCCTACTGTTTGGGGCTTGGGTCAATTGGTTACTGGAAAAATGTCTGATATCTATTCAAAAAAAGCAATGCTCTTTTGGGGAATGCTATTACAAGGGATCGCGATACTTTGCATTCCTTACAGTACAGCGTTTTATCAATTAGCCTTAATATCTGGTTTATTAGGCATTGGAACAGCCATTGTATACCCGACATTTTTGGCAGCTATAGCAGAAGCAACTGTACCAAAACAACGTGCCGAAAGCATTGGTACATTCAGACTTTGGAGAGATTTAGGCTATGCCTTTGGAGCTATTATCTCAGGGATTACTGCAGATCTCTTTGGTGTTGAGTATGCTGTTTTATTGATAGGGTTTATAACTATAATCTCATCTATTGTCATTAAAATCCGCATGCCTAAAGATATTACCTAGAACTCTTTATTTTTCAGGAATATAAATAACAGCTTTGTCCATCCGAATCACGCCAAGTATACCATCTATATTAATTTGCATGTATTTTGGTTAACGATTCTTGTATTAATAACGAGTAAATTTGTCGAGGGTTTCGTTTATTCTTATTAAATGTAACTTTTTACATTGTATTAAAAAGTTATTATCTTTCAACTAAATAATTCGAGCAGATGAATAACGACTATACCAAACCAGAATTTAAAAAATTACTTCAAAAATTACAGGAAGAAAGCTGGCAGTTAGAACTTCTTATTTCGGGTTTTGCCATTTTCGGATTAATTACAGCGCTTCCATATATTATAGACTCTGTTAATGAGTCAGAAAACAGTCAGCAAATTTATAGTTTTGTTATTTATTTGGTTGCACTAATATCCTGCTCTATATTAATTTTCAATCTATTACTTCACGTATTATTACGAGGCCTTTGGATTGGTGCATTGGGCCTAAGGTATGTTTCTGGAGATATTGATTATGATAGCCTCAAGTATAGTCCTAAGTTCACTAAATACTTAAAAAAAAGAGTTGGTTCTTTTGATAAATATATTGGCACCTTAGAAAATTATTGCAGTGTCATTTTTGCCGTATCCTTTTTACTTATTTTCTATGTGTTAGCGATAACCTTCACCCTTTTGGTTATTACATTAATCGCCTCCCAATTAATTGGTAATGACGATTTACCAAATTGGCTCTCAAATGGTGTTGGCATCACACTTATTGTGTTTTTAGTGTTTGGCATGTTCTTTACTTTAATAGACTTTGTAACTTTGGGTTTTCTAAAAAAGAAAAAATGGATTTCGAAATTTTATTTCCCGATATACTGGGTATTTAGTTTTATCACTTTGTCTTTTCTATATCGTCCATTGGTGTATAATTTTTTAGACAATAAATTCGGAAAAAGATTGAGTCTCGCTCTAGTGCCCTTCTATATTTTAATTACGCTAATTGCCTTTTTAAAATATAATACCTCCAATTATATAGATCCCGACTTGAGATCTAGCGATTATGTGGCAAACAATAATAACTATGAAAATTTAATAAATAAAGAAAACGGATTCATAGACAATGTCGCTATTCAATCCAAGGTTGTCTCGGATAATTATGTGAAAGTTTTTGTTTTATATACTGAGAATATTGAAGATCGTATCTTTAATTATTATCCAGACTTGAAACCAGAAATAGATAGTCGCGGTCTGACTTCAGACATTTTTAATGGTAATAATTTTCAATCTGGCCACAAAAAAGATAGCTTAAGGCGAATATATTTAAAAACATTTAACGACATCTATTCTGTAAAAATAGACAGCATAACTTGTGATTCTGATTTTATTTTAGCTAATAGTGCAAATGGAAAATTAGGTTTTGAAACATATGTGAGTACAAAAGCACTAGAAGATGGCAAACACCTATTAAAAGTAAATCGGTTACGAATTAGAAACGGGGACACCATAAATTTGAAGGTATCAACAATACCGTTTTGGTATTATAAGGATTAATATTCTAAGCGCTTATCTAAATAATGTTTCATCATTGGTATTTGTATAAAAAATACCAATCCGCACAGGCCGATAGCATAAATTAAAGTTTTTGAAAAGGTCATTCCAGAAATAGCATCTGTAATTTTATTATCAGAAATTACACTAAGATCAATTTTTTCAAACCAACCTAATCCTTCTAAGCCACCTAACATTCCATAAGACAAACTTCCAATAACTAAAATAGCAATAACAAACCATGATCTTTTTGAAATTAATGGTTTATATGCCGTAATATCACTGGTAGTTATCCCTTCGACTTTAGCCATGATATTAGCCGTAAAATCTAAAGATGGTTTTTCAAGGGATGTTGATTGCATCACCTTTTTTGCCAATTTATCTAAATGCTGTTCTGTATGATCCTGCATAACTTTCTATGGTTTCATTATCTAATCGATCCTTTAGTATAGTCGCCAATTTTTTACGACTTCTAAAAATCTTCACTTTTACATTATTGGGTTTTAAGCCAACAATTTTCGAAATTTCGTCTAAAGATAGTTCTTCAAAATAATATAACGTTAATAAAAAACTATCTTCACTTGGTAGCAACTCTAAACAACTTTGAATTGCTTGTTGCTTTTCTTGTTCTTCTATTTTATCTAATGCATTATCCAAGGTTTTAACTTGGTGCTCTGTATACTCATCAATGGCCACCGTATACTGTTGCCGTTTATTCTTTTTTAATCGATCTAAACAGGTATTATAAGCAACACGATAAATCCATGTTGAAAATTTTGAATCTCCTTTAAATCGAATTAAAGATTTATAAGCTTTAATAAATGTATCCTGTGCAACCTCTTCAGCCTCTTCCTTATTCTTCATCATACGGATGGCCAAAGTGTATACTAAATCCTTATAACGATCTACCAATACTGTAAAAGCATTAGCATCGCCATCTAATATTTTGTCTATATAAACTTGGTCGTTGGTGGTCATCTGTTATTAAGACTATATATATATTGTTTAGGTTACACATTTTTCGAAAAAAAATAAAAAAAATAAAAATTTCAAAAAAGTTGTAACCAATTTCAAGAAGCTGTCGTCATAAGCTATGAACACATTAAAAATAATCAATTAATAATAAACAATTAAAAAACAAACAATTATGGGATCAGAAGTAATTATAGTGCCTATCATATTTGGAATATTATTCGGAATATTTTACCTACACTATTCAACAAGAAACAAAGAACGATTAGCATTAATAGAAAAAGGTGGTGATGCCAGTATTTTCAATCTAGGTAAGCGGCATGCCGCACCAACCTGGAAGGTGGTTGTTTTAAACGTCGCCTTTTTATTTATGGGTATTGGCTTAGGTGTATTTTTAGCATCAATTTTAGATACTTATTCTAATTTAGATGATGATGCAATATATCCTGCACTTATATTCTTTACCGCTGGAGTTGGACTATATGTTGGGTTCACGCAAACTAAAAAGTTGGTAGACAACAACTAAAAAAAATAACGTTCACATTGAAACCGCTTCATAACTGAAGCGGTTTTTTTATGCGCTTTTTTTTGTGAGGAAAAACAGTAACTTAGTAACACTTTTCAACTAACAATCAGTGTATTATGAAACATTATAAATTAATAGCGTTATTATTTTTAATAACACTGGGATGCTCCTCTCCGGTTACCTACGATATCTTGATAAAAAACGGCAGCATTGCTGATGGCTCAGGAAACCCCGTGTATATTGGAGATGTAGGGATCATTGCCGATACAATTGCAGCTGTTGGAGTATTGAAAAATGCAATAGGTAATCAAGAAATTGATGCCACAGGGTTAATCATTGCTCCAGGTTTTATCAATATGTTAAGCTGGGCAACTGAATCACTTATCGCAGATGGTAAATCACAAAGCGATATTCGTCAAGGGGTCACCCTTGAAGTGTTTGGCGAAGGCTGGTCAATGGGACCAATTTCTGAAGAACTTAAACAGCAACAACAAGCAGATCAAGGCGATTTGAAATTTGAAATAGACTGGAATACTCTAGATGAGTATTTAAAATCATTAGTAAAACGAGGCATTTCCCCCAATGTTGCCTCTTTTATTGGAGCCACAACTGTAAGAATAAATCATATTGGGTTTGAAGACCGAGCTCCTACCACTACCGAAATGGAATCTATGAAAGCCATGGTCCGAAAAGCTATGGAAGAAGGCGCACTGGGAATAGGGTCATCACTAATCTATGCCCCTGCTTTCTATTCCAGTACAGAAGAATTAATAGAATTATGTAAAGTTGCATCGGAATATGATGGCATGTATATCTCTCATATGAGAAGTGAGGGCAATAAGCTTCTTGAAAGCATTGATGAACTTATTAGAATTGCCGATGAAGCCAATATAAGAGCAGAGATCTATCATCTTAAAATGAGCGGTAAAGAGAATTGGAACAAATTTGATGCTGTTGTTAAAAAAATTGATTCCGCAAGAGCGGCAGGATTACATATTACTACGGACATGTATAATTATGTCGCCGGAGCTACTGGCTTAAATGCATCCATGCCTCCTTGGGTACAAGAAGGTGGTTATAAAAAATGGGCTGAGCGTTTACAAAATCCCGAGATAAGAAAAAAAGTGTACGAAGAAATGACGAGTTCAACAGATGATTGGGAAAATTTAATGTACGCTGCCGGGACTCCTGAGAATTTACTCCTAGTTGACTTTAAAAATGATAGTCTCCGTCATTATGTGGGTAAAACCTTAGCCGAAGTCGCAAAAATTCATGGTAAAAACCCCGAAGAAACCGCTATGGATTTAGTCATTGCAGACGGTAGTCGTGTAGGTACCGTCTATTTTTTAATGGATGAAGCTAATGTAAAAAAACAAATAGCCCTACCCTATATGAGTTTTGGTTCCGATGCGGGGTCACAAGCCCCAGAAGGCATTTTTTTAAATTCTAGTACACATCCACGAGCTTATGGCAATTTCTCACGCTTACTTGGAAAATATGTTCGTGATGAACAAATTATCTCATTAGAAAATGCTATTTATAAACTCACAACACTTCCGGCAACCAACCTAAAGCTTAAAAATCGAGGCGCCTTAAAAACAGGCTACTATGCCGATATTGCTATTTTTGATCCAGAAAAGGTTCAAGATCATGCAACCTTTGCTGAACCTCAGCAGTTTTCAACAGGTATGATACACGTGTTTGTTAATGGAACCCAAGTTTTAGAAGATGGAGAGCATACAGGCGAATTACCTGGACAAGTAGTTAGGGGTCCTGGATACAAAAATTAATCAATGACATTAGATATTTATCAAATTGATACTTTCACTAAGGAATTGTTTCATGGCAATCCAGCCGCGGTCTGCCCATTAAAAGAATGGCTTCCATTTGATGTAATGCTTAATATCGCTAAGGAAAACAATCTGGCAGAAACTGCTTATTTTATTCATAAGCACGATAATATTTTTCAATTGCGTTGGTTTACTCCAGAAATTGAAATGGACTTGTGTGGTCATGCTACATTAGCTTCAGCTTTTGTTATTACAAAATGTCTGAATTATGAATTTGAAATTATTATTTTTGAAACATTAAGTGGAAATTTAATTGTCAATACCAATGGAGACCTATTGGAAATGAATTTTCCTTCTAGACCAGCTATTCCTGCTAAACTACCAGATATAATTACCCAATCCCTCAGCATATCACCTATAGAAATCTATAAAGCAAGAGATTACCTCTTATTATATAAATCTGAAGAATCAGTATTGAACATTGAGCTCAATGCAGCAATATTAGAACAATTTAACATGGATCCAGGTGGAATTATTATAACTGCTCAAGGTATTACTTCTGATTTTGTATCGCGTTTCTTCACCCCTGGAGCTGCTGTTTTTGAAGATCCAGTTACCGGATCTTCTCATTGTACATTAGTCCCATTTTGGGCAGAACGATTAAACAAAACCAAATTACATGCACGTCAAGTTTCAGAACGTGGAGGCGACTTATATTGTAACTTGGATAATAATCGCGTTTTAATTAGAGGCAGCGCCCTCAAGTATTTACAAGGACAAATTGAAATTCCATGACCATTAAATTAATAAAATCACTAGTCCTTCTAACGGTTTACTCCTTTCTTTCTTGTGCGTATTCACAAGACGAAAAACCGCAATGGATAAAACTATCAACCAATAGTCCGACGATGAGTGCTGAAAATGCCATGGTTTATGATATATACAATAAAAAGATCATTAATTATGGGGGTAGGTCTGGATTTCCCGAATTTAAATGGATCAATGAAACCTGGGCCTTTGATTATAAAAAGAGCCTCTGGAAAAACATGAAACCTGCCAACTCACCACCATGGCGATCTAGTCATGCTATGGCATACGACACTTTAAGGCATCGAACATTGCTTTTTGGAGGTAATAATTTCTCAAATGCCCTTAACGACCTCTGGCTATACGATTACCAATCTAATAATTGGACACAGATCACTACTTCAAACACACCTGAACAAAGACAAATGCATGGGATGGTATATATTCCAGATCGTGATATTATCATGATGTTTGGTGGCAGAAAATCTAATGGCGGAGCATCATTTTCAGATACTTGGGAATTGGGTTGTACTACAATGACTTGGAAAAAACTGACTCCTAAAAGGACCCCTCCTGTCTCAGATCATATTAATATAGTTTATGATGAGTTCTCAAAAAAAGTAATTCTTTATGTAAATTTTGAAACTTGGGCATACGACTTTAATACAAAAAACTGGACTAAACTAATTATTCCCAACACTCCAGATAGTGGTCATAGTAATTTTGTTTATAATACCATTCTTAAAAAAAGCATACTATTTGGTGACTCAAAAAATTCAAACCAAATGCATACCTGGCTATTTGATTATGCTCTAAAAAGCTGGACAGATATTACTCCTAGGTACTTTCCTGATATAGATTTTTATGAACATGAGTTCATAGAACATGCCTCTATGATTTATATGAACGATAAAAATAGTATTATACAATATGGAGGCTGCTGCTCCAAACAAACACTAGAGCTAAAGCTTAATTAAAAAAAGTTTAAATACAAGTCTTAAAAGACGCTATTAAAAAATTCAATGACATTAAAAATGTAATAAGCTATTCTACTACAAAGTCAAAATACGTTTCAGGAAAAGACTCATCTTTTAAAGTAAAGTGCCACCATTCTTTAGGATAATTATTAAATCCATGCTTTTTCATAATGGTTTGTAACAACATTCTGTTAGAGCGCTGTTGAGCAGAAAGATCTTCATGTGCTACCCAGGACTCCTTGCCAAAAAAATCCCAAGGACTGCCCATATCCAGTTCAATCTCCGTATGACGGTCAATCAATGTCATATCTAAAGTACTCCCTCTGCTATGCCCCGATCGTGCAGCAATATAGCCTTCAATAAATAAATCTTTCTTTTTTACATTGGGATAGAATTCATTTTTGCCTACCGTATCATTTAAAACTTTTGCCCAGCGTACAAAATGGTTTACAGCTCGTTGGGGTCTATAAGCATCAAATATTTTTATCGATAAATTGTAATTCAAAAGTTCATCTTGCACTTTCTTAAGAGCAACTATAGAGCGACTAGAAAGAATTGCAACAGGTTTATTATAACCATCAATAGCTTGTCCAATAAAATTATGAGAACCAAAATACCGTAGTTCCACTTGTATAGAAGGAATTATACTTTGAACACAATCAAATCCTTCAGGAAGATTATTTGATTCTTGTGCATTCCCAAAATAAGAAACTAAGAGTACGACTAAGACTATTTTTTTTATCATTATAACATATATGGAGCTAATGTATAAAAAATATAATCATGCAACTATTTCCAAATTTGGAAAAAAAATCCAAAATATAAACAATAATGCTAATTGAACTAAGGCGCACTAAAAACTATGATAGTATAAAACATAAAAAAGCCAAGATCCCTCAATCTCGGCTTTCTTTAATTTGCTATTTTTTAAATGTCGTTAGATTTAGGGTTTCTAAGGTCTACAACACAATGCAAATATTAATTAATTAATCCATTGAACTAAAAACTAAATTTTCAGTACGAGTCAAATGTAAAACTTAAATCCATTTAGTCGTTAAAAAACATAATTTATTCGATGAAATACATATAATTTTAACATTTATCGATTAAAAACACAATATTATCGATGAAATGCACGCGACGAAGATAATAAAACAACAAATCTTTAGAAGTAAATCCAGAATATTTTGCATAAAAAAAGCATCTTCCAAGAATGGAATGATGCTTTTTTTTACTAACTAACCAACCAAATAATTATAATATGAATTCTAAAAAAGAATTAATGAAATAATTATAAATACCATAGTACAACCATCGTGCCAAAATCATTTTATTTAAAAAATATTTTGTAAATAAAAATATTATATATATCTTTATGATATCATTTTAATATCATAATAAATTAATGCACCATGAAAGAAGAAAAAATTATTGTCCCTGCCAACGGTTATCTAATCCTATTTTTATTTTTATTACTCTTTTTTGGAGGTATTGTCCAAATTATACTTACAGAATCTGGTTGGTATGGATTTGCAATATTTACCGCCATAATAATCGCTCCTGGATTCATAATGGTCCAACCTAATAACTCGAGAGTACTACTCCTGTTTGGAAAATATGCCGGCACAGTAAAAAAGAATGGTTTTTATTGGGTCAATCCCTTTTATACTAAGAAAAAAATATCACTGAGAGCAAGTAATTTTGATAGCGAGCGATTAAAAGTTAATGACAAACTTGGAAATCCAGTGATGATAAGCACCATTCTTGTTTGGCGCGTATTAGATACCTACAAAGCTGCTTTTGATGTTGATAATTATGAAAACTTCGTACGTGTACAAACGGATGCTGCCGTTAGAAAGTTAGCGAGCATGTATCCATACGATAATTTTGCGGATGAAGGTCATGTAGAAGATATTACTCTACGTTCCAGTGTCAATGAAGTTAGCGAAACACTTGAAAAAGAAATCGAAGAGCGATTATCAATAGCTGGAATAGAAGTACTGGAAGCCAGAATTGGATATTTGGCTTATGCTCAAGAGATTGCAAATGCGATGTTAAAGCGTCAACAAGCAACAGCTATTGTTGCAGCAAGGCATAAAATTGTTGAAGGTGCTGTGAGTATGGTAGAAATGGCTCTAGAGGAATTAGGCAAAAAGAACATTGTTGAACTAGATGAAGAACGCAAAGCAGCAATGGTTAGTAATCTAATGGTAATTTTATGTGGAGACAAAGATGCATCACCTGTACTTAATACAGGAACTTTAAATCACTAAAAGCATGAAAGCATATAAAATAATAAAACCAAAGCTTGGTTGGAAAAATCCTAGTGATAAACTTGAGAGGCTCTTTAACTCATATGACAATGAGTATTGGTATTTGAATGGGACCACAACAACTCAACATGCTTTGGCAATGATATTAGAACCTGATAAAAATAGATAATCATGACTTCCAAACGTCCAAGATTAAAAATACCTTTTGAAGGATTTGATATTATACTCGAATGCTGCTCAATATCACTTTTATGTTTAATGTGGTTATATGTATTTAAAATTTACGGAGAATTACCTGAGACCGTCTCCACACATTTTAATGCTCAAGGCATTGCTGATGGTTTCAGTAATAAATCTACACTATGGTTTATTCCTATAATTGCAACTTTGCTTTATGTTTGTTTAATTATACTAAACAAATTTCCACATTTACATAAATATAAGGTAAATATCACTGAGACTAATGCTTATAAAAATTACAGATTCAGTACAAGAATACTTCGAGTCGTAAATTTACTAAGTATTACACTAATGGCATATATTACCTATTTTATAGTAGGACAAGCCAAAGACAAAGAAATAGAAATAAGTAGTTTGTTTTTACCACTGGTAATAGGATTGAGTATTATTTTACCAATTGTAATTCTAATCTATCAACGAAAGTTAAATAAAGATTAACATGGCAAAAAAGAAAGCTTTCGCGTTGCGAATTAATGAAGAGATGCTTAAGGCCATTGAAAAATGGGCCGGGGATGAATTTAGAAGTACCAATGGACAAATAGAATGGATGCTTATGCAGACTCTTAAAAAAGCAAATAGAAATCCTAAAAACTCTTAAAACAATCCTAAAATTTTAAAGTTTTAAAGTAGTAATTGATATTTCCTGCTATTTTTGGTGAAGACTAACCAACATACATTGAAAAAACTAACAATACTAGCCGCACTGTTTACAGTTTCCTTTGGATTTTCACAAGAAAAAAATAAAACTGTTCACGTAAAATTTATTAATGAACCTATAACCCTTGATGCCGTTCTAGATGAGCCTGCATGGAGTCAAACGGAACCCGCTACAAATTATTGGCAACATTTCCCAACGGATACTTTACAGGCACAACAGCAAGCCGAAATAAAAATGCTTTTTGATGATGATAACCTTTACATTGGTATAAAGGTAAACTCATCTAATTCCGAGTTCATAGTCCCTTCATTGCGTCGTGATTTTAGAGCCTCAGGTAATGATAATATTACCTTATTGTTTGATACTTTTAATGATGGCACTAATGCATTCTTTTTTGGAACAAATCCTTTAGGTGTAAAACGAGACGCACTACTTTCAGGTGGAGGAACAGATCTTAGAGGATTTAATCTCGCTTGGGACACGAAGTGGCTTTGTGAAACTAAAATACACGATACTTATTATATTGTTGAATGGATTATCCCTCTATCTGCCTTCAAATATCGAGAAGGAGAAACTAAATGGCGCTTTAATAGTTATCATTTTGACACCAAAGCTAACGAACGAAATACTTGGATAAATATCCCACAAAATCAGTACATATTTAATCTTGCCTTTATGGGTGATATGATCTTTGAAAAACCTTTAGGAAAATCAAAGACTCCAATTTCTATAATTCCATTTATGAATGGTCTTGTTGGAAAAGACTATCAAGCTGATGAAAATACATCTGATTTTAAAATTGGAGGGGATGCAAAATTCACTATTGGCAATAGTATGAATTTGGATCTTACCTTTAACCCCGATTTCTCACAGGTAGAAATTGACCAACAGGTTACTAACCTCACTCGTTTTGAAGTATCATTACCTGAAAGACGTCAGTTTTTTATAGAAAATAGTGATTTATTTGCTGACTTTGGGAATAATAGAGATGCCAATCCTTTCTTCTCAAGACGTATTGGCATTGCTACTGATATTGAAGGTAATAGTATTGAAAATGATATTATTGCAGGTGTACGTTTAAGTGGTAAAGTCAATAATAATTTGCGTTTAGGCATTTTAAGTATGCAAACCGCAGAAGATCTTGCTAATGAAATTCCAACAACCAATAATTCAGTTGTAACAGTACAGCAAAAGCTTTTTAGTCGTTCAAATTTAAGTTTCATGTTTATTAATAAACAAGCGACTAAAGATTATGATTTTCTTGCAAATGAAGATCGTTATAATCGTGTATTTGGAATTGATTATAGACTGGCCTCAAAAAACAATTCTTGGGTTGGGAAATATTTTTTCCACAAATCATTTTCCCCAGATGTTAGTAGTAAAGATATTTCTACCGGAGCATCAACAGAATATTTTAGCAGAAACTGGAATTTTAGAGTTGGAGCTGTTTTTATAGGAGAAAATTTTAGATCAGACTTAGGATTTTTACGTCGTACAGATGTTTTTAAAATCAGTCCAATGGCTCAACGAAGCTTCTGGCCAAAAAAAGGCAAGATTCAAAAGCATAGTTTTAGTGTTACACCATTTTTCTTATGGAAACCCGAATTGGATTTTAAAAATTCAGACTATACCATTGTAACAAACTGGCAGGCCGATTTTAAAAACACAGCGCAACTAGAATTAGAAATGTTCAATAGGTACACCTATTTATTTGAGGCATTTGATCCTACAAGAACCGATGGCGCCATACCTTTACCTGCAAATAAAAATTATTATTATACCAGTTATGAAGCCAATTTCCGATCGGACATGAGGAAAGTGTTCTATTTTAATTTAAGCCCTTCTTTCGGGCAGTTTTATAATGGTAAGAAATATTCGATGCAAGGGTCTTTCACATGGCGTTTGCAACCATATTTTACAACTTCAGTTCAAGTTAATTATGATAATATCAATCTTCCAAATCCTTATCCAGACGCGAAAATTTGGTTAATTGGTCCAAAATTTGATGTCACTTTCAACAAGAATTTATTTTGGGCTACTTTCATACAATATAGTAGTC
Source organism: uncultured Bacteroidota bacterium (assembly GCA_913062555.1). Lineage (GTDB taxonomy): Bacteria > Bacteroidota > Bacteroidia > Flavobacteriales > Flavobacteriaceae > CAJXVU01. Next base: position 62,492 of record CAJXVU010000017.1, read on the forward strand.
AGAGCGAAAACTTTAGTGTAAATACAAGATTACAATGGCGTTTTGCTCCATTATCAGATTTATATGTTGTCTATAATGATAATTATTTTGCAAATGATATATTTGCTCCTAAAGTACGTTCTTTTAACATAAAGCTTACGTACTGGCTTAATATTTAATATATGGATACCAGACCTTTTTTTACCGACGATGCTATTGTATTCGGGCTACTTATGCTAGCCTTAGGATTTATTTTTTATACAGAATCAAAAGCTACCGGATTTTGGCCTAAATTTTATAGAATTGTGCCAGGCCTTTTTATGGCTTATATGATTCCCGCAATATTCACAACCACTGGACTCATTGCACCAGAATGGACAACGACTGACACTGCTGGTAATGCTGTTGAGCATAGCTCCAATTTATATTTTGTATCTAGTCGATATTTGCTTCCTGCTGCCTTAGTTTTAATGACTTTAAGTATTGACCTTAAAGCCGTTTTTAATCTAGGTTGGAAAGCATTAATCATGTTTTTTACCGGTACCATTGGTATCATAATTGGCGGTCCTATTGCCATTCTATTAATTTCTATGGTTTCACCTGAAACCGTTGGAGGCGTTGGCCCTGATGCGGTTTGGAGAGGTTTATCTACTCTAGCGGGAAGTTGGATTGGTGGCGGTGCTAACCAAACTGCTATGCTGGAAATATATGGCTATAATCCTAAATTATATGGCGGAATGGTGTTTGTTGATATTGTTGTTGCCAATATTTGGATGGCAATATTATTGTTAGGAATTGGTAAACGCGATCGTATAAATAAATGGCTTAAAGCGGATACATCATCAATTGAAGCATTAAAAACTAAAATGTCAGCTTTTTCAGAAAAGATAAAACGCAATCCATCCTTAACAGATATAATGATTATTATTGCTATAGCATTTGGGACAGTTAGTTTTGCGCATTTATGCTCAGGGTATTTAGCCCCATTATTTGAAGATATGGTATCTAATATCTCTTCGGCAACTACAAGAAATATATTTACATTTTTAGGTTCTAAGTTCTTTTGGATGATTAGCATCTCAACCATTATCGCCATCCTGCTCTCATTTACCAAAGCAAAAAACTACGAAGGTGCAGGAGCAAGTAAGTTTGGTAGTGTTTTTATCTATATTCTTGTGGCTTCTATTGGAATGAAAATGGATTTAACATTAATACTTGACAATGTTGGTTTAATTGCAATCGGATTTGTTTGGATGAGTATTCATGCCGGTCTATTGATTTTGATTGCTAAACTAATTAAGGCTCCTTATTTCTTTTTGGCTATTGGTAGTCAGGCAAATGTTGGAGGTGCGGCATCAGCACCTATCGTTGCATCAGCATTCCATCCATCATTGGCTACTGTTGGTGTACTTTTAGCTGTATTTGGTTATGCTATTGGAACAATTGCCGCCATAGCCTGTACAATATTACTGGAATTAGCAGCTGTTAGTTGAAATTGAATTGTTGACATTATAATCATAATGTCATATCTTTTGTTTACTATTTTAAAAATTCAATTGCTAGGCTTTTAAATTTTTAAAAGCCATTTAAATATATGATATTTGCTCTCATAAAAATTTATAGATGAAAAAAGCATCCTTCCTACTAATAGTATTACTAATTTTATCCTGCGGTAAAAAAGAATCAGATTTAACCGTGATTGGTCAAATTAAAGGTCTTCAAAAAGGCACAGTATATCTTCAACAACTTAAAGATACAACTTTGGTAGTTTTAGATTCCTTAGAAATACAAGGAGAAGGGACTTTTGAATTACACAGTTCACTGGAAGAACCAGAAGTCTTGTATTTATTACTTGATAAAAATGGAGCTGAAAATAATAGAATTTCATTTTTCGCAGATAAAGGGATTACTGAAATTAATACCTCTTTAAAACGGTTTTCTTATGATGCAAAAATTGTAGGTTCAAAGCAACAAGAAAAACTTGAAGAGTTCAATGCGATTCTATTAAAATTCAACAATCAAAATTTAGAGCTTATAAAAACACGATTTGAAGCTCAACAGAGTGGTGATGCCGATTTAATAGCAACAAGAGAACAAGAGGCAAACAACCTGTTAAAGCGTAAATATTTATACGCCATTAATTTTGCGGTAACAAACAAGGACAGCGAAGTTGCACCTTATATCGCTTTAGCCGAAATATTTGATGCTAATACAAATTATTTGGACACCATTTATAATGCCTTGCCGAAGCACATTGCCTCCTCTAAATATGGAAAAAAACTTGATACTTATATAAAGAAGCGCAAAGCGGAAGAAAAAAATTAACATAAAAAAAACTCGCTATCAGCGAGTTTTTTTTATTCTTATAATTTATTAATCTTTTCAATTAATGCACGACCTTTATCTTCGAGCTCTTGATTAACAATTTTGAAGTGCGCCTTTTTATTTGTTACGCTACTATCGTTAACTTTAGCGATTAGTTCATCAAAAGTTGCGATAGCCTCGTCAATAATTGCTTCACTTTTTTTAGTGTCCTTATCTGTATTAGAATATTCCCATACATAAACCGCTTCAATTATATCCCCTAGAACATAATTAATATCCTTTTTTAGATTTCTTACGTTTGACATATTTTTATTAAAATTTATTTTGGGCAAAATTACACAATTTTATACATATACTTCTAAAAGTTTTGCATTGTTTGACTCCAAACTAAAATCTTTTATTACAGCTGGAATTAATATTGTTTCTCCTTTAGTAATAGTTTCTACACCATTTGAAGTTGTAATGGTAACTTCTCCATCCACACAGATATATATTATAAATGAATCCTGAAGATTAGTTTTCTGGATCATATCAGTCACAGCGAGGTAATTAGTTGTAAAATATGGACAACTCACCATTTTATTTGACTGATTTTCTTCTTTTAAATAGGATACTCTAAAATCATCCTCCATCTCAAAATTAAAAGCATCAATCGCTAGATCATTATGTAGTTCTCTTTCATTACCCTGGTCATCAACACGATCCCAATCATAAACTCTATAAGTTATATCACTTGTTTGCTGAATTTCAGCCAACATCACTCCAGCACCAATAGCATGTACTCTTCCTACTTCAATAAAATAAGTATCCCCTTCCTTAACGGTATCAAAATTTAAAATTTTGGTTAAGGATTTATCTTCCAAGTGCTCTAAATAGGTTTCCCGATTAATTTTTTTATTAAATCCTACTATAAGATTTGAGGCTTCATCAGCTTGCATAACATACCACATCTCGGTCTTTCCAAACGAATTGTGGCGTTCTTTTGCCAATTCATCATTTGGATGTAGTTGGATGGACAAATCTTCCTTGGCATCAATAAATTTTATTAATAAGGGAAATTTATTACCAAAAATATTATAATTCTTGTCGCCAATTAAATCGGCTTTATAACTTTCTAAAAGTTGTTTCAATGTTTGCCCTTTGAGTCGGCCATTAGCAACTATAGAGGTATCACCTTCTACATCACTAATTTCCCAACTCTCACCAATATTTGGCAATTCACTTTCTTTATTGAGTATGGCATTTAATTTTTGTCCTCCCCAGATTTTATCTTTTAGAATTGGCCCGAATTTAATGGGATATAATGTATTAGGCATAGTTTATTTTCCTGAGTATTTCACAAAGTTTCTTGCAGTTTCAAAAAGGGTAACTTCTAAATCTAAACTTGGTTTTAAATGTGGTTTAATTTTATTATAAATAACAACTACAATATTTTCAGCTGTTGGGTTCAAATCTTCAAATTCTGGAACTTCAATGTTTAAATTTTTATGATCAAAATGATCTTCAATATGAGTTTTAACAATTGATTTTAACATCTTAATATCAATTACATATCCGGTTTCTTCATCAATCTCTCCGGTGACACTTACAATAAGTTCATAATTATGTCCATGATAATTAGGGTTACTACATTTACCAAATATGGCAATGTTTTTTTCGTCATTCCAATCTTTCCGATATAAACGATGTGCTGCATTAAAATGAGCTCTTTTACTAACGGTCACCCTCATTTTTTGTCGTATTTATTTGTTCATAAAACTTTTTAAAAATAATTTTAAACCATGCAGTATATAATTCTGGATGTAGTGACATATCCTCTTTTACATCTTCCAATGACATCCATTTCCATGCAGCAACTTCTTCAGAGTTAATTTTAGGTTCATCATTAAATTCACCCAATAACACATGGTCAAATTCATGCTCTGTAAGACCATTATCAAAAGCTGCTTTATAGATAAAAGAAATAGATTCACGTAAGTCTACAACAAATCCCATCTCTTCCTGTAGCCTTCGTTTACCAGCCTCAATATTACTCTCTCTATCACGTTGATGACTACAGCATGTATTAGTCCATAATCCTGGTGAATGATATTTATCTAATGCACGTTGTTGCAACATCAATTGCTTATGTTCATTAAAAATAAAAACTGAAAATGCACGATGTAATAATGCCTTTTCATGAGCTTCTATTTTAGGCATTAATCCTATTTTTTCATCTTGTTCATTGACAAGAATTACATATTCTTCATTCATAGCACACAAAAATACCAACTAAATTTTTAAAAAGCACTATAAAGACAAAAGCAGCCTTAAAAAAAGCTGCTATATTAATAAATTTAACCCTTTATTACATCCTAACAATAATAAATTCACTACGCCTATTTAGCTTATGTTCTTCATCACTACAAGTGACTCCATTTGCACATTTGTTTACAAGGTTGCGTTCGCCATAACCCTTGCCCGAAACTCTATTTGCATTGATCCCTCCAACCTCAATTATATACTTGATAGTGGCTTTATTCCTGTTATTTGACAGGACATCATTATACACGAAAGTTGCTCTACTATCTGTATGTGAACGCACATCAATCGTCATTCCCGGATACTTCTTAAGCACAGCAATCACTTTTTGTAAATTCATTTCTGCCTCAGGACGAATGTATGATTCATTTAAATCAAAATAAATTATTGGGATGTCCAAAACTTTTGCAATATCAACACCAGGAAGAATCTCTTTTTCATCCTTTTTCAACTGAATTTCCAGACCTAACTCTTGCTGTCTATTGTATGTATTAATTCGTGATTCATCTGAGATATAACTGCCTTTCCCTGCTCTGACTAAGTACTCCTTCTCACAGTCTAGTTTAAATTCAAAAACAGCATCTGCACCAACGGTTATTTCTTTTAGTTTCTTCCCGGCACCATCAAAAAGCATTACAGTGGCGTTGGATAACACTTGTTGGGTTCCCTTTTCTTTTACAACACCTTCCACTACTTGGGTACACTCCGGTATGGTAAATCTATAAATATCATCGTCGCCTTTACCTCCTTCTCTATTTGAAGTAAAAAACCCTTCTTTGGTCCCTAAATTTTCATAGTACGCAAAATCATCTTTTGAACTGTTTATTGGTCGTCCTAAATTTTCCACGATGTAACGCTCGTGATTTTTAAATTTCTCTTCAAACGCTCTTATCACATAAACATCCAATCCTCCAAGTCCTGAAAACCCGTTTGACGAGAAAAACAAGTCGCCTTTAGAGTTGACAAATGGAAATGTTTCGTTGGCCTCCGTATTTACTGAAACTCCTAAATTTATAGGAGCACCAAGTGTTCCATCAGAGTTAATATCTACTACATATAGGTCTGATTTACCGTAAGTCCCCGGCATATCAGAAACAAAATAAAGTTTGGTATTTTTAATATTTACTGAAGGGTGGGCAACACTATAGGTATTGCTATTAAATGCTACTGAGCTTACCTGTCCCCAATTGCCATCTTCTTGCATTTCCGCTTTATAAAGCTGCAACCTGTTGATCCCTGCGTCATCCTGTTTTAATCGTTTTTTAAAAAAATTGTTACGAGTAAAGTACATTACCTTGTCATCCGCAGTAAAAGTAGCTGTCGATTCATGATACTTTGTACTGATATCACCACCAATTTTTTTGATATTAACATAATATCCATCTGCCTGTTTTGTTGCTGAATAAAGTTCTAGATAAGGTTGATTATTCCATTTATACAATTTCCCCGATCCTCTTGATGAAGCAAAGACCAGTTGATCCTTATATTGTACTGCTCCAAAATCTGATAATTCTGTATTTAAGCTCATGTTATAAACCTCAAAATCATCACTCACACCTTCAATCATTGCTAAATAGTCCTCTGTTGAACTGAATGACTTGCCTCGTAAATCTTCCGATTTAGATTCCACAAATTTTTGCATCCATTTATCAGATTCTGTATAATTTTCGATCGATTTTAAGGCTTGGGCATACCTGAAATAATATTCTGGATCAATAATTTTATCCATCGCCATCAATTCACTATACCATTTTACAGCTTCTTCATTTTTATTATTGAAATAAAATGAATTGGCCAACTTTTGAAATAAATCAACCGATTTATATCCATTATTGGCAACCTCTAATAAAATCTCACTAGACTTTAAATAAGCTAAATTTTTATACGCTTTACTTGCCTGTTTTATTTTTACTTTTTGCGAATACCCCGTTGAAAAAACGAAACATAACGCCAGTATGAATATTAATTTAATTGCTTTCATCTTTCTTTTTTTTAAAAGAACCTTGGGGATATAAATTTCCCTATTTGCTGTATCTCAAATCGTAACATTACTTCATGAGTACCAGTATTATAGTTGTTCAACCCTGATGTTGTTGCATCATAAGCATAGCCAATCATTAAGCCTTCATTTATTTGAAAGCCTACAAGGCCACTTATCGAATCGTCCCAGCGCCATGCTACTCCTATGGTCAACTTCTCATTAAGCAAAAAGTTTGCTGATACATCTGCTATTAATGGTGCTCCTGACACAGATTTTAATAAAAACGCAGGCTTAAATTTTGTAGTATCGCTCAATTCAAACACATACCCCCCAGTAAGAAAATAGTGGAGTCTCTCAATCGCTACCGACTCTTGGAAATCATCATAATGTTCCGTTGTGATCATGTTTGGAACCGACAGTCCTATATACCAACTGTGTGCATGTAAATAAAGACCTGCTCCTACGGTGGGTGAAAATAAACTAATGTTTTCATTAAAGAGTCTGTCTGGATTTTGGAAACGGCCTTTACTCCAATTTATATCCAATAAATGGATTCCTCCTTTAATTCCAAAAGAAAGTTCAGTATCATAGTTTCCTATAGGAATACTATATGAAAAATTAGCATCAATATATGTCTCTGATGAAGGTCCTAATTGATCATTAACGATTGATAAGCCCAATCCTATATTTTCATTTCTTAAAGGACTATGAATCCCTAAGGTTTGCGTTTTTGGCGCTCCATCCAATCCAACCCATTGGGTTCGATACAGTCCTGTTATGCTAAACACATCTCTTTGTCCAGCATATGCCGGATTTACAGTTAAGGCATTATACATATACTGCGTATACTGAGGATCTTGCTGGGCAAATCCTACTGTACTTAACAGTACAACTAATAATAATAAAAACCCTTTTAACACTGATAATTTCTGTAGCATTTCCGTATTCTTTTTTTTGAGTATTTTTTTTATCTATTTAAATATATCCAACCAACTTGAGGTTTCGAATCATATCTCGTCCTGAAAATATAATAATAAGTACCAACTGGTAATTTATCCGACTTATTCAGAGTAGCTCTACCATTTGAGGTACCATTCCAATCATTGGCATAACCTTTTTTCTTATAAACTAAAACACCCCATCGAGTATATATTTCCAATATGTTATGTCGATAGTTCTCAATACAATTAATGATAAACAAATCATTAACGCCATCTCCATTTGGTGAAAATTCATTAAAAACTTTTATACAATCATCTGCTTCTCCGACAATAGGCAACCCTATAAATGTGATATCATCGATAATATTTCCATCTGTATCAACACCATTATCACTTACATCCTCAACAGAATCACCACTAGGTGTAATTCCACTAACTAAGACGCTGTTGTTCACTCCTCCTGTTGCTCCTTCACTAAAAATAATATCACTTGAACCAATTACATAAGAAGCAGTATAAGTAGCCGTTTCACCTACCAATAATGTTCCTTCTAAACTACCTTGGTCTGCATTTACAAACGTTGGCTCTTCATCTAAATTTAAAGGATTTCCTATTCGATCTGTAAACGAATCTGTGAAAATAATATTTTTCAGTGTAACATTACCTGTGTTTTCTATAGTAATTGTATATGTAATTATATCTCCTATTTGAATATCTTCATCACCATCATTATTGACAATATAAGTTTTGGTAGCTTCTATGCTTGGCAACTGAAGCAAGTATGTTACTGTGGCATCATCTGGATCTCCATCATTATCGGGATCGGTATCAGTGCTATTATTTGGATCATCACTTGTATCGGTAACTACATTTCCTCCAGGATCCGTTCCTGATGCCGTTGCCACATTTGTAAAACTTCCTGTATCTATATCTGCCTGAGTGATTGTATAACTCGCGGTAAATGTAGTCGTATCACTTGCTCCAACTACCATTGTTGCTATTACTGATCCAACCATGGTTGCAAAAGGATCACTAATACTAACATTGTTAAGATCAACATTTCCTGTATTAGTTACTGTAAATACATAGTCTAAAGTATCCCCTGCATCGGTTATACTATTACCATTGCTATCTACATAAGTCGCTGCTTTTTCTAACTCCAAGTCTCCGCAATCATTTATGACGCTTACAACTACCACTGATGTGTCTGCAACAGTACATGGTGAGGATGCTGCAACAGTATATAGATAAGTACCTGGACCTTCTGGAGCTGGTGACCAAGTTCCTCCAGCGTCTTCTCCAATAATAGCACCTAGTAATTCAATTTCACTTACCGTGAAACCTGCACAGATTGTAATCATACCATCTGTCCCAGCTTGGGGAGCTCTTTGCTCTGCTACTAAAACCGCGAATCTGGTATCACTCTCACAGTCACCAACAGTTTGTGAGGCGTAATAAGTAGTGGCTGTTGTTAATCCTGATGTGTTTGATAATGCAGTACCTCCTGTTGCAACTGTATACCACTGAATTGAAGTTCCGGTAGCTGTTAAATCTGCTATTGTGGGACTATCAATACTACAGAAACTTTGTGTGGCAGTACCCGTTGGGGCTACTGCTGTTGCTGAAGCAACAACTACTGTCCCTGAAACAGTCCCGGTACAATATGAATATGTAGTATCTGTAATGGTAATTGAGGTATAACTCCCTGATTCAATACCTGGAAGAATCAAGTCACCTGAGCCATTCGTGGTTGGGTTTGGACTCACTGTGGTAGCTGTTGCAGCTCCATCTTTTATATAAGTTACAATATAAGTTTTTGTTACTTTTAGGCCTGCACCAGTAATGGTAATACTACCATCATTTCCTGGGACACATGTGGTTGGTGAAGTTGGAGTAACTGTAGATGCACTGGTATCAATCTCACATACTGTTAATAAAGCATCTGCCTGTGCACCACAAAGATTTGCTTCATTTTGTACCAGCACCTGATACCTGTTATTATTTACTGAAGTAGGAATCCCTGTTAAGGTTAACGCTGCTGTTGTGGTGCCACCATAAATCCCACCATTGGTTAAATTTGTATAAGTGCTTCCTCCATCTGTACTTATCTGCCACTGGTATGTTACCGTTAATGGCGTTGTTATTCCCGGAGCATTGACTGGGGCTGTTTCCGTTGCGGTTCCTCCTGTTGCTGTAAAAACCGCAGTAGCACCTTGGGCTATTAATATTTGATTTGTAAGCACATCTACTGTTACTAAAACGCCTTCCTGGAATGTGTTTTCACCTCCTACTGTGATTGCCGGTGTGGTATTATAAGCGCTCCCTGTTGTGCCTGCTGAAATAACTAAACCATTGTTATCTATTTGACCATTAACAACCGTTGGTGTGTCTGTTCCATAAATACCAGTATCTCCTCCATCGGCATCTGTATTGGTATAGGCTTCGTTGGCATCACTACAGCCATCTCCATCTGAATCTAAATCTAGACTATCATTGATACCATCTCCATCGGTATCCAATAATGTGCAATTAGCTCTAATAGTAACAGCTGCTGCTCCAGCTATATTAGTCCCAACACCTAGGATAGTATACTGTACAGAAAGTATTCCAACATTTGCAGGTAAATTAAAAGAAATTGTTCCAAAAGCTTGATCTCCTATATTACTTGAGGCAGGATCTCTAACTGCATGAAAAGTACTTCCTAGATATGTATGCTCAATTTTTTCAAGATCATCAACATCTGTAGAACTATAATCTCCTGCATTATTAAAGGAAGGATCATCAACTATAGTAAAGTCCACATTATTAAGTACGGTTTGATCCTCTAGAGTAATTACAAAATTGCCAATAATATTTCCAAAAAAGAGATTACTCAACTCTAACCTATAATTGTAAAGTGGTGAATCTGAGACTAGAGAATACTCCGCCCCTAGAGCTCCTTCTGTAAATATTAACCATCCTACAAATGACGAATTAAGGGGCCTCCATACAGCTCCATTATTTCCCAAAGCATTTATAGTAACACTTTCACTTGGATTGACACATTCTAAACTCAATGTTGAATTATCAACTTCACTCGCCAAATTTAAAGGCCCAGCTTCTTGAAGATCCAAAACACCATCGTTATCATCGTCCAAATCAATATGATCTGCAACTCCATCACCATCACTATCTGTACAGGTATTTATTAAGTCAGCTATAGCATAGGTATTATAAGTAGACGCATAATTAATTGTACCTGTAGTTCCCGTTTCAAACTCATCTAATAATCCATTGGTATTAGTATCTGCTCCTATATTGTAATTT